>CATLCE010000017.1:0-39406 GCA_949888035.1 Lactobacillus johnsonii | reverse complement strand
AAATCTGCCTTAAAGCGTAACTACCAAATTAGTACTGATCGGCAAGATTTGATTTTGATTCAGATGCTAGCCAATGCTCTAAGAGGGCGTGACTATACTTTTGTACAGAGAATTGCTGATGTTGATCGCTTTAAGATAGATAAATTAATTGAATTCAGCCAAAAATTATACTTTAACGAAAGCTATTGTTTAAAATGAAAAAATTAGATGTAACAACTAGAGATTACAAGTCTGGATTTCGTGCAAAAGTAATTAGGAGACCACTTTTTGCACAAAAGTTTATGGGAATAATCGTAGATTTTGGTGGCAGTGATCCTCAAAAATTATGTGGTGGAGCACATTTTTTAGAGCATAAATTATTTACTAAAAAAGATGGTGACATTTCGCAACGTTTTGAAGAACTTGGAGCTTCGACGAATGCGTTTACTACCTATAATGAAACAATGTTTTATGCGAGCTTTACTGAACATTGGCGTCAGGTTTTACCATTAATTTTTGAATTAGTCGGAACAACGCATTTCACCAAAAGCAATGTTGCTAAAGAATCAAAAATTATTGCTCAAGAATTAGCGATGTATCAAGACGACCCCAATTGGCAAGTAAATTATGAATTAATGCAAATGATGTTTCCGAAAACAAGTTTGGCAGAAGATTTAACCGGTACAAAATCTAGTTTGAAAAAAATGACGCCAGAAATTTTACAAGAAATTTATGACAATAACTATGTTAGTTGCCGGATGGAATTTGTTGCTTGTGGTGGATTCAGCGAAAACCAAACTAAAGAAATTTTACGTGAGGTAGGGAAACTTGAGAGTAAATATTTAATTTCTAAAAAAGTTGCACCTAAAAAATTATCCATTGTAAATTCTCAAAAAGAGCATAATAAAATTATTGCATCCGATTTAATTACGTCTAGGGTCGGTATAGGAATAAAACTACCTGACTTTAAAAAAGTAGGTTTGAGGAATAGCACAGCACAAAGTATTTTTGAAATGATGCTTCAAGCAAAGCTAGGAGTAACTAGTCCTTGGTTTGAAAAGATGCAAAAACAAGGTATTCTAAATTCACCAATGGAGCTGCAGGTCTCATATACTACTGCGGGTAATTTTGCTACAATTATCGGCGCTTCTAGTAAGCCAGATTTGTTTTTAAAGAATATTAAGAGCCAACTTTTGGAAGTTCCTGTTACGGAAGAGTCCTTTGTATTTCAAAAAAAGGAAGCATTGGCACAGACTATTAGAGAATTTGATGATCTTAGTACAATTGCTATTGAAGAAGCAGAATATGGACTTGAAAATGATAGTTTTAATTCAGCATCTCAGGCAATTCAATCTTTAAGTTTTAATGAATTTTATACAGCTGTTGAAAATATATTAAATAAAAGTGATATATTTACTGCAACTTTAAAAGGTAAAGAGGAAGCTAACTAAATGAAGCGTGCAATAATTTTCGGAGCAACTGGTGGAATAGGAAGAGCTATTGCAGAAAATATGGCTGAAAATGGCTGGTCTTTGTATATTCATTACAATCATAACCAACAAGAAGCCGGTAAAATGGTACAGGAATTCATTGAAAAATATCCAGACCAAGAATTTTTTTCATTAAAATTAAATTTTTTGGCTGAAGATGATGTGATTAAAAAAATAGTATCAAATCTCTTACCAATAAGTGCTGTGATTTTTACACAAGGAATCACTAATTATCAATTTCTTGGAAGTCAAGAATTAGATGAAATTGAGAAGATTATCCAAATTAACTTATTAGCTCCGATAAAGATAACTTCCCTTTTAGAATCCCAGCTTTTAAAGCAGGCACATGGCCGAATAATATTTATTGGATCTGTGTATGGAGGACAAGCAAGTGCGCTAGAGAGTGTGTATAGTGCCAGTAAAGGTGGATTATCAAGCTTTGTACAAGGGTATGCACGTGAGGTAGCATCGGCTAATTTAACTGTAAATGTGATTGCTCCTGGAGCAGTTGATACACCAATGAATGCAATTTTTGATGCTGAAACTTTAAATGAAGTTAAAAATGAAATTCCTGCAGGAAGATTGGCAGATCCGAAGGATATATCTTTTTGGGTAGAAAATTTGCTTGATGAACGTTCAGACTATTTAACTGGACAAACTATTTATGTCGATGGTGGCTGGCTTGTTTAATGGTCGATTAGTTTGGTATACTCATATTTGAATTATTGCAAAAAGTTGAGAGGATATTATGGCAGATATTGGAGATAAATTACGCAGTGCTCGTAAGGCAAAGGGCATGTCAATTGAAGATGTAGAAAAAATAACTAAGATTCAGCGTCGATATCTTACAGCAATTGAAAATGATGATTTTGATCAATTACCGGGAGATTTTTACGTTAGAGCCTTTATTAGGCAATTTGCTGATGTTGTTGGTCTTAACGGCAAGGAATTATTAGCAGATTATAAATCTGAAGTACCTGAAGCAAAACCAGAAGAATATGTTGAAAATTCAATCGACAATAAGAGCGAAAGAATTAAAGAGACAACTAATAGTCATAAGGGACTATGGCGTAACTATTTACCTCAAATTGCAACAGTAGTTGGTGTTGTTCTAGTAATTCTAGTAGTTTATATTGTTTACACTCGCTTCTTTACTGGAACCAATCAACAGTCAGCAAATCAAGCTGAGAATGTAACCGTTTCTTCTCATATCAAATCTTCAAAATCTAAAGCTTCATCAAAGAAGAAATCAACTCCAAAAACTACAACCTCAGAAGTTAAAATTTCTAGTTTAGGTAATAATAGTTACCGTGTTAGTGGATTGAAGAGTGACCGAACTTTAACTTTAGGAACCACTAAGAATGATGTTTGGGCACAAATTTTAGTAAATGGTTCTTCTGTTTGGCAAGGAACTTTGAAAGCTAATGAGAAGCACTCAGTTCAATTACCAGAAAATGTAAACAATGTTTCTGTACAAATGGGGAATAGTGTATCAACTACTTTGACTTTAGCCGGTAAGAAGGTAAATGCACATAATGCAACTAATCCAGCTTCACCAATGACGATTAGGTTTACATTTGCTGGAAAGAGCAATCAAAGTAGCCAAAGTAGCCAAAGTAGTAGTACTCGTCAAAGTAGTGCAACTACTCAAAGTTCAACTAATAATGTAAATAATCAAACACAACAAAACCAACAAAATCAAAATACACAAAATGGCCAAACTACTCAAAACAATACGCAAAATACGCAGAACACACAAGGTCAAACTAATACTACCCAAAATAATGGAGGTCAAAGTAACCGTTAATGAATTTACCAAATAAATTAACTATGTTTAGAATTTTCATGATTCCAGTTTTTATGCTAGTCTTAATTTTTAATTGGCCAGCAGGCGGGGCAACTTTCCTAGGAGCACATATTTATTGGTCTCATGTGTTAGCAGCTGTAATTTTTGCGGTGGCATCAATAACTGATTTTTTGGATGGACATATTGCTCGTTCAAGAAACTTAGTTACCAACTTCGGAAAATTTGCTGATCCATTAGCAGATAAAATGCTAACGATGACAGCTTTTGTATTTTTAATTTCATTAAATTTAGCGCCTGCATGGGTAGTAGCTATTATTGTTTGTCGTGAATTAGCCGTCACTGGTTTACGTTTGATTTTGGCTGAAAATAAAGGCCAAGTTTTAGCAGCAAAAATGCCAGGTAAAATTAAAACTACGACTCAGATGCTCTCGATTATTTTCTTATTGCTTGGTGATGTGTACTATATTGGTACAATCTTATTGTACATTTGCTTAATCTTTACTATTTACTCTGGTTATGATTACTTTAAGCAAAGCGGCGATGTATTTAAAGGTGAAATTTAAGATTAAAAGAAGCAGAGAT
This sequence comes from Lactobacillus johnsonii, assembly GCA_949888035.1. Classification (GTDB taxonomy): domain Bacteria; phylum Bacillota; class Bacilli; order Lactobacillales; family Lactobacillaceae; genus Lactobacillus; species Lactobacillus johnsonii_B. The sequence continues at coordinate 35,548 of CATLCE010000017.1, read as the reverse complement.
GCTTCTTTTTTTTGAAAAAAATTAATAAAAAATGCGTAATAAAAAATAGAGAAATATAATATTGAACGTTAGTTCGTATTTTTCTTGCTTTTAGGTAGTCAAACCAAGTATAATTATTATAAATGGAATAAGGAGGAAGAGATTTGGCTAAAGATGATAAAAAGAAGGCTTTAGACATTGCCTTAAAGAAGATTGAAAAAGACTTTGGAAAAGGCGCAGTGATGCGCATGGGTGAAAAAGTAGACACTCAAATTTCCACTATTCCTTCCGGTTCACTAGCTTTAGATGCAGCTCTTGGAGTTGGTGGCTATCCTCGTGGACGAATTATTGAAGTATATGGACCAGAAAGTTCTGGTAAAACCACTGTGGCTCTTCATGCCGTGGCAGAAGTTCAGAAGCGTGGAGGAACAGCAGCTTATATTGATGCCGAAAATGCGATGGATCCAGCTTATGCCGAAGCATTAGGTGTTGATATTGATTCCTTAATTTTATCTCAACCAAACACTGGTGAAGAAGGTTTGCAAATTGCAGATACGCTTATTGCGAGTGGTGCAATTGATATCTTAGTTGTGGATTCCGTGGCTGCGTTAGTACCAAGAGCCGAAATTGACGGTGACATGGGAGATTCACATGTTGGTTTACAAGCCAGATTAATGAGTCAGGCTTTACGTAAACTCTCAGGAAATATCTCTAAGACTAAAACTATTGCTGTTTTCATTAACCAAATTCGTGAAAAAGTTGGGGTTATGTTTGGAAATCCAGAAACTACTCCTGGTGGACGTGCTTTGAAGTTTTACTCTACGATTAGATTAGAAGTACGTAGAGCAGAACAAATTAAACAAGGATCAGACGTAATTGGTAACCGAGTTAAATTAAAGGTTGTAAAAAATAAAGTTGCTCCTCCATTTAAAGTGGCAGAAGTCGATATCATGTATGGGAAAGGTATTTCTCAAACTGGTGAGTTAATTGATATGGCTGCTGATAAAGATATCATTAAGAAAGCTGGTTCGTGGTATTCATATGGCGATGATCGCATTGGACAAGGCCGCGAGAATGCTAAGCAATATCTAGAAGAGCATCCTGATGTTTACGAAGAAGTAAAAGAAAAAGTTCGTGAAGCTTATGGAATTGATGCTAAAGCAATTGAAGAACGTGAAAATCCTGAAAAGGTAAAACAGGACAAAGAAGTAACAATAAACAAAGATACTTCCGATGAAAAAAGCGAAAAAAAATAATAGACAAATACAGTTAAAACTTGGCTTTTAAAGGCCAAGTTTTTTTGTATGATTGACATCACTTCCGGATACTTTTATTATTAATAATGTGTGAAATAATTCTATAAAAAAGGCGATAGTAAAAATATGGTAAATACAATTTTAGTTCCTGTTGCTGTCGCTATTGTTTCTGTCTTAGTTGGAGGTTGCGCTGGCTATAGTATCCGTAAAAATAAGTGGGAAACTCAAGCACAGAATGCAGCCCATGATGCAAAACACATCTTGGCAGATGCAGAAAGTAAAGCTAAAGCTGTAGAAGCTGATCTTGCTTCACAAAAAGAAGCAATGAAGAAGGCAGCAGCGGATGCAAAAAAAGAAAAAATTCTGGAAGCACAAGAAGAAATTCATCATTATCGTGAAAGAGTAGATAATGAACTTAATGAACGACGTCAGGAGATTTCCAGACAAGAAAATCGCTTACTGCAACGTGAAGATGCTATTGATCGTAAAGATAGTTTGTTGGATCAAAAAGATTCACAACTCACACAGAAAGAAAACCAAATTAAAAAATTGCAGGCTCAAGTTCTAGAAAAAGAAAATAGGGCTGATCAATTAGTGACCGAGCGAGAGAAAAAACTCTATGAAGTTGCAGAGTTGAATCAAGAAGATGCTAAAAAGATCGTTTTAGATAAACTTTCAGACCAATTGGTTAAGGAAAGAGCAGAAATGATTGAAGAAAGTAATCAACTTGCTAAGGCAAAAGCAGATCATTTTGCTCGTAAAGTAATTGTTGATGCAATTCAAAGTAGTGCAGCCGATACGGTTTCTGAAAAAACTGTTTCAGTTGTTAATTTACCAAGTGATGATATGAAAGGTCGTATCATTGGCCGTGAGGGTAGAAATATCCGTTCATTTGAGGCTTTAACTGGTGTAGATGTAATCATTGATGATACTCCAGATGTAGTAGTCTTAAGTGGTTTTGACCCAATTAGACGTGAAATTGCAAAAAGAGCATTGGAGCGTTTAATTAAAGATGGTCGAATTCATCCAGCGCGGATAGAAGAAATGGTTGATCGTGCTCGTAAAGAAGTAAATGATGATATTTACGAAGCTGGTGAAAGTGCCTTAATGGAACTTGGTATTCATAAGATGCATCCAGAATTGGTAAAGATTTTAGGACGCTTAAAGTATCGTACGTCTTATGGACAAAATGTTTTATCTCATTCTATTGAAGTGGGTAAATTAACAGGCGTAATGGCTGCTGAACTTGGTTTAGACGAAAAAATAGCGGTACGCGCAGGATTATTACACGATATTGGGAAGTCAATTGATCATGAAATTGAGGGCTCCCATGTAGAAATTGGTGTTGAACTTGCACGAAAGTATCATGAACCAGATTTGGTTGTGAATGCAATTGCTGCTCACCATGATGATGTTCCTAAGTTATCCTTTATTGCAGAATTAGTTGTAGCTGCTGATACGATTTCTTCAGCTCGACCAGGTGCTAGAAGCGAATCTCTAGAAAACTATATTCGTCGACTAGAACAACTAGAAACGATTGCAAAGGGACATATTGGTGTAAAACAAGCATATGCAATTCAAGCAGGACGTGAGATAAGGGTAATGGTTGAGCCAGATAAGATCTCAGATGCTCGTACTACTATTCTTGCTCATGATATTAGAAATCAAATTGAACAAGATATGGAATATCCTGGTAACATTAAGGTTACGGTTATTCGAGAAAAACGTGCTGTTGCAATAGCTAAGTAAAGACGAATCTTTAAGATTCGTCTTTTTTGTTTATCGCTTTATTGTGTTTATATTGGGGTGTAGGTATAATGAAAAAAAGAAGTTTAAGAAAGTAGATTGTTATGTTTCAAACAATTGTTAAAATATTCTTATTAGTAATTATTACTGCTGCTATAACTCCTTTTATTAGAAAATTAGCTTTTGTATTAGGTGCAGTTGATAATCCAAATGCTCGTCGCATCAATAAAAAGCCAATGCCTACTATTGGTGGATTAGCAATATTTGTAGCTTTTAATATTGGAGAATTTGTCTTATTACGGAAGGATTTTCCGACTCATGAACTTTTTTCAGTATTATTGGCATCCAGTGTTATTATCTTAACTGGTTTGATTGATGATATTTTAGAATTAAAACCGAGACAAAAAATGTTTGGGATTTTTGTTGCATCCCTGGTTGTATATTTCTTAGCTGGAATTAAAGTAAGAGAGTTAAGCTTGCCATTTTTAGGCCATATTCAACTAGGTTGGTGGAGTTTTCCCCTTACCATTTTTTGGATTCTTGCCTTAACGAATGCTGTCAATCTTATTGATGGTTTAGATGGTTTAGCTACCGGTGTTACCTTAATTTCCCTTGTAACAATGGGAATTGTCGGTTTCTTCTTTTTAAAAAGTTGGCAACACTATGTTCCAATTATGTGTATTATGTTAGCAGCTTGTTTATTGGGCTTTTTACCTTATAATTTTCATCCTGCGAAGATATTTTTGGGAGATACAGGTGCTTTATATATTGGTTTTATGATTTCCGTCCTATCGTTAAAAGGATTAAAGAATGTAACTTTTGTGTCATTATTAGTTCCAATTCTTATTTTGGGTGTTCCGATTACTGATACAGTTTATGCAATGATTAGGCGAAAATTAAATAAAAAAAATATATCTCAAGCTGATAAACATCACTTGCATCATCAATTAATGCGAATGGGATTATCCCATCGTCAAACTGTGTTAGCTATTTATGGAATTTCACTTATTTTTTCTTTTGTTTCATTGCTTTCATTAGTGTCTCCTCGCTGGGGGATCTGGTTATTAATTTTAGGTCTGTTATTCGCAGTTGAGCTTTTTGTTGAAACGATCGGATTATTAGGCGAAAAATATAAACCACTTCTGCATTTTCTTCAACACACTATTAATAAAATGGAACGTGCAGATCCTGAAGTAAAAGTGAGACGATTAAATAAAAAGAATACAAATAAAAAAGATTTACGTTAAAACAACGTAAATCTTTTTTATTGTTCATGGAAATTTAAATTAGTAACAGGAATTTCATTAAATCTTTGGTCTATTTTCTTGAAATCTACTTTTCCCGATAATAAATTAATTAGATCCTCTTTAACTTGAGTGATTTGATCTAGATCTAGGAAAATTTGGATTGTTACATCAGTAGTATATATTTGATTATCAATTAGGATTTTATTTTCATTTAAATAGTGATTAACCTCATCAAGTCGATTATAAGGAATTGTAAATTCAATTAATTGCTGCATGACGCATTTTACAACACCAATATTTTGAGCAGCTTCAGTTACAGAATTTGAATAAGCGCGGATTAACCCACCAGCTCCCAACTTAATGCCACCAAAATATCTTGTGACTACAGCAGTCACATCTTTTAATTTCATTAATTGCAGAGCTTTTAGTTCAGGGATACCTGCTGTTCCGGAAGGTTCACCATTATCACTGGCCTTAACTTGATTATCATTTAATCCTAAAGTATAAGCATATGTATTGTGAGTTGCATCATGATATTTTTTTGAAACTTGCTCAATAAATGTTTGGGCTTCTTCCACTGTTTTAGTACGAGCTAACGAGCAGATGAATCTACTTTTTTTGATAACTATCTCATGTTGACCCGATTTACTGATTGTTAAATAGTTTAGTTGTTTTGATGACAAAAAATCGCCTCCAACTGCGTAATTAATATAGGGTGATATTGATGAGTGAATTAAAAGGACGCCAATGAATATATAGTCAAAATAACCATAACATAAATAGTAAGACGACAAAAGTTCCTGCAATGATAAATGGTTTATGCCAACGATGTAACACTAAAGCAGATGCAAGATTACCTAATGGATATTTATATTGCCGAGAATGTATTGGGGTTGGAAGAATAAGTGAAGAGAAGAATTTAGAAAGAAATATTGAAAAAAGTACTTATCCTAAAATAGTTACTCCACTAAGTTGGCAGGGAAAATTAACTGATCAACAGGAGTTGATCTCTAATGAGTTAGTTAATTCCTTTAAAGAACGACGAAATCATTTAATTCATGCAGTAACTGGAGCCGGTAAGACAGAGATGCTTTTTAAAGTAGTAGAAGAAGTTTTAAAAAATGGTTTCCGAACAGCAATTGCTACGCCTCGAATTGATGTAGTTGATGAATTATTTCCCCGCTTTCAAGCAGCATTTGAAAATGTGGAAATTGGAAAATACCATGGACGTGAATATCATGATGCAAAAGATGAGCAATTTGTCATATGTACAACACATCAACTTTTAAAATTTTACCAGGCTTTTGATTTGATTGTGATTGATGAAGTAGACTCTTTTCCCTTTTATGAAAATAAAATGCTTCATTTTGCAGCTAAAAATGCTGTAAAAGAAAAGGGATGTACATTTTTTCTAACTGCGACTCCAGATGAAAAATTGCTAAAACAGGCTAAAGGTAAGGCAATTAATTATTCTTTACTAAAGAGAAGATTTCATAAGGGATTACTACCTGTACCGAAAGAAAAATATTTCTTTAAACCTTTTATTTCTCGTAAAGGAAAAGTTCATCCTGCTCTGATTAAACAGATTAGGAAAATTATAGATATGAACAAACCTCTTCTGGTATTTGTTCCGAGAATCAAAGATTTGCCCATATATAAGAAACATTTGACTGCTGTTTTTAAAGAGAAAAGGATCGTGAGTGTATATGCGGGTGACAAAGAAAGACAAAGTAAAGTCGCTAGATTTCGTAATCAAGAAATTGATATTTTACTAACAACAACAATTTTAGAACGAGGAGTAACTTTTAAACATGTTCAAGTAATTGTAATTGCGGCAGATGACCCAATTTACAATACTCCAAGTCTAGTTCAGATTGCAGGTCGAGTAGGAAGAAGTGCAGATGACAGAGATGGGCTAGTTTTATTTTGTTATCACAAATATACAAAAAATATCCGACAAGCGATGAAACAGATTAGGATGATGAATAAGTGAATAATTGTTTATTGTGTCACTCCTCTTTTCGCAGAGAGATAAACTATGAAAAATTGTTTTTATTTGTTAAGTATAAGGAAAGATATACTTGTTCTGAATGTCTAAAAAAGTTTGTTAAAAAGAAAGGAAAAATATGTTCAGGTTGTAATAAAGAAATAAATACAGAGGGGCTATGTAATGATTGTCTACAGTGGAAGCAGAAATATACAGGCAATTTGTTAGACAATCGTTCTTTATATCAATATAATGATACTTTTCATGATGTTATGGTGCGGTACAAAAGATATGGAGATTATATTTTGTGTCATGTCCTAGCTGAATTAATTGATCAGTTGCCAGCAGCTGATTATTATGTTCCCGTTCCTAGCTCACCCAGGCATCTAGAAAAAAGAGGATTTGATACAATTTATGCTATTTATCAAAAGTTAGTTCCTTTAACGAAATTATTAGTTAAGGCAGATACGGAGAAAGCTCAGGGAGAAAAGAATAGGAAGGAACGGTTATTGACTAAGCAAACCTTTTCGGCCATCGATAATAAAAATGTTAGTGGAAAAATTTTATTGCTAGATGATATTTATACGACCGGTAGAACGCTGTATCATGCACGAGATGCTCTTTTAGAAATTTATCCTAATTGTAAAATAAATAGTTTTACAATTAGCAGATAAATCATTAGTAAAACCGCTTACAATTTGCTATACTGAATGTGTAAGAAAAAACGTCATAAGACGTTGAAAGGAGAATCTACAATGTTAAAATACAATGTTCGTGGAGAAAATGTCGAAGTTACTGATGCCTTAAGAGATTATGTTCAAAAGAGATTGAATAAGCTCGAAAAGTACTTCGAAATTAATTCTGATGTAATTGCTCATATCAATTTAAAGGTTTATCCAGATCATACTGCTAAGGTGGAAGTAACAATTCCACTTCCATACCTAGTTTTACGTGCAGAAGACACAACTGATGATATGTACAAGAGTATTGATTTTGTTTCTGAAAAACTAGAACGTCAAATTAGAAAATACAAGACTCGTATTAACAGAAAGAGTCGTGAGAAGGGCTTAAAAGATTTCTTCTATGAAGACTTAGAAGAAGAAAAGAAAGCACCTAAAGAATTTGATATTGTTCGTAACAAGCATTTGGATTTAAAGCCAATGAGTGCAGAAGAAGCCGTTTTACAAATGGACTTGTTGGGCCATGATTTCTTTGTTTTTGAAGATGCAGATACAAATGGAACAAGTATTGTATATCGCAGAAATGATGGTCGTTATGGCTTGATTGAAACTAACGAATAATTAAAACAATCTTATAAATTAAGAGTCTCTTGAGCAACGATAAGCTTAAGAGGCTTTTTCTTGCAATAGTAGGTTTCTCATTTTTCCAAATTAATGTTAAAATTACATAGTATTATTTTAGATTTGTGCACAAAATTTAAACTTAAGGACCGATTAAATGGCTAATATTCTTAAAAAAATTTACGATAACGATAGAAGAGAATTAAAGAAATTTGAAAAATTAGCAACTAAGGTAGAATCTTTAGGAGACGAGTACGAAAAATTATCTGATGAGCAACTCCAAGCAAAGACACCAGAATTCCGTAAGCGTTTAGAAAATGGTGAAACGTTAGACGATATTCTACCAGAAGCATTTGCTACAGCACGTGAAGGTGCAAAAAGAGTTTTAGGATTATATCCTTTCCGTGTTCAAATTATTGGTGGTATTGCACTTCATTACGGTAATATCGCAGAAATGATGACTGGAGAAGGTAAGACCTTAACTGCTACTTTGCCAGTTTATTTAAATGCTCTAACGGGGAAAGGTGTTCATGTGGTAACAGTTAATGAATACCTATCTAGCCGTGATGAAAGTGAAATGGGGCAATTATATAAGTGGCTCGGTTTATCTGTAGGTTTAAACCTTAATTCGATGTCTGCAGATGAAAAGAGAGATGCTTATAACTGTGACGTTACTTATTCAACGAACTCAGAATTAGGATTTGATTATTTAAGAGACAATATGGTTGTCTACAAAGATCAAATGGTTCAACGTCCACTTAACTATGCAATTATCGATGAGGTTGACTCAATTTTAATTGATGAAGCTAGAACACCGTTAATTATTTCTGGACAAGCAGAGCAAGCAAACAGTGAATATATCCGTGCTGATCGTTTTGTTAAAACTTTAGTTGAAGATAAAAGTGATGACGATGTAGATGATGATGAAGACCATGGTGACTACAAGATTGATTGGCCAACTAAAACAATTAATTTGACTAATCAAGGAATTAAAAAGGCTTGTGAACACTTTGGTTTGAAGAACCTGTATGACATTGATAACCAAGTTTTAGTTCACCATATTGATCAAGCTTTAAGAGCTAACTACATTATGTTGAAAGATATCGACTATGTGGTTCAAAATGGCGAAGTTATGATTGTTGATTCTTTTACTGGACGTGTAATGGAAGGCCGTCGTTATTCTGATGGACTTCACCAGGCTATTGAAGCAAAAGAAGGAGTTAAGATTCAAGAAGAGTCTAAAACTCAAGCAACCATTACTTACCAGAACTTCTTTAGAATGTATAAAAAGCTGGCAGGTATGACAGGTACAGCAAAGACGGAAGAAGAAGAATTTCGTGAAATCTATAACATGGAAGTAATCACTATTCCAACTAACCGTCCAATTGCTCGTAAAGACTTGCCTGATATTTTATACCCAACTTTAGATTCTAAATTTGAAGCTGTAGTAAAAGAAATTAAGGAACGTCACGCAAAAGGACAACCGGTATTGGTTGGTACTGTAGCTATTGAAAGCTCTGAACGTTTAAGTCAAATGCTTAATCAAGCAGGTATTCCACACGCAGTTTTGAATGCTAAAAACCATGCTAAAGAAGCAGAGATCATTATGAATGCTGGTCAAAGAGGAGCAGTTACAATTGCTACTAACATGGCTGGTCGTGGTACTGATATTAAATTAGGACCCGGTGTTAAAGAATTAGGCGGTTTAGCTGTTATTGGTACTGAACGTCACGAGTCTCGTCGTATTGATAATCAGCTTCGTGGTAGATCCGGTCGTCAAGGTGATCCTGGTGTAACAAGATTTTATCTTTCTCTAGAAGACGATTTGATGAAGCGTTTTGGTGGAGATCGAGTAAAATTATTCCTTGATCGAATATCTGATAATGATGATGATAAAGTCATTGAATCACGTATGATTACTAGACAAGTTGAATCAGCTCAAAAGCGTGTTGAAGGAAATAACTATGATACCCGTAAGCAAACTTTACAATACGATGATGTTATGCGTACGCAACGTGAAATTATTTACGGGGAAAGAATGCAGGTTATTTCTGAAGATAAATCATTGAAACCTGTTTTAATGCCAATGATTAAGCGAACTATTGATCATCAAATTGATATGTACACCCAAGGTGATAAAAAAGATTGGCGTAATGATCAAATAAGAGACTTCATTTCCTCTGCCATTACTGATGAAGAAACTACTAAAAAACTTAATATGAAGCACTTAAGTGCGGAAGAACTTAAGAAGAGACTTTATCAAATTGCAGAAGACAATTATGCTGAAAAAGAAAAGCAACTTGCTGATCCTGAACAAATGTTAGAATTTGAAAAAGTTGTTATCTTACGTGTTGTAGATGAACGCTGGACTGATCATATCGATGCGATGGATCAATTACGACAATCTATTAGTCTAAGAGGATATGGACAATTAAATCCATTAGTTGAATATCAAGAAGCTGGCTATAGAATGTTTGAAGAAATGATCAGTAATATCGAATTTGATGCCACCCGTCTATTTATGAAGGCTCAAATAAGACAAAACATTAGTCGATAAAAACAAAGGGAGGCAGATAATGTCTCTCTTTTTTGCTATTATTAAAGTAAAAATTAATTTTATGATGTGAGGAAAATAAAAATGGAGATTAGTGAAATTCAAGCAGAATTAAATGATCTTAGTCCTAAGTTAGAGCATTTCAGGAGGTCTCTTTGACTTCGATTCATTAAATGAAGGTATTGCGATTAATGAGCAAAAAATGACAGAGCCAGGTTTTTGGGATAATCAAGAACAAGCACAAAGCTTAATTAATGATACTAATCGAATGAAGGAAAAAAGTGAAAACTTTAAGCAACTTGAAGCAAAATTCGATGATGCTCAAACTGCTTTAGAATTACTTAAAGCAGATCCAGATCCTGAATTGAGTGAAGAATTATCTGAAGAAATGGTGTCATTATCACAAAGTTTTCATGATTATGAATTATCATTATTGTTATCAGATAAGTATGATCAACATAATGCTTTAATGGAAATCCATCCTGGTGCTGGTGGTACTGAGGCCATGGATTGGGCTGATATGCTTTTAAGAATGTATCAACGCTATGCAGCTAGTCATGATTTGAAATTTGAAATTGAAGATTATGAACCTGGTGAAGAAGCTGGTGTTAAAAGTGTAAGCATCCGGATTCAAGGAAAAAATGCTTTTGGATTACTTAAATCTGAAAATGGTGTGCATAGATTAGTAAGAATATCTCCTTTTGATTCGGCAAAAAGACGGCATACATCTTTTGCTTCTGTAGAAGTAATACCAGAGATTGATCAAAGTATTGAGGTTGATATTAATCCAGATGATTTAAGAATTGACGTTTATCGTTCAAGTGGTGCTGGAGGTCAGCATATTAATAAGACTTCTAGTGCAGTTCGAATTACCCACTTACCTACTGGTATTGTTACCTCATCGCAGGCTCAGCGATCCCAATTGCAAAATAGAGAAACTGCAATGAATATGTTACGGGCAAAGTTATTCCAGCTAGAAGAAGAGAAGAAAAGAAAGCAGACAGAAGAACTTAAAGGTAATCAAAAAGAAATTGGCTTTGGTTCTCAAATTCGCTCTTATGTTTTTCATCCTTACAATATGGTAAAAGATCATCGGACTAATTTTGAAAGCAGTGATGTAAATGGTGTAATGGATGGAAAATTAGATAATTTTATTTATGCTTATTTACAGTGGCTATTGAGCCAAAAAAATCCGAATTAAAGTTTAAGGAAAAGATCTATGGGATTTGTAACTATTTTAATATTGGTATTAGCTGCTTTAGTGATTTTAAGTATTTTATTTTCAATATTTAAATTCTTTATTGGCTTGTTACCTGTTGCTATAATTGTTGCTTTGATTATTTGGCTACTGGCTAAGTTTTCTGGTAACAAAAAAGATACAGAAAAAACTGATAGCCATAATCCAGTGCAGCCATCCACTAATAATCAAAAGCGAAAGAAAGCACGAAATGTTTCAGTCAAAGATGTAGAAGATAAAGAGGATAACAAAAATGGTTGAAGCAGTTAAAGTCAGTGAATTAGTAAAAGATCTCCCTTCACTTAGAGTGGTTGAAGGAAAGGAATATCTAGATCAAAAGTTAATTGATACTTCTGATATTTCACGTCCAGGTTTAGAATTAACAGGTTATTTTGATTTCTATCCTAAAAATAGAATTCAATTGCTAGGAAGAACAGAAATTTCTTATAGTGCACGACTAGATCATGATTTGCGTGAGCGAGTATTTACCAAAATGGCAACTCCAGAAACGCCTTGTTTCATTGTGTCCCGAGGTTTACCAATTCCTTCAGAGATGCTTGAAGCAGCTGAGAAAGAAAATATACCTGTTCTCTCGAGTAATATGGCTACAACACATTTATCGAGTGTCATTACTCAATTTCTAGATGAAAAACTTGCCCCTCGAAAGAGTATTCACGGTGTTTTAGTAGAAATCTATGGAATGGGTGTATTGATCATTGGAAATTCTGGTGTTGGTAAGTCAGAAACAGCCCTAGACTTAGTTAAACGAGGACACCGTTTAATTGCGGATGATCGAGTTGATGTTTACCAAAAAGATGATAAGACTGTAGTGGGAGAAGCTCCTAAGATCTTAAAGCATTTAATGGAAATTCGCGGAATTGGAATTATTGATGTGATGAACCTTTTTGGTGCTGGCGCGGTTAAGGACAGTACTGAAATTCAATTGATAATCTGTTTACAAAATTGGGATCCAAAAGCCAATTATGATCGCTTAGGGTTTAATGAAAAGACGCGTGAGATTTTTGAAGTAGATGTGCCTCAAGTAACTGTTCCAGTTAAAGTCGGACGCAATTTAGCTATTATTATTGAAGTAGCCGCTATGAACTTCAGAGCTAAGAAAATGGGCTATGATGCTAGCCAAAAATTTGAACAAAATCTAACTGAATTAATTTCAGACAATTCTAAAAAAGACGAGGGTGAAAGCAGGAAATGAGTTTAGCCTTAAATCCTGTAGCTTTTAATCTGGGCCCGCTTCAAGTTAAGTGGTACGGTATTTTAATGGCTACGGGAGTTTTAGTAGCAACTTTAATGGCAATTAATGAAGGAAAGAAAAGGCATATTATGCCTGATGACTTCATTGACTTCCTCCTTTGGGCAGTTCCGATTGGTTTTATTGGAGCTCGAATATATTATGTAGTTTTTGAATGGGGCTATTTTTCTCAACATCCCGACCAAATAATTGCTATTTGGAATGGTGGTATTGCTATTTATGGTGGTTTGATCGCTGGACTAATAGTGTTGTTGATTTTTTGTCATCAACGAATGCTACCGCCATTTCTAATGCTTGATATCATAGCTCCAGGTGTAATGGCTGCGCAGGTAATTGCTCGGTGGGGTAATTTTATGAATCAAGAAGCGCATGGTGCTAAAACCACTTTATCCTTTTTAGAAAGTCTACATTTGCCACATTTCATTATTCAGCAAATGTATATTAATGGTTCATATTACCAACCGACTTATTTGTATGAGTCGACATTAAATTTGATTGGCTTAATTTTAATTTTGAGTTTACGTCATAGAAAACATCTTTTTAAGCGTGGAGAAATATTTCTAAGTTATGTAATTTGGTATTCTGCTGTCCGTTTCTTTGTTGAAGGAATGAGAACGGATAGTTTATACATTGCTAATACAATTAGAGTTTCACAAGCATTGAGTTTGATTTTGTTTTTTGGCGCAATTATTCTTTGGGTTTATCGTCGTAAAGTTGTAAAGCCAAAGTGGTATTTGGCTGGCAGCGGTTTAAAATACCCGTATAATAGAGATTGAAAGAAATAATTTTTTATAGAAAGTTTGAGTAAAAAAATGGCAAAGATTGCAGTTTTAGGTAATGGTTCATGGGGTTCTGTTCTTGGTTCAATGTTAGCTGATAACGGAAATGATGTAGTATTATATGGAAACATTGATAGTGTTAACCAAGAAATTAATGAACATCATACTAATACTCACTACATGAAAAATTGGAAACTTAATCCTAATGTGCCCGCTACTGGAGACTTAGAAGAAGCATTAGATGGTGCCGAGATTGTTTTATTTGTTTTACCAACTAAAGCAGTTCGTATTGTTGCTAAAAATGTACGTAAAATATTAGATAAAACTGGCGCTACTCCTTTATTGGTAACTGCAACTAAAGGAATTGAACCAGGAAGTAAAAAACTAATTTCAGATATTTTAACTGAAGAAGTTTATCCAAATGATAGTGAAAAAATAGTAGCTATTTCAGGCCCTAGTCATGCTGAAAATGTTGCTCAAAAGGATTTAACTGCAATTGCTTGTGCATCTACTAGTGAAGAAAATGCTAAGAGAGTACAAAAGATATTTTCAAATAACTATGTCCGTTTCTACACTAATGATGATTTAGTGGGAGTTGAAGTAGGTGGAGCAGTGAAAAATGTTATTGCAATCGCTGCAGGTATCCTAGTTGGTAAAGGATATGGTGATGATGCAAAAGCTGCTTTAATGACTAGAGGCTTAGCTGAAATTACTCGTTTAGGAGTTAAATACTTCGGCGCAAAACCAATGACTTTTTCAGGTCTTTCAGGAATTGGTGATTTAATTGTAACAGCAACTTCTCAAAATTCTCGTAATTGGCGTGCAGGTAAGCAAATTGGAGAAGGAAAGAGTCTTGATTATGTTTTAGACCATATGGGCCAAGTTGTTGAAGGTGCTACGACTGTTAAAGCTGTACATGAATTAGCAGAAGAAAAGAATATTGATATGCCAATTAGTGAAGCTATTTACCGTGTTTTATATGAAAATGCCGATGTAGATCAAGAAATTAAGACAATGATGGGAAGAAATCCTAAGCCAGAAATTCAACTATAAGCAAAAAGATTGCAATTTTTATTTGTTCATAGTAATATATACTTACAAAAAGTAAGAATAGAGGCGAGAATATGGCTGAGAAAAAAAACTACGATGTAATTGTAATTGGAGCAGGACCTGGTGGTTTAACTGCTGCTTTATATGCCGCTCGAGCTAATTTGAAAGTAGTTATTTTGGATCGTGGTATTTATGGCGGCCAAATGAATAATACTGCTGGCATTGATAATTATCCTGGCTTTGTTGATATTCAAGGACCTGAATTAGGCGAAAAAATGTATCAAACGGCTACAAATGCTGGAGCTGAATTTGCTTATGGCGATGTACAAAGTATTATCCAAGATGGCAATAAAAAGATCGTTAAAACTGATTCAGGTGAATACGAAGCTGGTACGGTCGTTATTGCTACTGGTGCAGTTCATAAGCATCTTGGAGTTCCTGGCGAAGAAGAATATGCTGGAAAAGGCGTATCATATTGTGCTGTTTGTGACGCCGCTTTCTTTAGAGATGAAGATGTTGCTGTAATTGGTGGCGGAGATTCAGCTATTCAAGAGGGGCTATATTTGGCACAGTCTGCTAAGTCAGTCACTGTTATCCATCGGCGTGATCAACTTCGTGCGAAAGCTGAATTACAAAAGAAAGCTTTCGAAAATGATAAGATGAAGTTTATCTGGAATGCTCAAACTGAAGAAATTGTCGGAGATGGCAATAAAGTAACTGGTGTGAAATATAAGGATAAAGAAACTGGTGAAGAAAAAGAAATTAAAGTAGCTGGTGTATTTATTTATGTTGGTATTCAACCACAAACAGATGCTTTTAGAGATTTAGGCATTACTGATGACCAAGGTTGGATCCTAACGGATGATCATATGCGTACTAAAGTTGATGGGATCTTTGCTTTGGGTGATGTTCGAGCAAAAGAACTTCGTCAAATTGCAACTGCTGTCGGTGAAGGAAGTATTGCTGGTCAAGAAGTATATAACTATTATCAAGGTCTTGATGAAGATTAAGGTCATAAATGAAAAGCTGTCTATCATAGACAGCTTTTTTTGTATATAAAATTGTTTATATGGTGAAAGAATCAATAAATTATTTACTTAGGTAATAAATTATTCAGTAATAGCGGATTAATTAGGATTATGATACAGTATTTGTGAATAGAAAAAGTGGTGGAAAATATGACAACAATTAAAGAAATAGCTGCCAAATCTGGATTTTCACCGGCAACTGTATCACGCTTATTAAATAATGACCCGCATTTGTCAGTTACTCCTGAAACGAAAAGTAAGATATTAAAAGTAGCCAATGAATTAGGATATTTTAAAAAGATTAATAACGTAAGTGACTTAAAGCCTGAAATTGCATTACTTTATCGAGTAAATGGAAATGAACAACTTCAGGATGAATATTTTTCTTTTTTACGGGATGCTGTTAATAAAGTGGGAAAAGAAAAAGGCATTAAATTAACTTTTTTCACTGAATTGAATGAGTTAATACAACAAGCCTCAATTTTTCAAGGTTTTATTGGAGTCGGAACAGCTGAACTTACCTATAAAGAATTAGAGAAACTACACGTTGTTTTACCCAATGGGGTCTTTATTGATATTAACCCTGCTCCAGAGCTGTTTGATTCGGTTCAGCCTAATCTGGAATTAACGGTACAGGATGCAATCAAGAAATTAATAGCGCATGGTTATGACAATTTGGGCTACATCGGTGCTGAAAGTTTTACTTTAGATCATAAATCGCAACGTGATATTCGAGAGATTACTTTTACGGAGTATTGTAAAACCCGAGGGATAAAGAATATTGAAGTATTTGCCAAAGGAATTGTTAGTGTTAAAAATGGTTATAATTTAGCAAAAGAAGTAGTTAATAAATTAGGGAAAAAGTTACCCGATGCCTTTATTATTGCTTCTGATACACTGAGTGTGGGTGTTTTGCAGTATTTTAATGAGGTAGGAATTAGAGTCCCAAAAGATACTGCTATTATCAGTATTAACAACAGTGATGTCGTAAAGTATGTTTCACCCCCACTAACCTCGTACAATATTGATCAAATTGCTTTAAGTAAATTGGCAATTTCCGTTTTACTTATGCGAATTACTAACTCAGAGTTGCCGCAGGTGCATTTAACCATGAATACTAATTTAGTTATAAGGAAAAGCTTTAACTAAGTGCATTAAAAATTTAATGCACTTTTTTTATAAAAGCAGTAAATTTATTTACTAAAATGATAAATAGTTTTATAATCATTTGTGAAAACGATTACATATAACTGATTGATTTACGAGGTAAAAATTATGAATAAAGATGAATTGATTAAAAATTATCAAAAAGTATTTGGTAAAAATGAAAAAGATGTATTTTTTTCACCCGGCCGAATTAATGTAATTGGAGAGCATACTGATTATAATGGTGGCCATGTTTTCCCAGCAGCGATTAGCTTAGGTGTTTATGGTGTTTATGGTCCAAGAAATGATAATAAAGTTTGTCTTTATTCAGGTAATATAGATGGTGAAATTGTAGAATTTGACTTAAATGACGATACCGTAGAAAAAGATGATCGATTCTGGGCAAATTATTTTAAAGGAATGATAACTTATTTACGACAAAGAGAAGATGGAAATAAGATTAATCATGGTTTTAATTTATATATTAAGGCTGATTTACCTTCCGGATCTGGTTTATCTTCAAGTGCAGCCATTGAAATGTTAATGGGGATGATCTTAAAAGATGAATTTGATTTAGATATTAATCGGCCAGACTTAGCCCGACTTGGTCAAAAAACAGAAAATGAATTTGTCGGTTTAAACTCGGGAATTATGGATCAATTTGCCTGCATTATGGGTAAGAAGGATAGTGCTATTTTCCTTGACTGCAACACCATGGAATATGAATATCTGCCTCTTAAGTTAGGAGACTATGAAATTATTATTATGTCTACCAATAAAGAGCATACACTAGCTGATTCGGCCTACAATGATCGGGTGAGAGAATGTAAGAATGCTTTAGAAAAATTACAGACTGCGCTTGATATTACTTCTTTAGGTGAATTAGATAGTCAGACTTTTGATGAATATGCATATTTAATTAATGATGAGACAGAGATAAAACGTGCTCGTCATGCAGTTAATGAAAATGAAAGAACGATCAGAGCAACTAAGGCAATGAAGGATAATGATCTTGAAAAATTAGGTCATTTGATAAATGCGTCTCATGTTTCTCTTCACTATGATTATGAAGTAACAGGTAAAGAACTGGATACCCTAGCAGAAGCAGCTTGGAAACAAGATGGTGTTCTAGGTGCCAGAATGATTGGCGGCGGCTTTGGTGGCAGCGCAATTGCAATTGTGAAAAAAGACAAAGCAGAAGAATTCAAGAAAAATGTTGGTAAAATATATCACGATAAAGTAGGTTATGATGCAAGTTTCTATGACGCAGAAATTGTAGATGGAACTAAAAAAATTTAAACTTAAGGGGCTACAAAAATGAAAGTTATTGAAAAATTTGCATATGAAGTGATTGATAGTGGAACGTATAAAGAACTAGATTATGTTTACCTAGTTAATAAAATTAAGGCTTTGGTAGGAGATGAAGATGAAGAATATGATGAAAATCTCTCACCAGTAAAACAACTTGTTCAAATGGCTGTGGACCATAAAATTATTCCTGATGATGTTACCTCACGTGAAGTTTTGAATGATGAATTATATGATTTAAAAATACCAGCACCTTCAAAGGTAAATGAAATTTTCTGGGAAAAGATGCAAAAGTCGCCTAAGACTGCAACTGATTGGTTTTATCGACTTTGTGTTGACAATAATTATGTTAAAAAAGAAGCTATTGCTAAAAATATTATTTTTTCTGGAAAAAGTTCTAAGAACCATGAATTAGAAATCACCATTAATCTTTCAAAACCTGAAAAAGATCCTAAAGCAATAGCAGCTGCAGCTCATAAGGTGGAAAATAAGTACCCAAAATGTGCGTTGTGCTTAGAAAATGAAGGCTATCTAGGTGGATATGGAAAAAATGCTCGCAGCAATTTGCGAATAATCCGAATGATGATCGGGGGTCAACGTTGGGGCTTTCAATATTCACCATATGCTTATTTTAATGAGCATTGCATTTTCTTAGATCAAAAGCATATCCCAATGATTATTAATCAACAAACTTTAATTAATTTAGTTGATATCGAAAAGCAGCTGCCTGAATATTTTGTTGGTTCAAATGCAGATTTGCCAATTGTCGGTGGTTCAATGCTAGCTCATGAACATTATCAAGGTGGACGTCATATTTTTCCAATGATGAAGGCCAAAATAAAAAAAGAAATTTATTTTGAAAAATATCCTGAAGTTAAAGCTGGCATAGTCGATTGGCCAATGAGTGATCTGCGCTTAATTAGTAAAAATTCATTAGATTTAATTGATTTAGGTAGTAAGATTATTAATTTTTGGGATCATTATAGCGACCCCGCTCGTCAAATTAAAGCCTTTGAGGGTAAAAATAGACATCATACTGTTACGCCAATTATGCACCGTGAAGGTGATAGATTTATTTTAGATTTGGTTCTTCGTGATAATAATACTAGTGATGAATATCCATTAGGAATTTTCCACCCACATGCTGAACTTTGGCATATTAAAAAAGAAAATATTGGTTTAATCGAAGTGATGGGTAGGGCAATTTTACCTGGGAGACTTAAAGGAGAATTAGAGGAAGTTAAGAAGTATTTACTTAATCAAGATAATAGAATAGCTGATAGTCACCTTGATTGGGCTAGAAACCTGAAAGCAGATTCTCAAATTACCAAAGAAAATGTCGACTCTATTTTACAGCAAGCCTTAGTCGAAATATTTGATCAAGTACTCGAGTGTGCAGGTGTTTTTAAGAATAATAAAGATGGAGAAATAGGGTGGCAAAAGTTTACTGATGCTTTAATAAGCGAGGTAGATAGGTAAATGAAAACTAGTTTTGAAAAGTATGGACGTAAAGATAGCCAAGATTTGTGTGAGATTAGCCTTGAAAACGATCATGGAATGCAAGTTAATATTCTTAATTATGGCGCCACTTTAGAAAAAGTCTTACTGAATCAGGAGAATATGATTTTAACTTTGAATAGTCCAGAAGATTATTCAAAAGAAAGAAATTTTTTAGGTGGGACAGTTGGTCGGATTTGTGGTCGCGTTCGTTTAGGACAATGGAGACGTGGACAACAAATCCAGCAATTACCTCAAAATGATGGAAAAAATCATATTCATGGAGGTCGTGGGACTGACATGAAGATTTGGAATTTTAAGTTAAAAAATTCTGATCAAGAAGCTCAGGTCGATCTAGTTCTCTTTGATGCAGATGGTGAGAATGGTTATTCTGGTAATATGAAATTACATGCTCGGTATAAGTTAGATAATGAGAACAACCTAACTTGTATACTTACAGCTGTAAGTGATCGATTGACGATTTTTAATCCAGCTAATCATACTTATTTTAATTTAGGAGAAAAAGCAGCTGACTTAGAACTACAACTTGCAGCTGACTATTATTTGCCTGTTGGTGAAGATGGCTTACCGAATCAAGGGATGAAAAATGTCAAAAATACTCCTTTTGACTTTAGAAAGAAAAAGAGAATTTTTCTAGCGTTAAACAGTGACGATGACCAAATTAAATTGCGTAATGGTTTAGATCATCCTTTTATCTTAAATGGGATGCAGCCAGCTGCAATCTTAACATCAAAAAATCATCAAATGATTATGACTACGAATGCACCTGCAATTGTGATGTATACAGCTAATTACTTTAATTATACTGGTGTGGCAAATAATATTGGACAGTATGATGGAATTACATTAGAAGCTCAATGTCCACCTGCGGAGGGAACCGATTTAGGAGAGATTACGTTACTTCCTTATGAAAAGTTTGAACGTGAAATCAACTGGAATTTCAAGTGATTATAAAGTAAGGGTCATAAGTATCTTTGATGCATAGAAAAATTTTATGGTTATATGATAGCAATTTCACAATGAGTTGCGTTAAAATAGCAGATGAAACCATAAAATTTACGTAAAGAGGAAATTATGAACGCAAAAGAAATTTATAGTCAATGGACTAATGCAAATAATTTACCCGATTATTTAAAAGATCAATTAAATGATCTAGGTAAAGATGAAAAGTGGATTGAAGATGCTTTCGGACAAGATATTAATTTTGGTACTGCCGGGATGAGAGGTAGACTTGAACCTGGTACAAACAGAATTAATTTGTTTACTGTGGGAAGAGTAACCGAAGGTCTTGCAAGACTAATTGATGAAAATGGTGAAGAAGCTAAGAAACGTGGCGTTGCAATTTCTTTTGATTCACGCTATCACTCAAGAGAATTCGCCGAACACGCAGCTCGTATTTTAGGTGCACATGGAATTCATGTATACTTATTTGATGATTTGAGACCAACTCCTGAATTATCATTTGCTGTCCGTCACTTAAATACCTTTGCTGGAATTAACATCACTGCTTCACATAATGCTAAACAATATAATGGTTATAAGGTTTATGGTGAAGATGGTGCTCAAATGGCGCCAGAAAATGCTGACCGTTTGTTTGCTTATGCTCAAAAAGTTGATGACATTTTTAGTGTTAAAGCTGCTCCTGTGGAAGAACTACGGGCTAATGGCACGCTACAATTGATTGGTGAAGATGTAGATGAAGCATACTTAGCTCGTTTAAAGGATGTTACTGTTGATCCTGAAATGGTTAAGGCTAATGCTGATAAATTAAAGATTATCTACACTCCATTACATGGTACTGGAAAGATGCTATATGATCGTGCATTCAGACAAGGTGGTTTTGACAATGTGATTCCAGTTCCAAACCAATCCATTATTGATCCAGAATTCCCTACAACTATCAAACCTAATCCAGAGTATCGTGATGTATTTGAACCAGGATTTAAGCTTGCTAATGAAGTTGATGCAAATGTTATTATTGCAACGGATCCAGATGCTGATAGAATGGGTGCTGCTGTTAGAAAATCAGATGGTGATTTCCAAGTTTTAACTGGTAATCAAATTGCTACATTAATGGCTTATTACTTATTAGTTCATATGAAGGAAAACGGAACTCTTTCATCCGACTATGAATTAGTAACTTCAGTAGTTTCAAGTGCACTTCCATTTAAGATTGCTGATGATTTTGGTATTAAAACTAAGCATGTGCTAACTGGATTCAAGTACATTGGTGAAGAAGTTGACCGGATGAATAAAGAAAATGACGGTAAATTCTTGATGGGATTTGAAGAAAGTTACGGTTACTTATTCAAGCCATTCGCTAGAGATAAAGATGCTATGCAAGGTGCATTAATGTTTGCAGAAGTAGCAAGTTACTATGCATCTAAAGGAATGACTGTTTTTGATGGATTACAAGAGATCTGGCAAAAATATGGTGTAGCTTACGAAATTACCAAGGCCATCGAGATGCCTGGTATTGGTGGTCAAAAGAAGATGGCTGAATTAATGAGTAAGTTACGTAAAGAACATTTAACTGAAATTAATGGGTCAAAAGTTGTTAAGATTCAAGACTTCGAAACCCAAGAAACTATTGAAGATGGAAAGAAAACTCCATTAACTGGTTTCCCTAAGTCTAACGTTTTGAAGTACTTCTTAGATGATGAAACTTGGGTTGCTCTTCGTCCATCAGGAACTGAACCTGTAATCAAGGCTTATGTTGGAGTAAATAAGAAAGATATTGAAACTGCAGAAAAAGCTGCAGAAGAGTATCAAGATGCATTAGCTAATATATTAAAGTAATGCAAAAATAGTGCGAAAATACGTTCGCTGTAGTAAAATGAATACGTTATATAGAAGTTGGGCTATTTTAGTCCAACTTTTTTTGCGGAGGATGAAAAATGATTAGACGACAAAAAAATAAAAAATTTGAACTTGTCTCTAAATTTCAACCAGCAGGAGATCAAGAGCAAGCAATTAAAAAGTTGACTGATGGATTTGAGCAAGGAGAAAAAGCACAAATCCTAGAAGGTGCTACTGGAACCGGTAAGACTTTTACTATGGCAAATGTAATAGCTAAGCTAAATAAGCCAACTTTAGTAATTTCTCATAATAAAACTTTGGTTGGTCAACTGTACGGTGAATTTAAAGAATTTTTCCCTAAGAATGCCGTTGATTATTTTGTGTCTTATTACGATTACTATCAACCAGAAGCTTATGTACCACAATCTGATACTTATATTGAGAAAGATTCATCAATTAATGATGAAATTGATCAATTACGGCATAAGACCACTAGTGATTTAATGTCGAGAAATGATGTAATTGTTGTGGCGTCAGTATCATGTATTTATGGTTTAGGTGATCCGAGAGAGTATGCGGCTAGTGTAGTCTCCTTATCTGAAGGTCAAGAGATTAGCCGAGATGTGCTATTACGAGATTTAGTAAATATTCAATATGATCGTAATGATATTGATTTTCAGCGTGGACGCTTTAGAGTACGCGGTGATGTAGTAGAAATTTTTCCAGCAGGATATTCTGATCATGCATTTAGAGTTGAATTTTTTGGTGATGAGATTGACCGAATTGTTGAAGTGGATTCTTTGACCGGTGAAGTAATTGGAGAGCGAGAACAAGTTTCTATTTTCCCAGCAACTCACTTTGTTACTAATGAACAAATTATGGAAAGAGCTTTGGCCTCAATTAAAGATGAAATGAATATTCAGGTGAAAAAGTTCGAAGGGAAAGGGAAACTTTTAGAAGCTCAACGAATTAAACAAAGAACTACGTATGATATGGAAATGATGAGTGAAGTTGGCTACACTAATGGAATTGAAAACTATTCTAGACACATGGAAGGACGAAAAGCTGGACAGCCACCACATACCTTGTTAGATTTCTTTCCTGATGACTTCTTAATTTTAATTGATGAATCGCATGCCACAATGCCAGAACTAAAGGCAATGTACAATGGAGATAGGGCACGTAAGCAAACCTTAATTGACTATGGTTTTAGACTTCCATCTGCGTTAGATAACCGACCTTTAAAATTAGAAGAATTTGAAAAACATGTAAATCAGATCATGTACGTATCAGCAACTCCAGGTGATTATGAACTTAATCAAACCGATCACAAGGTTGAGCAAATTATTCGTCCTACTGGATTACTTGATCCTGAAATTGAGGTTAGACCAATTAAGGGACAAATCGATGATTTGGTTGGTGAAGTTAATAAGCGTATTGAACGTAATGAGCGTGTTTTTGTTACAACTTTAACTAAGAAAATGGCCGAAGACTTAACCGACTATTTAAAGGATTTGGGTATAAAAGTACGATATCTACATTCTGATATCAAAACTTTAGAACGTCTTGAAATTATTAGAGATTTAAGGCTAGGAAAATTTGATGTACTAATAGGGATTAATCTTTTAAGGGAAGGTATCGATGTTCCTGAAGTGTCTCTAGTTGCAATTCTAGATGCTGATAAAGAAGGTTTTCTTCGCTCTACCAGACCTTTGGTTCAAACGATTGGACGTGCTGCTCGAAATTCAAATGGTAAGGTAATTATGTATGCTGATTCGATTACTGATTCGATGCGTGAAGCAATTGACGCTACGGAGAGAAGACGTAGTCTACAAATGAAATTCAACAAAGAACACGGCATTACTCCTAAAACTATCGTTAAGCCAATTAGAGATGTAATTTCTATCACTAAGGATAGTGATGATAAAGAGAATAAAGAAAGTTTTGCTGACCTAAACTTTGATGAATTGACTAAGAAGCAAAAACAAAATATGATTAAGACTTTAACTGCACAAATGCAGGAAGCTGCTAAAAGGTTGGACTTTGAAGAAGCGGCTAACTTGCGTGATGCAATTATGGACTTAAAAAAACAGGTGCATGAAAAGAAAAAGTAGAGGAGGATAGTTAAATGGTAAATGATAAAATTGTTATTCACGGAGCACGGGAACACAATTTAAAAGATATAAGTTTATCAATTCCAAAAGATAAATTAGTAGTTATTACTGGTTTATCGGGCTCTGGAAAAAGTTCACTGGCATTTGATACCTTATATGCTGAAGGTAGAAGACGATATGTAGAATCGTTATCAAGTTATGCTAGACAATTTTTAGGGCAAATGGATAAAGCTGATGTTGACTCAATTGATGGATTAAATCCCGCAATCTCAATTGATCAAAAGACGACATCACATAATCCACGCTCAACGGTCGGAACCGTAACAGAAATTAACGATTATTTACGTTTATTGTGGGCTCGTGTAGGTCATCCGATTTGTCCCAATGATGGAACTTTAATTGAAAGACAAAGCGTAGATCAAATGGTGGATCGAGTAATGGATTTGCCTGAAAGAAGTAGAATTCAAATTTTAGCTCCAGTTATCCGTTCTAAAAGAGGAGAACATAAAGAGGTATTTAAGCGAATTCAGCGTGCGGGGTATGTACGGGTAATTGTAGATGGCGAAATGCATGAAATTACTGATGAGTTTGAGCTAGATAAAAACAAGCGACACAGTATTGATATTGTTGTGGATCGTCTAATTGTTAAAGAAAATATTCGTAGTCGGTTATTTGATTCGGTAGAAGCAGCCCTTCGTTTAGCCGATGGTTACATGGATGTTGATGTGATTAAGGGAGAACGCATTAACTTTTCAGAATACTATGCTTGTCCGATTTGTGGTTTTACTGTTGGTGAAATGGAACCGCGTTTATTTTCATTCAATGCGCCTTTTGGAGCTTGTCCTGATTGTGATGGACTAGGTATGAAGCTTTCAGTAGATGAAGATTTAGTAATTCCTGATAAGGATAAGTCATTAGGTGAAGGAGCTTTAGTTCCTTGGGCTAACTCTAAGTACTATACAGCGATGTTAGAACAAGCCTGTACAGCCTTGAAAATCCCCTTAGATAAACCATATAAAAAATTAACTAAAAGACAAAAGGATTTAATTTTAAATGGATCTAAGGGAAAGAAAATAAAATTCCATCTCGAAGGAGACTTTGGTGTAAACGATACAGTTCAAGAATTTGAAGGAATTTTAAATAATATCAATCGTCGATACCACCATCCAATGTCTAAATTCATGCGTGATGCAATGGGTAAGTATATGACTGAACTGACTTGTTCAACTTGTCATGGTAAAAGATTGAATGAGAAGGCTTTAGCCGTAAAAGTAAACGGTAAAGATATTGCTGAAGCATCTGATCTTTCGATTGCAAAAGCATTAGAATTTTTCAATTCAGTTAAATTAAGTGAACAAGAAGAAATGATTGCTAAGCCAATTTTGAAAGAAGTACGGGATCGTTTGACATTTTTAATTAATGTTGGATTAGACTATCTTACTTTATCTCGTTCTGCTGGCACTCTATCTGGTGGAGAAGCGCAAAGAATTAGACTAGCAACTCAAATTGGTTCTAACTTGTCAGGCGTTATGTATATTCTAGATGAACCATCAATTGGTCTTCATCAGCGTGACAATGATCGTCTTATTTCTTCCCTTAAGAAAATGAGAGATCTCGGAAATTCTCTAATTGTAGTAGAACATGATGATGAAACCATGAAGCAAGCCGATTACTTAGTTGATATGGGACCGGGAGCAGGAGTATACGGTGGAAAAGTGATGGCTGCAGGTACGCCTGAAGAAGTAATGAAGAATCCCCATTCTTTAACTGGGGAGTACTTATCAGGTAAAAAGATTGTTCCAGTTCCATTAGAGCGAAGAAAAGGTAACGGTAAAAAAATAACTGTTACTGGTGCAAAAGAAAATAATTTAAAAGATATTTCTGTTGATTTTCCTTTAGGTAAATTAGTTGTTGTAACCGGAGTATCAGGGTCCGGAAAATCAACATTAGTTAACTTGATTTTGAAACGTGCTTTAGCACAGAAGTTAAATAATAATTCTGCAAAGCCTGGTAAGTATAAATCAATTAAGGGATATAAAAATATTGAAAAAATTATAGATATTGATCAAAGTCCGATTGGACGAACTCCTCGTAGTAATCCAGCAACATATACTAGTGTATTTGATGATATTCGGACTTTATTTGCACAGACTAATGAAGCAAAAATGCGTGGCTATACTAAGGCTAGATTTTCTTTTAATGTTAAGGGCGGTCGCTGTGAAGCATGTCATGGAGATGGAATTATTAAGATAGAAATGAATTTCTTGCCTGATGTGTATGTCCCTTGCGAAGTTTGTCACGGAACAAGATATAACTCAGAAACCTTAGAAGTAACCTACCGTGAAAAAAATATTTCTCAAGTTTTAAACATGACAATTAACGAAGCATGCAAATTCTTTGAAAATATTCCTAAAATTCATCGTAAGTTACAAACAATTGTTGATGTAGGATTAGGATATGTAAAGTTAGGACAATCAGCAACTACTTTGTCTGGTGGGGAAGCACAAAGAATGAAGTTAGCTTCTGAATTACAAAAACTTTCTACTGGAAATAACTTCTATATCTTGGATGAACCTACAACAGGGTTACACACTGATGACATTAAACGTCTGTTAGAGGTATTGCAGCGCTTAGTTGATGAAGGAAATACAGTTTTAATTATTGAACATAACTTAGACGTCATTAAAAATGCAGATTGGCTAATTGATCTAGGCCCTGAAGGAGGAGATGGCGGTGGACAAATTGTGGCTACTGGTACTCCAGAAGAAGTTGCTCAAGTCAAAGAAAGTTATACTGGTCAATATTTAAAACCTGTTCTTAAAAGAGATACTGAATTAACTAAGCAAATGATAAATAATAAAAAAGAGCAAGAAGAAAGTTAATGGTGTTTTAGAAAATTAAGTGTAGAATATTATCTGGGAGGATATAAAAATGAACGACATTTATAATTCTAGACATCAAGGCTTTGATTGGGGCTCATTTATAGCAGGGATTTTGTTTGTTATAGCATCATTCTTGTTATTACGCTACCCTGGTCGTGGTTTACAAGCATTCGTATTTGTATTCGGTATTTTATCAATTTTACAAGGACTTATTTGGATTTCCGCATATGTGAAATTTCATAATATTTTTGATTTAAGCTGGGTAACAATAATTTCTGCAATTATTGATATTGTAATTGGTGTTTTGTTCCTATGCTCACGTGAAATTGGGGGATTAACTTTAGCTATTTTATTTGCTATCTGGTTCTTAGCTGATTCGATTATTGGGATCATTTTCTCATGGCACTTACGTGAATATTCAACTGGATACTTTGTTCTTTGCTTAATTTTAAACATCATTAGTTTAATTATTGCTTTTGCTCTACTATTTAACCCAATGTTAGCTGCTATTACTTTAGTTTACTTAGTAGCATTTTGGTTAATGGTATTTGGAATTAATGAAATTTTTGTTTCATGGATGCATAGATAAAATAAAAAGTCGTATATCGTTGGAAGACTACCAAAGATAACGACTTTTTATTTTATTTAAAAAATGGAACACCCGGTATGTTATAATGTCGATTAAGGAGGGATAACTATGGCTGAACAAAAGAAACAATTATTGATTGTTACTGGTATGAGTGGTGCAGGTAAAACTGTGGCCATTAAAGCATTAGAAGATATGGGATATTTCGTGGTAGATAATTTACCACCGGAATTATTGGGAAGTTTCTGGGAATTAATTAATAATTCTTCGGATTTTAGTAAGGCAGCAGTAGTTGTTGACTTGAGAGTAAAGAGTTTTTATAAAGATTTGGTTGATGAAATCAAGTCTTTAGAGGATAGTCAAAATGTTCAGTCAACAGTTTTGTTTTTAGATGCTTCAGATGACGTCTTAGTGTCTCGGTATAAAGAAACAAGACGCTTGCCTCCTTTAGCTCATACAGGTCGATTGCTTGATGGAATTCAAGAAGAAAGAAATATTTTATCAAGAACCAAGAATATTTCAAACATAATTATTGATACCTCCCATTTATCTACCAAGGAATTAAAGACAAAATTAGTAGATAAGTTTGGAGATAATCGAACTCGGACGTTTTCAATTGAAGTAATGAGTTTTGGATTTAAATATGGTATTCCAATTGATGCAGATATTGTAATGGATGTAAGATTTTTGCCAAATCCATTCTACATTCCCCAACTTAAGCCATTTACTGGTTTAGATCGTCGAGTTTTTGATTATGTAATGAGCAAGAAAGAAACTAAAGAGTTTTATGCTAAGTTTTTAGATATGTTGGAGACGGCTATTCCAGGATATATTGCTGAAGGAAAAGAAAAATTGACTATTGCAATTGGGTGTACAGGTGGTCAGCACAGAAGCGTTTCAATTGCACGCCAATTAGCAGTTGATTTAGCTAAAAAATATCCTGTTGATATTTCTCACCGAGAGATTAGTCGTTATATTGGACAATAAAGGAGCGGAGATGGCGTACGGAGAAAATAAAATTGTACGTGTCATTCGTGGACGTCGCCCTAAAATTGTTGTTATTGGCGGAGGGACAGGTTTACCTGTTATTTTAAATGCTCTAAAGGAGCAAAACGCTGATATAACAGCTATTGTTACTGTGGCTGATGATGGCGGATCGTCCGGTGCAATTAGAGATTATATTAATGTGGTGCCACCAGGGGATATAAGAAATGTATTGGTTTCTTTATCTGATTTACCACAAGAAGAAAAAGATATTTTTCAATATCGATTTAATTCATCTGACTCATTTTTTGCAGGTCATGCAATTGGAAATCTAATTATTGCTGCCTTAGATGAAATGCAGGGAAATATTTTTGACGCTGTTCAATCCCTATCTAGAATGATGCGAATTGATGGAAGAATCTTTCCTGCTTCGAATGAGCCTTTGACTTTAAATGCGGAATTTGTCGATGGAACAACTGAATCAGGAGAAACAGAAATCACATCAAAAGACAAGAGGATTAAACGTGTCTGGGTTACCGATACTGACTCAGATGAAGAACCTAAAGCTGTGTTGCCAGTTTTAGCAGCTATTATGCAAGCAGACGCAGTAGTTTTAGGACCGGGTAGTTTATTTACATCGATTTTACCTAATTTGATGATTTCTAATTTAGGGGATGCTGTAAGACAAACTAAAGCTGAAGTAATTTATATTTGTAATATTATGACCCAGCAAGGTGAAACAGATCATTTTACAGCAGCTGAGCATGTGCAAGTTATTAATGACCACTTAGGAGGCCATTATATTAATACAGCTTTGGTTAACGGCGCTAAGATTGATATGACTAAATTTAACCCAGCTGATTATGATGCTTATCTTGAACCAGTAAGGAATGATTTTGCCGGATTGAGGGCTCAAGATTGTCGAGTAATTACAGCTGACTTTATCGATCAACATAGTGGATTGGTTTTTCATGATGGAAAAAAAGTAGCTGATGAAATTTTGAATTTAGCTTTTGAAGCATATTGTCGAAGACAGAAGGAACAGGACTAGTTAATGGTTTCATACGCAAGTGATGTAAAAAAAGAACTTACAAGTCTGCCAGTTCATCCCGAACACGCTAAGGCAGAATTAGCAGCTTTTTTGCGAATGAACGGAGTACTTAGCCTGCACGATCATCAATTTAGTTTGGATATTACAACTGAAAATCCAGCGATTGCAAGGAGAATATTTTCTCTTATTAAGACTGCTTATGGAATTGAACCTCTATTAATTGTTTCTAAGAAGATGAAATTAAAGAAAAATTATCAGTATTTAGTTAGACTTCAAAAACAAGTTCATGAAATTCTAACTGACTTAGAAATTTTTGATAGTAATAATGGTCTTATTACGGGAATTCCTGAAAAGATTATGTCTTCGGAACAAAGAGCAATGTCCTATTTAAGAGGAGCTTTTTTAGCATCTGGAAGTGTAAATAATCCAGAAACTAGTCGCTATCATTTAGAGATTTATTCTCTTTATGAAGATCACAATCAAGATCTATTAAAGTTAATGAACAATTTCTTTTATTTAAATGCAAAAGAAACTAGGAGACGAAGTGGCTATATCGTCTATTTAAAAGAAGCAGAAAAAATTGGTGATTTTCTCCATATAGTTGGTGCAGTGAACGCAATGTTAGCTTTTGAAGATTTAAGAATTATGCGTGATATGCGTAATTCGGTGAATCGTTTAGTGAATTGCGATACAGCAAATCTAAAAAAGACTGCAAATGCAGCAGCTAAGCAAGTTGAAGATATTCAATTGATTGAAGAAAAATTTGGTTTAGAAAACTTACCTGAAAAATTGACTGTGCTAGCTCGTTTTAGGTTAACGCATCCAGAACTTTCTCTTAAGGAAGTTGCAGCACAAGTACCAGATGGTCCAATCTCAAAGTCAGGGGTTAACCATCGTTTTCAAAAAATTCGTGAAATAGCGAAGCAATTAAAAGAAGAAAATTAGATAAAAAAATAGAGCTCACATCGTGAGCTCTATTTTTGTCTGAATAAATAAACTAGTCTTTCTTTTGGTTTACCAAAATTTCATCGATTAAACCATAGTCTTTAGCTTCTTCAGCAGACAAGTAATTGTCGCGTTCAGTATCCTTAAGGATTTTATCAAGAGGTTGACCAGTGGTTTCATGTAAAATTTGGTTAAGTTTTTTACGACTCTTCAAAATTTCATTAGCTGCAATTTGAATATCAGTTTGTTGACCTTGTGCACCACCTAATGGTTGGTGAATAAGAACTGTTGAGTTTGGTAATGCAAAACGTTTACCCTTAGTTCCACTAGTTAAAAGGATGGAAGCCATAGAAGCAGCCATACCAATGGCAATTGTAGATACATCTGATTTGATAAAGTTCATTGTATCCATAATTGCTAATCCAGAGGTAATAACACCACCTGGAGAATTAATGTAAAGAGAAATATCTTTAGTGTTATCTTGTGCATCTAAGAATAAAAGTTGAGCAATGATGGAATTAGCCATTTGATCGTTAATTTCACCACTAAGCATAATGATTCTATCTTTTAATAATCTTGAATAAATGTCGTAAGCACGTTCGCCACGTGCAGTTTGTTCAATAACTGTAGGTACGAGCATTAATTTTACCTCCTAAACAAAATTAGCACTCTAATAAGTACAGTGCTAATTAAATCACTTACTTTTAATCATGTCAACTGATCGAGCTTAATTTTATGTAGAAAAAATGACCGATATATTTTTATATCGGCCATTTGTAATTAATCCATTAGTGGATTATTACCATCTTCTTTTTTCTTGATTGCTGGTAAAATCAATCCTAAAGCGATCAAGATAATTGGAGTAATAATATTAAGGAAAAGTGTAAATGGATCAGGAGAGTAAATTCCTAAAATACAACATGCAGCTGTTACAATGAAACACCAAATTCCAGCAGTATACGCAAGAGCTTGATTTTTTGTCATTTGATAAGAAGTATCAAATTTTGTTTGATGTTTTCTAAGAGCAATATAAGCTGCAAATACCCATAAATAGCGCATTGGCATTGTAGTAGAATTTAACTTAACTAATTGTGCCATAACAGCTTGTGCATCCGGTAGTAAAGCTTGAGCTGCAATTAAACCACCGGAAAGGATAACAACCATCCAAATGCCGTTGATATATGCTCCATGTTTATTAACTTTAAGGAGTTTCTTAGGGATGAAGTTTTTAGCTTCTTTACTACCTAATAACATTCTAAGTGGAGCATCGATACTAATAACTAAGGTAGAAAATTGTCCAATAACGTTACACCATGAATAGATATACATAAACAAGCCACCAACATGGTAATATTCACCTAAACGCTGGAATGCCATATAAGCACCGTTTGAAATATATTCATTTAAATTATTGTTAACAACTTTAGGATCAAACATCAAAGCCATGGCAAATGTTCCTAAAATAGCAGAAATCATAACCATAATAGCAAGAGCCATCATTGCTTTCGGGAAGTTTTTTGAAGGGTCTTTAACTTTATTTACATAGGGAGATATTTTTTCGCATCCACCAACAGCAAAAACTAGAATTGAAAGAGAAGTTAAATACTTAAGATTGAATGTTGGCATTAAACTTTTCCAATTAAAGTTAATTGAATAATATCCTGCGTGCGGGTTAATTGCCGGAGCAGCAAACATCATAATGATAAACAAAATAGACATGATAAACATTGATGATCCAGCAATAGTGGCTAAACTTTTAAGAACAGGAATTCCTTTACTAGTGACCCAGCAGAAAAATAGGAAAACAACTAAAGTAGCAAGTTGAGTCCAGGCCGTTGGGAGACCATCATACC
Source organism: Lactobacillus johnsonii (assembly GCA_949888035.1). Lineage (GTDB taxonomy): Bacteria > Bacillota > Bacilli > Lactobacillales > Lactobacillaceae > Lactobacillus > Lactobacillus johnsonii_B. The sequence goes on along the minus strand of CATLCE010000017.1, from coordinate 2,928 downwards.
ATTTGGTATTTCCAAAAATTCCCCAAGCCATCGCTCTTAAGCCACCGGTACCTTTACTGGAAATATAAACGACGTGACAAGCCCAATACGTCCATCCGGCATAATATGCCCATTTTGCACCCATGGTCGCATTAACCCAAGATGAGACACCACCATTTGCATTTTTAAAGGTAGCGCCTAATTCTCCAACCATTAATGCATAGGGAACAAAATAGAGTAAAAACATTAGAACCCAACTGAAAACGACCTTAGTACCATCGAAGTAAACATAACCATTTACAACATTGCCAAAGCCCCAAACAGTTGAAAATGCCATCATTGCCAGTGTAGGCCAAAGCATTTTTTTGGCATCAGACTTTTTTTCTTCTTCGATCATAAAATAACCTTTCTGTCTATGTACATAATTAATACCAATTTTAATTATAATGAAAATGCTTACAAATGATAGGCTGTTTCTAAATAAACCGAGTAATTAAATGATACAAAAAAAGCAGCCAGCATATGCTGGCTGCTTTTATGCGCCCCCTGAGAGTCGAACTCAGATTTTAAGAACCGGAATCTTACGTGCGATCCATTACACTAAGGGCACGACAAACTAAAATAAGTATATCAGAAAATGTAGAAAGTACAAATTAATTATTCTGAATGATATATCTTGAATTTAAAAAAAGATATTGCTATACTAAAAACTGTCGAGAGAGAAATGTGAATTGAAATATAGTTAATTCGCGTCTCTCTAATATTTTTAAGCTTTTTGGGTCGCTTACCGTCATATGGTGGTATCATTTTTGACCCAATAGAGGGAGCGAGCAATGGACTCGGATTTAACCTTGTTGCAAAGCTTAGTTCCTGATGTTTTAAAAATAATTCGGCAACGTTTTCTTGTTCTTGAACAGATTTCGCTGTTAGCTCCAGTTGGGCGAAGAGTTGTTGCTAAAAAATTAGGATTAAGCGAGCGCAATGTGCGAACTGAAACTGATTATTTACGGCAGTTAGGACTCATTAATATCCAGAGCTACGGTATGGAATTAACTGATAAAGGAAAGAGAACTTTAAAAGAAGCTGCTCCTTTAATCGATCGTTTGTTTAACGCTAGTCAAACTGAAATTGAATTGGCACAAAAATTAGGGATCGATCGAGCCATTATTGTTCCTGGCGATATGGATCGACAAGAGCGCGTTGTTGACTTAATGGGTGAACAACTTAACTCTGCGCTTGATTTACTTTTACCATTAGGAAAAAGTATTATTACTGTTTTAGGTGGTACTACTGTGGCAGGAGTAGCCCATCATCTTTCTCCTAAATTAAGCCGCTATCGGGATTTGCTATTTGTTCCCGGAAGAGGAGCAGTTGGAGAAAGCGTTGAAATCCAGAGTAATACTGTTGCTCAGATGATGGCTTCTGAGACAGGTGGAAAGCATAAAGGGCTATATTTACCTGAAAATGTTTCATCTGAGGCTTTGACTTTATTGCTTCAAGACACAGATATTGCGAATGCGATTTCAAACATTTATAATAGTGATATGGTGATACATGGAATTGGTAGAGCAGATGTCATGTCAAAAAGACGTGGCTTAGATGTAATGACTAGTTCCAAGCTTCGAAATGATGGAGCGGTGGCCGAATGTTTTGGGTATTTCTTTGACCAACAAGGTAGACTTGTAAAACGTATCCCACGGATCGGTCTTCAATTAGAAGACTTAGATAAAATACCCCATGTATTTGCAATTGCTGCTGGGGCTAGTAAAGCTTCTGCAATTGTAGCTTACATGCATCATGCTCCTAAACAAACGTGGTTAATCACGGATGAAGGAGCCTCAAACTTGGTTTTAAAGGGGAAGTAATTCCCGTTTAAAATAAATTGTTACTTACATATTTCCTAAGGAGGAATATAGGATATGACAGTTAAAATTGGTATTAACGGTTTCGGCCGTATTGGTCGTTTAGCATTCCGTCGTATTATGGATTTAGGCGAAAAGTCTTCAGATATTGAAGTTGTTGCAATCAACGACTTGACTACTCCAGCACTTTTAGCTCACTTACTTAAGTACGACTCAACTCATGGTACTTTCAACCACGAAGTTTCAGCAACTGATGACTCAATCGTAGTTGACGGTAAGAAGTACCGTGTTTACGCTGAACCACAAGCACAAAACATTCCTTGGGTTAAGAACGATGGCGTTGACTTTGTTCTTGAATGTACTGGTTTCTACACTAGCAAAGCTAAGTCAGAAGCTCACCTTAAGGCTGGTGCAAAGCGTGTATTAATTTCTGCACCTGCAGGTTCAGACTTGAAGACCATTGTTTACGGCGTAAACGATGATACTTTGACTGCTGATGACAAGATTGTTTCAGCTGGTTCATGTACTACTAACTCATTAGCACCAATGGTTAATGCTTTACAAAAAGAATTCGGCATTGAAGTTGGTACTATGACTACTATCCACGCTTACACTTCAACTCAAATGCTTTTAGATGGTCCTGTACGTGGTGGTAACTTACGTTCTGCACGTGCTGCAGCTATCAACATTATTCCTCACTCAACTGGTGCTGCTAAGGCTATTGGTCTTGTTGTTCCAGAATTGAACGGTAAGTTGAACGGTCACGCACAACGTGTTCCAGTTCCAGATGGTTCTGTAACTGAGTTAGTTTCAATCTTAAGCAAGGATGTAACTGCTGACGAAGTTAACGAAGCAGTTAAGAAGTACGAAAGTCCTTCATTTGCATACAACGACCACAACATCGTTTCTAGCGATGTTTTAGGTATGACTGCTGGTTCAATCTTTGACCCAACTCAAACCATGGTAACTACTGCAGGTGACAAGCAATTAGTTAAGACTGTTGCTTGGTACGACAACGAATACTCATTCACTTGCCAAATGGTTCGTACTTTATTGAAATTTGCTACTCTTTAATCATTAATTGTTT
>CATLCE010000016.1:0-40269 GCA_949888035.1 Lactobacillus johnsonii | reverse complement strand
GTCTGGTTGCTTAAAGTGAAAGTAGCTGGTGCCGGATTAATAATATAGGTTGCAGTACTGGTAAAGGTTGAATTCCCCTGAGCATCTACCCATTTAATACTGTTATTACCAAATTCTTTTATAACATCCTGCTTACCTTGTTGTGACCAACGTAATTCATAGGTGCCCGCATTAGTTGGCATTTCAGTCGTCCAAGTTTTACCATTATCAGATGAAAATTCAACATCTCCAGCCTGTAAAGTATAGGAGCCTCCTATTGGCCCTGTAACTTCAGCATAGATTGGATTATCACCGTTTCCATCATTAAGGTCATCAAGAGTGATTGGACTGCCCGTATAAGTTGACTCATTAGTACCTGCCAAAAATGCTGTTGCAGTTGCCGTATAGGTTATATTAATTACAGTCGGAAGGGTATCGATAGTGACAGTTTGAGCTGGAATAGGTCTCCAGTTAGGAATATCTAACGTTGTTTCAGTAGTTGTGCCATCAGGATGCGTAACAATTTGTTTAATGACTTTCGTATAATTATTAGGAACCGGTATATTGTTGTAGCGTCCCCACTTACCTGTAGTCCAGCCACTCCCATCAAAGCCCTCAAATACTACTCCGCTATCATCAGCATTTACGCGTACAGGTCTAGTAATCGTAGCTGATTGTGTCGTAGTTTGGATAACTGATGGAGTTCCTGGTTGGTTAACTGGTGTGACGTTAATTACGCGATTAATAGTTTTTTGTGTCAATGATGTAGGTACATAGTAAGTCGTTAATTTACTGGTGATATTATCAACCGTACCAAAGTTCGTAGTTAACTGCCCATTAACTAGAGAATCCGCTTTTTCATAGCCGTCAAGATCAGGAGCAGTGACAGTAATCTTGGAACTACTATCTGTTGGCAAATTCCAAGATCCACTTGCCACTTGGAGGCCATTAGTACCCTTACTTGTGTTTAATTTCCAATTACCATAAGTAACTTTACCAGTTACTAAATCTTTAGTAGCTTGACGAATGTAGTAAACGTCTAAAGTAGCTGAATCAAAAGGTGCGGCTTCGGGTGTACCATTTTCATTAATCTTAACGAAATCAGCCGTCACCGTACGTGTTTCTTGTGCACCTGGATCCGTATTGGTTACGTCTTGTGTTTTATGAATTAAGTGGACAACAACATTAGCATCAAATAACGAAGGAGCTGCCGTCGCATCCCACTTATAATTTGGTACTGTCCAATTACAACTTGGATCTGTAAACGGCTTCCAGAAATCCCCAGCAATTGTTGCTCCTTCAGGCACCCCAGAGACACTGACGGATTGATAATTGTTTGGATTTATACCTTTTGGAAATGAAAGATAAGTATATGCTCCATTACCAGCATTTTTTATATCAAATTGAGTAATTTCCTTATTTTCCGTATCATCCCAGTAAGTAATCGTAAACTGCATTTGTTGAGTAACAGTAACCTTGGCAGTAGCTGGAGTAGTTACGGCCGTGTATTGCTGACCATTTACAGAAACTGGATAAGTTGCAATAACTTTAACATTATAGGTTCCTACTTGATCCCAATTTGGTTCACTATTATCAGCAAATTCAAATGTAGTACCTGCTGGAAAATCAGCAACATTAGTAACTAAATCTTTAGCTGTTAAAGTCTTCCCTTTATAGGTAGTCTTATCTTGAATCTGAAGATTTTTCTTTTGGTCTGCTGGAATAGTAACAACTTGGTATGTAGCATTCGCATAGTTAACTAGATGATTATTGTGACCCGTGACATCATCAACAGGGGCACTTGAAACTCTCTTTAGTACATAGTTATGTTCAGTAACATAATCTTCAAGCTTTTGATCAACCATGTCTTTGTAACTATTAATGGCATCGGTCATGTTACTTGCGCTAGCTGCATCATAAACAACGGGTGCAGAAATAGTAGTAAGTTGGCTACCACTGGCATTATTAATAGTAATATTATGTGTATTACTATTTTTATTGGATAAAAGAGTATAGAGATTACCACTAGCTAAAATGATTGGCTGAGTGAAGCCACCATTGGCAATACCCAAGGTGTTTAACTTATCAGCAGTAAGGGTAGAGTTATTACCGAGATAAACGACTGACTTAGTATTATTTATGACATTCGATGCACTAGTCACCTTACTAAAGTCCCAGTTAGAAAAATCAACATACTGAGCACTTGAATCAGCAAACAAAACTGACATATTGGTAACATTGCTCGTGTTCCAATTAGCAATCGCACTTGCATCAACCAATGCTCCTTCATTGGCAAAAGTTGCATTAAGATTGGTTACCTTACTGGTATTCCAGTTTTCCAAACCATGCAGGCTAGTTAGTGATTGGTTAACATTAAATGCCCGATTCAGATCAGTCACATTGCTAGTATCCCAATTAGCTAAGGCACTAATGTCAGTCAAATTAGCATCACTCATAAAAATGACGCCCAGATCAGTTACATGACTTACATTCCAATTTTCTAGACCTTGTAAGTTCGTAAAACTATTATTAGCAAATGCAGTGTTAAGTTTTTGTAAACTATCAGTCTTCCAATTGCTTAAAGGAGAAAGATCTGTAACTTTGGTAACCTGGTTGAAAATCCGAGTCATATTCGTAACTTTTTGAACATTCCAATCACTGATTCCAGTTAAAGATGATATGTTAGAAGCGTTTTCAAAAGTGCGTTGCATTGAAGTGGCACTACTAGTATCCAAACCATTGGCATCTAACTTAGTCAAATTAGTGGCATTTTGGAAAGTATTGTCTAAATTAGTACTTATAAGCTTAATCTTTTTATCATCAGTCTTACTAAAGGCAATAGTAGCAGCATTTTGCCAGCTTTTAATTAAATCATTAGAGATCGATACTTGAAGATTATTAGTTGATTTTCCAGCTTGCTCAAAGTCAGCTTGATTTGGCACAATAATATGAGTTTGATCACCGGTATAACCAGTTAATTGGTAGTAATCAGTTCCATCAAAGGTTGTATTCTGTCCGGTCCACTTGGACGTATCTAATGTCCCCCAAGTAGCAACATCATATCCGCCATTAGTAGTGGGTGTGGTGGCTGTTGCTGCTACAGTCTTATTTTCTTGAAGAGCATTAACATTAGCCTTGACAGCAAGATTACTTACATTAAGTGTAGTAGTATTCTGCACAGCAGAATTAGTATTAATTTTTTGATTTAAAGAATTTGTTTCACTTTTAGGTTGAGTAATAGAAGAATCAGACTTTGAAGTTTCAGAATTTTGAACAGTAGAAGGAGTTTCTGCAGACTTGGCAGTTGTACTCTGTTGATTACTATTTTGAGTAGCAACTGTAGTATTCTCTACATTATCCTTCTTAATTTCATCAGACTTTTGGACTACATTCTTATGCGCAGTCTTTTCTGAATCTGTAATGCCCTTTTGAACTTGATTAGATCCCTCTATCTTAGAATCTTGAACTTGACTAGCATCAATTACTTGAGCTTTTTGATCATCAGTTTTATTGGTTTGAGCATTCTGTTCTTGTATATTATTAGGCAAAGTATCTGCATGAACTACTTCATTAGTAGTTATTCCTAAAAATAAAGTTGATAAAAGAACAGAACAAGTTCCAATAGTTAACTTTCTTATACTGAATCTTTGTTTTGTATCTAAGTCACGTTTATTGAATAACATGTGGCCTCAATCTCCTTAAAAACTTCCCTTTATCAAAGGTATTTTAACGCTAAAAAAGACTTAATACCACATTATATATAATAAAACATGTATTTATATAAAAAAGACTTAATTCCAATAAAATATCAGAACTAAGTCTTTTAAGTCACTCTTAATTATTCATTTTCCATTTTTTTCCACCAAGTTGGTAGCTCAGCAAGTAATTTTCTTAAAGCTTGGCCACGGTGAGAAATAGCATTTTTTTCATCTACTGTCATTTCAGCAAATGTCTTCCCCTTATCAGGAACAAAGAAAAGTGGATCATAGCCAAAATCTCCATCCCCTCGCGGATAAGTTAAAATTTCGCCTCTAATTTCACCTTGTGTTACTAAATCATCATCAAATCTACCAGGCCAAGAAACTACCATAGTTGTATGAAAAGTAGCTTGTCTTTTCTCTCGGGGAACACCGCCTAGTTCAGCCAATAATTTTGCATTATTTAAGGCATCATTATGAGCTTCGCCTCCGTAGCGAGCAGAATGAACTCCAGGAGCTCCGTTTAATTTATCAACTGATAAACCTGAATCATCAGCAAGAGTTGGTAAATTACTGAACTCCGCCATTTTATGAGCTTTTAATTTTGCATTAGCTAAAAATGTTGTCCCAGTTTCTAGAACATGGGGAGGATCAGTTAGGTCCTGATTAGTAATTACATGAATGGGAAAATTTATTTTCTTTAAGGCCTCTTCAACTTCTCTCGCCTTATTTTTATTGTTAGTTGCAAATAATAAAGTATCCATTTTTAATCCTCAGCATCTACATGATGACCAACTATCGTGTCATCATTCATCCATTGACGGGTAATTTCAGTAAACTTCTTTGCTTCTCCAGTTGTATAGTAGTCATGTTTTACCGGAGCAGTACTCTCAGCAAATAAATCATCACGTCGCAAAACATTATATGTATATTGTGCCACTTGATCAGCTGGATCTACAATTTTTTTATCTTGACCCACCACAGCCACAATTTCGTCTCTCAATAAAGGATAATGTGTGCAGCCCAAAACTAAGGTATCATAATCAGCATTTTTCAATGGAGTTAAACTTTCGCTAACCACTGCATTCTTAGTATCTTCATCGGGATCTTCTTCAGCTAGTGGGGCCAATTTAGGCTGAGCAAATTCACTGACCTTAATTTCTGGATCACGATACTGAATTTCTTTTAAATAAGAATGACTAGCCACAGTAGCCTTAGTACCAATTACAGCTACATTTTTAGTCTCTGTAGTTCTTGCTGCAGCTAAAGCACCAGATTGAACAACACCAATTATCTGTAGTGGTATTTCTTTCTGAATAGTTGACATTGCTACAGCAGTTGCTGTGTTACAACCAAAAATAATAATTTTTACATCTTTACTTAATAAGAAGTTTACACTATCGCGAGTTAGAGAAATAATTTCTTCTCTTGAGCGATCCCCATACGGCATATTAGCCTGGTCGCCAATAAAAATTGTTGACTCATTAGGCATTTTTTCAATTACTTTTTTTAAAACGGTTAAGCCGCCTAATCCTGAATCTAAAACTCCAATTGGTCGATTATCCATTAAAAAAACTCCTTTAAATAAATGATGATTAAATTCTCTTTTCTACTCCACCTATTTTAAGTTAAAATGATATAGAAGACAAAAGGAAATGAAAGCATGGAACATACAAACGAACATCTTTATTTTTTAAATTCATTATATCGTGATTTTATCTTACCTACCATTTTAGGTAGCGAAGACAAAGAAATTCTTTACTGGGCCGGAAAACATGTTAGTCGTAAATATGATTTATCAGATATCGATGATTTAATCGAATTTTTTGATATGGCTCAATTTGGAACTTTAAAAGTACTTAAAGATCGCAAACATACCGCAGTTTTTGAATTATCCGGCCAGGTCGTAACTGATAGACTGGATAGCCAAAGTGATGAATTTTCACTTGAAAGTGGAATTATTGCGGAATGTTTAGAGCGCCAAAATGGTACTCCAACTGAAGCTTCAGCTACTGTTACTAAAAAGCATGTAGTTCAAATCACTGCGCAATCTGACTAACTATTAACCAAGTAAAAGAATAGCAATAATAAAAAACGGGAAAGTCTCAATACAGAGGCTTTCCCGTTTTTCGTTATTTATATTAGTCAGTATATTGATCTAAAATTTGTTCAAGTTTTTCCTTAGGAGTATAACCAGTTAAACGGTCAACAATCTTACCATCTTTCTTAATTAATAAAGTTGGGATTGCCATAATTCCTAAGTTACGAGCAGTTTCTTGGTTTTGATCAACATCCATTTTGGTGAATTTTACATCATCCATTTCTTCAGAAAGTTGGTCAATAACTGGTGATTGCATCTTACATGGACCACACCAAGTTGCCCAAAAATCAATTAAAACAACGCCTTCGCTAGTTTCTTCTTCAAAAGTTGCATCTGTAATTTCATCAACCATTGTTATTACCTCACAAATAAATTCTTTAAATTATAAGTATAGTTTAGTAGAATTACTTACTTTTTGCAAGTATATTGCTTACTGTAAATGAACGATTGTTGCTCCAGTTCCACCTTGGTTAGCAGGCGCATAATTATAGCTCTTTACATGCCTATTTCGCTTTAAGTATTGTTGAACACCATTTCTAATTGCCCCAGTTCCAATTCCATGGATAATTGTGACGGTATTTAAACCAGCTAAGAGGGAAGAGTCGATGTAGCGATCTAAGTTAGTTAGAGCTTCTTCATAGCGCTGTCCCCTTAAATCAAGCTCACTACTTGCACGCGTAGAACGAAGACCACGACTCGAGCGAACAGCTCTTTCTGCCTTCTTAGGAGCAGCTTGTGTACTAATCTTTTCAACATCCCGATCAGTGACTTTAACCTTCAAAATGCCAATTTGAACTTCGAATTCATGATCAGCAAGTTTCTTTGTAATTACACCTTGTTGTCCATAAGATAGAACTTTCACCGTATCACCAACACTTACATCATGACGCCGCTTTTCACGTTGCAAGACCTTATTCTGGGCCAAGTTTTGATTTTCACGCTCAAGTTTATTTAAAGCACCTTTAGCTTCAATAACTTTATTGGTTCTAACTTGACCACCGGCTCTTCTTTGTTCTTCAAGATCATTGATGATCTTATCAGCTTTCTGACGCTTTTTAGCAAGCATTTCATCAGCTTTTTCTTGAGCTTTTTCAAGTTGCTTTTGTACTTGTTGATTATACCAGTCAAGACCATTCTGGAGTTGACGCTTAAGAGTGACACTTTGGTCAACATTTTGCTTTAAAGTTTCATGAAGTTGCTCAGCAGCCTTAGTCTGCTCAGTCAATCGTTCAATCATCTTATTAATATCACTATCTTCGTCATTCATCAAACTTCTAGCCTTGTCGACTACAGCTTCATTCATCCCTAATTGATGTGCAATGGCAAAGGCATTACTTTGTCCAGGGATACCAATTCTCAAACGATACGTTGGAGCAAGTTTCTTTAAGTCAAATTCCATTGAGGCATTCGTAGTTCTTGCACGATTATAGCCATAAAGCTTTAATTCCGGATAGTGTGTAGTAATCGCAATTTTAGCTTGTGCTCCCCGTAAATCATCTAAAATAGCGATCGCTAAACTAGCTCCTTCTTCAGGATCAGTTCCGGCTCCCAATTCATCAATTAAAACCAAATCATCCTCAGTTACATCTTTCATTACTTTTATAATTTGGTCCATATGTGATGAGAAAGTACTTAATGACTGTTCAATAGATTGCTCATCCCCAATATCGGCGTAAATTTCATTAAAAACAGTTAATTGACTGCCTTCTTCAGCTGTGATGAATAATCCCGCTTGAGCCATCAATTGGAGCAGCCCTAAAGTCTTCAGCGTGATTGTCTTACCACCTGTGTTAGGTCCCGTAATCAGCATGGTATCAAAGCTAGTTCCTAATTCAATATTATTAGGAACAACTTTTTTAGGATCAATTAATGGGTGTCGAGCCTTTCTCAACTTAATGACATGATCTTGATTTAATACTGGTTCTGTAGCTTTCATTGCTTTAGCTAATTTGCTTTTAGCACTTAAAAAGTCTAATTGTGTTAATGCATCCGCATTATTTTTTATTTCTTTTTGATACATACCAGCAAGTTCTGACAATTCAATTAAGATACGGTGGATTTCCTGACGCTCTCGAGCCATTAAATTTTGCTGTCGGTTATTAAGAACTAAAACTGCTTGTGGCTCAACAAATAAAGTCTGTCCACTGGCACTTTGATCATGAACAACTCCACCGAATTTATTCTTATATTCTTGTTTTACAGGTAATACATAGCGACCATCTCTAATGGTTACGATATTTTCTGACAAATATTGTGTATGCTTTCCACTGATATAATCATTCATGTGATTTTTAATATCAGTTTCATTGCTTTGAATATCATGTCGCAGCTGCATTAACTTAGAAGAAGCTGTATCCTTAACAGTTCCGTCATATTCAATTGCCTGATTCAACTTCTTAAATAAGTCTTCTGGAATTGCTAAATTTTTAAGAGTTTTTTCAATCGGACGGGTATCAATTTCACGCTCTTCTAAGTCAGCAGTAAACTGAGAAACATCTTTAGCTAAGCTAAGAATTAGAAAAATATTACCTAATTCTTCACCATTTAAATTTGCCTTGACCTTCAAACGCTTCAAACTAGCTCTAACATCTTTAAAATCAGTTATCGGCATTGGTCCTTTAACTCGTAAAATATTAGAAAGGACCCTAGTTTGATCAATTGATTTTTTTACTTCATCAAAATTACTACTTGGCATTAACGTTAAAGCCTGCTCTTTTGCAGGTGCTGTAATAGCCAAATCACTTAATTGTTTAATTATGCGATTATATTCTAATTTTTCAATAATTTTAGAGTTCATATATTCCACCTAGCAAAAAGGCCCCAGAGTTGGGACCATTTTTTTATATTGTTGTAATGAATAAATTTATAAAAAATTGGGAAATTCCAGGAGAAAAATGCAAGATACCACTTGCTAAAATAGAATGCCCCAGCATATTTTGCAAACCATCATTAGGAATTGTGGCTAAAATAAATAAAAGCAAATAAACACTAATCTGTGTCACAATAAAAGAAATAATTAAACTTCCCCAGAGATTTAGGTTAGAGTTTATCGTAACATATCTTAATTGATTAAACCCTAGCATCACAAAACGCCATAAGCAACAAACAATCAACAAAATAATTGAAAAAGCAATTGCTGCATAAAATGATTTATCTAAGGTTAATCCCGTAGCTTTATCAAAGAAAGCAAAGCTGCTTCGATCATTTGCGGATGGATATGGAACCCACAAATTTAAAAAGTTACTAAATGGTTTATACAATAAAGTGGCTAAAATTAGCCCGATTACATATCCACCAGCTGCTAAGCCTTCATATACTACACCACGCCGATAGCCTACATAACAACAATAGATAAAAATTAATAAAATGAAAAAAGAAATCATTGCTCATCCTTGATTAAGCAAAAAAGACTAGCTTCAATCGCCAGTCTTTTTTGAAGATTATTCGCCGCTTAAGCGATCGTCTGACAAAAATGTATTTAAAACTCCTTGTACCATGTTCCACTCATCATCATCTGTGATTTCATGTAAGTCAGAACTAGTTACATCGCCATCTGCATCTGCATCATAGCTGAAAGCTTGTACTTCAACATCATCATCGTCACTAACAGCTGCTGGATATAGTAAAACGTAAGATTTACCATAATCTTCAGATGTAAAAGTAAATAAGATTTCAAATAATTCTTCATTACCTTGTTCGTCAACTAAAGTAATTTGACGATCATTATCTTGGTTAGCGTTAATTTTTTCACTCATTTTAATTATCCTTTCTGGTTGCTTCTAAATAGTTTTGCAAGATTAAAACAGCAGCCATTTGGTCAATAACTTTTTTTCGTTCAACACGATCATGGACGCCAGCTTCTTCAACTAAAATTCGATCAGCTTGCACCGTTGTAAGGCGTTCATCCATATAATAAACAGGTAGGTCAAACTTTTCTTTCAAGCGCTCACCATACTGTTTACTTCTTTCTACCGAATGTCCACTACTACCATCCATGTTTTTAGGTAAACCTAAAACAAAGCCTTCAACATCATATTTACGTACAATTCTTCTAATCTGACGCAGACCAAAGCTAAACTTACTTTCGTCAATCTTAATTGTTTCAAGCTCTTGAGCGGTAATTCCCAAAGGGTCACTGATTGCAACACCGACAGTTTTAGAGCCAACATCAAGTCCAAGTAATCGCATTATTTATTTTTACCTAAATAACTCTTAACCAATTCCTCAATAATTTCATCACGCTCATGTTTCAAGATCAAATTACGTGCATCATTATGCCGAGGAATATATGCAGGGTCGCCTGAAAGTAAGTAACCAACAATTTGATTAATTGGGCTATAGCCCTTTTCCTCAAGTGCATTGTATACGTCTTGTAGAGTATCGTATACATTCTTACCCTTATTTTGGTTAAAGTCAAAATGCATTGTTTTATCTAGCGAACTCATAATAAAATTCCTCCTATTCTTCTTAATTTTACTTGAAATATCGAACGAACTCAATTAATTTTGTTTTTCTTCAACTTCTTGTAACACTTTAGCGATAGCATCTTTTAATCCTGCTGGATTCTTACCACCAGCTTGTGCCATATTTGGACGGCCACCACCGCCACCACCAAAGATTGGAGCAGCAGTTTTAATCAAATCGCCAGCCTTAAGTCCTGCTTCAATAGCTTTATCATCTAAGCTAATTACCATATTAGCTTTACCATTCACTTCAGCAGCTAAAACTAAAACATCAGATTTATTGCTGCTCTTCCAGTTGTCAGCAAGTTCACGCAAATCATTCATGCCTTCAACATCAGCTTGAGCAGCAATTACAGTTAAATCTTTAACTTGCTTAATGTCATTAAAGAGATCGCCAGCTTTTGCCTTATTAATTTGAGCCTTTAATTGTTCAGCTTCTTTTTGGCTTGCACGTAGATCATCTTCGATAGAAGAAATCTTATTGACTACGTCTTCAGCCTTAGTTGCCTTAACTTCATCTTGAACTTCTTTCAAGATTTCGTCACGGTCTGTTACATACTTGTAAGCTTCTGGACCAGTAACAGCAATAATTCTACGAGTACCAGCACCAACAGCAGACTCAGAAACAATCTTAAGCATTCCGATTTGATCAGTATTTTCACAGTGTGTACCACCACAAAATTCAGTGGAGAAGTCATCGATTTGAACAACACGAACTGTGTCACCATATTTTTCACCAAATAATGCTAAAGCGCCCATCTTTAAACCAGTATCTGGGTCAGTAACAGTGGTCTTGACTGGAATTTCTTCCCAAATCTTTTCGTTAACTAACTTTTCAACACTAGCAATTTCTTTCTTAGTCATTGGCTCTAAGCTTGTAAAGTCAAAACGTAAGTAATCTGGTTCAACTAAAGAACCAGCTTGGTGAGTATGAGTACCTAAAACTTCACGTAAAGCTGCATGCAATAAGTGAGTAGCAGTATGGTTATGCTTTAAGCCGCGACGACGTTTTTGATCAACTTTCAAGACATACTCTTGTCCCTTTTCAAGTGGCAAAATAACATCTACAAAGTGCAAGTTTTGATCATTTGGTGCATGTTGTACATCAGTTACACGAGCAACTAATTCACCATTTTGGTTCAAAATTTCACCGTGATCAGCAACTTGTCCACCACGCTCTGCGTAAAATGGAGTTTTATCAAAGATTAAAGTTGCATGTTCACCATCTGCCTTATCAACTAACTTGTCATCAACAACAATATCAATTAATTTGGCATCTTTTTCTTCTAAAGTACCATATTCAAATTCACTTTTATCTTTGATATTCATCAAAGTAACATCTTGTGAACCCATTGATTGCAAGTTACCACGAGCTTTACGAGCACGTTCCTTTTGAGCTTTCATTTCTTCATCAAAGCCCTTTTTATCAATCTTAAGACCTGCATCTTGAGCAGCTTCAAAAGTTAATTCATATGGGAAGCCGTAAGTATCGAATAACTTGAAGGCATCTTTACCAGAAATAGTCTTATCATCGCTCTTCTTAGCTTCAGCAATGATATTATCAAGTAAGTTTAGACCAGATGAAAGAGTTACTTGGAATCTTTCTTCTTCGTTTTTAATTACTTTTTGAATGAATGCTTGTTGGTCAACAACTTCTGGATAGTGGCTCTTCATAATTTCGCCAACTACAGGTACTAATTTGTACAAGAATGCACCTTTAATACCTAAACGTTGGCCGTTTAAGTCAGCACGTCTAATTAAACGACGTAAAACATATCCACGTCCTGAGTTTGAAGGAAGTGCACCGTCAGCAATTGCAAAACTTACTGCACGAACATGGTCAGCAATAATCTTAAATGCAACATCATCTTCTTTATTTGCGGCATACTTCTTGCCATCACTTAACTTTTCAGTTTCCTTAATGATTGGCATGAATAAGTCAGTTTCGAAGTTAGTTGGAGCATCTTGAATAATTGATACTACACGTTCTAATCCCATACCGGTATCAATGTTTTTATGTGGTTGGTCAACATATTTACCATTTGGTAAGTGGTTAAATTGTGAAAATACGATGTTCCAAATTTCAAGGTAGCGAGCATTTTCCCCACCTGGGAAGTTTTCTGGATCATCTTCAGCCACATCGTTGTTTTCTTGACCACGATCATAGAAAATTTCTGAGTCAGGACCACATGGACCTTCACCAATATCCCAGAAGTTATCTTCTAGCTTAACAATATGATCTTCAGGTAAACCAACAACATCGTGCCACATATGGTATGCTTCAGTATCCTTAGGATAAACAGTTACGTAAAGCTTATCTGGATCAAGACCTAACCATTTTGGACTAGTTAAAAATTCCCAAGCCCAAGGAATAACTTCTTTTTTAAAGTAATCCCCAACTGAGAAGTTACCAAGCATTTCAAAGAAAGTTTGGTGGCGAGCGGTTTTACCAACATTCTCAATATCGTTAGTTCTAATTGATTTTTGAGAAGAAGTAATTCGGTGATTCTTAGGCACAACCGAACCATCAAAGTATTTCTTCATTGTAGCAACACCAGAGTTAATCCATAACAAGGTTGGATCATCTTGTGGAATTAATGATGCACTTTGCATAACCATGTGGCCATGCTCTTTAAAAAAGTCCAAGAACATTTGACGTACTTGTGAACTAGTCAATTGTTTCATAAAAAGTTCTCCTACAAATATAAAAAACACTATTGCATAAAACAAGGACGCTCCCAGCGCGGTACCACCTTGATTGCAACAGTGTTTGTTACCTCTTTAAATATTTATTTCTCTCATTATCTTAGGTAGCATTACTAAATATTTTCTAGACCTTCTCACCAAGCAGTCCTCTCTTTGAAGAAAATACTTTAATAATATGTCCTAAACGTGCTTTATTTTACTACAAATTTTCTAGTTGTCAAAATTACTACGTGCTTGCTCACGTTCACGCTTACGTTTACGCTTTGCTTTTCGAATTTGATGACGTTCTTCAAGCTTACGTTTTTGCTGACGATCTTTTTGAATGGCCTGTTTAATCTTCTTCTTGTAGCCTGGCTTTACTTTTTTCTTGGTTTTCTTAACCATACCGATCATGCGGTTATCAAGTTTATGGTTACGCGTTTGACGATTATCTCTTCTGTGATAGTGAGTTCTTTCAACTAATTCACCATTTCTAAGATCTTTAAAGTCAAAATGAATACCTAATTTTTCTAAGTCCTCAATCTGACTCATTTCATCATCATAGATTAAGGTAATGGCATGTCCTTCAAGCCCGTTTCTACCTGTTCGACCAATTCGGTGAATTACAAATTCTAAATCTTTTGGAATTTCATAATTAACAACTAAGCTAACACCAGGTACATCAATTCCACGAGCAGCTAAGTCACTAGCTACGACGTATTGATATTGTCCTTCTCTAACTTGACGAATAATTCTCTTTCGTTCGCGTTCAGTAATTCCACCATGAATTTTTGCTACTTTAAGGCCTTGTTCTTCAAGGTAGTCCGTTAATTCATCAACAGTCTTTTTCGTATTAGCAAAAACAAGGGCTAAATATGGCTGTCCCATTGTTAATAACTTATACAAAATTGATTTCTTGTCTCTTGAACCTACGTCAATTAAATCATTTTGAATCGTTGGCGCAATAATTGCCGGATTGTCAATAACGATAAATTCTGGCTTTGACATGTACTTTCTTAAAAAGTTTTCGAGCTTAACTGGGATTGTAGCTGAAAATGCACCTAAGACTGCTTTTTTGTCCAATTTAGACATAATTTCATCCATTTGACCTAAAAAGCCCATGTCTAAAGTCATATCAGCTTCGTCAATAATAAAGGCCTTTACATTCTCCAAGTTAATAAACTTTTTAGATGCAAAATCATGTAAACGACCAGGGGTTGCAATAATTAATTGTGGAGCTCTACTTTCAGCCTTTTCAATTTGGCGATTACGGTCATTTCCGCCGCCTAAATATTCAATTGAAATATTTAAACCACTAGCATCCCTTAACTGACGCGCAACTTTATACAATTGATTAGCCAATTCACGACTAGGTGCAGTAACAATTGCTTGTGTTACAGGTGCGCTCTCATCAATCATATTCAAAATTGGAATTAAATAAGCATGAGTCTTTCCTGATCCCGTTGCAGCTTGCACTACAACATTCTTTTTATTTAAAAGTGCCGGAATAACCGAAGACTGTACTTTAGTCGGTTTCTTAAAATTAATTTTTTCTAATCCGGCTTGTAGTTCTGGCCGGATTTTTTCATTTTGAAATATACTACTTGTTTGTGCCATGTTCTTCTTTATACTTCTTTGTTACTTCTACTACTTCATTAAAGACTTGTTTTACTTCATCCATGTCTTTTGCATTAGCTCCAGATGCTAGGGCATGACCTCCACCATCGTGCTGTTCAGCTAAATGGTTAATAACAGGTCCCTTTGAACGATAATGAACGCGGAAAGTTCCATCTGGCTTTTCTACAAATACATTCCAAGCTAAAACATCTTTAATTCGACCAGGAGTTGAAACAGCAACATTTGCTTGATCGTCAGTTAACCCCAGTTTCTTCAAATCATCTTGCATCAAAATTGTGTAAGCTGCTCCAACTGGATCAATTTCCATCTTATCCATTGCTAAAGCTTGTAATTTTGCTTCATCAAAAGTAACATCCGCAATTTCTCTAGCAATATCGGTAATATTAATTCCAGTTTTAGTTAATTCAGCTGCAACATCAAAAGTATGAGCTGAAGTTTCAGGATACATAAATCTTCCAGTATCACCTAAAATACCTGCATATAAAGCTGCTGCAACTTCCTTAGTAATTGGTAAGTTCTCTGCTTTTAAGAAATCAAAAATAATTTCAGAAGCAGCTGGTGCATCTGGATCTACATAGCTCATATCTGCGTATGGATCTACATCTGGGTGGTGGTCAATCTTAATTAGAAGATCACCTTTGTCATAATTTTTGTTAGAAATACGAGGAGTGTTTGCAGTATCAGTCGTAATAACTAAAGCACCCTTGTAGTCTTCTGGCTTAACCTCATCCATCTTGTTAATCCAAATTAAGTCACCTTCATCATTTTCACCAGCACAAAGGATCTTTTTATCAGGGAAAGCTAGTCTCAAAGATCTAGCCAAACCAGCTTGAGAACCAATTGCATCTGGGTCTGGACTAGTGTGTCGGTGCAAAATAATTGTTGGATATTCTTTTATCTTTTCATAAATTTCATCAAAAGTTGCCATTAATTTTCTCTCCTAAATTTTTCTTTTTATTTTATCATTACTCATTATCAAAAATTTCTAGCGATATATTCTCAACGGGATGCTCTTCAAAATCAGTAACAGTAAGACCTAAAAGTCGTATTCCAGTTGAAAGCATGCTTTTTTCTGTCGCAAACAAAGCACGCCCAGTATCGTAGATAACAATTTTATCATTAGTGCCCTGCTTTAGCTTCCTTCTTTTAGTAATTGTCTTAAAATTAGCATCGCGTACTTTTAAGACAACACAATTTGCAAGAAAGTGGCGCTCCTTTAAGCTTTTTTCAAGTTCTCTACTATATGACCGCAACTTTGTTAAAGCGGTATTTTCATCAAATAAATTCTGATTAAAAGTACGTTCAATGCCAATTGACTTTCGATTTCTTTCTGAATCAGTCACGACACTTCTTAAGTCAATACCATGAGCATGCTGAGCCATGAGATAACCCATTCGATTAAATTTTTTAATTAAAATATCGGTTGGAATTTTTCTTAGATCAGCTCCGGTATAAACCCCCATTTCTGTCAATTTTTCTTGGGTCTTTGGTCCAATACCAGGGAAGTTCTTTATTGGTTGTTTGGCCAAAAAATCGCGAGCACCTTCTGGTTTAATTACAGTTCTCCCAAAAGGCTTGGCATATTCTGAGCCCATCTTAGCTAAAAACTTGTTATAAGAGACACCAAATGAACTAGTCAAACCAATTCTTTGATAGATTCGTTCCTGAAGTAAAGCGGCAATACGAACTGGATCGGTTAAATTAAGCTTATTTTCAGTAACATCTAAATATGCTTCATCTAACGCAACAGATTCTACCCGATCAGTTATCTTATGCATCAATTGATGAATTTCAGCTGATACAGCACGATATTTTTCAAAATTTGGTTGAATAATTACCAACTTCTCTGCTGGTATTAATCTTACCGCCTTAGCCGTCGGCATCGCTGAATGAGCTCCATAACGCCGGGCAATATAATTCGCTGTCGCTACAACCCCATGACCCTTATTTTTCTTCGGATCTCCACCAATTAAGACAGCTTTATTTCTAATTGATGGATTATCCCGCATTTCTACTGAAGCATAGAAGGCATCCATATCAATATGAATAATCTTACGGCTCGTATTGTTTTTAGGCAGTAAATCCATTAACGGTAAATCCAGTGCTCGCTATCTTTTTCAAAAATATGATTACTTGATTCCGTACCGAACTTACCACTTGGATATTGTTCAAGCTGCTTAACATCTTTATTTTCATCTTGCCAAGCATCTTCAACTGCATCAACGAACTTCCAATATTGTTTCAATTCTGACCAATGAGTAAAGTTAGTTCTATCTGCTACAAACACATCATGAAGCAATCGTTCGTAGCCATCTGGAACTTGCTCCATTTCTTCCTTAGAAAACTTATAACTAAGGTTTTCTCTTCTTAACCCTGCAGAGGTAATCTTCTTTCCATTAATTGTGAAATAAATTTCACTAATTGGATCAATAATAATTGAGATATTATTTGAATGTGCGCTACCGTATAAATTATTCATATGGTGAAGAACAATATCAATGCGAGAAACCTTATCCTTCATTTTCTTACCAGTTCTAAAGTAAATTGGCACATCAGCTACTGGGCCCTTTTTGAATTTAACTTCTCCAGCTACAAATGTTTCCACTTTAGAGTCTGGTGCAACTTGATCAGCCTTTAAATATTCTACTTCATTATCATCAGCCAAATATTGCCCCCGTGAGAAATGCTTTTTAACCATTTCTGGAGTTGGAATTACTAGGCTATCTAATAATTCTTGTTTAGCTTGGTGAATATGGTCTGAATCAAGTCCTTTAGGCTCAGGCATAGCTAAAAGTGTAATAATTTGGAAAATATGGTTTTGAACCATATCACGTAAAGCACCAGATGTTTCGTAGTAACCACCACGAGTTCCTACTCCTAGACTTTCTGCTAAAGTTACTTGCATATTTGCGATATAGTCATTATTCCAGATATTCTTAACAATTGGATTAGTCATTCTTAGAGGCATAATATTTTGAACCATTTCTTTTCCAAGATAGTGGTCAATTCGATATACCGACTCTTCATCAAAACTTTCGCCAATTTCTCGGTTTAACTTTTCTGCTGAAGCTAAATCATGACCAAATGGCTTTTCAATTACTAAACGGTTAAAGCCGCTACCAAGCAATTTTTGATCATTAATGTGAGTAGCAATTGTACCAAAAAATCTTGGTGCCATAGCCATGTAGAAAATTCGATTTCCTTCTGCTTGATATTTTTCATCAAGTTTAGCTGCTAATTCCTTTAAGGCAATGTAGTGGCCAATATCAGTTACATCGTGAGACTGGTAATAAAAATGTGAAGCGAATTCTTTTGCTTCTTTTTCATCAAAGTTGTCACAGCTTTCTTTAACAGCTTCAACTACTTGTTCTTGCAAATATTCATGGCTCCAAGGTCTTCTAGCTGTACCAATTACAGCAAAATGATCATGAATTAAACCTTTTTGATACAAATTAAATAAGGCTGGATAAAGCTTTCTATGAGCTAAATCTCCGGAGCCACCAAAAATAATCATAACAACTGGAATATTTTTCATTCTAACTACCTACTTAATAAAAATTAACTTTACCAATTCTATTTTACAATACTAGTCATGACAATAAAAAAATAAAAAACGTCCTTGCGGACGTTTTTTATTTATCTTCTGAATTAGTGTTTTCAGTTGTATCAGTAGCTTTTTCTTCTGGCTTACTGTCTTTTTCAACAGTCTTTTCTTCAGTTTCAACTTTTTCTTCTTTAGCTTCATTAGACTTAAGGTCTTGTGCAGGAGCTGCAGCAGTTGGAAGAACACGACGAATAGCCATTCTTTCAAATGTTAAAAAGATTCCGTCTGCATCAATAACGACAGTCTTATCACTATCATTAATTGAATCAACTTTACCATGAAGGCCGTCAACCATAATTACTTGATCGCCCTTTTTAAGTTCAGACATCATCTTCATACGTTCTTGTTGTTGCTTTTTTTGTGGCTTGATCATTGAGAAATAGAAGAAAACAAAAATTGCAATCATTGCAATGATCATAAAAATATTATTCATACCGGCAGCACTTTGTGCTAAGAAAAATGTATTCAAAGTATTACACCTCATTGTTTTTATTAATTAACTTTCAAGTAATAATTATACCGTATTTTTAGCTTAACTAAAAACTTACTTTTCATCTTTTGGTGGATAACCTAATTGCAGATAAGCTTTTTGTGTAACGCTTCTGCCTCGAGGAGTTCGAGTAATAAAACCTTTTTGCAGTAAGTATGGTTCATATACTTCTTCAATTGTATCTGTATCTTCCCCTACATTAGCTGCAATTGTCTTAATTCCAACTGGACCGCCGCCATAGTTTTCAATCATCATTCTTAAAAGTTTCCGGTCGGTCTGATCTAACCCTTCATCGTCAACTTCTAACAAATGAAGTGAATGCTTAGTTGTTACTAAAGAAATAGCTTCTTCACCCTTTACTTCAGCAAAATCACGAACACGTTTAAGCAAGCGGTTAGCAACACGAGGCGTTCCTCGAGAGCGACGTGCTAATTCAATTGCTGCTTCAGGATCAATCTTTGTATTAAAGACTACACTAGATCTTTGAATTATTTTTTCTAAATCTTCAACAGAATAGTACTGCATGTGTTCAATAATTCCAAAACGATCTCTTAGCGGAGCAGACAGTTGACCTGCTCTAGTGGTTGCTCCAATTAAGGTAAAAGGAGGTAGCGGTACATGGACTGCATGTGTTGTTTGACCTTCTCCAACAACAATGTCGATATAAAAATCTTCCATTGCTGAATAGAGAACTTCTTCCACAGGTTTGGCTAAACGGTGGATCTCATCAATGAATAAGACATCCCCCGGATTCAATTCTGAAAGTAGCGCTACTAAGTCACCAGCCTTTTCAATTGCTGGTCCGGATGTACTCTTTAAATGAACCCCCATTTCATTAGCAATTACAAAAGCCAAAGTAGTCTTACCTAATCCAGGAGGTCCATACAAAAGAACATGATCTAAAGCTTCATCACGTTGTTTTGCTGCTTTAATGTAGATTTTCATCTCGCTCTTAACTTTATCTTGTCCAATATATTGAGCAAGTAGTTGCGGACGCAGCGATAATTCGATTGTTTCATCTTCTTCACTGCTTTCTGCTCCTATAATTCGTTCTTCCTCGTTCACATCTTTCACTTCCCTATCATCAATTAATTTCTAAATTTTATTTCTTAAGTAGTAAAGCTAATGCCTCTTTAACGTAACCATCAGCAGTATTTTCAGGTAATTTTGCTAATTTTGGCGTAATTCGATCAACTTCTTTTTGGGTATAACCAAGTGCTACTAAGGCAAGTAAAGCATCTTGCAGACTTGGAGTAAGATCGGCAGCAGCAGTTGATTTTTTTACATAGTCGCCTAGTTTTCCCTTCAAGTCTAAGACAATCTGGGAAGCAGTCTTTTTTCCTACTCCTGGGAAACGAGTCAGGTATTTTACTTCACCATTTTGAATTGCACTAGCCAAAGAATCAGTATCTTCAGCAGCCATAATTGCCACAGCAGACTTAGGTCCAATTCCTGAAACACTTAATAATTTTAAAAATAATTCTTTATCTTCTAAAGACAAAAAACCATATAAAGTAATTCCGGTATCTCTTACAACTTGCTCAACGTAAATTGTTGCAGGTTGATTTTCATCATAACTATAAGGAGTGGGACAAAGAATCTTATAGCCAACTCCGTTTACATCTAGAACGATATAAGCTGGATCAATTTTTGTTACTATTCCCTTGAGATATTCA
Source organism: Lactobacillus johnsonii (assembly GCA_949888035.1). Taxonomy (GTDB): domain Bacteria; phylum Bacillota; class Bacilli; order Lactobacillales; family Lactobacillaceae; genus Lactobacillus; species Lactobacillus johnsonii_B. The sequence continues at coordinate 19,935 of CATLCE010000016.1, read as the reverse complement.
AACATTTTACCTACTCATCTTTTTTAAACATCTTGTTAAGATCATTTTCGCTTAACTGGATAATAATTATTTTTCCTTCAAAATCTTGATAAGGATCACTACTATTTCTTAATTCTTTTAACAACTCTTGTGCTTCAACTGGATTGAGCATTCTTCTTCTAGCACTTTGACGCATAGTTATTTCGCCAGCAATTTGCGCTTTAAGCTTAGAAATATCATGCTCAGTTTGATTTAAATATAAGTCCAAAATCATCCGGACATTTTTTTCCACATCTGGCTGAAGCCACATAGGATATGTTCTCAAGATCAGGCTATTTTGACCAAAATCTTCTAAAAATAAGCCAAATTCTTGAAGATTTTCTAGATTTTCTTTTAATTTCAAATAATCAACATTGCTAAAGTCCAAAATTAAGGGACTAAGAAGACCTTGCTGAGAAATATTTTCACTATTTAAATCTTGAAGAATTTGATCATAAGCTAAACGGCGATATGCGTTAACCTGATCAATTAAATACAGATCTTCCTCATGGTAAGCAATCAAGTAAGACTTAGTTTGTCCCATATAAGTCAATTCAGGTAGATTATTAGCTAAAATTTCATCTCCAGATGAGATAATACTATCATCTTTTCCTTGAATATCTTTTTCTTCATCAAAAGGACTCAATTGTACTTGTTGATTTACGTTATCATCCCAAGTTGACGTAATCACATATTTATCATCATTTCGCACCTGGTCTAAGCTAACAAAATTAGCAGCAGTTTCATGCACTTCAGCGCTTTGGTCAGCTTCAACTTGCGGAGTAAATTCAACAGGACGAGCAGTATTAACTACATCTTTATTTAAGTTGAATTTCAATTGATCAATATTAGTTGATTTTTTAGGCGCTAATAAATTATTTAACCCTGAATCAATCTGATTATTTTGTTCTAAAGCTTCAGAAATACTAGTAGTTAACAGACGCTCTAACTCCTGTTCCTTTGACAAACGCACTTCTTGCTTAGTTGGGTGAACATTGACATCAACTAAAAGAGGGTCAAGCTCAATCTTTACTACTACAATCGGATAACGACGCGGTCTTAATTTATTGCCATAGCCAGCCATAATTGCTTGGGTTAAACGGTAGTTTTTGATATAGCGTCCATTTAATAATAAGGAAATAAAGTTGCGGTTCGACCGAGTAGTATTAGGATCAGAAATTAAGCCGCTAATCTCAAAGTCTGGGCTCTTTCCCTTAAGGATGTCCATTTTTTCAGCAAGCTGCCGACCATAAATATTAGCTATATCTTGCCTTAAATCATCACGTCCATTGGTCTTTAACAAGACTTTCCCATTATTGGTTAACGTAAACGAAACATCTGGATGTCCTAAAGCTAAACGGTTAACAATATCAACAATCTTTAAAATTTCAGTTCTTTCAGAGCGCAAATATTTTAAACGAGCTGGCGTATTAAAGAATAAGTCGCTAACTGTAATTTTGGTTCCTTTAGGCGAAGCTGCATCTTCTTGAAGCTTCTTTTCACTACCTGAAAAAATTGCCCGTACGCCACCTAAATTATCATTACTTGTCGTTACTTCTACATGAGAAACGGCTGCAATTGAAGCCAAAGCTTCTCCGCGAAATCCTAAAGTAGAAATATTAAATAGGTCTCGCTCAGTCGCAATCTTACTAGTTGCGTGGCGAGTAAAGGCTAAATCAATTTGATCTTTAGCAATTCCGCTACCATTATCTTGAACTGTAATTTGCTTTAAACCAGCGTCAATAAAGTCAATTCTGATTCGCTTGCTTCCTGCATCAAGAGAATTTTCACATAGTTCTTTTACAACACTCGCCGGTCTTTCAATAACTTCACCAGCTGCAATCTGATTAGTTAGTTCAGGTGACAGTTCATGAATTTTACTCATGATTCTCAGTCCTTATCTTTCAATTCCTGCTGCCACTGAGCCACTAATTCCATAACTTGGAGGGGTGTCTTGTCAGCAAGATACACATTTTGAATCTCATCTAATACATCTTTTTCATCATCTGAAATTGCTGGTGCACTCGCTTCTTCAGGAACAAAGAGATCAAGTTGTTCACTAGCTGGTTGCAGTTCACTAGCGCCTTGCTTTTCTAACCGCTTAAGCATTGTTGTTGCTTCACGCAAAACCTTGTGTGGTAAACCTGCTAATTGCGCAACATGAATACCATAAGATTGATCGGCAGGTCCTGGAAGAATCTTGTGTAAGAAAATTAACTTTCCATTTTCTTCTGTTGCTCCTACATGAATATTCTTCAAATGCTTGAGCGTTTGATCTAAATCGGTTAATTCATGGTAGTGTGTAGCAAACAAGGCCTTTGCGCCAACCTTATCATGAAGGTATTTAACAATTGCACCAGCAAGTGCCATTCCGTCATAAGTAGCTGTACCTCGGCCAATTTCATCAAACAAAACTAGCGACCGCTTAGTTGCATGTTGCAAAGCGTCGTTTGCTTCGCTCATTTCTACCATAAAAGTACTCTGACCAGAAATCAAATCATCTGCTGCACCAATCCGAGTAAAAATTTGGTCAAAAATTGGTAAGGTTGCACTATCAGCTGGAACAAAAGAACCAATCTGCGCCATGATTGCAATTAAAGCCATCTGACGCATATAGGTTGATTTACCAGACATATTTGGTCCCGTAATCAAGAAAATATTAGTATCTTGATCCATCTTCACGTCATTTGGAATATAACTACCTGCAGTCATGACTTGTTCAACAACTGGGTGGCGTCCATTAACTACATTAATTTCTTGCTTATCAGTCGCAAAGTTAGGACGAACATAATTATTTTGTTCACTAACTGTCGCAAAATTAGTTAAAACATCTAAACTTGCGATTTGTTTAGCTAGTTTTTGCAAGGCAGGGATGTACTTTTTAACATCTTCTCTCAGCTTTACAAATAAGTCATATTCTAGACCAGTTGATTTTGCTTCAGCTTCTAAAATTAAAGCTTCATGTTCCTTTAAGTCAGGCGTAATATAACGTTCTGCATTAGTTAGGGTCTGCTTTCTAGTGTAGCGATCAGTTGGCACCTTACTCTTATTCGAATTTGTAACTTCAATATAGTAGCCAAAGACTTTGTTATAACCAACTTTTAGATTATTAATTCCAGTCACTTCACGTTCATGACTCTCCATTTCAGATAGCCACTTCTTACCATTATTCATGGCATCCCGGTAGCGGTCTAATTGTTCTGAAACGCCCTCTCTAATTAATCCACCTTCAGTCGTTGGAAGTGGTGGATTATCCACAATGGTGTTGACGATTAGGTCATGAATTCCTTTTAGTGGGTCAATTTGTTTAGCATAGTTTTGCAGATGTGGATTACTTGTTTCAAGCAGTGCATTCAAAATTTCAGGAATTGCACCTAAAGAATGCGCTAATTGAAGCATTTCACGTGCATTAACTGAACCAAAGGCAATTCGTCCTGTTAATCTTTCTAAGTCATACACACCCTTTAAGCTGTCGATAACTTTTTCACGGGTAAAGTAATCATCAAGAAGGACTTGAACCATTTCTTGACGACGCGTAATTTCTGTAACTGAAAGAAGTGGTCGCTCAATCCAAGATTTTAATAAACGTCCACCCATAGCAGTACTAGTCTTATCTAAAAGCCAGAATAAAGAACCCATCTTCTTAGATGTTTTAGCTGACTTAATTAACTCTAAGTTAGTTTGAACCGTGTGAGACATCTGTAAGTATTGCGTTGGTTCGTAGCTTTGAGCAACTTGCAGGTGGGCTAAACTACGCTTTTGGGTTGAAAGAAGATATGCAACTAATTGCTTAGTAGCTTTAATTTCAGCGTCATCAGTTAAATTCTGAGCTACATAAGAAATTTCTGCATGTTCACCTTTAACTTCAACAGGTTCAGAAACAGTAATGTTAGCCTTCTTCAAAAAGTCCTTATTTAAGTCAGTTAAGTGGCCGTTATATACAACTTCTCGTGTTTGAAGTGACAATAATTCGTTTGCTACTGCTTCAAAGTCAGTTAGATGAGTGGAAAAAGTTTCCCCAGTGGATAAGTCACTGTAGGCTAAACCAAAGCCAGAATTTGTAGAAATAACAGAAGTTAAATAGTTGCTGTCTTTTGCTTGATCTGGCCGCTCTTGCATCATGGTACCTGGCGTAATTAATTGAATAATTCCGCGTTTAACCATCCCTTTAGCTTTTTTCGGATCTTCAAGTTGTTCACAAAGGGCTACTTTATATCCCTTTTCTACCAAAGTATTAACGTAAGTATCCACAGCTAAATGAGGCACGCCTGCCATTGGAATTGGATTTTTAGTTTTATTTGAACGATGAGTTAAGGTTAATTCTAGAATTTGTGCGCCTTTGATTGCATCATCTTCAAATAATTCATAGAAATCACCCACACGATAAAACAAAAACGCATCGGGATATTGTTCCTTAATTTCGTAATATTGCTTCATCATCGGTGTTGTATCTTTTTTTGCCATTCGTTACCAAATATCCTTTCTTCCAAAAACCTATGTTCTATTATAACGTAAAAATGTTAACTCTTGAGACGCAAAAAAATTCTCCATGCCTAATTGCATGAAGAATTTTATACTATTCATCAACTGAGAGGGATATAGATCTTTTTAATTTCACTTTGAAAAAGGAAGTTATAATCACTAAAACTACAGCCAATATTGAAAATAGAATCCAGCTATATAAAGGAGAAAATCCATTTGCTATTCCTAAAAATAATACTTGTCCTATAGGCGCACCAATTAATACTAACATTTGAAAAAGACCATTTGTAGATGCCAACTGCGTATCAGGTACTATCGTCATAATTAAAGCACTGAGGCGAGGATTTATTTTTCCAGCTAAATATCCTGTAATTAAAATAATAATTGCTAATAGCCAAAACGATGTATGTCTAATAAGTACGATAGCTAGTAGTAACAAGGAAAGTGAACAGTAACTTAGCAAACTCTCAATAGAACTTTTCTTAAAAAAATCATTAACAAATAAAGCACCTAAAATAGTACCTACTGAAAATAGAATGTTTATTCCAGCAACAGTATACCCATAATTTAAAAAATATAATGCTTTATATTTTAAAAGTGAGACATTAATTAATGGAATCATGGCTGCACCTAAAAAATTGATGCAAACAGCTAATATTATAATTATTAATAATCTCTTTTTTCTAGTTAAGAGATTAAATGAATTTCTGAGAGAGCTATTTGATCCTGTATTATCATTATTCAAAATTTTTATCTGGCTTTCAGCAACTTGGAGTTGTTGCCTATGAGCAAAAATAATTAGTCCAGCAAGACCAAATGTCACTGCATTAATCAATCCAAAAAGCGGATAATTATAATTAAAGCCGACAATTAATGTAGCTCCAATAGCCTGAAAAACTACTTGAATAGTGGTGTTAGAAGCAGTATATAATCCCATTGCTGAGTTTAAATCTTTTTCAGCAACCGAATGCTGCAAGAGCGGAAGCGATAAACCATTTCCAAAATTTCCTAAAATATCTGAAATGATATTAATCAGCAGCAATACTAAAAATAGCCCAAAAGATTTATTCAAACCGATTAAAAATGTGAGTGCCATAAAAAGTAGTGCCTGGCTCAAACGAGTAAGAATCATATAGTTTACTTTTTTAGAAGCTCGATCTGCCCAAACACCAATTATCACTGATAATAAAGCCGGTACTATAGTAGCCATTGAAGCGAGTGAAACAGCAAGAGATTTATTTGGAACAGTACTAGCATAAATGACAAAAACAATATCATATAAGCTATTACCAATTGAATCAATTAAGTCAGAATTTAGAAGGGTACGGTACTTTATATTTTTTAAATATTCGTTCATGGAACTAGCCCTTTCATATTATTATTTTCTAGCGATTGAATAAATGTTTAATTAAACTATAATCATTTCTCAGCTATATTTGTTAAAATTTGCAAATTTGCAAATTATTTTGGCAAGTTCATTACGAATATCTCATAACCTGAGAAAGATAACACTTTTAGCAACTCATCAGCTTTTTCTCTATCATTTGTAAATAATGCTTCAAAATATTGGCCAAGTAACTTATACATTAATAAATCTGGAATAGCTGACATATTATAAAGGATCAACAAAACTTGACTTAATTGAGTTCTATCATTGTCTTTATAGCTTCTCCCTAAATAATTAATACAGATAGAACCTATTCTTCTCTGTCTTTCAAAAGAATATTGATTTATTGTGTCCCCATATCTTTTCACAATTTCTTTCATATACATATTCAATCGATCCATATTAAAGATCATCATTGAACTTCCAAATAATTGTAGAAAAACCTTATCTGTTGTCCAATCTTCAGCTTCATCTAGTTTTTTTGAAAATTTTTCTATTATTTTTGGATCAAGATCATCAAGATTATTTTCTAAAATTTTTTCCATCAAAGTAGCGTCTAGTAATAAAGTAGTAAGACCATCATTTTTTTTAGACTCTTCTTTAATTTGCTTTATCTTATTAAGATCTCGTTCATAAAATGCAACAGCCAATTCATTTAGTTTTTTATCTTCTAGTTCCTTACTGTCTCTTTGATCCTTTGGATTTAATAAATCAGTAATATTAATATGATTCAGCTGCACTATTTTAAAAAATTCACTCGTCCTTAAATCCTGCTCTCCACTTTCTACGCGTGAATACTGGGAAACGGAAACTATTCCCCCTAGAAATTTTTTCTGTGTTAAGTGTCTCTTTTTACGTTCTTGATATAAAAATTTGCCTATCTCGGTTCTTTCCATTGTTCCCACCATATTTTTCCTATTTCTTTATTTACGAATAATTTTAAGTCAATTAGAATTGATCTTCACTCTGTTTTCATATGAATTATATAAAAAAATTCTCCATGCCTGCTTGCATGAAGAATTTTTCTAACATTAAATATATGCATTTTTCTGTAAGTTATACATTTCTTGATATTTTGCATTTTTATTTAATAAATTAGCATGAGTATCAAAGCCACTAACTTTTCCACTATCAAGGAAGAGTACTTTATCAGCAAACTTAACTGCAGACAGTCTATGCGTAACAAAGAAGATCGTCTTTTGGTTGTTTTCTCTTAAAAATCGCTCATAAATTTCTGCTTCACTCTTAGCATCTAACGCTGCTGTTGGTTCATCTAAAAATTCAATTTTACCATTTGCGTATAAGTCTCGTGCTAAAGCAATCTTCTGCCATTGACCACCGGATAAGTCAGTTCCATTTTCAAAATCTTTAGCTAGAATCGTGCTTAGTTGCAGATGATCATTTGCCAGCAAATTATTTAAGCCTGCTGCTTTCAAAACATTATTTACTCGCTCTTCATTAAATGAATATCCCGTAATCACATTTTCTTTAAGCGTTAACTTAAAACGAGAAAAATCTTGGAAAGTAGCTGATAAATTTTTATGTAAGTCAAAAATACTAAAATCTTTTAAATTATCATCATCAATTGAAATAGCTCCAGTAGTCGGGTCATAAAATCGCATTAACAACTTTACTAAAGTAGATTTTCCTGATCCATTTTCACCAACAATTGCGATCTTTTCGCCACTATTTACTGAAAAACTAATATTGTGTAAAACTTCATCATCGGAAAATGGGTATGTAAATGAAAGATCCTTAACTTCAATCTTCTTAAACTCATCAGGAAATTCTTGCTTTCCATTTTTAAAATCATCGTGATATTCAAGAAAATTAAAGTACTTTTCAATCCACAGTAAGGAATCATAGAGTAGACTGCTATCTTCCACTACTCGTGCCATACTTGTGGAAATATAACCAATTACAGAAACAAACATTAACAAAACGCCAACTTCTAGAGCACCAGTTCTCACCGAGTTAGTAAACCAATAAAAACCGTAACCAACCACTCCAACAGTTAGAAGAACAAATAATGAACTAACAGCGAGTTGCTTTTTACGAATTTGATTTACATCCCTTTTAGTCTGTTCAAATAAGGTCGTATACTTTTCAGTAATTTTAGGAAACATATTAAAAAGTCGAACTTCTTTAGCATCCCTGCGGTCTAACAACAAACTACTATAGTAATGTAAGTATCTAGCATTCTTGCTTCTTTCAACCATTGTCTCAAATGATTGCTGCTGAATACGGTAATAAGAAATACTTTGCGGCACCATTACAACTAATAATAAAAGCGCCAGCCACCAATTATAGCGAGCCAAGTACACTAACATAAAAGCTAACGTTAGAAACGACTGCAAAACTGATACTCCAAAAACAATCAAATTAACTGGGCGCCAGCTTGCATCATCTCGAAGCATTTGTAAATCATCAAAGTACTTACTGTCGTCAAAAATCCTAATTGACTGTAAATCTTCAGATTTCTTCATCAAACTAATGTTAATGAAACCTGTTAATTTATCAGTTAAAATTCCCTGCACCATTGTTGAGAAAGATGGTAAAAACTGTTGAAACGCAGTCGCTACAATCCATACAATGATCATTTCCATAAAAGGTGAATGATTAGTAACCTGATCAATTACCTTTTGTCCAGCTGCTACAGCAATTAACGGAACTACCGCTTGCAACGGCGCTAATAATAAAACCAAGGTTGCAATTAGAGGTGCTGATTTAAAGAATAAATGATAAGTTCTAGCTAATTCTTTGAAGTACTGATTTAATTTTTTAACGCGATTCATTTTGTCCTCCTCGATGAACGGATTCAACAAAATGAATTGTAATTATTCTCCGCTCACCTATTTATTTATTGTCTTGTAAATTTTGATGAGCATTTAATACTACTGTCGGCATAATTTAATCCTCCTTATTTAATATTTTTATTAGATTATACTATATAAAATTATTTTTTTATTAAAAATAGTTAATCAATCCAAAATTTATTATTTAAAGAATTAGTTACTTTTTTTAGTATAATATTTTTTCCAATAGTAAATAGATAATACAGTAAAAATAACTACTCCGATTAATAGTATGTATTCCCCTTGTATTACTAAATACAGACAAAATAAAGTCACATACGTACATACTAACGCTTCGTATAAAATTGGGATTCTCGGTCGAATAATATAATAGAGAATAAAACTCACGATTATTGATAGTATTATAAGATAAAATTGAAATTGGTTATTCATACGTAACTCATTCCATTATTGTAAAATATGAAAACTATAGATCATGTTCCAATTCAAATCCATATAAATCTGATTATGAAAATGATTATATTTCCAGGCAATTATTTTTTATATTTATCATTTTACTCACATCTTTAGTGCAAAATAAAAAGTGTCTAAATTGAAACCTTTAAAATTTCAGAAATTTTATTCATATCGTTGTTAGTAAAAAAGTCTAGGATATCCTGTATTTTTTCCTCATCGCCTTGAAAATATGCTCTATAAAAATTTTTCATTATTTTTCCAAAGCAATTTAATGGTTTTACTGGTAAATTGTCTAATAAAATGAATATATCTTCTACTAAGTCTAAATTTTGTGATGATGATCTAATCAATAGGGGCAGATAATTAACCATTATTGAAGAGACTAAAATTTGCATCTCTCGTGGAAAGTTTTCAATATTAATATATTTTTTCAAAAGAGAGGTTACTATTGGTTTCAGTTCTTGATCTGACCATAAAGGAAGACTAATTGAGAATAAACTGAGATTTTCTTTATTCCAATTTTCTGCTTTGAAAATTAGAGATTTAACATGTTTTTTTATTTCATCAGGTAAAGTATCTATACTCCCCTGTAAATTTGCCTTATTCAGAATAATCATTGATTTTAAAAGATCTTTAGTATAGTTATCTGTTTTAATATTTGGTATTTCTAATTCTAGTTCTTTAACCTTATTCAAGTCTTGATCATAGTAGGCCTGGCTTAACTGCTCTCCCCAATATTCTTTATCAATTCTATTATCCTTAACCCCGCATTTTACTAGAAATTCACTAATATCAACATCATGCATTTCTAAAATCTTAATTAAATCATTGGCATTAATCTCATGGATTCCTCGTTCAATTTTAGAATAATAAGATTTCGTTAGAATAGGATATGCCATCTCGGTTTGAGATAATCCTAGATTTTTTCTAGTTTCTTTTAAAGCTTCGCCAATGGTCATCACTGTCATCTTCTTTCTTAATAAAAAATTATAATTTAATTTTTTATTAAAATATTATACTCTACTACACAAAAACACTCCATGATCATCAAAAATCATGGAGTGTTTTATCAATCTATTAAATTAGTAAATGTAATTAGTTTCTAAATTACATTCCCATACCCATACCTGGGTTTGGAGCTGCAGGAGCTTGGTTCTTGTCATCTTCTGGAGCGTCAGCAACAACAGCTTCAGTAGTTAATAACAAGGCAGCAATTGAAGCAGCATTTTGAAGTGCTGAACGAGTTACCTTAGTTGGGTCGATAATACCAGCCTTGACCATGTTTTCCCACTTGTTAGTTGCAGCATTGTAACCAACTTCTGGGTCTTCATGTTCTAAGTGGTCTAAGATAACAGCACCATCTTTACCAGCGTTTTCAGCAATTTGACGTACAGGAGCGCCTAAAGCTTTCATAACAATCTTAACACCAGTTTCTGCATCTTCGCTGTCACCCTTAACAGTACCTTGGATGGACTTCATAACATCAACTAATGCAGTACCACCACCAGCAACGTAACCTTCTTCAACAGCGGCACGGGTTGCGTTCAAAGCGTCTTCGATTCTGTACTTTCTTTCCTTTAATTCAGTTTCAGTAGCAGCACCAACTTTGATGACAGCAACACCACCAGCAAGTTTAGCAAGACGTTCTTGTAACTTTTCACGGTCAAAGTCTGAAGTAGTGTCAGCAATTTGCTTCTTGATTTGATCTACACGTTCTGCAATAGCTTCCTTAGAACCAGCACCTTCAACAATAGTAGTTGAATCCTTGGTTACAGTAACCTTGCCAGCCTTACCTAATTGATCAATCTTAGTGTCCTTTAATTCAAGACCTAAGTCTGAAGAAATTACAGTACCACCAGTTAAGATAGCGATATCTTCAAGCATTGCCTTACGACGGTCACCAAAGCCAGGAGCCTTAACAGCAACAACGTTGAAAGTACCACGGATCTTGTTCAAAACAAGAGTTGGAAGAGCTTCACCATCAACATCATCAGCAATGATTAATAAACTCTTACCTTGTTGAACAATTTCTTGTAATAATGGCAAGATATCTTGAATGTTAGAAATCTTCTTGTCAGTAATCAAAATATAAGGGTTGTCTAAGTCTGCTTCCATCTTGTCGTTGTCAGTTACCATGTATTGTGATAAGTAACCACGATCAAATTGCATACCTTCAACTACTGAAAGTTCAGTATCAATACCCTTTGATTCTTCGATAGTAATAACACCATCGTGACCAACTTTTTCCATTGCGTCAGCGATTAAGTTACCAACTTCAGTTGAAGCTGAAGAAACAGAAGCAACTTGAGCAATTTCGTCCTTAGTACTTACCTTGTGGCTAATCTTGTGTAATTCGTCAACAGCTGCTTTAGTAGCAGTTTCAATACCGCGACGAATACCAACAGGGTTTGCACCAGCAGTAACGTTCTTCATACCTTCACGAACGATTGCTTGAGTTAAAACAGTAGCAGTAGTAGTACCGTCACCAGCAATGTCGTTAGTCTTTTGTGCAGCTTCAGAAACAAGCTTTGCACCCATGTTTTCAAAATGGTTTTCTAATTCAATACTCTTGGCGATAGTAACACCATCGTTAGTAATGTCAGGAGCACCATAACTCTTTTCCAAAACAACATTTCTACCCTTAGGTCCTAAAGTTGTCTTAACAGTATCTGCTAATTTATCAACACCTTTTAATAATGAGTGTCTTGCATTTTCAGAAAATTTAATCTCTTTAGCCATATTATATGCCACCTTTTATTTCAAATTTTATTACTTAACGACAGCTAATAAGTCGCTTTCACGAAGAACTAAGTACTTTTCGCCTTCGTACTTCAAGTTAGTGCCAGAGTATTTATCAAAGAATACAGTTTCACCTTTTGCAACTGACATAGGAATTAAGTCGCCATTTGCATTGCGCTTACCATTTCCTACGGCAATAATTTCGCCCATTTGAGGCTTTTCTTTAGCGTTAGAAGCCAGGACAATGCCTCCAACTTTTTCTTCTTCTTCGTCTTTTACTTTAACGATCACGCGATCACCGATTGGTTGTAACACGTTAGTCCCTCCTGTACATAATTTAAATCTATAATTATATTACTTAGCACTCATATATTATAAGTGCTAACTTACAATTACGATAGTACATTGTTTATAAAAGAAAAGCAAGTATTTAGACACAAAAATTAGCACTTTTGTCGCCAGAGTGCTAAAAAGTGCTAATTTACTCATAAATGTAGATTAATTTTGGTAATTTTTTGATAAAATTAAACAAGCACAAAAAGTTAAATATGCAGTGGTACTTTCGTTTGAGGAGATGATGCCAATGGTGTAATAACTGTTGTTCAGAGTCTTACTGAAGGGAGGTACACTTTGCTTCATGACAGCCCTTTTTGGTGCTGTCCTTACCTTTATTGGTCTCTTAGACTGTATTGTTCTAGCTTTAATAAAACTAGTAAACGATGCAGACAAGTTGGCGCAAGCTGTAAAAAGACTGATAAAGTCTATCCACGATTTGTGGAAGAGAAAATAGAGCAAACTAAAAAGCCGCTTGATAACTTTTGGCGGAGTTGATAGCGACTTTTAGTTTGTTATTAATCTTGCCACCGCATTTTAGCGGCTTGTGATTTGAGAGCTATTACCAGTAACTCTCTTTTTTGCTATAAATAGTTTACTTCTTTTTTATTTAAATTGAAACAATAATATATTAAACTCTCTTAACAGTAATATCTCCCATATTGGCGCGGCCTTGAAGCACTAAGGTTGGACCCTCTGCTGGTTGATCACCATCAATAGTAATATCATTGAATCCTTGATTTAATTGATTATCCACCCGCCAAGACGTTGGAATGTAGAAGGTTAAATCTCCCATTGACATATTCACGTTAGCAATCACTTCATCCCCAGCTGGTTTTGCTGAATCAAGATAGACATTAACGTCTCCCATTGAAACATTTATCGTTACTGTCTCTAAATGCTGTGAATGAACATAACGTGAAGTAGAAGACATTTTTTCGCTAATTACAATATTGTCACCATTATCTGAACTTGTTGTATCAGAAAATACATGTTCAGCCTTAAATTTATGAGGTGCCTTTAAGTCAGACCAATTAGTACTGATTTTTTCACCATTAATAATTACAGTTGGCTTCCAACTTTTTTTGAAGATTAATCTTAAACCTCCCCAAACTAAAAATGCTGCTAAAAGCACTGTCCAAGGAACAATACTTTCAATGTGTAGTGGCTTTGCATAGATAATTAATAAAAATGCAATTGAAAAAATTGTCCCACCTAAACTTCTATTAATTAAGGAAGTAATTAATGTTGCCGCAAATACCACGGTCCAAAAAATTGTCCAGAATCCTAACTCTACTGGAATTAAATGCAACTGGTCTAAAACTAAAAACGCTGCTGCTGCAAGCAGGCCTAAGCCCCAAAGAATCCTTCCAAAACTGGCCTTTCTCATGATAATGCCCTTCTCTCTTTTAATCTATCATTTAAATCTCGATAATATCGTCTAGAAACATAGACTGTCTTATATGAATCATGAAATTTAATCTGACAATTAGAGATCGATTTGGTAATAGCATAAATCTGATCTAAATTTAAAATTGTCGATTTTGATATTCGCATGAACTGTCCACCTAATAAGTTTTCTAATTCATATAATTTATATTTAACAAAATATGCATTCCTAGTCGTGTGCGCCATTACTTGCTTAGCATCTGTTTCAAAAAACAAAATATCATTAATACTTAAATAGTAGGAAGTGTTGTCCATCATTCCTTCAATTTGGTCAGGATGATCTGAATCCATTTGAAGCTGTTGATAGATTCTTTCTAGTTCAGGCGTTAACTGACCAGCATGAATGGTTATTTCTGTTTCCTTCTGATCCGGATCAAGTTCAAGCTTAACTTTCACAATTCTCACTTCCTTGTTTCATTTTCGATAATTATATTAAACATGAATGTAAGATTAAAATCTAGTGAAGTTAACTAAGCGGTCATTTTATAGTTCTAAGTGGTCAAAAAAAGAAGTATGAATCAAGAGGGGGATCTTGTTTCATACTTCTTTTAAGCTTTATCCTAGTAATCGCTCAGCTTGGGCAATTACATTTTTACCATTCATTGTGCCATAATCTTGCATCCCAATTGCTTCTAAGGGAATATCGTGCTTACTTGCATCCGCCTTAAGTTGATCTTCCATGTATTTAATTTGCGGTCCAATTAAAATGCAATCTGGTGCATCTTTTTCAATAATATCTTCTACTTGAGCGCCTAAAACAGTCTTAATTTCATACTTTTTCTCTGCCTTAGTCGATCTTTTATTAATACATGCGATAAGCAGGTGCTTGATAGTCTTCCATAAACTGTAGAATTTTATCAAAATCAGTTCCAAAATAAATTGCGTCTAAATAGATATTCTCTAAAAAATCATCTTGATTCATCCGCTTAAGGAGTTTATCTAAATAATCATAAAAACCATCATAATTATAAAAAGCTACGGGCTTAGCATTGTCACCAATTGCAGTCCAAGAAATGGCCTGACTTATTTCTTCTAAAGTTCCAATACTACCAGGTAAAGCTACCATTCCATCTGCTAGATTCATCATGGTATCTTTTCGCTTATCCATATTGGGAACCACACGGAAATCCTGTACTTTATCATAAGAAGCTCCGCGATCTTTTAATTCTTCAGTAATAATGCCGTGGACGATACCACCATTTTCTAAAACACCGTCTGCAACTGCCCGCATTAAGCCGAACTTTCCGCCACCATAAACTAATTCAATTTGGTGGTCGGCCATTTTCTTACCAAAATTATAGGCAGCCTTGGTGTATTCAGGACGATTACCAGCCCTGGCACCACAGTATACTGCAAGTTTTTTAATCATTTTATCTACCTGATTTCTATCTAATTAATTTTTCTATGCTCATATATCTTAAAATTATTTCTAACTTGATACAAAAAAAATACACAAGCCTACCTAAACTTGTGTAAAAGGACTATATTATAGTAAATTATTTTTTGTTCTTATCTTTATCTGAATCCAAAAAGTAAATTAAAGTTTGTAATTCAGTTGCCAAGTCAACATTTTGAACCCGAACACTAGATGGAGCAGATAAACGAAGCGGCGTGAAGTTCATAATTCCCTTAATTCCAGCATCAAACATTTCATTAGCTGTCTTTTGGGCGGCAGTTTGGGGAACACAGAGAATAGCAATGGTGATCTGTTGCTCACGCAATTGCTTCTTCATCTCACTCATGTCATAAACGGGCACACCTGACATAATTGTCCCAGTAATTTCAGGATTAATGTCAAAAGCGGCACTAATTCTGATATTATTAGTACGCTTAAAGTTATAATTTAAAAGCGCATGACCCATGTTACCAACACCAACCAAGGCAACATTGGTTAAGGTATCTTGATTTAAAATCTTTTTAAAGAAATTAAGTAAGTTCTTAACGTCATAACCGTATCCACGCTTACCTAAAGCACCAAAATAAGAAAAGTCTCGACGAATTGAAGCACTGTCTACCTGAACAGCTTCAGCTAATTCAGTTGAAGATACTTTTTCTTTTCCTTCATCATTCAAAAAAATTAAATAGCGGTAATAAAGTGGCAAGCGTCTAGCAGTAGCCTTAGGAATCTTAATTTCATCCATAAGAGGCCTCTTTCTTTCATAAAATAAAAATGTGAAATATTTACTAATCAAACTAATAATAGGCATTCTTCAAGGATAAATCAAGAAACAATTTTCACAAAGATAATATTTTCATAAAATTTAAAACATTTGCTATGTTAAAATAATTTCTAGGAGAACAAACTATGATTATTGCACAAGCTCAAGACCTCGAACAACGTTTTGGAGGCAATACTATTTTCAGTAACATTTCTTTTTCTGTTCCTGATAATGCCAGAATTGGTCTGGTTGGTCCTAACGGAGCTGGAAAAACTACCTTATTAAAGATTATGACTGGCCAGCAAGAACCAACTAGTGGTCAATTTACCATTAATAAGGGATTAAAAGTCGGCTATATCGCCCAGGAAAATGCCCTAGATGAAGATAAGACTATCTGGGATGAAATGCTTACTGTCTTTGATAATTTAATTGAAAAGAATAAGCGCATCACTAAAATGCAGGAACAAATTGCTGAACATCCTGAAGATGAAGACCTGCTCAAGCGCTATGACCAGCTTGCCTATGACTTTGAACAAGAAGGCGGCTTTACTTATCAAGCTGAAATTAAGAGCATTCTTAATGGTTTCAATTTTAAAGAAAATACTTGGCAGAAAGTCATTGGAACTCTTTCCGGTGGTGAAAAAACGCGCCTTGCTTTTGTAAAATTACTGTTGCAAAAGCCACCAGTTCTCTTACTAGACGAACCTACTAACTATCTTGACTTAGATACTTTAGATTGGTTAGAAGCATTTTTGAAGAACTATCAAGGCGCAATTATCACTGTATCTCACGACCAGTACTTCTTAGATCACTTAGCTAACCAAATCTTTGAATTAAACTTTGGAAAACTAACTACTTTTAAGGGTAACTATAGTCAATACGTTAAAGAACGTGAATTGATGGATAGTCAGCAAGAAGCGGCTTATGAAAAGCAACAAGAAAAGATCAAGAAAGAAGAAGAATTCATTCAAAAGAACTTGGTTCGTGCTTCTACTACTAAACGTGCTCAAAGTAGACGTAAGGTTTTAGACAAGATGGAGCGAATTAAGCCACCTAAGCATAAGCAAAAAGTTCGCATTAACTTTACTAGCGACCGTCCTTCAGGAAAAGAAGTATTAATTGCCAAAGACTTAACTATCGGTTATCCAGATAAAACTATGGTTTCTGACATTGACTTTCAAGTTAATAAAAATGACCGTGTTGCAATTATCGGACCAAACGGAATTGGTAAGTCTACCCTGCTTAAAACAATTATGAGAAAACTCGAACCTAAAGATGGTTCAATTAAGTATGGGGCTAGTTTAGACATTGGTTACTACGACCAAGAACTTCAAAGTCTTGATCCTTCAAAGACAGTTCTTGATACAATTTGGGATCGTCACAAGACCATGCCAGAAAAAGACGTTCGCTCAATCTTAGCTTCCTTCTTATTTACTGCTGAAGATATTGATAAGACAGTTGGCCAATTATCTGGTGGACAAAAAGCTCGTTTAACCTTAACTGTTTTGTCTCTTGAAAAAGACAACTTCTTGCTAATGGATGAGCCAACTAACCACTTAGATATTGAAGCAAAAGAAGTGCTTGAACAAGCTTTAGATAATTATGACGGTACCCTACTCTTTGTTTCTCACGACCGTTACTTTATTAACGAGTTAGCTAATAAGATTATTTCAGTTCGCGATGGTCACGCTAAGATCTACAATGGTAATTATTCTTACTACTTAGATGAAAACGCTAAACAAGCTGCTGTTCAAGAAGCAAAAGCTGAACAAACTGAAAGTACTACTAGTGCTAATCAAAATCAGGGTAAACTTTCCTATCAAGAGCAAAAGGCTCGTGATTCACAAAAACGTAAGTTAGAACGCGCTGTTAGTGATGCAGAAGCTAGAATTGAAAAATTAGAAAATGAAGAACAAGAGATTCAAACTGAAATGGCTAATCCAGATATTGCTGCTTCTTTTGAAAAGCTTGGACCTCTTCAAGAAAAATTATCTGCTGTTCAAGAGCAACTAGATCACGCAAATACTGACTGGGAAAATGCTTTAGAAGCACTAGATGAATTTGAATAATTTTTGACCATCCGATGAGGGATGGTTTTTTATTATTTTAAAAATTTTCGGCTAATTTTAAATTCATGTTAAAATAGTACCTGTCAAAATGAATTGACGGGAGAAGAAAAATGAAATTTAGAAAAAAGATGTTAACTCTTGCCGCAATTGGAACGGCACTTTTAGCAGTTGGATGCTCTAAGACTCAAACTAAGGAGTCTAGTAGCAAAATTCCGACTAAGATTACCAAGAATACTACGGTAACTTTTTGGTATTCATTAACCGGTTCTTCTGAAAAAGCCCTCAAGAAGATGACTGCGAACTTTGAAAAAGAAAATCCAAAAATCAAGATCAAGCTTGAAAGCCAAGGCGGTAATTATGCGGATCTTCAGTCTAAGCTTTCCTCAACAATGCAATCACCTGATAATTTGCCGACTATCACCCAGGCTTATCCAGGATGGTTGTATAATGCCGCTAAGCAAAAAATGCTAGTTGACCTCACTCCTTATGTTAAAAATGATGACCTTGGCTGGGGCTCCTATGCTAAAAGTAATATTAAGCAAGCACTTTGGAACGGCGCAAAAATTAACAATACTCAATACGGAGTCCCATTCAATAAGTCAGTTGAAGTACTTTTCTATAATAAGACTTTACTAGATCAATATAATCTCAAAGTTCCGCAAACAATGGGCGAGCTTAAGTCCGCTTCTGAAAAGATCTATCAAAAGAGTGACCATCAAGTAACTGGGGCTGGTTTTGATGCTTTAAACAATTACTATATGTTGGGGATGAAGGAAAAAGGCATCAACTTTACTAAGAAGATTAACTTTTCTGGTAAAGATTCAAAAGAAGTAATTGACTACTACGCTGATGGGGTTCGTAAGGGCTACTTCATGCAAGCTGGTACTGAAAAATATATGTCTACCCCATTTAATTCTGGTAAGGTAGCAATGTTTATCGGTTCAACTGCTAATGAAGCATATCTAAAACAAGGCTTGAAGAAAGAATATCAATTTGGCATTGCCCCTCGTCCAAGCAAGGTTAATGCGCAACAAGGAACTGATATTTATATGTTTAACCAGGCTAGCGCTAGACAAAAGTCAGCTGCCTTCAAGTATCTAAAATTCTTGACCAGTAAGAAAGAACAATTCTACTGGACTAAAACTACCGGCTATATGCCAGTTAATACGCAAGTCCTAAACTCACAAGCTTACAAGTCACTTAATACAAGTAAAGTACCAGCAATCTTGGCTGAGACTACTAAAGACTTGTACTTCTTACCAGTAACTAAGAATGCCACACCTGCTTATGACCAAGTTCAAGCAAGTATGCAAGCAATCTTAGCTGATGCTAAAAAGAAGAAAAATATTAATCCAGCTATTCAGACTGCCAAGCAAAAATTTGATGCTAGCTGGAAACAATAATTAAACATAAAAAATATGCCTAATTAGATCTATCTTGGTCTAATCAGGCATATTTTTGTATACGGTTAATATTAATATCACTTATATCCATTTTTATTATTTATTTTCCACCACCTTTTTAGGAACAAATTGCCAGTAAGTACCATCTTGACTTTGATATGCTCCGTTAGAAGCCTTTTTTAAATCAAACGTTACTTTCCTTGTTTTAATTTTATAGCCATTTTTCAATCGCTCAGTTTTAACCCGTCCTAATTTTACCCATTCACCAGCTTGTGGTCGAGTACTTCCATTCTTCGAAAAGGCATTTAAAATATCTTTACTTAATTTTGATGGCTTGCTCTCTTCATTGCCACCTAAGCGTGTAGCAATATAAGCAGTATTTTTATCAAACATTAAATAAAAAGAATTACTTAACCTATTATCTTCTTTTTCTAAAGTCATTAGGCTTTGACCAACCCACTTCTCAGGAACCGTGGTCTGATTATGATAAAACCATGCTCCTCCACCAACGAAAAGCAATAATGCTACAAAAGTAGCCACAAATAGTTTTTTATTTTTCATAGCTCACTTTTCCTATCTAGAAATATTTACACAAATAATAAATTTATTTTTATCATTTGTTGT
>CATLCE010000015.1:0-40857 GCA_949888035.1 Lactobacillus johnsonii | reverse complement strand
CAGGTAGTTCATTGGTTAGACAAGCACCGATATCGTGATCGAAACAATAATTCATTAACCAATTAATTAAATTATTGTAATTCTGTTGATTACTATAATTCATATGTTTACCACTTACCTTTATATTTATCCTTTATTAATTCAGGATGATTTTTGAGATAGGTTTCAGCAATAGAATCGATCATATCATTAAGTTCATCTGGAATATGTCCACCATAGGGCATTCCTAAGTCTTTCCATTGTATTTTGCCACTATCTTTATCAGAGGAATCAGAATTATAGCCACGTAAGTAGTCAGGAGTGACATTTAAAACCTTAGCAACTTTTTCTAATGAATTACTACTAGGAGTGACTTTGTTCCATCTATAGATACTATTAACACCTATACCAGCTTTTTCTGCAACTTGCTGAAGGGACAATCCATGATCTTTAGCGAGTTTTTTTATACGTTCAACCGTTGTCATATCAATATTCTTCCTTTGCATTGAAAAATATTTATCACAAAAGGTTGACATTTTATCATGAATGATAAATAATAATACATGTCAACGAGTTACGTGATAAATCACGTGATAGCTCACGCCAATAAAAAAGCAATAAATCCAGTATGGGGATACGCGGTTTTTGCTTATTTGTTATGCCTTTATATTATCACAAGTGATAGATAAGTCAATAAAATGTGATAAAAAATCGTGATAATTCCCGTGATAAATTTCGTGATTCGCTGAATTGAATAATACCGAGGTGAGAGAAATGCCAATTGAAGAACGTTTAGAAAAAACACAAAAGGAGATTGAATCCGAAATTAAAGTGGCAATGCTAGAAAAGGATACAACTCAATCGCAACTAGCCGAAGACCTAAATCTGTCTAAGAACGTAGTTAGTGAAGCAGTTAGAGGATACAACACTCCACGTGCTAAGAAAGCTAGAAAAAAGATTCGTAGATGGTTAGGGATGGAGAAGTGAAGATGAAAAATATTTGTTTTCCGAGTGCTAGTGAGTGGAGTGAATTAAGTAAGAAAGAAAAAGAAGAAATTCTTGATTCTTATAGAGATTTACAAAAATTTGCTGAATCACAAATCAGACAAGACAAACAATTAGAAAAAATCAGTTCTCACAGATTACTTCAAGAATTGATTGATAGAAAAGTCTTAACTCAAATTCAAGTAGGTTTATATAAAGAATTTGAACTGATACGCAAATATACAGACAGAGATAAGCCACTTAAATGCGATGGAGTATTTCTATTAAACGCTTCTGAAGAAAGCGAGGTACGCAAATGAAACAAGACGAAGCAAGACAAATTTGCCCACCTAAAATTCGTCCATTAACTCCTGAAGAACAGAAGAAAATGGAGAAGATCTTTGATGCAATGTTTAAAGAAGATGATTGCCGTGACTAAAGTTTTAACACCGAAGGAAGTACAAGAAAAATATCATTGGAAACCTACAACATGGAGAAGAAGACGTGAAGCATGTCTAGTGTCACCGTATAAAGACGCAATCGTTTTAGAGAGCATGAGAAAGTGTCATGTAAAAGAAGACCGATTTGAAGAGTTTTTAGATTGGCAATCACAACACGTATATAACGAGATGTTTGGAGTAAATGATGAGTAAATGGATTAATTTTAAAATCAACGAATTTATGGGTACTGATTTTACAATACGTGAAACAGAAATTTTAACTTTGAGTACTGTATGTACAGCTTTGGTAGCACTTGTATTTACAATGTTTACCGCAGTATTTCCGAATATTTAAAGGAGCAAACAATGAAGCGCATAACTGAATTATTGCAGGGAATTAAACACAATAATCCTTTAAAAGAAAGTAACGAAGCGAAACTATTGTGCAGCAATGCCTACTACAAATATAGAGAGAAGTGTGAACCGTGGAAGTAAAAACAGGTAAAGAACTACTAGGCGCAATTCATGACGAAAATAGTTTTGAACGAAGACGAGATTTTGAAGGCTCAGATGTTTGGCTAGTTCAAATTGGTAATTGTGTTTATTACGTTGGATCAGAAAACGGAACTGATTTTCATGATTTCAGAGACCTACTTAATAATCGTCAAGCTATTATCGGTAACAACCATTTAATGGAAGAACTGGATACTAATCCCCATGACCTTTTTGAAGAGTTCTGTACGTCAAGTACCGACAGTATTGAAGATTTTTGTCAGTCACTTGTAGATAGTAGCTACCATTGTGAGGATTTAAGCCTATGTTAGATGAATTTCAAAAATGGCAATACGATGCCGAACAAGCTATCAATGAATGGCCTGACAAATTAGTTGAAGAAGCTCTCAATGAAAATGGCCGTTATTTTTATAAAGCTAAAAGATGGCTAGAGAAAAAACGTCCAGAAATTCCAGATAGTTTTTACGGAAAACCAGAAGAGCAATTTATTGTCACGATTAGATCGATTTACGATGAAGCGATTATTAAATTACGTAAATTAGCAATGAAACAACAGATGATTAACAGGAGTAAATAATTATGAGCGATAAAGAAGTAATGCTTGACCAATTAAATACCATGATGGACGAAGTAAAAAATGGCAATGTAACTGATCTAATTATAATTGGAAAACATAAAAAATCAGGAAAAATCGATAGTATTATTTCTGATCCTGTTATTGCATTGGGATTAGTTGAATGCTTACACATTGATGCTAAAAGCGAATACTTAAATAGAAAGAAATTAGCTGATATAAGAGACAATTTTTTAAACAATGAAAATCCAGAGTGGGGACTAAATGAAGATGGCGAATTTTACTATAAAAATCTTAAAGAGGACTGAGCATTGCTAAAACTTAGACCATATCAAGAAGAACTAGTTAATAATATCTATCATTCTTTATCATCTGGTCATAGAAAAATTATTGTTCAATCTCCGCCTCGAACTGGAAAAACCGTTGTAATGGCAAAAATTGCACATCTTACGACTAATTTTGGTAATAGAGTAATGTTTATCATTCATCGTAAAGAAGTCTTAGAACAAGCCAAAAATACCTTTAACACAGAGGGCGTTGATATGTCCTTAACAACTATGGGTATGGTTCAGACTTTAACTCGGAGAGTAGATAAACTGCCCAAGCCTAAATTAATTCTGATAGATGAAGCACACCATGCGTTAGCAAAGAGTTATCAAAGAATTTTAAATAAATTTTCTGAAGCTTACGTACTATATTTCACTGCTACTCCTGAAAGAACAGGCAGTAAGCAATTAGATCAGATTGCCGATGACATTATTGTTGGTAAATCAATTAGAGAGCTTACTGATAAAGGTTTTCTAGCACCTTTCGACTACTATTCAATTGATGATATTGATACTAAAAAGCTTAAAAAATCTTCTACTGGAGATTATACAAATGCCAGTATGGAAGAAGCAGTTAGTCGAAAAATCTATGGTCATATTGTAAGTAACTACCAAAGATTAGCTGATGGTAAACAAGCAGTGGTATTCACTTATTCAGTTGAAAGTGCCAAAGAAATAGCTGATGCCTTTAATAAAGTTAATATTTCAGCCGTAGAGCTTGATGGATCTACTCCAGATAATCTAAGGGATCAAATTGTAAAACGGTTTAGAGATAAGAAAATACGTATTCTCGTGAACGTTAACTTATTTACCGAGGGTGTTGATTTACCAGACGTTGATTGTGTAATTATGGCTCGTCCTACTCAAAGTTTAGCCTTATACCTACAATTCTCAATGCGTTGTTTAAATCCACGAGAAGGCAAACGAGCTATTATTATCGACCATGTAGCCAACTGGAAAACTTTTGGCTTACCAGATTCTGATAGAGATTGGAAGAAAGCAATCATTACTACTGATAAAGGTAAACGAAAGAAAAAAGAAACAGCCACTTTTGCGATCACTCAATGTGATTACTGTTTCGCAGTAGTTCCATCAGGAAAAGTAAAAGATGGAAAGTGTCCCTGTTGTGGTAAACCAATTAAAGTTCGGGCTAAAGTTAAGCAGACCGATGATGAACTTAAATTAATCAATGATAGAAAACGTGTGATTGATGAAATCTTACATGATGAAGTAATGCAAAAAGTAGCAGATAAGTCTCCGCATGATTTACATACCATGAAGGAACTACAAGCTTATGCAAAATTACATCATTACAAGAGAGGCTGGGTATTTTACCAAGCTAAGATGAAAGGACTAATCAAGAAAAAATGAAAGTAAAAATATTTCATCGCATTGGAAGCGAAGATGAACAAGACTTTGAAAACCGGATCTGCAGATTCATTAAAAACAAAGAAGTAATAGACATTAAATATCAAACTGATCTTGCTCTTGCGGCAAGCGATCAAATGGGATCAACAGGTGAATTTGATGAAAATGTATTAGTCATGTATGAAGAACCAAACATAATTAAACAAAAGACTTTTGAATATATTGCAGATGATTCGAAAGTTAATGATTTTGCCAAAAACCACGATGTTATTAAAATAGAACATTTTAGTGCAACAGCAGATGATATTACAGCAATTGTTACATATAGAGAAAATAAGGAAGAAAAAAATAATGATTAATATAAAAGAATTTAATTTTATAGATGAAATTATGAAAGCATTCAAACCAGCTTATCTTCGTAATTTTGGTTTTAAAAGAAGCAATGGTTTAGCGCTTATCAATACAGGCAAATTCACTGTAGCGTTAGGAAATGACGCAAAAGTACGTTATATAGATAACGGTGTATGGGAAGTTGAGGAGAAATAAATGGGAATTTTACCAGAAGACAAACCAGTTAAGCCTAAGCTAGAACCGCATAACTTTTTCATCTACGGTAAGCCAATGGCTGGTAAGAGTTATTTTGCAAGTTTCTTTCCACATCCATTAGTTTTAAACACTGATGGTAATGCTAATCAAGGAACAGCACCTAACATTCAATTAGTTAATAAAAAAGATAAGACTGGAAAAATAGTGAAAACTGCTAGATCACAAGTAGAAGAAGCTGTTTTAGCCTTACAAACTCAAAGTACAACTTTTCAAACAATCATTATTGATACTATTGAAGATCTTTGTGTATTAGTAGAACAGGCTATTTGTGCTGAATATGGTGTTAAGTCATTAAATGATGGGAAGCTTAGCTATGGTAAGGGATCTAGTATTATTAAACAATTTTTGCAAGACATGGTAATGGATCTAAAGGCTTTACCCATGGATGTAATTTTCATTAGCCGTGAAATTGAAGTGACAGATATTCAATCAGGCTCTACTGAAATTAAATCAGCCCTAAAGGATAACTACTACAACATTGTTACAGGTAACTGCGACTTAGTTATCAGATGTCAAAAAACAGGTAAAGATCATATCAGAACTATTGAAGAAAAACGTGCAGATTATAAGCCTAGTGATATTTCCAATGAACAAATTAGAAAATTGCTAGCAAGCTGTTTTGGAATGTTTAACTAATGAAAAATAGAATTAAAGAGTTAAGAAACAAACAAAGACTATCGCAAACAGAACTTGCTGATAAAATAGGAATTTCTCAACCTTTAATTAGCAGATGCGAAAAAGGGTTTGAGAATTCTAAAAAACAAACGTGGCAAGCACTAGCCAACTTCTTCAATGTATCTGTTCCATATTTACAAGGCTATTTAATAGCTGAATGCCGATGGTGTGGTAATAATTTTGTCCTAACAAGCGACAAAGATAAAGATAGATATTTTTATTGTCCGTACTGTGGTAGATCACCACTTACATTTAAAACAAAATAAAAGAAAGAGAGAACTATAAATGAGTTTATTAGATATTGCAAACAAATTAGATGAATCAGGATTTGACCCAAGTAAAGGAAAGGTAGCTAATGGTAGAACAGAACTTCCAGAAGGCGAATATTTAGTAAGTTTTGATAATATTACTCACAATGCTTCAGGAGACAATGATTTCTTAATGCTTACTTTTAAAGTGTTACAAGGCGACCATGCTGATGAAACTGAAAGTATTTTTCCAAGACTCGAGACGATCACTTCAAAAGGCAACAAGATGCCTGACTTTGTAATTGCTCAATCTATCAGTGAAATTAAAGTAGTAGGTGCAATGTGCGATATCGTTGTTCCTAATAAGGTTTTTGCTGGCAATTCAACACAAGCTTACGAAGCAATTGTTCCAATCTTAAGACCAGGTATTGGAACAATGATGAAACTTAAAAAGACATTTACTGAAAATAAAAAGAATCCTGATAGACCTTATTCAAATTATGAATTCAGTAAAGCTAAGCAACCATCAATGCCTAAGCCAGAAGATATCACACCAACTGCTGAGGAAGATCCGTTCAAAGACGCTAAAACTGGTATGGAAATCAATTCAAACGACTTGCCATTCGATGTTAGCGATATGAAAGAAGGAAGCGATAAATAATGGATTTGAAAATTGCTAGAACACAGATTTACTTAGAACTCGAAGGTAAGACCTTGCCTATGTATACCACTGCTTCTTTTGATGATTTAGTCAATTTACTACCTGAACCTGGAGAAAGACGAACTAATATTATTTTGGAAGTAGCTCGGACTAAGGACGATAGATTATGGTATCCAAGTTGTGGTGAAGGACCACGTTGGGTAGCAGCTAACTTAAATAGTGCAAGCATTAAGAATTTTATTGAAGTAAGTGAACCTAGAGTGAGTGTAGATTATGGAGAATCTCGTTAATTTTGCGGTTAATTACGCAGAACATGGCTTTTCAGTAATTCCAATTAGCCATACGGAAAAACGACCATTAATTAAATTCGCTAATAAACCTGCTTTAACGCCTGATGAAATTCGAAGGTTATGGAAGAGATATCCATTAGCCAACATTGCTTTGAAAACTGAAAACTTTTTCGTAATTGATGTAGATCGTCATGGAGAAGTAGACGGAATGAATTCAATCGTTAAGTTAAAACATAATGAATGGTTTCAAAACACTCTGTGTGAACGAACAGCACATGACGGATATCATTTTTACTTTCAAAAACCAGCTGATAAAACCATTACTCAAAATATTGGTTTCTTACCTGGAGTAGACCTTAAGGCTCACGAAAACAATTATGTAGTAGTAGCGCCTAGTTCAATTGATGGAAAGCATTATAAATGGCTTAATCATAAACCGATTGCTCCCGCTCCTAAAGAATTGCTAGAACTTATTAAAGAAAAGTCTAAGTCATTAAAGCCTTATGGCAAGGATAAAATGGCTAGCTATTCTGTATCAGGTAAAAATCAAACAAGTAAACTATTTGAAACGATAGTTAATGGGTTTGGCGAAACAGGTGGCAGAAATAATGCCTGTGCCGCGTTTATGGGTGGTCTGCTATATCGTAACGTAGATCCTGAAATAGCTGTAGAACTAGCTAAAATTGCTAATTCACACACTAAAGATAAACTGTCAGAAGCAGAAGTAGAAACAACTGCTAATTCAATGATTGAAAAGGAAATTAGAAGGAGAGGTGCTTGATGGCGCTTGATAAAAAGAATGTTGAGAAATTACGTAAAGAGCAAAATCAAGGTTCTAGATTCCCTTATAATTTCTTACTCAATGCTAACGGTAATATTAAAACTACTAGTGTTACTAACGTAAAAATTATTATTGAAAATGATCCATTACTTAGGGATGTATTTCGATACAACGAATTTACACAAAATATTGATGTAGTAAAAGATGTACCCGAATTACATATTGAAAAGGGCAAAACTTCTGATGATTATTCCCTAGAAATTTTAGCTTATATCGAAAGTCAAGCTAAATACGGGCATACCAGCTTTAAGAACAAGCTAGTGCAGGACGCTTTAATTTTAGCTGCAAGAAATAATTCTTATAACCCAATTATTACTTATTTTGATAAAGCTTATGAGAAGTGGGATCACAAGCAACGCATCCCTAACTTCTTACATGATTTTCTAGGAGTAGAACAATCAGCATTCGTTGAATGGGTTTCATACTTATTTTTTGTAGGAGCAGTAGCTAAAGCATATGATCCCAGTACTAAGTTCGACCAAGTTTTAGATTTAGTTGGTGGTCAGGGCGCTGGGAAAACTACTACTTTTAAGAAGTTAGCACCATTAGGCTATTACACTGACGACTTCAACACATTTACTAAAAAAGACGATTTAAGCAAGACTAGAGACGCTTTAATCATCAATGACGATGAATTGACCGCAACAAACAAAACATCGTTTGAAGAGCTTAAAAAGTTCTGTTCCAAGCAAGAATTTCGCTACCGTTTACCATACGGACGTGGAGTAGAAGTTTTTCCTAGACGTTTTGTGATGGTCAGAACTACCAATGAACGCTATTACTTAAAAGATCAAACAGGTAACCGAAGATTTATGCCAGTTCTATGTGATATTGACAAGCAAAAATTCAGTCCTGTGTCTGATTTAACACCTGAATTGGTAGAACAAATATGGGGAGAAGCAGTAGATCAATACAAGAACAATAAATTTTCATTGAAGATTGATAAGGCTCACTTAGCTTTAATCGAATTAAACTGTGAAAAGTTTAAGTATAGCGACAGCTTTGAAGATGCAATTGATGAAGTTATTGAAAATGAATTAGAAGATCGACAATTTATCACTAATGATGAGCTATTTATGAAGGTAGCACCTGATGTTAATTTTTCTAAAAATAAGAAAATGGCTCAAAAATTGCAATATGTCATGGTAGCTAAATATGGATATGAAAAACGCCAAAAACGAATAAACGGTGAACGCAAGTGGGGCTATGAAAAGTGTCACTAGTAAAAATTAGACGGTGTGACACCATTAAGCCTTAGAACTGAAATGTGTTAAGCGTATTCATATGTTAAAAGTATATACTTTACGTAGTGACACCTCTGAGCCTTACAGGCTCAATACTTAAGACATACTGTCACAACGTCACTACTAAAATATAATAAAAAAAATATTTTTATATAGGTATATTACCTATATATATTGATATAAAGGGATTTATAAGGATTTTGAATAGATATATTTAAAAGACTTTTTCAAACAACGCTGTGACACGTGACAAATATAGATAAACCTATATATATCAAAGGTTTAGATGCTGTCACAGGGAAAATTACGTTGTGACATTAATTGGTAAACAATAATAGCCAAAATACGAACTATTATAAAACGTTTATATAAATTATATGTGTTTTAAGGAGGATTAATTGAGGTAAAGAAATGAATAGAATTAAGCAATTAAGGAATGAAGAAGGACTAACTCAAAAAGGATTTGCAGAAGCTTTCAATAAATACATTTATAAGAATAATTTGACTATAAAGCCTATAAATTTTTCGGTTGTGTCTAAATGGGAAACACAGAAGAGTTCTCCCACCAAGGCAACATATGAAGCACTAGCAAACTACTTCGATGTTTTAGTGCCTTATTTACAGGGAGCAACAATTTATGAAATTTTAGATCCTCTTGAAAAAAGTATTTATAGCCATGTAACTGAAGCTATGGATCGGGCTTTTAATGATTATGCATTATTACCCGTCCAAAGAGAAAGGATTCTTAAAGCAATAGCTTACAGTATTGATAATGGAGAATTTAACTAAATGAACGTCTATTTAATTCAATCAACTGATTGCCTTATGGACCAAGCAATACAAAATGCAATTGTGGTTGCAGAAAACAGAAGAATGGCAATTAAAAGATTCTCTAAGAAGTTACGCAGTAATCCATATTGCTATCAGAGCTATAGATCAACTTGGTTTTCATGTAAAAAACTTAATTTAAACAAACCAAAAATGCTAATTCAATATGGTGGAGATACTTGGCAATTTGACGAAGTGGAATACGAACAGGAGGATTAAGCAATGGAAGTTAATGAATTAGAGACTAAGCTCAATAATTTGGCAACACCATTTAAATTTGAAATTAAAGAAAGTCACAAAGAAGATGAAAACGTTGAATTTAATGGCGATTTCATAAAATTAGAACAAGTATATCAGGGAGAAATTATTGTATATCTTGTTAACGAGAATAATAAGGAATCAATTTTAAAGATAATGCCTCCTCATGATGACATTGACCAATGGTATGTAAATACAGAAAGTTCTGCCTGTCTATTCGGTGTTGACAATTTAAAACTATATATTGCTATTTTAAAAATAGTAGCTGCATTTTTACATGAAAAAATTGTGGAGGATTAACAATGAAAGAATTTAACGAAGAACATATTAAAGATTTACAAGAAGCAAATGGGTTTGTATTACAAGATGTATTTGGATACACAGTAGCAATTGGCATTGATTCGGAATATCCAGACATTGCAAGCTTTTTAGATGATTATATTGAAATATATGGAATTTACGATTTATCAAAACGCCTAGGATATGAAAATAGTAGAACAATGTTAAATGATTTAATCACTAAGACTATTCGCTTTACTTTTCCAATATCTCATATTGAAACTAAATTAATGGGTGTATTTAATGGCATATCAGCAGATGATTATGCAAAGAAACTAGAAGAAAAACAATGGCATTTAGGCGACGTTGTGGAAGATGACGAAGGCCATAGAGCAATGATTATCATGAATAGTGATAGAAAGTATGTTTTGATGAACGTTGATTCAAATGATAAAAGTGCATTTAACTCAGGATTATATTATGCTTCTGCTTACGAATTAGACTTTTTGCAAGATAGATTACGAGAATGGCACAAGGTTGTGGAGAAATAGCAATGAAAGTGATTAATAAAAGTAAAAATACATTGGATGTATGGGAACTTGGAGATGTCGTTACCGATGAAATAAATATTGGCTTAATTGTGAAAAATAATGATGGAGATTACTGCGTAATGGATATCACTCCTTTTAATGAAAATATTTATAGTATAAATTCGGATGACTATTTCGGACTCCCTGAACCAAATCTTAAGGTACTTTGTCAAGGCTTTTCTCCAACTTGGCACAAAGTAAACGCAAAGCTGGTGATTGAATGATGACAGATTACGAATATGAAAAGCTAAGTGAAATTTTAGCTGAAACAAACGAACACTATAGCATAGCTTTTACTGAACAGTCGATTAGCGTCTATTACAACGAGTGCAGATTATTTGAGCTTATACTAGATGAAATTAACAATCCGAGATTTTTATTTGATGGGATGCAGCAAACAGAGATTGAGGCTTCATGCGTTACGATATTAATTTCAGCACTGAAAATTGTACGAGATTTTGTTAATGAAAATTTGGTACATACAGATTTGGAGGACTAAATAATGCTATGTATGGCAAGAGCATATGTTGAAAGCTACAAACCTGACGTTAAATTAAGTCAAAAACAATTGATTAAGATGGTGCATCAGATTCAACCTAATGAACCATTGCCTAAAAAGATTGATAGCTATGATATTAAACCCTGTAATGATTTTTCAGGACGAGGGATCATTTCGATATTTTACAGACTGGGAGATTAAGCAATGAAGGTACATAAACTAAAAATTCTTCCTGAATACTATAATGCCCAAGTTGAAGGAAAGAAAAATTTTGAAATTAGAAAAAACGATCGCAATTATCAAATAGGAGATGAAATATATCTAAGAGAATATGATCCAACTAATAAGAAATATACTGGGCGAAGAATATTAGTCAAAGTCACTTATATTACGGATTACAAACAAAGAGAAGGTTATGTAGTACTAGGGACTACTGTAGATTATAGTGTAGCGTGGAAAGTGTGGAACAATAATGAAAGTTAAAACAATAAGTAATTCTAAACTTAAAAGCTTTGATAATGACATTAATATTTTTTGTCAACATCGATACATTGTAGATATCAAATTTAGCGTTGACTTAACATCTAGTGTCTTTTATTCAGCTTTAATCATGTATGAGGATCTTTAAATGAGTACAGCAGTAATAGTTGCGATGTATGGATGTGTAACCGTCCTTTTAGTAATCGATATAGAAAAACAAATTAAAACTCAACGTATGCTTAAACAATTAAATGAAACAATGGATTCACATTTAGAAACTTGTAGTAAATTACTTAAAAAGCTTAGCAAGTTTTCCAATAATCAAGAACAAATTAATCAAAAGTTAAAGTTGGCAGAAAACATACACTGGAATGCAATACGAATTATTGCTAATGAAATCCATAGTAGGAGATAGGAATGAAAGGAAAAGTAGCACTATTAGTATTAGGTGTTGGATTACTAGCGACAGGGTGCGGATCTGCTCAAGCAGATGGTCCTGAAAATATCAGTTTTGATGATGGAGAAAGTTCAATTGTTGTTGATAGTAAAACAGGCGTGGAATATATCAAAACTGAAATTATAACTGAAAAAGGCTGGTATTACACTTATTGCCCACGATTTGATAAAGATGGTAAACCAATGATCTATAAGAAAGGAAAATAAAATGGCAAATAATTCAAATAAAACATTAACAGGACAACAACTATCGTTTAACGCAGGTTTGAAAAATTTCAAGGCTGATGGGGATGCAGTAACAATTACTTTAATTGCTGATGCTAAGCAATTAGATTTAAACACGTTAAATAAGATTTCACTAAACTCACTAACTGTGGATTTCACTAGCGTGCAAACTGAATTACTTCCAGAACCTAAGAAAGTTGAGGATAAGTAATGATTTCAATTGATATTGATGATGAAAAACTAAAGCATGAATTACAAAGAGTTCTAAACAAAATATACCAGACTGAATCATTTAGCATTAATAATTTAAATTTATCTTTGACTGGCTTTTCTACTAAAAATGACTTGACCTTTGATCTGAAAATTGATGCACAACTAATTGAACGCATTACTAATATTCCTTTTACAAATCTTACTATTAAACAGTCTACAATTGACAAACTTGAAGAGGATCAAAAGAAACATGGCTTTAAATCTATTGAAACCATGATTGCAAGCGTTTTGGAGAAACACTATGACAGTATCTGAACATAGCATACAATCACAAATTCAGGTTGAATTGTCTAAGCATCATTGCACCGTGTTTCGTGCGAATGTGGGTAAAGTTAGAACTCCAGATGGAAGATTCTTTTCTACAGGATTGCCATCAGGCTATCCAGATTTAAGCGGTTTTCGCTGGGTAGACGGCAAGGCATTCTTTATTGAGGTCAAAAATGCAACTGGCAAGCCTAGAGAGGATCAAATTCGATTTCACAGAATGCTTGCATCCCACAATATAATCCATGGTATTGCACGATCTGTGGACGATGCAAGAATAATTGTTGATGGTGCATTAGTTGGATATGGGTTTGACGATTATGGGAGTGAAGTGAATGACTTCGATAGTTAAATTTGTAAATGAAGCGGAAGATAAATATGGTGGTATTCAAAACGCGCCTTTAAATTGTATTGAATTTCAAAGAGCTAGAGTTGCAATAGGCATTAACCCTTTGGCCAAAGAACGATTAATAAGAGATTTAGATCAATTGCAAGATTATGCAGATAGAGGTTACACATTATTGGAAACTGCGGATGCAATCCATGTACCTAAAGACAAAGTAGTAATTGTAGCTAGAACTCATGGAATTAAGTTTCATAGGCCTTATAAATTTGTGGCGTATGAACCTAACAATAGTTACTATAGTTCTTCTTACAGGGCACTTTGCAGAAAGGTTAAGCCATATAAAATTAAAGCAACTTTTAAACGGTTTAAAGATTTATTGCCAGGAGACATTTATTATGAAAATAGAAGATGGAGAGTTAAATGACAGAAATTAATTTTAATGATATTGCAACTGAAATGGCTAAAATTTTAGAAGAAAAAAATCAAGCTTATGGCAATTCGTTTGACCTAACTATGGATAAGTGGGGTACTAATGTTGCTGGAGCTAGAGTAGATGACAAGATTAATCGAATTGATGGAATGCTTAAGGATAATAATTTCATCAAGAATGGAGAAGGCTTACTAGATAATTTGTTTGATCTGGCTGGGTATTCATTCTTGCTAATTAGATATTTCGTTAACAAGGGCATGATTACAGAAGATCAAGTCAGAAAGTATTTTAAAGCCCCTGACAATCTATAATTATTAAAGGTATGTACTTAGGTACATGCCTTTTTTATATACTTTTTTGCTATTCTTTTTTGAACTTTTTATAATTAAGGTATATAAGTTTGAGGAGTTGGTAGCACGTGAAACGTGCCGTTTTTTTACATCTGGAATCCATTTTGCGTGATTATCCTAAGATGAATGATTATATTAAAAGTAAACGAGATAATATCTATTACAGTGTAGATGATGACAGGGCTGTTAGTGCGTTGGTTAATCAACAATCTGTGGTTAAAGAATGCTTGTCTAAGGCAACCGACCCAGAAATTGAATTGATTGACGCATTGTATTTTCATCACAATCCTAATCAGACACTTGATGCGGTGGCATATGATTTACACATAGCCCCTAGCACTTTGTATTACAGACGAAACAAGTTCCTAGAAAACATGCGTAAAGGTCTGGGGTGGTAATCAATGGGCTTAGGTATATGTAATGCCTAAATCTATCTGGAAAACATTTTTCACTTTTACATGGGCTACCCTTTTTAGGAAGTCAAATCTAAGTAACAATTTATTTTCACTTTTAAAATATAAGCTTAAAGTCTTCAGTGCTAACTTATATTTTTACTTATTAGAGCAGGAGTTGAAATAATTCGTATGTCAAACGATAATAGAAAACTTTATTATTCCGAAGCACTTGATAGGTATATAATGATTGACAATCAGTTCATCCCTTTACAAGCTTTACAAGCTTGGAAAAAGAAATTTTGCGAACTAAATAATATACCTTTAGATAAAGTAATAGTCTTTGATGGATCAGTTGATTATGAAACTATTGACCAAAATTATGGGTTAATCTCATGGATGAAAAATCATGGTAATACTAATAATTTACCAAGCTGGGAGGAATAACAATGAAATGTGTAGTGTGGAAGTCAACTGATACAGCGCCTAGTCAAACTCTAATTAGTGCTTTCGATGCAAAGCTTATTGATGGCTTTTATATTGGGGAACTAAATCTAACCAACATTAAGAATTGCAAGAAATCATTCACAGTGTGGAAACCTAAGAATAGAATGCTAACTGCTACTCAACGTGCAGTTATTGCCAAGGTGTTAGGTATTACTGAATTTAATTTCGATTCAAATGAAAACTCTATGCCTTGGATATTAGATACCTATCCAGATCAGCAATAAATAATAATTAGTCAACAAATTAATACAAGTCATTTAATTTACAATAAAAAGCGATAAACCATTAATAAAATAGTGGCCTATCGCTTATTTTTTTACATTCAATTTATTTATCTCTGGGAAATTTTTTGTATATACCCGTGAGAATAAGGAGAAAAAGAGGAGGGTATCATTTTAGACACCCCTTAAAACATTCTACACACTTTTTGTAAGTGCCGAAAACGTTTTCATACGTTATTTTGCCGTTATGCAAGATAAATTTTTAATTTTATTTTAATCGTTAATTTTCACAATCTTTTATATATCTTGCATGTTGCTTTTTATAATTCGAGTATATAAGCATTTATTTCACGCAATATTTATAAATATGAATAATCATCAAGTGAAATACCTTTAAAAAGCTATATATAATAGAAGGAAAAAACTTTTTAAAAAATATTCAAAAAAGTGTTGACAATTATTTCACGTAATATATAATTAACTTGTAAATTGAATTAAGGAAGTGAGCGAATGAGAAAACAAAGTATAGCCACAAGAAAATATTTAGATAGGTTTGCTAAGGATAACCCACAAGAATATGAAGAATTTAAAAGGAAAAGAAAAATTTCTAGTGCGGTTTCGGCATTGCGCCTATACGCTACAGAAAGTGAACTGAATGAAGTACAGAAAAATATTTCAACAGTTCAGCAATTTATAAAAGATAATTCAAACTTATCTAAAGAGGAATTAAAAAAGCTTAGGCTTCAAACCTTTAAAAAGAAAAGGGGACGGCCTAAGCAAGAGAAATAAAAAAAGCCGTGAGTACTGGCATACTCACGACTTAACAAAAAATAATTTATATGTAGATATTCATAAAAAATGAATATGTTAAAATCTCTAGAAAGATTTTAACAAGTAAAATTATAGCACTTGTTTTAATTCCTTTCTAGAGATAATCAAGAAAGGAATTTTTTTAATTATGACTAAATCAATTATTAAAGTTTATGTAAGTAATCTAGGCGCATACAATAGCGGAAATTTAACAGGTAAATGGACTGCTTTACCAGTTGAAGACATCAATAAAATTTATAAAGAAGATCGCAAACAATGCGGCAACTTGCCAGGGTATGGAAATGAATATTTTATAAGCGATTATGAAGCACCCTTCAAAATTGATGAATACGACAATTTGAATGAGCTTAATGAGTTAGCTAAATCTTTACAAGAAAATTATTTAACTAGTTTAGAAGATATTTATAGATACTTAGATAATTTAGACGATATTTTTTTGCCTTTTCTTTATGCTTTTAATGGCGATATCAGCGAAATTAGTAGCGATATGGATCCGCAAGAAGCAGCGCGCGCAACGTATTTTGGAAATATAAAAAATTGGCTTGACGATTATATTTATATCAACGAAGAAGGTAACTTCGAAAGTATGAATCAGTTCGAATTTGAGAAAATGCTAGAAAAGAATTCAAAACAAATTATAGAAGAATATGAAGCAGAAAACTTATAGAGGCGTGACCTACTTCGAAGACTTAGAAGAAACAAAAGCATACATAGTAAATGAAATTTGTTTCGCAGAAAAAGAAAAAAACGAAAGGGAAGGCTAAGCCATGAATTACGATACATATATAAAAAATATTGAAACTTTACCCAACTTTGGCGGCTGGGTTATATATAACCTAGAAGGGACAATACTAGAAGAATTTGAAGTTTATGATGAGATGGTAGAGGTATATGACTATTCTTATAGTAGTAATCCTGATACCGTGGCGGGCTATGCTATTCTTGACCCTCGTCAAGTGGGCAATGCGACTATAAAAGCTGCCGAAATTTACCGCTAGGAGGTTTTAAAATGCTAAAAATAATATTATTCATGACCTTATTTAATGCGCCTATTCACAATTACAGCCCTTTGGGTAAAGTGGAAGTTAGGCAGACATTTAACACCAATACGCTTAGAAAAGAAACTATTATACTTACACCCGTTCAAGCTAAGAAATTCGATAGTGTGGGAGAGATTGCAGACGATGAATTAAAATAAAAAAAGCAAGCATTGTTTAAATGCTTGCTTTATCTAAAACAAAAGCTCAATTAATCTGGATAAGACTAAAATGAGTTAATGTGTTTAGCTTTTGTTTTAGAACAAAAGTATTATATCATATAAACAAAGATTTTAAAAGAAAGTGTGTAAATGAATGAAAAATGTTGAAAATTTACAGCGTGATTTAAAAGAACAATTTGAAAAAATGCACCGTAATTATATGGATGGTATTAAGCATAAAGGCCGTATCTATCACACTATCTATAGTGATGATAATTGCATAGATGACGGCTTACCATTTGCTTATGCCTATCAAGAAGGCGAGAGCGGTATATATAAGGTATATTTCAATCCTGTTGACGGTTGGCAAAATATGGACGACGCTAGTAGTTGGGTAGATGATTGGGAAAACGATGTGCACCACATTGACCAGGTAACAAGTAACGCGAATGAATCTCTAGACCTATTACAACAATTAAATTAATTATTAAGCTGGTATTTATACCAGCTTTTTTATTTGCTTAAAATTATAGGCTTAACCCGTGATACATTTTCATGAGTCTTTTTTTGTATATTTTTTGGAGTTTCAGAAGGTTTATAGCTTGTATAGTATAACCATACTCAAGCGCTACTAATGCGCTTAGAAAGGCTTATATAGAATTTTAAAGCTATTACTATACATTGATATGTAAATATAGATATATATTTAAAAGCTATTATAAACACGTATAAAAGCTTTAAGGTGGTTCAAGTATGATACTACACAAGTGCGGTAAAAGCGGTTGTAAAAAGCTAATATCAACCAATAAAAAGTATTGTGACAAGCATATTAATTTTTATTCAAGGCAATATGACAGGTTGCGAATGACCAACCAGTTAACTCGCGACTATCGTCTTTTCTATCAGTCAAAAGAGTGGAAGCAACTCAGACAACTAAAACTATCACAGAATCCATTGTGCGAACGTTGTTTATTAAAGCACAAGCACACGTTAGCAACAGACATTCATCATGTTCACGACGTTTTTAATCATTGGAACGAGCGAACCGACTTAAGCAACTTACAAAGCTTGTGCAAGTCTTGCCATGAGAAAATTCACAAGCTTGGCTATTATAACACCCGTAATTAATTTATAACGGTGGTTGTAACGGGGCAAATTTTAATCCTACCCCCATCTTTCGTGGGGCCCGTGGTTGAGCGGTTTTGCCAACCGTCCAGCAGTTTTCTTCATGCAAAATTCCTTAAATGAAATATTTTGAACCCATAACGTCGTTATGAAAAGCCCATTTTTACGCAATTTTTACTTTAGAAAGGGTGTGAAATTTCACAAATGGCTGGAAGACCTAGAAAGCATTCTACGCAAGATAAATCACATAAAACCAAGGCAGAAATTGCCCAAAGACAAGACGAAGAACAAAAAGCTGGCTCTGATACTTTCAAACATTTGGGAACTAAGCCACCTAAAACTTTAGTTGATACAGTTGCCAAAAATGAGTACCGCAGAATTGTTCCTTTACTTAATGAATTAGATGCCACAGCTTTAGATCAAACAATGGTGGTTAGTTAT
Organism: Lactobacillus johnsonii; assembly: GCA_949888035.1. GTDB lineage: Bacteria > Bacillota > Bacilli > Lactobacillales > Lactobacillaceae > Lactobacillus > Lactobacillus johnsonii_B. The sequence goes on along the minus strand of CATLCE010000015.1, from coordinate 22,115 downwards.
TGCAATTCCTATTCTTTCTATTTACAAGCAATGGAAGACGTGAAAAAGAATGGATTGGTAGTAGATGGCAAGAAAAATCCTGCATATAACATCTACAAAGAGATGCAAAAAGAAATTAGAGCATCTGCTGGGCAATTAGGTATGACTATTGATAGTCGAATGAAACTTGTAAGAGTTGATAACACCGAAGATGATGCAGACCCTTATGCAGATCTTGGAGGTATTCAATGATAGATCAAGTTACACAATATGCTAAAGAAGTTGTGGGGTTAAAGATACCGTCCAATAAAAAGGTTTATCAAGCAGCAAAACGGCACTTAGATGACTTAAAAAAGTCAAAAGATGACGACTATCCGTACTACTTTGACGCAGAAAAGTCAGAAGCAGTCATTGGTTTTATTAGTAGTTTACCTAATCCAGATGACGGAAAACCTATGAAATTAGTTAACTTTCAAGCTTTTATTGTGGGTTCATTGTTTGGCTGGAAAAAGAAAAAGACCAATTTTCGCAGGTTTACGATGGCTGTTATTTCAATGGCACGTAAACAAGGTAAATCAATTATTGTCGCTGGCATTGCTCTCTACATGCTTAGGTATGAACGCAATCCGCTAATGGCAAGACAAATATATACTGCTGCTAATAAACGAGACCAAGCAAAATTAACATTTAACTATGCTGTAGACTTCCTAGAACCTTTGAGACAAAAGTCAAAATACTTTAGAAAAAATACTCAGATAAAACGAGATGAAATTGTGGACGTTAAGAGCCACTCATTCATTAGACCATTATCAAAAGATACTAAGGGTATTCAAGGATTGAATGCAATGCTAGGTATCTTAGATGAACAAGCGGATAGTGACGATAGATCAGTTTTAGAAGCAATTCAAAAGTCTCAACGCCAACAAGCCCAACCTCTCACTGTGGTTATTTCAACGGTGTCGCCAAACATTAATGGTTGGTTTCACGAGCAAGAATATAAATACGCAACTAAGGTTCTTGATGGAGAAGTGCAAGATGATTCATATTTTGCTATCTGGTATGAACAAGAATCAGAAGAAGAATTAAGTGATGAAAGTACTTGGATTAAGTCTAATCCTATTCTAGTAGAACCTAAAATTAGGGAAAAATTATTGCCTAAATTAAGAGAAGATTGGCAACGTGCCCAAGATATGGAAACTACCACATCATCAATGATTTATACATTTAATATGTGGCAACAAGCAGAAGAAAATTCATACATCAACGTTAAAGATTGGGCAAATATTCTTACTGATAAAGAGCCTGATCTACACGGTAGAGATGTTTATTTAGGAATGGACTTAGCTAGAGTTGGAGATTTATCTGCTGTTAGTTGGGTTGTTCCAATAGAGGAAGAACAAAAACTTTATGTTAACGGTCATGGTTTTGTTGGAACTCGTGGCGGTATTGAGAACAAAATTCAACGAGATAAGATTGATTATCTTGCTTTAAGAAGACGAGGAGAAGTTACACTAAGCAACTTGCAGAGTGGGAATATTGATGACCAACAAATTATTGATTACATCTACAACCTTATTGGGGAGTATAAGTGGAATGTTTTAGGTATTTGTTACGATCGCTACTCTGCAAACCATATTATTGACACATTCAATGAAGATGGTTTCACGATGATTGACGTGGCACAAGGTTTTGCTACTTTGTCTGAACCTACTAAGCAATTCAGAAAGCTTATTCAGGACAAAAAGATTATTCACCCTGACAATCGAATGCTTGAAATTGCAGTAAACAACGCTGTTATTCGTGAAGTTAATGACGCAATTATTCTTGATAAAACAATGTATCGAAATAAGATTGACCTTTTGGCAGCTTTACTTGATGCGTTTACTCAAGCATATAATTATGACTTCTCCCTCGCATATCAAAGGGACGATTCATATTATGAAAATCAATTCCATTTTTAAAATTATTAGTCTATGGATTTTATCAAATATCCATACCTTATTTTGCCTAATCGGTATAACCCTAGTATCAATAGGACTGTTTACGATTGGAGCACCTGTAGGCTTTATAGGAACTGGAGTAATCTTAGTTGCTTTAGCTATCTATATTGACCGCACCTCAAATTAAACATAGGAGGTGAATTTATGACCTTTTTTCGTTCACTGGGCGCTTTTAATGATACAGGCTCATTCTTAGATTTTATGGATAGTGATACTCGTTACGTACCAGTAGATAAATTACGTAATTCTGATGTATTTACAGCGGTGAATGTAATCTCTAATGATATTGCAACTAATCCTATCAAGCTAGAGAGCGATAATGTCAACCACATATCTGATAGTAATTTTAGTGACTTAAACTATCTACTTAATGTAAAACCTAACGATTATATGTCTGCACGTGATTTTAAATATGCGATGTCTGCAAATCTGCTTTTGACGGGTAATAGCTATGCACGCATATTGAGATCTGATCGCAGAAATAAACCAATGAGTTTGGTATTACTTCGCCCAAGCTGGGTAACACTTGAAATAGATGATAGTACACAAGCTATTCGTTATTACATTCAAGACAATGCTCATGATCCATACTACTTAGAACCAGACGATATTTTGCATGTAAAATTCTTATCCACTAATGGATTGATAGGTGCAAGCCCACTCTATTCACTTGTGGATGAAGTGACCCTCCAAAAACAAGGCAATAAATTATTAAATGACTTTTTCGGATCAGGTATTAATGGATCAGCAATCTTAAAAATGCCAGGTAATCCTAGTGCAGATGCCAGAGATAAAATCCGTGAGCAATGGATTAAAGCTAATACAGGGGATAAGACACACCGAGTAATGGTATTAGCTGGCAATGAAGAATATACGCCAGTAGAAATTGATACTTCCATTTTAAAAATTGTAAATTCTAATGATTACACTACTAAACAAATAGCCAAGGCTTTTGGTATTCCAATTAGTCGATTAGGGCTTGAAAATGCTCACACTTCCTTACCTCAAAGTAATTTAGATTATATTCAAAACTCATTAGACCATTACTTTAATAGATTTACTTCTGAATTTAATATCAAACTTCTTAGTTTCCAACAAGCCAAAAAGTATCACTTTGAATTTGATGTTTCTAGATTAATGGAGCTGGATACGGAAACTAATATGAAACAGACGTTGAGTTGGTATCAAAACGGATTACTTGATGATAACGAAGCACGACAACGTTTAGGCTATGCACCTCATAAAGATTCAATGGCTGGTAAACGTGTTGTGATGAGCAACTATGTTCCTATTGTTAATGTGGAAAGCAATTACCCAAATGGAGTGGGAAAAGGTAATAACTCTAATGGAGATCAGAAACTTAGTTCAGACACCGACCCTAGACCAGAAGACAAGAAAGATCCAAGGGACAGCGGTGGTATTCAATCAAAGGTCTGAAGATTTAGGCGGTTTCGTTGAAGAAGTAGATCCACACGCTTTTGATGGGGTGGATACAAGCGATGTGAAACTGCTATACAACCACAATTCAGGCGATATTTTAGCACGAACTAGTGCAGATACACTCACTCTCACTGTAGATGACAAGGGAGTGGAGTTTGAAGCATCCATTCCTGAAACAACTTTAGGTAATGACACTATTACTAATATTGAAAATCGTAATGTTCAAGGGATGAGTTTTGGTTTCACGATTGATGATGAAGACTGGATTAATCAATCAGATGGAACTTTACTTCACGTTATTAGAAAAGTAGGAAAACTCTATGAGTTGTCATTAACACCTTTTCCTGCTTACAAAGAAACAGATGTGGCTGTTTCACAAAGATCTATGAAGAAATTTTTAGATAACCAGAATGAATTTGAAGTTGATAAAGAATGGATTCAAATTCAAAGAGACTTAGATATTAAGGAGCTTTAACTACATGTTAAAAGAAAAAATTAAAGAAGCTAAGGAAAAGTACAACTCCTTAGTTCATGAAAGAAGTGCCTTGCTAGAAAATGCAAACAAGGCTACTGAAGCAAAAGATCTTCATGAAATTAGAAGTCAAATTTCTGACAAAAATAAGGCACTTGAAGAAACTAAGGCTGAAATTGAAGATTTAGAAAACTTACAAACAGAAGAAAAGCGTTCGTTTGCAGGCAATTTTAATATTCAAAATAAAAAAGCAGATGATCCTCAAAGCATTTCAACTAGAGATGCCATTAATCACTATATTCATACTCGTGACGATAGCCAAGCAGCAAGTATTGGTTTGAAATCTGCTGATGCGTCTGTAACTATTCCAGAATTAATTAAATATGTACCAGAAGAAGAAATTAAGACAATCCCAGATTTGTCTCAATACATCAATAAAGTAAATGTAACTACACCTTCTGGCAAATACCCAGTATTAAAGCGTGCAACTAGTGTCCTTCATACTGTTGCAGAATTGGAACAAAATCCAGAATTAAAGAAACCAGAATTTACAAGTGTGGAATGGTCAGTAGATACCTATCGTGGTGCAATTCCTGTTTCAGAAGAAAGTATTCAAGACTCTTCAGCAGACTTAATGGGTATTGTGGCTCAAGGCGCTTATGAGATGAAGGTAAATACTTCTAACCAAAAAATTGCTGAAAAGTTTAAGACCTTCACTGCACAAACTTTAAATACTGCTAATTACATTGATGATATGAAATATATTATCAACGTTGGTTTAGATAAGGCTTACAACAAACAAATTATTTGTTCAGCTTCCTTCTATAACATTTTAGATACTATGAAGGATAAAAATGGACGCTATATTTGGGAAAATTCATGGACTAATGATACTTCAAATGTTTTGAAATCTACTCAAGTAATCTCAGTTCCTGATGAAATCTTTGGCGACAAAGGTACTGCTGTTGCATTTGTAGGTGATGGTAAACGAGCAATCATGATGCCTAACCGTGTAGATGGTCAAGTTCGTTGGATTGATGATGATATTTATGGTCAAAAATTAATGACATTCTCGCGTATGGGTTGGGCAATTACTGATGCTAATGCAGGATTTTATGTAACTGCTGGTACAACGGGTACATTGGGAAAATAAGCACCCCACCAGCTCAAGGTGGGGACGATAAGCCCACTAATGCAAACACCATAGATGAAATCAAAAAATACTTAGATGCTCATGGTATTGAATATAGTTCTACTGATAAAAAAGCTGATTTGTTGGCAAAGGTGTAGTCGATGGATAAATACGAATACAGCAGAGACGAATTTAAAAACTATCTAAGAATTAATTTTGATGAAGATAATCAGACAATTGATGCCTTTTGGCATGGTGCAGAAGAATATATCTGTACTCAAGTATCTACAAAAGCTACTCCTGAAAGACTAGCCAAGTATGACATGTTTCCTGTGGCAGTAAAATTATTAGCTACATTATGGTATGAAACAAAAATTCCTGTTCCACAAAGTGGGACGGTTAAGGCAAATACGTCTGAAATCCCTTTTGGTGTTACAGCATTGATTTACTCAATTCAATCGAGGTTTTTCAATGATCCTAAATTTGATGAATACCAAGATTCAGGTGTTGAAGACAATTCAAAGCCAAGATGAAGACGGCACAGTCTCTCTCTCCACTGTGGTTTTTAAGAGCCTATGGTGCGATGTGACTAGATCAACTTTGAAAGAATATCGTGAAAACTCTGGACTAGAAGAAGATAAAGAAAATGTTATTTTTCTTGTTCGATATATGGATAGCCGAGATATCACAAGTGACATGTTCATTGAATTTAATGGTCAAAAATACAATATTAAAAACATTCAACGTGATTATGAACGTTTTGATAGCACTCGTATTACAGGAAGGTTGGTGGATAAGTAATGGTTAAAGGACTAGAAGAACTTGAAGCTAACATTCGTGCTTTAAGAGATAAGGGTAGAAGAGCTCAAGAACGAGCACTAACTGATATGGGCGATGCGTTTGAAAAGAATCTAGTAGGCAATATTCCTGTAGGTATGCGTCATGGGCTTGAAATTCACTTAGTAGAAGATACTAAAACTAATAAGCCGCGAAGAAAACAAGGTGTATTAGAAACAAAAGTTGGTTTGGCTGGATCAGCCAGTCGTGGAGAATTACCAGCTTGGTATGCCCACTTTGTGGATACTGGAACTATTAAAACACCGCCTTCATTCTTTTCAGAGAGAACACGTCAACAATCAACACCAGAATTACAACAAATAATTAAAGATCACTTTACTCAGGAATTAGGAGATAAGTAATGGTTTTACCAGATACCAAAATTTATAAAGCTTTGTCTTCAAATGCAGAGTTAATTAAGGCTATACAATCTATGCGTCAAACTTCCACAGATGCTCCAATGATTTTTAATCAATCAATTCCTGAAGGATACCAAGCATCTAAGTTTGCTCCATTAGTAAGAGTGAATTATGTGGGTAGTACATACAGAGCAAGTGATGATGACCAATCTGTATTGAGACCACAAGTTTTGGTTTCATTCTGGGTCAAAAAATTATCACAAGGTGAAAAATTACTTCCTATTATTAAGCACACTTTAAGAGACATAAATTATTATCCTTATTCAGAAAACCATGAAGAAGATCCTGATACAGGCGATCAATTAGAAAACAGAATGTACATTTTCCGTGTATACGTCCACGGAATTGAAATAGAAGAGGAATAAATATGGCAGATAACAAATTTGTTCGTATCGGAACAAGAGGTTTAAAAATTGCCAAGCTAAACGATGATGGCTTAGTGGTTGGCGAACCTTTAAGTTTACCAGGTACTACTGAAGCTGATATCACTGTCACTTCAGAAAATGCAACTATTAATGCAGATGATGGTCCATACATGACATTATCATCTGGTATTTCAAAAGTTACTTTGAAGTTAAGCAACTACTTCTTAACTCCAGAAGCTAAACAAATGATTTTGGGAACTAAATATGCAATGGGCATGGAAGTGTATGGCGATGATGCTATGCCTAACCATGTGGCAATTATGTTTGAAACTCAATTGCAATCTAACGAATCACACCCACTCTACATGGGATTGTTAAACGGTACTTTCAAGTTTCCAGAAAGCAAGAACAAAACTAAAGGTTCTGGTGCTCCAGATCCTTCTCCAGATGAAATTGAAGGCGAATTTGTTCTTCAAGAACGTGGAGATCGTAAGGTAGCAGTTGTTAATGGATTTAGTTCTGATCCGAAGTTTGATATGGATACATTTACTAGTTACGTAATGCCTAAAGATCAAACTACTTTGGATGCTGCAATTAAGAAGTTTGCAGATGCCTTAGAACAAACAGAAAATCCTAGTGCAAAAGCTGCTTAGTAATGTATTAACAGTCGCTTTATAAATAAACAATGCTCATAAGAGGGCGGCTAATATAAGGAGTTAAATATGGCAATTGAAAAAATTGAAATTTTCCAAGATGGAGAATATAAGACTTATGAACGTGATTTTGCTAAGCATCCTTTAAATTTATCCGACTGGTACAATGCAATGGTTTTAGATGGTGCAACATCTAATTACACTCAAAAAACAACCAGTGGTAGTCCATTAAAAGAAAAGGATATTAAAGCCTTAGCTGATGCTGATATCAATTTTGTTGTTCACTACTTCCGTGACCAATTCACGCCTAAACAAGCTAAAGCAGGAATTAAACCACCTGTAATGCTTGGCGATTTCAATCGCTGGTATACGCAAAGTTCAGGAGTTATGGATGACAGTTCTAGTGATGGTGAAAAAGCAAAAAAATAACACTTGAAGAACGTGAGAAAAGCTTCAAAAAAATACTCAATCTTTTCAAATTAATGCAAGAACAATATGGCTATAAAATGCCTGACATTATGAAAATGTCAAAATTAGAGTTCAAAGCATTTATTGATTCTATTAGTGTAAAGAAGCTAAAAGAAGAACCAAAAGTTATGAAGATTGACGAAGCCTTTCCACAGTTCTTCCGAGATCCGTTTGCTAAGAAAGGAGACAACAAGTAATGGCTGACGAATTAGGACATTTATCGGCTGAAATTGCTTTAGATATCAATCCTTTTCTAACTAATCAAAGGGTCTTAGAAACTCAAATTAATCGAACTGGTAAATTGCTGAACAACATGGAAAATGCTTTTAAGTCTGGATTGACTGGCATTGGTGGGCAAAACATTTTTAAAACACAAGTTGCTCAACTTAAAATGTTGTCTCAGCAAATTGACAATTACAATAAGAAGTTCGAACAAGCTAAAAAAGATTTAGCAAACAATCAAACTGTAGATAATGAAAGAGCATTAGGTACTACTGCTACTCAACTACAAAACACTGCTTTAAAGTACGATACTTTGCGTCTTTCTGCTGCTAGAGCATTACAACAACAGAGACAAGCAAACACACTCTTTGGTAGGGGCGCAACTGCAATTGGTGATTATGGTACTAAAATGCAGAATGCGGCAAGTAGTATAAGAAGTGCAGGCAGTGTATTAGGAAGTGCAGCAATTGGAGCTGGTTTATATAATGCTGCACAATCAGCAATGCACTTTAAGTCTGAAATTCAAAACATTGGACCATTGCTATCAGAAGATGGACGTATTACTGCAACAGTTACACGTCAATTGAATGAGATGAGTGAAAGCTCACTTAAATGGTCACAACAGTATGGAATTTCAACTCATAGTATTAATAATGCTATGACTGAATTAGTAAGACGTGGTTTTACTGCTAAACAAACTTTAGGTTCAATGCCAGCTATCCTTAATGCGTCTAGAGCATCTGGCGAAGATCTAGGTGTGGTTATGCAAGCCACAGCTAGTTCAATTGAAATGTTTGGACTTAAAGCTAATACCACTGCTGAACAGATTAAGAATACTAATCGTGTTACAGATGTTTTAACAGTTGCAGCTAATAAAACTGCATCAAGCTTTGCCGATATTTCGGCTGCAATGACTTATGTAGGACCAACTGCTGCACAAGCTCATATGAGTATTGAGCAAGTAGCGGCTGCAATTGGTGCTCTCTCAAACCGTGGTATTGAAGCGTCCACTGCTGGTACTACTCTTAGACAGGTTCTAAGTAAATTAACCACTGATACTAAAACCAACCGAGCTAATATGAAAGCTATTGGTGTGGATATTGATGAAATAAAAAAGAAAGGTGTAGATCTTCCTAAATTAATTGACCAGATCAATAACAAACTCAAGGATAAAACACCTACAGAAAAAATGGCTTTACTTAACGCAGCATTCGGTAAGTTAGGTCAGGGTGTTATGGCTTTGTTTGAAAAATCTAACAAGTCTTCAAAATCAGCAGGTCAAGAACTTAGAGACTTACAAAATGAATTAGAAAAAGCTGGTGGCACTACTAAAAGAATTGCTGACCAGATGAACCAAACTCCAGAAGCTAAGTGGAATCAGTTTAAACAAACAATGCACGCCACCATGATTGAAGTGGGTGGGAATGTTTTACCAGTTTTTACTGGATTAATGAAAACTGTTCAAAACTTAGCACAAGCTTTTGGTCGACTAGATCCTAATGTTCAAAAAACAATCGTTACCACCCTGGCTATGTATGCTGCGATTAAACCACTTAGTTATGCAGTATCTGCTCCAATTGCAGGATTAGGAAAACTAGCTAGTGGTTTCCAAAAGGTTTATGAAGTTGGTGCAAAAATTAAAGGTGGTTCATTAGCTAGTGCATTAAAAGCAGTTGATGAAGCTGTAAGCGGTGGTCAAAAAGCCACTGAATTAGCTAGTGGACTTGAAAAAGTAGGATCTGCTACTACTAGTGCTGCATCAAAAGCCCGTTCTCTAAGTGGAGTAGCAGGAGAATTAGCAAGTACAGGTGCACAAGCTGGTGCTGGACTTGCAACTGTAGCTACTGGAGCTGAAACAGCAGGCACAGCCACTGCAACTTTGGGTTCTGCATTAGCATCCACAGCTATAGGTGTGGGTGTTGTTGGAGGAGCATTATTAGCACTCTATGGTACTTATAAGCTCTATACAGGCGTAGTTAAACCATTTATTGAACAACAAAACGAAATTTCTAAATGGGGATCAGTAGTTGGAAAAGAAACTTCTGAATCAGCTAGTCGTTTTAAGGATTTCTCCACTCAAGCAACCCAAGCAATGGATGCTGCTAAAGATGGTATTGAAGGCAATGCTAGTTCTATAAAGAAAGCATTTAAAGGCATGGGCGATGAAGCTCAAAAGAATACTGATCGTGCAAAATCGTCTTTAAATCAGTTAGCTGACAGAGTGGGTGGCGGTGCTGGTGCCTACCTACGCTCAGCAAGTAATAGCAATGCTAAAAGCAATCAATCATATCTAAATCAAATTAAGCAAGATGAAAAATTAGCAAATAATATTGTTGACGAAGCAGCAAAACACGGTGGCAAAATGTCGGCTGACACTCGTCAAGAGTTAAATAATATTCAAGCTGATATTACTTCAAATTATGTAAAAACTTTAGGCAAAACTCGTACTGTAGCTCGTGATATGGAAACAGCTATTCGTGGATCATTCAATAGCAAGTTATCTGAAAATAGATTTAACCAAGCTATGAATGAAATGAGTAGAGCTATTCAAACAAACCATAGTAGAACTATTGGTAATTTGCATAAGGTTAAACAAGCTTACGATGAAGGCCTAATAGATGCAGATCAATATTACACTACCAAGAACAAAATTGAGACTGAAAGTTCAGAAAGAGAAACCAAACTATTTGAAGGTCAAGTTCGCTTAATGAGAAATCAAGGCGAAAGCTATAAAGAAATTTTAAACGACCTGAAACAAAATAATGGTTCTCAATATGCGGAGGCAATTGAAGCTGCGGTTGATAAAGTTAGATCAGCAACAACTAAGACTAAAACAGTCGTTGCTGATACTGCATCGGCAATGAGTAAAGATGCTAAAAAAGCTGGTAAGTCTTGGAACGATTTAATCCTTGATCCTAAGACAGGCAAAATTAAAACCAATGCTCAAGAAGTTATTAATGATACTGCTAAAACCAAAAAAGGTTGGAATCAATTAGAATTTATTCTCAAACATGCAAAGATTAGCTCTAATGCAAAACAGATGATTGTGGAAGCTGCATTTGCTAGTGGCCGTTGGAATTCAATGAAATGGAAAGAGCAAGAAGCTCTAATTCGCTCCAAAGGTGGAAAAGAAGTTGCAGAAACTCTGTACATTGAAGACCAATGGAACAAAACAGATCCTAAAATTCAAGAACTAATTGCTACTGCTAAAGGCAAAGATGAAATTGTAGATGCTTTAACTGATATCAATAATTGGAACTTGCTTACTACAGATCAAAAGAAACTCATCATCAGTGAGTTTACAGGGTTTGACAAATTAAAACTTGAATTAATGAATATTCAAGAATGGAACAATACGCCAACTAAGGATAAAAAAGCTGTTTTCAATATGATTGAGAAAGGAGAAAATCCTGAAGCTTTATTAAAGAAATTAGGCGTATGGCAAAAACTTCCTGATTCTATTAAAAAAGAAATTCAAGTTTTGGTAAAAAGCAACAAAGATAATAGTGTTGATTCCATTAAAAAGACAATTGATAGCTTAAACAAAATGGTTGCTAAACCTAAAGTTGAAATGAATACCACAAATGCTGTTGATAAAATTACCAACTTTAGCAAATTGTTGAATGATACATCTAAGAAGAAACCAATAGTTAGTGTCAATGCTAATACTGAAAATGGTATGCAAAAGATTACTGGTTTGAGAAATACTATTGATTCAATGACTAAGACACCTAAAACTTCACATGTGGGCGTAAATGTCACTGGCAAAGAGAAATTAGATGCCGCCAGAGATAGTCAAAATAAGTTTAATGCTCTACCTACTTTACCTAAAAACAACACTATGTCTGTTAATGGTAGAGGAGAAGTCCAAGACGGCACTAATAAGCAAAAAGGCTTTAATGGTACACGATCCTCAAGTAAAAACAATAGCATGTCTGCTTCAGGTAGAGATCAAGTTCAAGATGGTACCAACAAACAAAAGGATTTCAATGGTACTCATTCAAGTAGTAAAAAGAATTCAATGCACGCAAGTGGTCGTGGAGAAGTAGCAGATGCAACAGCTAAACAACAGGCTTTTATGGGTTTAAGAGGCTATACGATTACGAATACTATTAAAACGGTTTATGAAACAATCAAGAAAGCAATGACTGGGCATAAGGCTACTGGAACTGCTGGTGCATGGAGATTTCAACATTTTGCTTATGGAACTCCTAATGATGGCTGGGAAGGTGGTCCAGTAGTTGTAGGAGATGGTCATAGACGTGAAATAGTTCATGACCCACAAGTAGGGTTGTTTGCCACTCCTGCTACAGATACAGTCATGGATTTATCTAAAGGATCTACTGTTTGGAGATCTGTGGAAGCATTTGAAAGTGCAATGTGGCACGCAGGAATTAAAAATTACCCACACTTTGCTAATGGCACAAGTCAAGCAATGGTTAATATTGCAAAACAAATTCCAGATGACTTAAGCACAATCGCACCACCCGTTTCAACACAACCTAATGAAGGTTTAGCTGATGCACAAATGCAAAACAACGAGTTGGTAGCAACTTTAATTGAAATGAACCAGCAATTAATTCAAACGGTTAGAAACTTGAACTTACAAATAAACGTTGATGGCAAAAAGCTTGCAAGTACTCAGGCAAGTAATAATTCTAATGCTCTTAATGAATTTACAAAACAAACGGGAATGGGGTTTAGTTAATGGATTATACAATTGAATATAATGGCAGAACAAACCTAGATTTTGGGATGTATTGGGATACTGATGAAAACTTTGAATTAGGGACTGGTACGCCAAACATTGATACTACAGATATTCCTGGAGTGAGTGGGACTATTTTAGACTTCAATGGGTCTTACAAAAGTTTTTCTCAAAAGTTTGTTTTCTATGCAGTTCACAAAGATACAACTGCTAATCAATTGAAGACCCAACTAACTACTTGGTTACTTCAAGATCCAACATATCATAGATTATCGTTTGCTAACGACCCTGATTACTACTACATTGCTGCACCTGATCCAAGTACAATTCTTAAGTTTCCAGCTTTTAATAAACACTACTCTAAAGTTGAAATTTCATTTTTGATTAAACCTTTTAAATATAGATTAGATGGCAGAAAAGAATTTTCTCTACCTATTACATTGTTTAATCAGGAAAGATGGCACAGCTACCCTCTCATTCAAATTGTGGGAGACGAGGGAGTTACACTTCAAATTAATGATAAAAAGTATCGGTTAACTGATATTGATGGAGAAGTGTTTATTGATAGCCAGCCCGAAAAGAGCATGGTTTACCATGATTTAACTAGCCAAGGCTTTAGAAATCAAAATGCAATTTTTCCAGATCATCAATTTCCAGTTCTTGAACCTGGAGACAACAACATTAAAATCACTGGCAATTATAAATCTGCAACCATAATTCCAAGGTGGCGCACATTATGCTAAATAAACCAATATTATTTAGAACTGCTAGTGAACCCACTAATACTCTAGGTCTAGGAACAATGACTGGATTTGAAGATTGGAGAATAAAAACTGAAAAGAATATGATTCCAAAATTTACTGGAACATATCGAGTTGACAACTATTTATCTCCACAAATTCAAAATGACCGTGTAATTATGGCAGATGCAAGTGAATATAGATTAAATCAATTATTTAAGATTGATAAACTTACTCCTAAAACAGACGATAAAGGTGATAAAACCATTGATATTGAAGCCCATCATATTGTGGGAGAACTGATTAAAAATTCAATTATTGACGATATATTTTTAGTTAATGCAAGCCCTAAAAATTTATGGGACGCATTAATAAAAGATTTATCAGCAAAGGATTTTGAAAAGTTTCACTTCCACACTGACATTGTGAGTGTGGCTAATATCAGTATTAACTGGAAGTCTGTTAGCACACTGCAAGATGTACTGTTTGGTGATTCTAACAGTTCTAGCACAACTGATTCTTTTACTAAGCTTTGGAATGGAGAATGGTATTTTGATAATTACGACATCTATTTTTTAGAAAAAATTGGTAATGCTAAAAAGGTATTAATCACTTATGGTCAAAATCTTAAGACACTGTCTCAAGAAGAATCAATTCAAAACACATATACGGCCGTTCAAGGATATTCCAGTAAGAAAGAAAAACAGGCAGAAGAAAGTGCAGGAACAATAACTGTTGTAACAGTTACCGATAATGGCGTAACTCATGCCGTTAATGGAGATTGGGGACCAGCTATCAAAAATGCAGCTAAGGTCATGAATGTGGAAGTTACTGACGACTATGTCAATAAAATCAAAAACATGATCCAAGGCGAAAGTAATGGCTCTGAAACAATCGTAAATGATGGGGATAGTAATGCACAGGCAGGACACCCCAGCGCAGGTTTGCTCCAATTTGTTGAGGGAACTTTCCAGACATATATGGTAAAACCCTATACCACATGGAAGAGAGGTTTCGATCAACTATGTGCCTTGTTTAATATGGACGATTGGAAACATCAGGTTGATATGTGGCAGGTCTATCACTCTTGGTCGCCACATGGTGGCAAACGCATGAACGAAGTGAAACCAACTGGTCCACTAGATTGGGACTGGCCTTTTCCAAAGGTTGGAGAGGGCAAGTTTATGGATGCTCAATTGTTTGGAACTCATAAAGGCAATGGACGTACTAATGATTTTCATGATGGACTAGATTTTGGTTCAATTGACCACCCTGGATCAGAAGTTCATGCAATTCATAGAGGTACTGTTACTAGAATAGGCAACGATGCTCCTATAGGTTGGTACTTAGTTACTCATTCAGATGATGGTTACGATATCGTTTATCAAGAAGCTTTTTCTGCTAAAAGTAACATTAGAGTTAAAGAAGGGCAGAAAATCAAAACTGGAGATGTAGTTGGTATTCGAGATACTAGTCACGTCCACATTGGAGTGACTAAGAAATCTTGGCTGGAAGGATATACGCAAGGACACTCATTTGATTCTAAGTGGGGTTGGTTAGATCCTTTAAAGCTAATCAAAGAAGGACGAAACAAAACAGTAACCGTTACTGAAAAAGAAATTGGAGATCCTTGTAATATCTTTGTTCAATATTTAGGTTCTGGACGAGTTGCTTTATATAGTGCTCCTGATGGTAAAACTGCTGACCAATATATTAAGCCTGGTCAACACATTAAAATTATTAGGCAATATAACAATGGTACTCAATGGTATAAAACAACCGATAATAATTGGATTAATGGAAAATTCATTAATGTAAATAATGGTAATGATTTTTTGTTTAATGCAATTAAAGGTAAGGGACATATCAATTGGGAAGATAAAAAGCATGTTTACTCATTTGAACTATTTAATCGAACTATACGAACTAAATATTTGTATAGCAAAGTGCCTATTCACTTATATCCTGATATTGATAGTCCTATTGAATCGTATTTAGAACCTAATGAAGATACTAATGTTATGTATCGAACACAAGATGATAATGGCAATACTTGGTATGGACTAAGTGATAAGCAATGGATTAATAGTCAAAACATAGTAATTGATTATTACACTTATCAATTAAGTACAGGAATTGGAACAGTTCAAGAAGATACAAACGCTTATGCAGAACCGACTTCCACAAGGGATGCAGTAAATAAAATTACTAAAGGTAGTCAATGTAAGGTGTTTATGATTGCTAAAAATCAAGGTAATACTTGGGTAAATATTGGTGGTAATCAGTGGATCAATACTCAATCAGTCAAGTTTAATTTACAACCCACTGCAATTACTGAAAATGTTAATACAAGAGATATACCACCTTACTATGTAGACAAAGTGGCTGTCTATGATAGCCCTACATGGAACAGAAAAACAAATGGTAAATATCTTGCCAAAGATGCAGTTGTAAACATTACAGGACAAGCTAATAGTGATAATCAAGCATGGTATCGAGTAGATCAAGGCTGGATCAATGGTAAATATGTTGACTTTAGTTCTAATGGAGATACTGCACCATACGATCCTAATTTTAAGTCAGTCCCTAACGATAAAAGTGACACAATCACACTCTCCGAGGTTTATATAGAAGCACCGAATGCTAACAGATTTGAAAACAAAAAAATCTTAAAAAAAGATTTTTCCGAGTTCAATGTTGATTCAGCAGATAAGCTTAGAGGACTAGTACAATCTTACATTTATGACAATAGAGTGGGAGAGATTGAAGTTAATTTAACCGTTGAGTTTTATCAAATGACTGATGAACTGGCATCACTCCGCACTGTGGATGTGGGATACCCTGCAACCGTATTTTTTAAAGATATGAATATTAATGAGACCACAGAAGTTACTTCAATGGAATGGAATGGTCCTAAGAGAAGAATTGAGAATGTTCATTTGGGCAAAAAGCCTGAGACTTTAAGAGATACAATGAACCAATTTTTGGCAGTTGCAGATGCTAACAGTCAAGAAAAGGCTAACAGCAGTGCAACTACTACTGAAAAATCGAATGATGCAAATATCAATCAACTTAAAGATGATTTAACTACTAAGTTTGATAATTTGAAAATTGATTGGCAACACTACAAAGATAATGCACTTACTAAAGAAGATATGGATAGTCTGTCTCAAAAAATTCAAGCAGACTTAGAAAAAGTAATTGAAGAAAAATTTAAAGAGTTAGAAAAGGATCATACAAATGAAAGCACGAACAGTTCAAGTGGTTCTGGATCTAAATAAAAATATCAATACATTAAATGAAGTAATAGCCTTAAGACAAGGCGAAAACAAATCAACCACAATCGAAGCTACTATTTTATGTGATAGTGAATATTTTGATTTATCTGGTGCTAAGGCGGAGCTACATATAGGCCGTTCTGATAGAACAATCATTACTCAACCAGTAACTGTTGAAAATAATAAATTGGTTTGCACTTTAGATAAAGATGCCACAGCAGTAGCTGGGAAAGCTGTGGGAATATTCGTATTTACTAGTGACGATTTAATTTTTATGACAGGCAAGTTTACTATGAATGTTCTTCGAGCAATGAACCCAACGAAGAAAAAGGAAGAAAACGAACCACAACCTATTGATTTACAGATTTTGAAGTAGAAAGGGAAAATAAATGGATACTATTAATTTAGTTAACAATGGAAAGCCTTATTTCTTTAGATTAGATATCGCTAAAGAAAGTGGTCAAATTGCACGTTTTACTGACTGGATTAAGACCCGTGTTAGTGATAACGGCAAGAAAGTACCTATTCAATGGTATGACCAAGGCACAGTAATGAATGTACATGGCTTTTATCCATTCATCGAAGGTGGAGTGGGTAAATGGATTAAAGATGATGATACGGGGGAGTTAGTCCCTTCCACAGATGTTGTATATCGAACTTGGCAAGGTACACCTGATGATACGTCAGACAACGGAATTGCATATTACACTCTCGAAGATCAATTCTTTACTAAACAAGGTGAATTTGTAGGGACTTTTGGTTTGCGAGATGATAACGGCAATAACTTAACATCTGTGAACTTAGTATTTTCAATCCTAGGTAACGACTTAAGGCTTACGCAAGCTAAGGATTACTACATTAAAGATTTAGAAAATCTAAAAAGAAAATTCGAGAATGATGGGAATGTAGCGATTCAACAACTTCATGATAAATATAAAGGAAAGGCTCAACAGTCCGAAGATGAATTAGATAGTATAAATAAGAATTTTGAAACTATAAATGCAGCTCTCAAATCTGTCGGCTTAGGCACAGCCGCCCTTCAAAATCAAATTGACTCTGAAAATCTTGAAAGTGTACCAAATCACAATGCTGACATCTATCTTTTAAAGCAAGATATTGTTAACAGATTTGGACAATTAAAACATCCTACACAAGTCTTTGATAGCTTGGCACAAATCCAAGCTAAATATCCTAATGGTACTGATGGGTCTATGCTGACCACTGATAATGGACATATCTATGTATATAACTGGAACACAAATTTATGGAAAGATTTCGGAGTTTTCCAAGCTCAGGGTTTACCACCTGAAATCACAGAAACTTTAAATAAGTCAGTTAAAGGTTATAAGATTTTGTTAAAAGAAATCAATCCTCCTTACGATAATTTAGATACTTTACCAGCTAATCAAGTAGTAACTTATGCCTATCCTGAATATACTGCTAATGTTCGGAATTGGCCTGCGAATAACATTGGCAGAATGGGTACAATTTTTACACTGTCAGCATCGGGAAGTGTTGGAGATGGTGGTAGTGTACAAATGATCTTTTTCGATTCTGGAGAAATGCAGTACCGCACAAATTGGGGTAGTCCTGCAAAATATAATAAATGGCATGGATTACCATTAACATCACAAATCATTCAACAACATATAGATACTATTCAACCACCATATAATGATTTAAATGAAATTCCTGAAAATAGTTTAATCAACTATTCTTACGACTTAGATAAGTTGAAAAATTCACCAGTTAATAGCGATGATAATACATCAGGAATAGTAATCACTACTAATAGTGCGATTGGTTATGGGACTATTCAAATAATTTTGACTGTGAGTGGACGTAATTATTGGCGTTTCAAATGGTATGACGGAAATACTTGGATTCAATGGTTAAGCAGTGGTAAGTCATTAAACAATAAACGGATTATATACAAAGATCAAATCAAGTCAGAATATACCGATCTTCACACCATTAAAAATAATAAATCAGTTACATATGCTATTAGCCCAACGGTCTTTAAAGATGTAGGTAATAGACCAAGTGATAATCCTTTAACTATAACAACGTTGAACGGTACAAATGATGAAGATCAAAGTGGTCAAGTTCAAATTGCGGTAGATGCTAATGGTCAAATGTTCTACTCAATTAATTGGTACAACAGATGGACTAACTGGGCAAAAGTTCAAACTAATCAAAACCAGCCAACTACTAACTTCACTAGTATGGCACTGTTTCGATCGATTGGGATTATTGGCGATAGTTACGCATCTGGCGAACTTGCAATTGATAAATATACAGATCATTACAATATGAGCTGGGGACAAATCATGGCAAGACGGAATGGCGCAACAGCAATTAATTTCTCAAGAGGCGGTCAAACTACAAGAGGTTGGTTAACCGATCAAGAACGTGGACTTGGTCTGCTCAAATCTGCTCCTTCACTTGATTTATACATCTTAGCTTTGGGCATTAACGATTATGGAAAACTTGGAACTGATTATATCGGAAATACTGGAGATATGGGTACAGATGCTGATACATTTTACGGAAATTATGGAAAAATTATTCAAGCAATTAAGGATAAATCTCCGAACGCAAAAATTGTTATTTCCACATTAAGCCAAACAGGTACAGTTCCCGATTTATTTAGCTCAGCAATTAGGACTATTGCACAGCATTATGGCATACCTTGCCTTGAACTTAACTCAGATCCATTCTTTACGTCTAACTATTACTTATCACATTTACACGGCGGACATCCTACTGGACCAGTGTATTCAGGGATGGCAAAGGCTTATGAAAGATTGATTGAAAACTCCATGGTCATGAACTTGAATTATTTTGAAACTTTTGAAAATGGACAAGAAACAGATGCGGCAAATGATATGGAAAGAATTAAAAAAATGAGTAATTAGTTATGAAGCAAAGTTTTAAAAAGATTTTTCACACAGAACACCCACAGCATGAAGCACTAGCATTTGCAATGCTTGGCATAGGGTTAATTCTAATTTGTAATGATTATTACTTTTTCTGGCCACCGTTTGCTGCTAAGGCATTAAATGATGACTTGGTAGGTGGAGTGTTTGTAGTAATGGGAATCCTGCTTTTCATTTGGGCCAGAAGTACTTCGTCACAAGTTTATGCTAATCGAAGATTATTAGTGTTAACAGCAGGTTTACTTGCATCTGAAGCTACTGCTGAATTGTGCCATGGCTTTGTTTCTGGTCAACCACACATGATTATGGCAGGCTTTATGGAATTGGTTGTCCTGCGTTCTGTATTCATCATCATAAGCAATAGTCGCAAACATAATAACTAGTGGAGGTAGTGCTATGAATTTGGTTGAAGCACTATCTTGTGTGGTGGGAATTGTCACAGCTATTATTGCTGATAGGCAATGGTTGTATGGAGAGTTAAAGGAAGACAAAAATAAATACGAAAAACAGTATCAAGAAAAAGAAGCAGAAGTAGAAAAGCTAAAGGATCAGATTAATCAATTGAAAATTAAGATTATTAAATTGGAGACTAAAAATGAAACTAGATATTAATTTAATTTGGGGAGTTGTCGTATTAATCGTCACAGGAATGGCATATGCTTACAGCGTAAATGAGCAAAGGATTGAAGCTTTGAAATTGACACATCCTAAACTTGCAACTGCACTTGAAACGACAGGAAAATTAGCAGAAAAAGCCACAACTTACCAAGCATCTATTGATGGTAAGGAAGGTGCAAAAAAGCTATATGATGCAACGGATGAAGTATATTTTCAAATTAAAAAGCTGTATCCAAACATCCCTATTGATAGAACCACTGTAAGAAACATTGTCCAACACGAATATGAAGCAATGACTAAGAAAGGAGTTTAGTCATGACACAAGTAATTGAGAATAGAGCTTATAGTATTGATGAAGCAAGTTATCAGAGCACCAATATTGCAGATTATCCTGGAGCAAAATTCACTATTGTAAAAACCACAGAGGGATTAGATTACCAAAATCCCAAAGCAAGAGCACAAATTGCTAGTGCAAAAAATGCAGGTATTCCAGTAGGTGGTTACCACTACGCTAGATTTAGTGCTGACAGTAATATGGCAGTTCAAGAAGGAAACTATGCAGTTGAAAATGCTAAAAATATGGGCATTCCAGTAGGTTCTATTTATGCTTGCGACTGGGAAAGCGGTAGCGGCAATCATGTTGACAGAGGAGCAGATGCAAGTGCTAATGCAATTTTGGCCTTTATGGATACAGTAGCACAAGCTGGCTACAAGCCTTTACTTTATTCAGGCAAGGAATTGCTTACTAAAAATATTAATACTAAGAAAATCACTAATAAATATGGAGATTGCCTATGGGTAGCTTACTACAAGACTTCTGGCCGTGAAGATGTGGCAGACTTCAATTGGTTTCCTTCAATGGATCACGTGGCTATCTGGCAATTCACACAAAACTGGAAGGGCATGAATGTGGACGGGAATATTACTGTTAAGAAATTAGAAGTTAATGCTAATGCAGTAAAGCCTGCTCCTGCTAAAGCAACTTCCACAGAAAGAACTTGGACAGATGTTCAAGGCATGACTTGGCACGCAGAAGACGGCACTTTCATTACAGGCGGTGCAATTAACTTACGCTGGGGTGCTAGTACGGAAAGCATGTTAATTACCACATTACCAGCAGGTTCAGTAGTTAAATACAACGCTTGGACTAGAGATAGTGCAGGAAGAGTTTGGCTACAACAACCACGTGGAAGTAATCATTATGGTTACTTGGTTGGTCGTGTAGGTAACGAGGCTTGGGGCGAATTTAAATAAATCCGATGTATAATAGAAATAAACTGAAAGAAGGAATTTTTATGAAACTCTATCATTTTCAACAATGGAAAAATGTTTATGAAGCATGGGATTCATTTGATGCTATTGCAGATTCCAAAGAAGAAGCACTTAAAATGTTCATTGATACGATGAAAGAAAAAAATCAATATGAAGATGATTATGAAAAAAACATGTCAGTTTATACTATTACTGAATATGATTTAGATAAAAAGGTTTGCATACCACATTACAGTAGAGGTTAATTGAATACTAGAAAAACCACTCTGGAGAACTCAATTCTCTGGGGTGGCTTTTTATTTTAAAAAAGGGACAAAAAAGGAACAAATAATTGGCAATAATGGAATTTTAGTGGCTCTTAGTGGCGGATGTTAAATCGCTATAAATCCCTACACGTCAAGACTTTTGCACATATGTCGCTATTTGTTAATGATTTAGCAATCTACTACATAGTAAAGTAGTGAGTTTATAAAATATAAAATAAAACCCCTAGAGCCACAAGGCTTTAAGGCTTAATTAATTAGATTGAAATATTAAAAAAGGAACAGAAAAGGGACAAAATTATTTAAAATT
>CATLCE010000014.1:0-44799 GCA_949888035.1 Lactobacillus johnsonii | reverse complement strand
TGGTGCAATTCTTTGCCAAGAAAGATACTGGCCTATCATACACCAGATGAAATCTTTGAAAGAGAATTAGATCTAATCTATCAAGCAGCTTAACTAAAAGTGTTCAATTTATTATTGCAATTTGCGGATAATATTTTTGAAAACAAGTTTGGAACAACTCCCATAATGATAGTAAGAATAACTACAGTGATTACTAAACTAAAATTGAAGTAGGCTAATGTTAACATGCCAAAGATTATTTCAAACACTTGCCTGACAATCATTAGAAAATCAGCGATACCAAAATTATTAATTGTAGTTATATCATTGGTTAGCCATGAACTATAGGTAGATACAGTTTGCTTATGAAAAGTAGCGTAATTAGATCTTGATAATTCAGTAGCGATATCTTTTCTAATTAACTTATCTACATTTTGTGAGAATCTAGCTTGTTCAATATTAACCAAACAATTTACTATTGCGTAAACAATGTAGGCTAATCCCATTACTGCAACCCACATAAAGAATTCATTTGCTCTAAATTTTGCAACAGCACTCAAGGCATTTGCGCTAGAGATACCGGCTAAAGTTAGAAAACCTGCATTAACAACTATTAGAAATACCACAAACAGGAATTCCCATTTTAATTTTCTAAAATATTTTAATAATTCCATATATACTCCTTGGTTTATTAAATTTTAATTTAAATAATAAATACAAAATTAAAATGAATCAATATTTTTTAACAAAAAATAAAATAAAAATCACACCATAAAATCTACTTAAAATTAATCTATTGATGAGTAATTGAGAATATTAAAAGTTCAATTATTAGAAAAATTATGTCATAAACGAAAGCCCGATAGCACAAATTGCACTAAATGGTCAAAAAAGTATTACTTTTTGTAGAAAACCGGTAATACTTTTTAGAATTCCTTGTATCTCTTTGATGTAGTTTAAATGTAGTATATTTAAAGCTTATTGCAAAATCATTGATATAGTTCTTTTAAAAATAATTCCATCAACTTAAAGAAAGTAACAAATAAATTAGCTTGGGGTCATTTGGGGGTCAAATAAAAAATTGCACAAAAAAGACGCCCCATACGGAGCGTCATATCAGTGATTTGGGTGAGATTCGAACTCACGACCCACGGTTTAGAAGACCGTTGCTCTATCCAGCTGAGCTACCAAACCAATTCCTTAACAGAACATATTCTAGTATAGGGAAAAAGAACTTATATGTCAATTACTTTTTTGAATTTTTTTGATTTTAATTTAAATTTTTATCTATCCCCCTTTGGGGATATAAAAATAAGGAATAGCGAGTGATATTTGCCATTCCTATTCCTCTAAATCAACTTATAGTGCTTACAGGCATTAAAGATGCCTTCTGCATCAATATGAGTAGTTACATAGTCAGCAATAGCCTTTACTTGCTCTTCGCTGTTTCCCATTGCAACTCCAATTTTAACAGCTTTTAACATTTCTAGATCGTTTTCCCCATCACCAAAAGCCATTGAGTCTGCTAAAGTTTGACCTTGTAGTTCTAGATACTTTTCAATACCAGCTAATTTACCACCATCTTTTGAAATGATATCTACTGCATATTCATTCCACCAACTTAATTTACAATTAGGTAAATCATCCACTAAATTCTTTAATTTTTCTCGATCTCCATATGCAATAAATTGATAGACTTTTTCTCCGTGATATTCATCAATAGGTGCAACTTTACTTGAAACAGCTTTTTGAGCAGCTACCACCTCATCAGTTACAAAATTAATATACGGGCCCTCTTTACCGATCGTAGTAATTGGAACAGTTCTTTCCTTGATTAAGTGGACCATTTTTTCAGTATCCTTCTCATCAATTGGATTACCAAAAATTTCTTTTCCATTTTCATCTAAACAAAGTTGACCATTCATCGTTAAATAACCGTCAAATTTCAAATCTTTGACTGGCAATTTTTTCAATTGACTCATATCACGACCCGTAGCTAGTACTAATTTATAGCCATTTTCATGTAAAAGTTTAAGTGCTTTCCTAGTACTTTCTGGAACGCTGTCAGTTTTATGAGAAACTAATGTCCCATCCACATCAAAAAATATTGTTTTTACCAAATTTTGTCACCTCTATCCTTTAAATTATATCAAAAATGCGCTTTCAAAACTGAAAGCGCATCTTTTAATTATTTATTTTTCAAATTTTAGTCAACAGCTTTAGCAATTGCAGTATTAACAGCAGCCTGTTCTTTCTTAACTAAGTTAACTTTAGTTTCAATTACCTTAGTATCCATCTTAATTTCACGAGTTAAGCCTGGAGTATTGATCTTTGGTTCAAAGAAGTCTTTGAATTGATTCAATCTTTCTTCAGTATGGAAAATATTTGCAGTTACAGTAATAAAGGTTGCAAATTCCATATCTCCACCTACAGTTGCTTCAAGCCATGGCCATTCTAATCTAATCCAGTTCCAAGCTTGTTCTTGACCAAATGGATTAGCTAAAACATTACGGTACCATGCACGTAAGTCTTGTGGCTTAATAATTTCAGAATTTTCAAAGTCATCAACAATTGCATCAATGATTTCAGGCATTTTAGTTGAAGTGATACCGGCACATAAGTCTTGCTTCAAACTTGCGTCAGAAGTTTCTTGATACTTCTTAAGAAGTTTATCAAATAGAGTCATGTTACCAAAGTTCTTAACTTCGTTAACCAAAACAGCACTTCTAATATCAGCTGAAATACCTTCTAGATTATCAGAATTTTCTGAATAAATAGTATGTAGACCATTAATTGTCTCATCATTATCAGCATATAGGGAGGCTGCAACAACATATGGTCTAGTTAAGTTATCGTCATTAGATTCACCAGCTTTTGGAAGTAATCCTAAACGCTTAACTTGTTTTTCAGAAAGTAAATTATAAAGCTTCTTTAGGTCTTTTTCTTCCTTAGAATCTGGAGTTACAAAATTACGTAAAGTAGTCATAATTCTGTATAAAGCATTGTTTACAATTGGTGAAGTAGAATCTGCAAACTTAGGAAGAAGTGGAACAATGTCTGCATAAGACATTTGACCGCCTTCAGCTAATAATCTGAAGTCTTGTAATAATTGTAATTTATCAACCGCATCTAATTCATCAATGTGGCTCAAAATATCATCAAGTAAGGTCTTATCATATTTAACAATGAAGTCTGAATTGTTGCCTACATTTAAACGGAATGGAACACCGTTGTCAGCAATTAAATCAGCATAGTCACCAACAACTAATTTTTCATCCTTCATAATCTTTGGAACAGCAGCATAGTTTGAATTTAGTGGAATTTGCCACTTACGTCCTACTTCCTTACCTTCACCGATAAAGAATTGTTTTTGAGTTAAAACTAACTTACCATCTTCAACTTTTGCATTTACTACTGGGTAACCTGGTTGTTCAAGCCAAGAATGCATAATCGCACCAATGTCTAAGCCGCTTGCTTCTCCAAGGGCCTTCCATAGATCATCCCCAGTTGCATTACCATATTTATGAGCTGCAAAGTAGTTCTTCAAACCTTCACGAAGAGCTTCATCTCCCAGTAAGGCACGAACCATTACTAACATTCTTGATCCCTTTGCATAAACAATGGCTGAGTCAAATAAGGCATCAATTTCAGCTGGATCATTAACCATAACATGAACAGATTGAACACCGTCTGTTGCATCCCTTTGGAGAGCTGCTGGAACTTCTGAAGTTTGGAACATTTCCCAAATCTTCCAATTTGGTTCTAAGGCATCAATAGCCACATATTCCATCATATTAGCAAAACTTTCGTTAAGCCATAGATTATCCCACCACTTCATAGTTACTAAGTCGCCAAACCATTGGTGAGCTAATTCATGAGCAATAACTGTAGCAACTAATTGCTTCATTTCTAATGAAGTGTTGTCAGGATCAAGTAATAAGTATGCCTCACGATAAGTTACACAGCCCCAGTTTTCCATCGCACCAGCTGAAAAGTCAGGAAGGGCTACTTGATATGAATGCTCTAATGGATATGGAGTTTCATAGAAATCTTCAAAGAATTCAATTGAACGCTTTGCAATGTCTAAGGCAAAATCTAATTCTTTTGGTTGGTGAGCTCTTGTAGCAAAAACACCAATTTCAACGCCAGATTTTGTCTTAGTCAATTTTCTTTGCATATCACCGAAGACAAAAGCAACCAAATAACTAGACATACGTAGAGTTGGTTTAAAGTAGTGAACACCATCTTTAAACTTCTCTTCTGGTTGGTTAGAAATAATACTTTCACCAGGTTTTTCATCAAACTTAATTGCAAGTGCAAAAGTAGCTTTTGCTTCTGGTTCATCAACACATGGGAAGGCTTGACGAGCAAAGGTGGTTTCAAATTGTGTACCAATTAATTGCTTCTTTTCACCATCAACTTCATAGTAAGAAGGATAAATTCCCATCATTGTATCAGTCAACTTACCCTCGAAGTCAACTTCAATTTTCATCTTACCTACTTTTCCAGCTTCAATATTAATTACTTCATCTTTATCGTTGTAATTAAAGTCAGCCTTCTTTTGATCTACTCTAACAGAGGTAATCTTTAAGTACTTTTGATTTAGCTTGACTAATTCTTCTTGTGCTTCACCGATTACAACAGTCTTACCATGAAATCTCTTCTTTTCACGACTAATATCTAAATAGATATCATAGTGTTCCGGATGAAAAGTTTCATAAAAGCGTTTTACTTCTGTCATATTTTGACCTCCAATATTTTAACTTCTCAACTATTTATTATAAGAAATTAAAATCTTACTTACCAGTTTTTGGATTAAATTAAAAATAATTTAGGCTATCCTACATAATTTAAAATATTGTTTCATTCTTCTTTTATTCAATTAAAACTAGTAAAATAAAAATTAAGAGAAAAGACAAAAAAGGAGTGCTTTTTATAATGAAATATAATCAATATGGTTATCTAAAAACAGACTTTGACCAAATGGTTAAAGAACTACAATCTATTAACTTCTTACCTAATGATTGGAAAGAAAATAGTTTTTCTGGACTTTTAGCAATGTTAGTTGAAAACTCCGTTGCTGAAGCCAAAACTTATGGTGCAAAAGAAGCTAAATTAGCGGAATTTGCAGTTAGTGATCATAAAAATCTAAAAGATTTTTTAGCTGAAAATCCTAATTCAATTTTACGTAACCAATTTTATAATGTTGCCCTACAATTACTCGGCTATCATGTTGGCTACGATTATGACTTAAATGACCCACTAGCTCGGATGAAGGCTAATGCCCTTCCTTATACTGATCAAGAAGAAATTGACCGTAATGAATTAGTTAAAGTCTTCTACCGCCTACTTAACACTCGAGCTAAAAATGGCCAAACTTTCATTGATAATATGGCTGGTAAAGGTTACTTCACCCAGTTTTATGGTAATAATAAATTTATGTACTTTAATGGTAAGTCACTCCCAGTTTTTGATATGAGTAAGGTTATTCGTGAAGTGGTTTATGTTGAAAGTGACCTTGATACTGATGAAGATGGCAAACCTGATTTACTTCAAGTCACAGTCTTTCGTCCTTATCAATCAAACAACTTCAAGTTTCCTGCTCTCTATACGGCAGATCCATACTTTGGCGGAATTATTGCTAATGAAAAACGAAACCACAATGTAGATGTCAACCTAGAAGATGCTACTAAGAGCACTTACCCTAAGTATGAGGCAATGCCTACTGCTAAAGCTCAAAAGCCCGCTAGTGAAGATCAAGCCGCTACAGAAGAAGCTGTACATAAAGCAGCCTATTCGCTAAATGAATATTTATTAGCACGCGGATTTGCAAATGTTTATGCTGGTGCCATTGGAACACGCGGTTCCGACGGTTTAAGAATTACTGGTGCACCAGAAGAAACTGAAAGTGCTAAAGAAATTATTGAATGGCTCCATGGTGATCGTATTGCCTATACTGACAGAACTAGAAAGCATGAGACAAAAGCTTCCTGGTGTAATGGGAATATCGGAATGACTGGTCGTTCATACCTTGGTACTCTTCAAATTGCAATTGCTACTACAGGGGTGAAGGGACTTAAAACTGTAGTTTCTGAAGCTGCAATTTCTTCTTGGTATGATTACTACCGCGAGCATGGCTTAGTCATTGCTCCAGAGGCTTGCCAAGGAGAAGACTTAGATATGCTAGCTGAAACTTGTCAGTCTAATCTTTGGGATGCAGGTGACTATCTAAAAATCAAACCTAAATACGATGCAATGCAAAAGCGGCTTTTAGAAAAATCAGATCGTGAAACTGGCCAATATTCTGATTTTTGGGAAGCTAGAAATTATCGTCATCACACTGATAATATTAAATGTTCTTGGATTTCAGTTCATGGTCTTAATGATTGGAATGTTAAGCCTAAGAATGTTTATAAAATTTGGCAAAAAGTTTCTAAATTACCAATCGCACATAAACTATTCTTACACCAAGGTCCGCACTACAACATGAATAATCTTCTTTCCATTGACTTTTCTGATTTAATGAACCTCTGGTTCTGTCATGAATTGTTAGACATTAAAAATAATGCTTACAAGCAATGGGAAGATGTAATGATTCAAGATAATCTACAACCAGATATCTGGCATGAAGAACCAACTTGGAATAATGAATTAGGTAAAAAAGAAATTTACTTCCCAGATAAGAGTGGCAGCCTCTTAAAAGATGGCGGAGAAGATAATGATAAAGTTTCATTTACAGACCAAGGTGGAAAAATCTTTAAAGAAGCTAAAATTTCTGAAGGAAAATGGCAGTACGACTTCATTTCTGGAGAAGAAAAATGGCTTGATCAACAATTGCGCTTTGTAACTGATGAATTCATTCATACTGTTACAGTAGTTGGTCGTCCTAAGATTAAAATGAGTGTTTCTACCTCTCTTCCTAAAGGCCAAATTTCTGTAGCTTTAGTTGATCTAGGTACTAGAAAACGTCTCACTCCAATTCCTAAGTCATTTAATGATCAAATTCAAGAATTGGGTTATCGCTTCGGCACCGAGGTAATGAAGGAATTCGTTCCTGATAAAGAAACTAAGGCTAAATTAATTACTAAAGGTCACATGAATGTTCAAAACTATGCAGATATGAAACATGCCGAAAAAGTTGAACCTGGTAAATTCTATGACTTAGAATTTGAACTACAACCTACCTTCTATCGCTTGCCAGCTGGTGCCCGATTAGGTTTAATTATCTACTCAACCGACCAAGGGATGACCAAGCGTCCATTAGAAGAAGAAACTTATACTATTGATTTAGATAAGACACAATTGATTTTTCATGAACTTTAATGATTGATAAAATCTCTAAATAAAGTTTATATAAGATAGAAAAAAGTGGTTAGTATAACTAAAACTAACCACTTTTTTCTATTTATTTATCTTTATATCTTCGACCGTATCTTGAATCAGACTATAATAATCGATCCTCTTTAAAATCTCTATAATCATATCACGAATTTTAGTATTATTTGAAAAGACCGACTCATAATATGTACCAATAATTCTATAAAAACCAATTACTGGATCGACAGGTAATGTTTTTAAAAATTCAATTGCTACTTGCGCATATTTTTTCTCAGCATTTTGATGATAGCAACAATTTAAATAATTAACAGCAATTAAAGCAACAAATTGCAAAGTGAACGTATCATTCTCCTTGTTCTTTTCATATGCTTTGAAGGCAGATTTAACTAAATAAAAAGATTCATTTATATCTAGCATAACTACAGCTTGGCTTAGATAATGATATGCAGGACGATTCCAATCTTCATCCAAGATTACTGACTTTATTTTTCGTTTCATAGCTCCTGAAACAAATCTATTACTGTGATAGATCCAAGCATAGGCATTCTCCAGTCGAAATCTCAGATAAAAAGGTATCTTCCCCCCCCCGATTTTCTAATTCTTTCTTAATTTTATCTAGAGCAGATATATCTTTCTTATTTTGGGCAAAACTAATTTGATTAATTATTTCAAAATTCGGCTCAGTCTCAGATTTTTGAAAATTGAGCAACGAAAAGAAATGAACAACATCCATATGATGAGCAGAAAGAATATTAATTAACACCTGAACATCAACAGCATGTACCCCTCTTTCAATTTTTGAATAAAATGATTCTGAAACAACGCCAGCTGTCATTTCCGTTTGTGTTAATCCGGCTTGTAACCTCATTTGTTTTAAAGCTTCGCCTACTGTCATTAAAATCACTCCTCATTATTTTTGTCCGTCTTCACTATTTAAAAAGCATCTAATGTCTACTATATTCGACATCAGATGCTTTTATCAAGAGAGTACTTTTAGCTCAGTATCTATTCCTAATGATTTCCAGGTACTCTAAAGTATCAAATTGGGTCATCATTAAACCAAAGGTAAGTAAAAATGGATTGCTTGTTATGCGCGCAAAGGACGTTTCAGTAAGACTAACACACAAAAAAGCAATCATTGCAGGGATAAATTCCCAGTATTTTAATCTAAGAAGATTCCAATTTGCTAGACCGTAGTAAGATAAAAAGACTGTTGTAGCAATTACCCCATTAGTAAGGAGCAAAGACACTTGTCCCATATCTAAATTATACTCAGCATTATTAACAAAAGCTGCTCCCCATTTTATTCCATATTCTTCTAAAAACTTAGAACCCAGACTTAATCGGTTAGAGACAAAAAGGTCAAAAATTTTAACAAAGGGATTATGGGGACTAATTCTATACCCGTAAATAAAAAAGATAGACAGTCCTAACATTATCACCGGTAAAAATAATACAAAATATTTTAACCACCGAGTAGAATAAAGCCTATGATTTTCTATAATTATCCATACAAATATAAAAATCATAAAAGCCCAAATACAGGTTCGTGAATGTGATAAGAATAAAATAATTAAAAAGATACTGCCAAGACCAAACCAAATAAAACGATTAAAAAAGCGATATAAGATTGCTAGTTCTAGTAATAAAACAAAACTATTAATTCCTAAAATATTCGGATTAGCAAATCCAAATCCAAATTTCCATTGATGTGTTACTGGGTTCCAAACATTTAACGTCGCCCAATGATTTAATACCAAAATTGTAAATCCATAGCCTGCTAATCGGGCAACAAAATCAGTAATAAATATTTGAGGAAATCCAGCAACCGGTAAAATAAAAAATAATAGATAGAGAGCTGTCAGTCCACCAAAAGCTACTCCAGAAGAATGAAGGGACATTTTAACAATAATTAAAATTCCAATAGATACAGTAAATAAAGCTATATTCTTCTTACTCTTAATTACTGCTGTTAATCCTATTACTATCAAAAGAAATAGGCAATCTTTGCTAATAAGAGTAAAGAGACCACTTATTTCGGGATGTAAGACAACTAATCTAGTTGGGCCAATAACATGTAGAAAGATAAATATCGCATAAATAGCTCTAGCCAAATATTGCATCCCTTTATAAAAGCCAGAGTCTAACGGATACACATCTAAAGAAGTGTTAGATCCCAAATTTAAACCTTCTTTCTTTTACTTAAAGTAAGATTTTCCATATTGAAGCTTTTAGAAAACTTACTCATTATCTTTAAAGTAATTACTCCAAACCAACTTATTAATGAGATGGTCAACAAAATAGTTAACCAACCTGGTGTTTTAAAAGATAAAATTGCTGTATTTTTTCCTACTTCAGACATTACAAAAGGCATCCCAATTGGATTTACATTAGGATCTAATTTTTTATTATTAAACTGTAATTCTGACTGATGATACATAAAGATAGGTAACAAAATTACTTCTTTTTTCTTGCTGTACCAGTTAAGCTTGAGACGCCCACCTTTTAGTACTTCTTTATTAAAATTCTTATTAACGTTTGGGTTTATTATATTTGCTTCATTATTATGAATCTCATCACTTGGCATATCCTTCTGAATTGGTAAATATTCAGAAGGCATAGATATGTGATCATCAACATATTTTTGCAATGTTACTTCACCAATGGAATTTTCTTTTACCCGATGATCAGTAAAAAGATAATTTGCAGAAAGATTAGAGAGAATTATCCCCACTAATGCGAATCGAACTAAATTAACAATATTTTTATCGTATTTTTTAGAAAGTTCTGAGATTGTAATTCCAATTGCTGCAAAAAGTAATGGATAAGCTACCGTAGTTAGTCTATTAGGAAATTGAAAAGTTGACTTAAGTATTGGAAACCTATTTTCAATAATTGACCAAGGAAATAGCTGAGAACTTAAGAATAAAAAAATTAGCCCTTCAATAGTAAACAAATTATTTAGCTTCGACTCTTTAAAATTAGTTACTACATAACACAATTGGACAAAAAAGAGTACGATAATCGAATCTAGAATAGTATTCCAAACGGAAACTAACCCTACTGTTATTGCAGTTGAAGTTAAAGGATATGCAAATGTAGCAGAAACATGATTAGTTGAGTATAGAAGAGCAAATGTGCCCCAAATATTTGCTGTTAGGACCATGAATAACGCAATTGCTTTCAACAAAGTAAGCCATAACATTTTTTTATGGTTACTTTGATATAATCCATAAACAAAAAATGGGATTAAAGTTAAAACACACAAAACTGTCGTTAACAGGTGCACCTGCGCTACAACTGCTACAATAGTACCTAAACCAACCCAGTTAAACTTTCCTTCATCATTATTAATTAAATCAATTGCCTCAATTAAGACAAATGGTATTAAAATTCCTCCCCATGTACTGAAGGAATTTGAATTAGTCCAACTAGATACATACCCAGTTGTTAAAAACAGTAATGTGATAATAATTGCCGTCACTCTGGAAGTTTTGAGTTTTAAATTAAGCTGATACATCCCATAGCTACCAACTAAAAATACTATATAGGTTGTCAGGACCTGGAACTTAAACCAACTTCCGGTAATAAATAATAAAAATCCTAATATATAAGAAAAGAACGGACCATAAAGTGCATTTACCACCCTTCCAGTTTGTCCAAAACCATAATTCATTTGAAAGTAAGAAAAATTATGATTTCTAAACTGCTCAGCTATATCAAAGAATCGATTGAAGTGAAAGGGTGTATCACTAAGATTTACACCTGCTTTTATTTGAAACTGCGGAATCAGTAAGATTGTAGCAAGAATTAATCCTAAAGTTAGAGGAATAATAGTTTCGAAGGACTTACGTTTTATCATTGATATCTTCCATCCTTCCTTAGACTTTTCTCTTTTTAATGCGATTGCAGTAATATTTAACTCCCATAATTATTACTGCCGCCCAGCTCATCATTGTTAAACCAAATAGAATTTTAAATAATATTGGTGTGTTAAATGACAAGATAGCTTGATTCCTACCTCGTTTTGATGACACTTCAGGTAATCCAATTTCGTTTACCTTTGGCGTTACCTTTTTACCATTAACAATTAATTCAGACTGTTTGTACATAACAAGTGGCAATGATCGTTTTTCTGTATTGTCACTATTCCAACTTAATTGAAGCTTACCACCTGGTAAAACTTCTTTTTTGTAATCATTATCACTATCTTTTCCTAAATATTTCTCTGTAAGGCCAGATACATTCCACGCTAACATCTTCTTGTGCAGTGGTAGATAATCTGGATTATTAGGATAGTTATTTTCAAGATAGTTATTTAGATTACGATCTCTCATTTGCTGAACTAGCGCTATATTACCTTGTGAGTCATTAACTTTACGCATATTTTCACGAAGATCAGCCCTAAAAACAAATATGATTACAAAGGCTAAGAGGCAATTTGCTAACACGCCCATTTTAAATCCAGAATTTTTATGAATATGACTAATTGTCAATCCAATTCCACTAAACAATAAGGGAAAAGCAACAATAGTTAATCTATTCGGAAACTGAAAATAATTATTGACAAATGAAAAATGATTTTCTAAATATGCCCAAGGAAAGAAATCAGAACTTAGGAATAAAAATACTAGTCCCTCTACTGTTAAAAATGTGTTTAGTTTTTCTTGTCTAAAGTTTAATAAAACATATACCGTCTGTACTCCAAACAAAACTAGTACTACTTCTTGAATCTTAACCCAAGTAGTAATTTCGCCAAACCAGAGTAGATGAACTGCAGTTGATGAAGGGGAAAAGCCAAGTGGTGCTGAAATTAAATTGCTTGGATATAAGGTTAAATAAGCTCCCCACACATTAGCAGTTAAACATAAGCAGAGCCCAACCGCCTTAAAAGCATCGATCCACATTTTCTTTTTATCCTTGGTATTAATTAGTCCATAAATAAAAAATGGAATTAAAGATAGAATTGCAAAGAAAGTACCAAGCATGTGAACTTGAGCAAGTACTGCTACTGTGATACCCAAGCTAATCCAGTTAAAATGCTTAATTCGATCATTATATAAAGAAAGCCCCTGCATTAAGATATAAGGCATTAAAGCTGCTCCCCATGCTTGAAAACTAGTAGAGCGTGCCCAATAGCAGATATATCCAGTTAGTAAGAATATTGTAGTTACTAAGAGGGATGTAATTCTTGACATTTTAAGCTTTAAAGACAAGCGATACATCCCAATTCCGCCAATCAAGAATAGTAAGTATACCAGCATAATTTCAAATTGAAACCATGACTTAGATATTAAAACTAATCCGCCTAAAAAGTACGCAAAAAAGGGACCATAGAATGCATTTACAATTCTTCCATTTGTCCCCATGCCATAATTCATTTGAAAATAAGAAAAATTATGATTTTTTATTTGCTGTGCAGTGTCATAAAATCTCCCAAAATGAAATATAGTGTCTGGTTCAGAAATTCCTACTTTACTCACGAGTTGCGGTAGTAAAAACACTGTAGTAAGCAACAAAATGAAGATCACCGGAATAAAATAATCTATCCCGGTGATCTTGTTAAGATTATATTTTTTCATAAAAATACTTATTCCTCCACAAAAGCATATTAAATCGGCTTTCTCATCGTATCATTTAGTTTTTTTATAAATATGCTTTTCTGCAAAAATACCATTTTCTACTAAATCTTAATCATCATCTTCCTTTAGCACTATATTTTCAGATAGTTGGTTAACCATATTTTCATAATTATGAGTATTAATGTACTCAACTATTTCATTAATAGTAGCCTCGCCTAACGTACTTCGATAAGAAAAAATTCGATATGCACCGCTTGGCTGAATTGAATAATCAGTTAAGCCATTTCGATTATTTTCAGCATCAATTATTACTTGAGGATGATCATTAATAGCATCAACTTTATGTGATTGACCATTTTCTATTAAATGTTGCCAATTTCTATCCTTATATTTCATAGCAGCATAAACCATGACTGCCGCATTTTTCTGCTGCAGTGTAAGACTTGAAACTTTTAGCTTACTTACTCTTTTCGACATTGATGGACTCGGATTAGTTGAATGGCCAGTTATTTTAGCAGTTGCCTCTTGGACACTATTTTGATTTGTCGCGAAATAATATGTTGCTCCAGAAGCAATTACCGCAACCACTATCCCGATTACCGCTATTATCTTTTTATAATCTTTTTTCGGATGAGTCTGATCTTTATAAATTTGACGTGAAGGTTGAGAATATTCTATTTGATCAACTTTTTTACCACATTCTGGGCAAAAATCAGTATTAGGTTTTAGTGGATGACCACAATTTGTACAAAATTTATTCATCTATTATTTTCCTTAATAATCTGCATCTGTGTCTTCATCAGTATCATTTGTATCTTCGGGTTCATCCGATGAATCATCTGTATTTTTCTCATCTTCATCAGAATCTTTCTTATTTGACTCAGACTTTGACTCCTTCTCTACTTGTTTAGTTTGCTCATCAATAATAGATGGCAGTCTATCTTTATTATTTTTTATTTCATTCAATATCTCATTAATTTCTTGTTGATATGGCTTAAATTTTTTAACTAAGTCAGCTTTTGACTTATTCTTTTTATATCTATCTTCGTCAATACTTATTCCTGGAGCCACTATTTGAGTTGTATACTGGTCACTATCCCCGTTTAAATAAACTATTTTGTAATGACTTGTTGCTACGTTAGAAGCGATACTGTAATAGGGCTTCCCTTTATAAGTATGGCTATATAATCCGCTAATGTAATCATCAGTTGGTATTTTACTTACATCACTATTATCTTTTTCCAGAATAGCTTTAATATTGTTTATTTTATCTTTAGGAGTATCGCCACTAAATTCATCCAAATAAGCTGCTACAACCATTTCTTCATTGCTAAACGCTCCATCTGCCTTACTACTTTTAGCGTTTTTCTTTGTAGAACTTGTATTTGAAGTAGCTTTTACTCCACCGTCAGTTTCTCCAGCAATTTTCTTAACTACGGGACTTATCTTCGTAGTATATTTATTGAATATTTCTTTTAATTCAGACTTAGGTGTGACAGTCGTGCCATCGTTAGTGACTTTTACTTCACTAGGTTTAACTTCAACATCTACATCTCCATAATCATTAGAAACATTATAGGTAGTTGAAGATTTTTTAGTCGCAGTCAACGTATCATCTTTAAAATCCTTTACAAC
Organism: Lactobacillus johnsonii; assembly: GCA_949888035.1. Taxonomy (GTDB): domain Bacteria; phylum Bacillota; class Bacilli; order Lactobacillales; family Lactobacillaceae; genus Lactobacillus; species Lactobacillus johnsonii_B. The sequence continues at coordinate 30,265 of CATLCE010000014.1, read as the reverse complement.
AGCATCAACTAATTCTGATGTCGAGGTTACATTTTGACCATTCTCATAATTTTTTCTTGCATATGCCATGTATCCCATTAACATCCAAATTGCATTAGAATAATCCTTGTTTTGAGAATCCTTGTTTTTATCGGCATTATTTTTATTCTTTTTACCCATTGGATTCTGCTTTTTGGTACCTTTTTTAGAATGAGAAATCACAGCTGCTTGATCATGATGTTGATTATAAAAATAAAATCCCGTAATTCCACCAACTAGCAATAATAAAATGCAACTCGCAATAACTATACCCAACTTAGACATACGCTTTTTTGAAATTTGCTGTACTCTTTGAGTATGATTTACTCTCTGATCTGATGTTTGCTTTTTACTATGAACTTTAAAACCACAACTTGGACAAAAATCTACATCTTGCTTTAAAGGATGACCACAATTTGGACAAAATTTCTTTTTCATTCTTTACTCCTCAATAAAAAAAGCTGAATAAAAATTCAGCTTTATTCTCTATTAAATTTGTTGATTAGTAACTCCAAAATTAAAATATTTACTAATATCAACATTAAATGCTTGTTGAACTTGGCTAATGAGTTGTCCTTTAAAAATCATATAAGCTATTGCAATGGATACAGCTACAATAATTAAATAAAGTATTACACCATAAAAATAATCTTTGTTGCCAGCATAATCTTCTCTAATAGCGAATGCAGCTGCAATTACATATAAAATTGAGGATAAAATCATTAACAATACGATTGGCATTGTTGCAGTCTTAAGACTTGTAAAACAGAGAAAAGCTAAAATTGCTACAACGAAAACATTTATATTACTTAGTTGAACGATTTTATTAATGTAGTTAAAAATATCTACTGATTCACTATATACAAATTTATGTGCAATATATGATCCTGCAATAACACCAGCACCCATAATTAATACCAAGAAAAAGATATCAAAGCCTAAACCATGAATAAAACTATTGATTTTTTCTTGAGCAAAGTTAGGTAAATTCATCGGAATTGAACTATAAACTATTTTCTTAATTCCAGCACTCATCGACCAAGCAAAAAGAATCATTTCAAGTAGTAAAACAGCAATCCCATACCACTTTTCTCCCTGTTGTTCTGCACTTGGAGTTTTCCAAGATGTTATAAACCATTTCCCCAAACTTTCTTTATCAAAGTTTTTTACAGCTTCACTTATCTTTTCAAAAGTCTGGCCAGTTTGCTGTTCAGAGGATTGAGCAGCACGATAAGCTCGTCTATCTGCTGGTGGTATTTCTGATACACTTGGTTCTTCTACGCCTGAATTATTTAAAGACTCCGTACTAGGATTTTGCATATTATCTAATGGAACATTTCTAATATCAGTTCCACAAGAAGTACAAAAATTGACTTCAGGCTCCATTTTAGCACCACAATTTGGACATGTTTTCACTATCTTTTCACTCTTCCCATTTAAATTAAATACAGAATTTATTATATAAGACACGATTTGCGTTATTTATTTAATCTGCAAATTTACCATTTTTGTCTATAGAGATAAATAATTATCATACCCAATAATCTCTAAAATTTTACGTAATTCTTTAGCCTCCTTGTCATTCTTATCAACTAGGGCTAAATAATACCTCGAAATTGCTTTTTCTAATATTATGTTTGAATCTTCAGGTAAGGATCCTAATAACTTTATTAATTGTCGAGTATCATCAATTCGACCGGCTTTATAAAAACGCTCCATTGCAACCAATTCAATACGTGCAATAATTCTTAAAATTAATTCTTGCTTACTGCTTTCAAAAACGTATTTTTTATATTTTTTTACTATTAGCATTAATTGATCTATATCACAAAGATATGCTAACAGTAGATCGATAACCGCTCTCTGTATTTCATCTTGATTTTTTATAGATAAATACTTTTCTAATTGCATTTGATAATCTTTTGAATTATTCAGATTATTTTTCTTTAAAATTGCAAGCATTATTTTAGCTAACATCTGCTCGTTACCATCAGCTAAGTCTAACTGCTCTATTTTTTTGCTATCAAGATTAATGAAAGCTAAAATCAGTTCTTGATTAATATCTTCTCTAATAATTGGCTCAAAGAAATCATATAGTGATACTTGATTATAATTTAAAATCTTAAGTAGAGAATCCATACTTATATTACTTTTATTACTCTCTACCCTAGAATAATAAGATTCAGTTACAATCCCTGCACTAAATTGTTCTTGGGTTAAGCCTAACAATAATCGTGTAGTTTTTAATTGTGTTCCAATTTTCATTTTTATACTCCGTATCTTTATTTCCCAAAGTCATGATACGAAGTCGCAAAATGAATATCTTAAAATCTTCCAAATCGACTTTTTACTTTATTTACAAAGCTCTTTTATCTGAATTTCAGCAACCTGAGCTTTTTCATAAAAGATAATTGATCGATTAGGGAGCTTATTCATATAAGAAAATACTTTATCTACTTTCCAAAGTGGAGTCTTATTTTTTAGGCAAAGATCTATAAAATTTAAGATAATTTGTGCTAGTAATTTAATTCTGCGATCACTATATTTATTAAAATTAGTATAAGTAGAAGAAATTAAGGAAATAACCCCGCAAACTTCATCAGCCTCAAATATTTCCAGTGCATTCGCTATTATCCATAGACAATCATCATTCCAATGATCTACTGCTAATAAAAAACGCTTAATCATTTTTTTCTTTTGCTTAGAAAAATTTTTCTCTTGGTGAACTAATTTATCTCGCATTAAGCAAACTACCTGTCGAATAATTAGATTAGAGTAGGAAGAATTTTCCAATAATTCTTCTAAGGCATTAACATTCTTATTAAAAAATGCTCGACTAGCCTGTTCTTCGTACATCTCATTTTTCTTTTCAGTATTCCCATATGATTTAAGAAATTCGAGTACTGATACATTGTTTTGGTCTAGTAACTTTACTAGTGTAATCGCTCTAACTTCATTCTTATTATTTTCAATATGTGCTAAATAAGAGCTATCAATTATATCTTTAACAAATTCTTTTCTAGTTAAATTTAAAGATAAACGCAGATTCTTTAGATTCTCACCAATAACATCCATTACTTTCACCACACCTCAAAGATTTACCTTTATCATATTTTTTAGGTGTAATTTTGTTTGCAAATCTTCCAAATCGACTATTTTGGGATTTTAAATTTACTAATTTAGTGAAACATAATGATATTTAATAACTCCTGTATTCTGCATATTTACCATTATCATATAAAAAAGAGAACCGACTACAGTCAGTTCTCTTGATTAATTAAAGAGTTATTTAAATTTAGAGGGATGGTCTTCTAATAAAATATGATAAGAGCTTTTTCATCATCTCCTTTTTTTGAATAATAATCGTCGAAATAAATCTTCATCTATCAACATAGTTACTTATAAACTACTGATTCAATTCTTTATACTATTTATCTTCTTTTTTAATCATCATCACTATCATTACTAGTTGATACTTTATGATCCTTAATCAGCTTTCCAGAACCAATCTCCTTGATCTTAGCTGAATCATCATCTTTAGTTAAAATAGCATTCGTGTATTCAACTACTTGGTGTCGATTATAATCATCATGTTCAAAAGTCCATGTTACTGTGTATGTGACTAAACTGCTATTATTGCCATTTGGTGTAATAGATTTTATCTTAACATCACTTTCATATGTTCTCAGATCATCTTCATCATCATAGGTCTTGAACATTCTAGTTAATTCACCATAACTATCATTTCCGCCACCATCTACGAAATCATCTTCATCAAGCGATCCTTTATCAAAGGCACTTGTTAAAACTCTAGTGGCTTCATCATCAGTAACTAATCCTTTCCATTCAGGCTTAATTACATACTTGCTGCCGCTTTGAGTAACCACATTATCTTCGTCCCCATATTCTAAATCATGATCTAAATCACTAATTTTCTTAGAGGTTAAAGTTTTCTTATTAAATGTGCCTTGAACATAAAGAGTCATATTTTTAGTAATTGGATAATCTTTCAAAACAAGATTTCCCCTATTATTTAGAGTTCCAACTTTTTTATCATTAATATAGACAATACCGTTTGGCACACTCTTTATTTCTAATGTTTCGGTATGAATATCAAGATTAATATTATTACTTGACCAAACATTATTAGTCGAAGTAGCAGTTAGATTTCTTCCTTCTACATTAGATTTAATTGAAAAATTATATTTTCCGGGAAGCATTGCAGGAATAGTTTTTACATAACTACTACCACTCTTAGTTAATTTACCTAAACTCTTTTTTCCAATCTTTACTTCTGAATCAGCATGATTAGTAACTAATTTAGGTGTAACAGAAGTTACTTGAGCCGTATATTTTGGAAACAATAAAAAGTATCGGCCACTTTCCGTTAGTCGTACATTTCCACTCTCATTTCCAACCCGAAAATCAGTAATTAATTGATCTACTTCAGTAGTATGATCTTGGAAATAACGCTGTAGCGGCTTAACACTTTCAGTAGTAATCTTTACTTCTGGATTGTCACAACTAATATATTGAGCACCACTTTGATTAGGATTTTTTAAACTAGATACAATTCTACTAATCTGATTGTCACGCTTGTAGTAATTAGATCCCCATGCATAAAAACAAATAAACAAAATAACTAAAACACCAATTACTGAGTAAATAATCTTATTCTTCTTGCTCAGTGGCTTTTGAGGTGTTTTATTTTTATATTCTCGTTTCATCTCCTGCCTTGGCATTTGAGGAGCTGCGGCAGCTTGATGAGAAGGCTGAGAATTTTTATGAGCTATTGGAGCTGAAGATTTGGGATTATCTTTGAATTTATAACCACAAAATGGGCAAAATTTGGCATCCTTTTTTATATCTTTTCCGCAATTAGGGCATATCTTGGTCATATCTTTTCACTCCATTAGAATCTTAAAGCTGATGATATTAATGATTGAATTTGATCTTTCAAAGCATTTCCAAATATACCTGTTAAAATCAGTACAATTAGTAGTGAAATTCCAACAGAGATCAACAAACCATAGAAACTATCACGTTTTTCATTTTGACCTTTAACTGTAAATAAAATACAAGCAAAATCAAAAATAAAAAGTGCAATAATTGCTAGCAAAACAGCGAATCCATAATTATTCCCGCCAAGAATACAACATACAAAAGCAACCACGATAATGATTGCATTAATACCACTGATTTGTGCAATTTTATTAATTAGGGTATAAATATCTGTCTTAGTTTGAAAGATAAATTTTCTTCCAAACATAACTCCAACTATTTTTCCTAATCCAGCTAAAGCTAAAAATAAAAACAATTCAAATAATACTTGGGTTGTAAAACTACCGCTAGTACTACCGAATATTCCGCTAATACTACCATTTAAGGCAACAGAAATTCCAAGTACAAAAAGTAAAATTTCACCTAAAATAGTTGCAATTCCGTACCATTTTTCTGCACTTTGTTCTCCTGTTGGTCTTTTCCAAGATGCTACGAGCCATTGCCAGTAATTATGCATCTTAACTGAGCGATCACTGGTAGATCTCATTCTTTGGGGTTGAGCAGGGGTCTGAGAAACTGGTTCTACTCTCGTAGTTTTTTCTACACTAGTGTTAATGTTTTCTTCAATCAATTTTGTTCCACAATTTGTACAAAAATTAACATCTTCATCCATACTTGCACCACAATTTGGGCATTTTTTCATAGTTCTTCTTATCCTCTCTTAAAAAAGTTAAAATCACCTTTTTAACTAAACCACATCCCTAAGAAAAGATAGGTATTATCTGCATATTTACCACTTTTAAATTAAAAACCACAAAAAAGCAGCTAGTCTTCAAAAAACGAAAACTAACTGCTTTTTTTATTTTGCTAATTTCAAAATTACTGTAAAGATAATCATATCATCTTTATGACTAACATGAATTTTCCCATGAAATGTGTGAACAATTTCTTGCGCCATTGCTAATCCAATTCCAAATCCTGATTGCTTTGAATTGTGTGATTCATCTTCTCGATAGAAACGCTCAAAGAAATGCGAATAATCTTTTCCTTTTCCTTCTTTATAAGTATTAGCAACCTTTAAGATGGCATTTGTTCCTAGCCTTCCTTTAGTTAAGGTTACCAGCACCTTCCCATCTTTATCGCAATATTTACGTGCATTGTCTAGTAAGATGTTAATCAGTTCACTTAAAACATTTTTCTCTGCCTTAACATATAAATCTGGCATAATCATTCCACTATATTTAAGATTATTTTTTTGCATTACAGACTTAAAGCTATTGACATTCTTTTTAACAATTTCAGAAAAATCCACTTTATTTAGGACCACTTCACCAGTTTCACCAGTTCGAGCTAGTGCAATTAATCGGTTAATTAACCTTGTTAATCGATCAACTTGTTCCTTGGTGCTTTTATTCCATTCAGAATTATTGCCTAACATCTCTTCCATTTCGGTATTAGCAGCAATAATAGCCAAAGGAGTTTTTAATTCATGGCCAGCATTGGTAATAAACTCACGCTGTTTACGATATGTTGTAATAATTGGACCGATCGCCTTTTTAGACACCAAAATCAATACCAAGGCAAAAACAATCAAAGCACCAATTCCTAAAACAATCGATATCCTAACTAGGAGAGAAAAACGATGATAAATCAGCGATTCATTTAAATAAACAATAAACTTACCACCAGTCTGATTTTTTCCAACACGGTAGGCATACTGATTATTACCAATTGTCACTACGCCGTCTGTTGTCTTATCCTTAAAAATTCTCTTACTTGTACTAAGAATTTCAGCTCGTCCAACATCATAAACATTGTCATCATTTACTATCCGCGGATTACTCTGCGGAGTTTCGGCAACAGTGAAGTAACGATATTGAAAAACTGCCTCCGGATTATATTCCCCTGCTAAGAAATTTTTATTAATTGGATCTTTTTGATTACCAAAGACTGGCTTAGCATTCCGCGGGGTTAATTGTCCTTGATTGTTCACCAAGGCTGTTAAAACTCGATCCACTTCATTATGACTTTGAGTATAGCTAACTCCCAATAAAGCACCTAAGGTGATTACGAGAACTATAAACAAAGCTGTAATCGACATTCCAATAAATTTCCACCGAAACTTTTGGATCATTTTAGCTCACCTACCTAATTAAGGAAAAACTACCACCTTTTTCACCGACAATCTGAACTGAGCTCTGAATCGACTGCAACTTTTGTCTTAAGTAAGAAATATAAATCCAGACTACATCTTCACTAGCTTCATCATCATCTTTCCAAACATGTGCTAATAAATCTGGAGTTGAAAATTCTTTTCCTTCATTAAGCATTAAATAATTCAAAAGTTGAGTCTCTTTACTTCCTAAACGAATCGAATTATGACTGACTAGTTCTTGTTCAGCAACATTTAAAGCCAGGTCTCCTACTTCAACCTCATTAGGTGTATATTGATCGTCTCGTCGCTCTTTTGAACGTAAACGTGCTAGCAACTCTTTCAGTGAGAATGGCTTAGTTAAATAATCATCAGCTCCGCTATCTAAACCAGTTACTCGATCATCAACTTCTGCTTTTGCAGTTAACATTAAAACATAAGTCTTATCGCCACTCTTGCGAATCTCCTTTAGAGCAGTAATTCCATCCATGACTGGCATCATAATATCTAAGATGATAACGTCATATGAATTCTTCCTAGCAAGTTCAACCGCATCCCGTCCATTAAAAACAGGATCCACCTCATAATTAACACTCTGCATTGCGGCTACTAAAACACGAGATAGCTGTTCTTCATCTTCTGCAAGCAAAATTTTCATTAAGTTAATCTTCCTCTCTAATTAAATGGCGCAAAGTCTGCATACTTACATCACAAGAAGCTAATTCATCAGCCACTCGCTTCAACTCTTTACCAATCATTTCGGGATTCTTTATCTTGTGCTTATACTTCATTTCATGCTCTAAACTAGCCCAAGTATCCATTGCTATAGTTCTAAGTTGTACTTCAACATAGTAGTGACCCGGAGTATTTCCCACAATATCTTCTTCGGGCCTTTCAACATCTAAAATCATATGATAAGAACGATACCCATTTGGTTTAGCATTTGTAATGTAATCTTTTTGCTTGACGATCTCTACATCGTCCCATTCCTTAATTAAATCGATACAGGTATAAATGTCATCAATAAAATTGCAAACCACACGAATTCCTACACTATCTCGATTTTCTTTTAGAGCTGATTTTGGGGTTACCGGCAATTCTTTTCGTTGACATTTTTCAATCATACTTTCTGGCCGCTTAACTCGACCAATCAAGTGTTCATATAGGCTATCGCCGGTTTTCTCCTGATGAAGTTGATTTTCTTTCCTAAAGTACTCCAACATTTGATTAAGTAAACTATCTAGCACTGGAGTATAGCCACCATAAATATCCATATTAAACCCTCTTTATTAATTTACTAATATTATAGCAGTCGAGATTTTTTTAATAACTATAATAATGTTAATTTAAAGAATTTTTGCTTTTCATTAGAAAAACTAAGAAAAAGGCAAGATTCCATATTAATAAGCAGATCATAACTCCCAAAATAGAATTTTTAACTAACCATAAAATTAAAGATCCAATAATAAAGTGCAATAGTAAATAAAATTAACTCATATGAACTATTTTATTCAATTGAATCTCTCTCAAACTTAATTAGTTTCTATCTTGCCTTATATTCATAAAAAAATCAAAAATGCCCTTAGTCTTATCCGACTAAGAGCAAATTGATAGCTTAATTTTCTAATTCTACATATATTTTCACACTCTGTGATACTGTTTGATAAACAGTTGAAACACGTAGAGTATGGTCTAGAAAGTCTTGTTTTTCTTCTTGAGACATAGAGCTTTCAAAAGAAACCGTAATCAACATTTCACTAACAACTGACTTTCCATGGCCGAGTTTAGTAGTAATTGCCTGATTTGTTACTTTAAAGTTCTTTACATCTAAATGATGTACATTTGCAATCATCCCTGCAGAAATTGAAATACAAGAATTAACAGCACCAGCTAAATATTCTACTGGATTCGGGGCAACATTTTTACCACTTGCTGATTCATCAGCCATGAATTTATTTTTCTTTGTTCGATTTTCAATTTGCCAAGGAGTATCAGTTAATTCACTTTTTACTGTATATTTTGTCATTTTTTCTCTTTTCTAAATTAATCCATGTTTTACCAAATAATCATGAGCTACTTTAGCAGGTTTCTCATGCTTAACATTAACTTGATAATTCATCTGCTGCATCTCTTCAGTAGTAATTTTACCAGCCAATTTATTTAAAGCCTTTACAATTTGAGGATTTCTCTCTGCAAATTTTGCCTTCATTAGGGGAGCTCCCTGATATGGTGGGAAGAATTTCTTATCATCATCTAGCATCACTAAATTATACTTCTTAATTTCTGCATCTGTTGTATAGCCATCAACAACATTAGCTTGATTATTAGCAATAGCATGATAGCGAATGCTCGATTCAGTACTCTTAATTGAGGCAAAATCTAACTTATAGATTTTCTTTAAGCCCGGATAGCCATCTTTTAATGAGGTAAAGTCTGGATCAAAGGCTGCATGTACTTTTTTATTTACACGGTTTAAGTCACTCATCTTGGTCAAGTGATTGTCTTTAGCAAATTTTTGTGTTGTAGCTAAAGCATAACCATTCTGGTAAGCCATTGGCTTCAGATATTCCATATCAAATTGTTTCTTTAAGTCGCTTCTAGCTTCTACATAAACTTGATTTGGATCATTCCCGGTCTTTTTACCAGTTTTGACTAAAGTTTGTAAAACTGTACCTGTAAATTCAGGATAAATATCAATCTTATCGGTTTGAAGAGCTTTGAATAAAAATGTGGTTCCACCAAAGTTAGGTTTTAAAACTACCTTAGTATTGGGGTCATTCTTTTCGATTAGGTCCTTATACATATTAATCAAAATAGCTGGTTCTGATCCCATTTTTCCAGCAATGGTAATCGTTTGTTTTGGTTCAGCAACATTTTTAGAAGTATTAGCATAATGGTTATACAGGCTACTTCCACCCCAAATTACTAAAGCTAGGGCAATTAGTGCACTTCCTACTTTTAGACGTTTATTATTTTTTGAAATAAATTTCAAAACGCCACTAAATATTAGAGCAAGCAATGCAGATAAAATTGCTCCCATTAAGACTTCAGTATTATTGTTTGAATTAATTCCAACGTATATATAAGTCCCTAAGCCTCCGCCACCAATTAAAGCAGCTAAAGTGGCAGTACCAATAATCATAACTAGCGCGATCCGAATTCCTGCTACTATCATTGGCATAGCCATTGGAATTTCTAGTCGCTGCAACTTTTTCCATTTAGTGAGTCCAAAGGCAGTAGCTGCTTCTTCTAGATTTTCGGGTATTTCCGTTAATCCCGAATAAGTATTTTGAAATATTGGCATAATTGCATATAAAACTAACGCAATGACTGCTGGCACGGTTCCGATTCCAACAAATGGTAGCAGTAAACCTAGAACCGCCAAACTAGGAATTGTTTGAATAATTCCCGCTATTTGAAGTGTAAATTCAGCAGCCTTTTTGTGACCTTTTAAAATAAAAGCCAGCGGAATTGCAATTACCATTGCAATCAGCAAGGCAATCAGAGAAATCTTAATATGAACAAGCGTGGTAGCCCAAATTTGTTCATGTTCAGTTAATAACATCTGCCATAGTGATTTAATCATGTCCAGCCACCCACTTTAAAAAGAAATTCCAAACTCTTTTTGGCTCAATTAAAAATTCTCCAAACCTGGTCTCTGCAACAAACAAAGTCTCAGGATGGTTAGAACAATCTTTAATTAAATCCTCTATGCTATCGACATGGTATCGAACCAGGGTATCCACTTTAGGATAAAATCGTGGATCTACACCCAATTCGCTCTTCAATAAAGTTTCAAGGTCGAGCTTTTGATTAATTCTATTTCCTGCAAAAAATTCCTGTACAAATTTTGTAGCAGGATGTCTTAAAATTTCTCTAGGTTTGCCAACTTGCTCTAAAACACCTTTATGCAAAACTCCAATTGTGTTTCCTAAACGAATAGCTTCTTGCATGTCATGTGTTACAAACATTACTGTCTTATTAAATTGTTCATGTAAATTAATAAGTAAGTTTTGTAGTTGCTTTCTTACAACTGGATCAAGAGCAGAAAAAGGTTCATCCATTAAAACAACTTCAGGATCCGCTGCTAAAGCCCGAACAATGCCAACTCGTTGTTGTTCACCACCTGATAGTTCACTCGGCATCCGATCACAATACAATTTTGGATCCAAATCAACCGATTTTAATAGCTCTTCCTGTTTTTTTCGCCGTTCTTTGCGATCGACACCTTCTTGCTCTAACACAATTGTAATATTTTCACCAACAGTTAAATTTGGAAACAAACTAGCTGTTTGCAATACATACCCTGTCTTTTCCCTTAGTTTACGCAAATTATATTCTTTTATTGGTTTATCATTTAGAAGAATTTGTCCCTTTGTTGGTTCAATAAGCCGGTTAAACATCTTTAGCAACGTTGTCTTCCCGCTCCCACTTGGTCCAACTAAAACAAAAATATCTCCTTTTTTCACTGCGAAAGAAACATCTTTTAAGATTTCTTGTCCATCGTATTTTTTTGAAATATTTTTATATTCAATCATCATTTTATCCTTATAAAAATAGTTATTTATATTTTCTCACTATTTATAAGAACTTGGCAAAAAGATTACATCTTTTTAAACAAAAAAATAAGACTGACGAAATAGTCAGTCTTATAGTTCCAAAGAAGTCTTATTATTTCTTCTTTGAATTTTTATCTTCTTTTTGTAATTTTTGAGCCATGTTAATAATGTACTCACGTAAATCATCTTTAATTTGAGGGTGAGATAAACCATATTCAATTGATGTTTCAAGGTAACCTTCCTTGTTACCAACATCATGACGTTCACCATTAAATACATGAGCGAATACTCGTTGAGTCTTGTTCATAGTATCAATTGCGTCAGTTAATTGAATTTCGCCACCACGACCAGGTTTTTGATGTGCTAAAATATCAAAAATTTCTGGAGTTAACAAGTAACGACCAATAATTGCGTAGTCACTAGGTGCCTTATCAACGTCTGGCTTTTCAACAAAGGCCTTAACGTTAATTAAACCAGGTTCAATTTCGCTATCTGGATCAATAACACCATACTTAGAAACTTCTTCATGTGGTACAGGCATAACAGCAATAGTTGATGCATGAGTCTTGTCATAACGATCAATCAATTGCTTAGTTAGTGGAACCTTGTCCTCCATCAAGTCGTCACCAAGCATAACAGCAAATGGTTCATCCCCAACGAAGCTACGAGCTCTTAAAATCGCATCCCCTAAACCAGCTGGGTGTGGTTGACGAGTGTAGTAAAGGTTAACACCTAAATTAGTAATTGATTGGGTTAAGTGTAAAAGTTCAGTTTTACCCTTTTCTTCCAAATCTTGTTCTAGTTCTGGGTTAGCATCAAAGTGATCTTCGATAGAACGCTTGTTTTTACCAGTAACGATCAAGATATCTTCAATTCCAGATTTTTTAGCTTCTTCTACAATAAATTGAATTGTTGGTTTATCAACAATCGGTACCATTTCCTTAGGCATAGCCTTAGTGGCAGGTAAAAATCTAGTACCTAATCCAGCTGCTGGAATAACTGCTTTTCTTACTTTCATTTTATTCTCCTCACAAAATAAGCTTTCCTTAGTGTATTTTACCAAACTTCTAGAAACTTATTTAGACAATTTACTATTTTTTTCTAAAAATTCTCAAAATCGGGCTACGACTGTATTCAATTTTTCTACCTTTTAATTCATCCCCTGTGGCATTAAGACAAATGCCAAGCAAAAGTAAAAATGAACCTACATTTAGCCATAACATAAAGATTATAAAAGAACCTACAATTCCATAGTTTTGCCAGCGCGTTCCAAATTGCCTCAAATATAAACCAAAGAAATAGGATAAGGCGCTCCAGCTCACTACAGTAAACCATACTCCAGGCCATACGATGCGCTTTTGTACAGTGATGTTGGGAATGACATAGTTAATATACAAATTTATAATAACCATAACCAAAATTATAATCGGCCAACGATAATTTTCTAACTTATATACCCACCACAAGGATAGATTAAAAATTGGAGCCAAGAATTCCATAATCTGTCTACCAAAGGTAACAACAAAAATTATTATTGAAAAGCCAACTACCAAAATCACAGAAAGAACAAAAGTAAACGTTCTAGCAAGTAAATAGTTCCACCATGACTTACCTTTTTCTTTTTTATCAACGCCATAAATTTTATTTGCTGCTAAGCGAATTGAATTAACCAAACAACTTAAAGACCAAATAGCAATCACAATACCAAGAGAAATAAAACCACTGGAGTGTTTTTTCAATAAAGCATTGATAATTGGCATAATTAGACTTGAAACTTGAGATGGAAAAATCAATTCAAGATAACGAGCAATTGGCTCAGTGTCGATATTAAGCAAAGGTAAAACATTTCCAATAATAATTATGATTGGAAAAATACTTAATAGCACATAATAAGCAATAATAATTGAAGTCTGATTTATCTCGCCTTGGCTAATATATTTAGATAATAATTGAAAAAACTCTGTTATACGGTTTTTAGTCTGATTGAGAAAAGAATTCATGGTCTTACTATCTATTAATCTTCATCTAAAAAGTGAGGAAGATATTTTTCATAGCCATCATATGGCTTTTGCAAAGTTAAGATCTTTGGTCCATCTGGAGTAATTGCAAAAGTATGTTCAAATTGAGCTGCCTTCGAACCATCTGGAGTTGCATAGTAAACCCAATCATCATTAGGATCTGATACAGTTTTTTGTTCGATTCTCCAGTCTCCACCAGCTTCAACCATTGGTTCAACTGTAATAGTCATTCCTTCGCGTAAACGCAGACCATGACCTGCCTTACCCCAGTGAGGAACTTCTGGATCTTCGTGGATTGATGGTTGAATACCATGGCCTACAAGTTCACGTACATCACCATAGCCATTTTCATCTTCAACATAATTTTGAATAACGCTACCAATATCACCAATACGATTTCCAACAACCGCTTGATCAATTCCCATGTACATTGCTTTCTTAGTAACGTCCATTAATTTTTGGTCTTCGGCAGAAATTTCACCAACACCATAAGTAGTACATGAATCAGTTTCATAGCCATCAACGTTGCAAGTAACGTCAACGCTGACTAAGTCACCCTCTTTTAGGATCTTATCTTTTCTAGGAATCGCATGAGCAATTTCATCGTTTACACTAATACAAGTTCCATACTTATATCCTTCAAAACCTTGTTCTGAAAGACGCCCACCATGTTTTTTCATAAAATCTTGAGCAAATTCTTCAATTTCCCAAGTTGAAATTCCAGGTTTAATAACATCACGTAAACCTTCAAACATAGCTGCTAAAACGCGACCAGATTTTTGCATCCCTTGCAACTCGCGCTTTGATTTAATTGTTATCATTAAAAAGTCTCCTTTTTTAATTTATATACTCTTAGCATACCTTAAGTAGGTATGATTTTGTAGTTATTAAGAAAGTCTCAACCATTCATTATAAAGCTTTTCTTAAATAATTTCTCTTAAGATTTACAAACTTCTATACTTCTTTAGTATAATAAGAGAAAACGTTATAGAAAGAAGTTTTTTGCATGAAAGCACAAATTGTCTTTGCCAGCATGACTGGTAATGATGAAGATATGGCAGAAATTTTAGAAGAAAACTTACAAGATGCAGGTTTTGACGTAGAAAATATTGACGTCAGTTTTGCAGATGCTAGCTCTTATCTTGATGCTGACCTTTGCGTGATGGTTACTTATACATATGGCGAAGGCGTGATGACTGATGAATTAAAAGACTTTTATGACCAACTGATCACACTTGACCTATCCGGTAAAAAATTTGCTGTAATGGGTTCAGGAGACAAGACCTATAAAGATCACTATTGTGAAAATGTAGATGATTTTGAAAAAGCATTTATTAAATGTGGCGCTATTGAAGCAGCAAAACCAGTTAAAATAGAAAATGCAGTCGATGATGAAGACATTGCCTTAATTGATCAAGCTACTGAAGAAATAGTTGAGGCATTTAATGGCTAAAAATCACCCTAAAAGGAAGGGGCAAAAGATTACTCAAGAGCAGTTGAGAGAACTCGGGAGTAAACTCGTTGCCAGACACCGAAATTTTTATGTTTATGTTATCTTCGGTTTTCTAGCAGCCCTTATTAATATTGCCTGCTTTCTTTTATTGCATAATATTTGGAAAATGCCTGTGATTTATGCCAACACAATCGCATTTATTATTTCTAATTTAGCCTCTTTTTCTTTTAATAAACATGGTGTATTCATTCAAAATGTCGATAAAAAGCATGGAGTAGTTTACCAAATTTGTTTATTCTTTATTTACCGAGTCATTAGTTTAGTCCCGGATAACTTAATTATGCTAGTTGGTATTTCTTGGCTTCATTGGAATGCATTTTTTGTAAAAATAATCGATCAAATTTTAGTAGGTATTTTCAACTATTTAACTACCAAATCAATTTTTCTTAATACTAGTGGTAAATTCGCTAAAAAATTTAAAGACTACTTTAATAAAAAGTGATCTAAAAAAGCTCCATAAAAATGGAGCTTTTTTTAGTTAAAATCAACTGGTTTTTGATTATGTTCCTTGTCAAAATAGTAAGCAATTGCATCCATAATCCGATCAGCTGCTTTTCCATCCCCATATGGATTTTTTGCATTTGCCATTTCAGTATATGCTTTTTCATCTTCAAGTAACCGTATCATTTCAGCACGAACCTTCTCTACTTCGGTTCCTACAAGCTTTAAAGTTCCAGCTGCAACTCCTTCGGGACGCTCAGTTGTATCACGTAAAACTAATACTGGCTTACCTAGAGAAGGAGCTTCTTCTTGAACTCCACCCGAATCAGTCATAATAAAGTAGCTTTTTTTAGCTAAATTATGAAAATCAACTACATCTAGGGGTTTAATCAAGTGAATTCGCGGATCGTCACTTAATACCTCTTTAGCTACCTTTTGTACACGTGGAGACAGATGAACCGGATAGATAATTTCAACGTCTTTATGACTATCAACTACCTGTTTCATAACTTTAAAGACGCGTCGCATCGGTTCTCCTTGATTCTCTCTGCGGTGCATGGTAACTAAAATAATCTTACTATCTGGGTTAATTTCATCAAGAACATCGTGATGATAATCTTCTTTAACCGTTTGTTCCAAAGCATCAATGGCAGTATTCCCAGTCACATAAATATTATCAGCGGGATGGTTTTCTTTAATTAAGTTTTGTTTGCTTAATTTAGTTGGTGCAAAATATAAATCAGTTAAATCATCAGTCATTTGCCGATTCATCTCTTCTGGAAACGGAGAATACTTATTCCAGGTTCTAAGGCCAGCCTCCACATGGCCTAACTTTGTTTGTTCATAAAAAGTTGCTAAGCCAGCCGCAAAGCTAGTTGTTGTATCCCCATGAACCAAAACAATGTCTGGTTGCTCTTTTTTTATTACTTTAGCCATATCAAGCATTACTTTTGAAGTAATATCTTCTAATGTTTGATTTTTATGCATGATATTAAAATCATAGTCAGGTTTAATTTTAAAAATATCTAAAACCTGATCCAACATTTCACGATGTTGAGCACTTACGACTGTTATCTCTTCAAAACGATCATCT
Organism: Lactobacillus johnsonii; assembly: GCA_949888035.1. Taxonomy (GTDB): domain Bacteria; phylum Bacillota; class Bacilli; order Lactobacillales; family Lactobacillaceae; genus Lactobacillus; species Lactobacillus johnsonii_B. The sequence continues at coordinate 13,470 of CATLCE010000014.1, read as the reverse complement.
TTTTTTAGCTTCAACACTAACGGTGCCATTTTAATAGCTTCTGGTCTAGTACCAAAAACTGTCATTACTTTTACTTTATTCATAATTTATCCTTACCTTATATTTTGTATCTTCTACTATACCCCAATTAAATTTTCTTTGGTACTATTTGTCAAACTACTTTATACTTATATACTATAAGGAAAGTGAGCAATTTATGTTTAGTTTTTTATCTTTAGCTGCAATTTTAATTACCATTATAGTCTTTTGCTTAGTTTTCCTCTTTGGGAACTCTTACCCACAAAAAACTAAGCATGTTTTAATTGGAATTATTGCAATATTACTAATTATTTTTCTCTGGATTGTTTTAGAGATTTTTATTAACCCATTAAAATATGTTTAAGATGAATAAAAAAGCATTTCTTCTCATTAATTGAAGAAATGCTTTTTTCATGTATGACCCCGGTGAGATTCGAACTCACCTCTACGGTTTAGGAGACCATTGTTCTATCCAGATGAACTACGGGGTCAGGACTAGTTTCTACTTTAACATAAAAACTAGCTTTTCACTATCATAAATTTAATATTGAGGTAAATAGAAATTCCGTTGATTATTATCTTGCTTAGCAATCTTATCTGCCGCAAAAACAAACGGCATCCAAATAAGAAGTGCAATTACCATATTGATGAGAGCCAGTACAATAGCACGCCAATCATAATTGCAAGCTAAGAACGGTCCAATAAGTGGCGGCATTACAGTTGGAACAAAAATTTGAACTGGATTAACTAAACCAGCCTGTGTAGCCCAATAAGCTAGTGATACATTTACTAAAGGAGCTACAACAAACGGAATTAAATAGACAGGATTAAAAACAACTGGCAGACCGAAAATAATAGGTTCATTAATATTAAAAATTCCGGGTGCTACAGCCATCTTTGCTATTGTTCGATAATCTTTACGCTTAGAAAACATTAAAATGGCAATAATCAATACCAGAGTTCCGCCTGCTCCACCAAACCATGCAAAAACATTAAAAGAGTCGCGAACCCAAATATAAGGAACATGCTCACTATTTCTAACAGCTGTAACATTAATATTTTCTGGTGTCAGCCACAAAGAATCCATTACTGGAGTTAGCACACTTATCCCGTTAATTCCAAAGAACCAGAAGATCTGAACCAAAAATGTAACTAATAAAACAACTCCAAAGCCCTGTCCTAAATTAACCAAGGGTCTTTGAATAGTAGTAAGCAGCCAATTACCAAAATAGGTTCCTGTAAGCCTTTGAAAAGCATAATTAACAAAACCTACAATAAAAATAGAAAGCAGGATCGGGATCAAAGTACTAAATGCCACCCATTCTGCATGCGGCATACTACTATCTACTTTTAGTCTAATTCTAGCCTTATAAAAGGTAATAAATAACGCCGTTCCAATACAGCCAAAGATAATAGCTGTAAATAGGCCCATTGTAGAAAATTGTTTGATATCAAAAGCATTTTTAATATCAACTACATCCCCATCAATGCGCAATTTAACAGAATCACTAATGCTCATTGCAAAAGCAACTAAAGAAGCAACAGAACCTGCAAATCGGTTCACTTCATAGGTCTTAGCTAGGTGATAACCCCAAGAAATTGCAAAATAAACCGCAAAAAGGGCAAATGTGCCTTCCCAAATGATGTTGTCAATCGCTACTACAGGCTGCATTAAAGAATAAAAAGTATCCCAATGCATCTGTACTTTAGCTGCTCTAATTATGCTATTAAATAGCATTGCAATTGAACCAGCCATTGTAATTGGCAGTAAAGAAATAAAAGTATCTCGCATTGCAACTAGCCAGCGTACTTGAGCTAAACGCGATGCAGGTGGCAAAACATAAGTTTCTAGCCATTTAACTAAAGATGACATTATTTTTCTCTTCTATCCTTTCGAGGATGATATCCTTTATTTTTCTTATTGCGCCAACGCTTCTTTTTATGCTTAGGCTTAATTTCCTTTACTTTCTTCTCTTGAGTTTCTGGCTCTTCTTTTTTTCGTTTTGGCTTTTCAGTCGTTAAACTATAGCCTGCAAAATATGCTCTTTGAACTTGGTAAGTATCAGCTAGTAATTTTTTCAAGTCTCTAAAGTCATGATCGTCCCCAAGAGTGACAACAGTTCCTGATTTATTCATTCGGCCCGTTCTACCGCTCCGATGCAAGTAAGTATTTACTTCACTCGGAATTTCAAAGTTAATAACATAGCTCACATTAGGTAAATCTAACCCACGAGCTGCTAAATCAGTCGCAAATAAAAACTTAATTCGCCCTGCTCTAAAATCACTAAGAATCTTTTCTCTATTTTGCTTACTAGTTTCATTACTTAAAACAGCAAATTTTGTCTTACTATGACTAAAAATTCGCGCAAATCTCATTTCACTTTCTGTACTATCAAAAAAGAGAATACCCTTAAACTTATCTAACTTTGCCAACCGCTGCAAAAACTGCATTTTATATTCATTTGAGACTTGTAAAAAGTAATGTTTAACTTCAGATTTTTGCTCTGGTCGCACATCAATCAGTAAGAAAGTATGATTAAACAAATCTTCGGCATCTTTTGTTATTTCTGACTCTGATGCTCCAAAAAGTAAAATTTGAGCAGTTGAAGATAAATTTTGTCCTAATGAACTCAGTAAATCTAATTTTGTGAATTCTAAAATATCATCCGCTTCATCAATTACCAAAGCATTAATGTCTTGATACTTGATTCGATTCTCTGATAAAAAGTCAAAAAATCTTCCTGGTGTAGCAATTATTATTTCCGGCTTTTCCTTTTTTAAGCGTTCTAATTGTCTTTTTCTATTTCCTGCTCCAACTAATGCAATGGTTTTTAAGCCTAATGATTTTGCATAAGGTAAAAGATTATTTCTGGTTTGGATCGCAAGTTCAGTGGTTGGTTCTAAAATAATGCTTCGACCACCAATTTCGGCAATTCGCTCCATTACTGGCAAACCATAAGCTAAAGTTTTACCGGTACCAGTCTTAGCTAATCCTACGATGCTAGCACCATTACGAATAGCATCATATGTTCTTTCTTGAATTAAGGTTGGTTTATTTTTATGTTCTTTTTCTAAAACTTGTGTAATTGCGTTTGAATACATTTTATTTCCTCTATTGTGTTCCTTGCTGACCATATAATTGCTCGTACTGCGTATTAGTACCAATATAAGCAAACATAGTTACATTCCGTTCGAGATTATCTATATTTTTAACTCTTCCATTTTGAGTGTAACACCAAAAAGCATAGTGTCGTCTATCTTTTAAACTTGCTCCCGTATATAAGAACCGTGTTCCTTCTGGAAAATAATTATGATAACGGTAGTCACCAGCTATCATTACTCTTTTTCCAAGATTATTTATCATTTGAGCAAAAATTCCCATTCGCTTCCAATATGATTTAGTCAAGTGACTAGCAGCTGGCACAATCATAACAGGTAAACTTCCGGTGTTAGTTCCAACTTTATTCAAAAAGTATTGGTATTGTTCTTGATTACTCGTTTCATCACTATAAGCAATAATTGTACCAAAGTTTAAGTTAGTTCCTTGAATTTGATCCCGATAAAGTAAGTAATTATCATCAAAATAAGATTTTCCTTGTGTTGACCTCAAATATACAAAAGAAATACCATTTTTTTCTAACTTATGTAAATCAATGTAATCTTTTGTTTGGTCTAGTTCAATGCCTAATACACTCATATTTGAGCCACGAGGAACAGTTGTATTTTGCCTCATATTAAAGTATCCCCATACGAGTCCTGAAAAAGCTAGAATGAGTAAAATAATAATACTTGGGAAAGTATATTTATGTCGATAACGATGCATTTCAGTCCCTCCATTAGCTATTTTAACGAACTTCTTCTTTCTACACCACTTTCATTAAGATTTAGTATAAAATGATATCATTACTAAAAGTTATAGATATATCGAAAGGAAAGCACAATCTTGAAAAGACAAATTAGCTTTGGTCAAGCCCTAGCTACAGTCGTTGGAACTGTAATCGGTGGGGGCGTTTTTTTCAAAATAGGAAGCATTAGTCATGAAACCGGCACTTCCTCATTAACTCTTTTCGTCTGGATTTTAGCCGGTATTGTTTCCATCGCTTCTGGCCTTACCGTATCTGAAATTGCAGCTGCTCTTCCAGTTACTGGCGGCTCTATCAAGTACATCGAGTATACTTATGGAAAAGTTTGGGGCTTTTTATTTGGCTGGGCTCAAATGCTAGTCTATTTTCCTGCCAATATTGCAGCTTTAAGTGTAATATTCGGGCAACAATTTGTTGTTTTATTTAACTTACCTGCTAAATACGCGACTTTAATTGGTCTACTGCTCGCCATCTTTTTAATGGGCTTAAACTTTATTTCTACAAAATTTTCAACCCGAATGCAATCAGTCATGACTATTCTTAAGGCCATCCCAATTGCTTTAATTGTGATTTTCGGTCTTTTTAATTCAAGCAAAGTCGATATTAACTTATTCCCTTTAAGCGCTGGGCATAATACATCTTTTTTGACAGGCTTAAGCGCTGGTTTACTTGCAGCTTTATTTGCTTATGATGGCTGGATTAACGTAACTAATTTAGCTGGTGAAATTGAAAAGCCTGAGAAGAATCTATCAAGAGCTATTATCATCGGTCTATCTGCTATTACTTTAATTTATGTATTGGTCAACTACGCTTTTCTGACTGCTCTTCCTTTTAAAGAAATTATCGGCAATCAAAATACTGCCTATTTAGCTTCGTTAAAACTATTTGGCAGTTTAGGCGGTAAATTAGTTACTATTGGAATTTTAATTTCAGTTTATGGCGCAATTAATGGTTTTATGCTTACCGGAATGAGAATACCCTATACTTTAGCACAAAATAAAATGTTACCATTTTCGGATAAAATTAGTCGCACTAATGTTAATACAGGTGTACCTACTCTTAGTGCCCTAATTATTCTCGTGGTATCTTTAATAATGATTCTACTAGGAACTTTTGACCTGTTAACTAATATGCTCGTCTTCGTCATGTGGACCTTTACCACCCTAATTTCAATTGCAGTGGTAATTTTGCGCTACCGCGAACCTAAACTAGAACGTCCTTATGTTGTTCCTTGGTATCCGATTGTCCCGATCATCTCAATTGGTGGTGGTTTATTCATTGTGATCAGTACTGTAATTAATGAATTTTGGCTCTCAATAACCGGTATCGGTCTAACGCTATTGGGCCTTCCTATTTATTACTATATGAAAAAACAGAATAATCGCCAATAATAAAGCTCATAGATAAAGGGTTGAAACTTCCACTAGCTAAGGAGAAAGTCTCAACCCTTTTTAATTTTATGATAAAGATATTTTGAATGATTAACGGTTTAAGTTTGCTTGAATAACTTCTGGTTTTAAAACACCAACATAAGGTAGATTACGATATGCATTTAAGTAGTCTAATCCATAGCCAACTACAAATTCATTTTCAACTTTTGAGCCATAGTAATCTACAACTACATCATCTTCACGGCGTTCTGTCTTATTAAGAAGTGCGCAACACTTTACACTCTTTGCGCCACGTTCAATTAATAGATCCTTCATAAATTTTAGAGTATGACCAGTATCAACAATATCTTCAACCAGTAATACATCTCTACCCTTAACATCTGCTTGAACGTCAATATCTAATCTAACTTTACCAGTTGATTCAAAGCCATCACCGTAGCTTGAAACATCCATAAAGTCATTTTGCATTTTTACATTCATATGGCGTGTTAAATCAGTCATAAAGTATACAGCACCCTTTAGTACCCCAATGACTAATGGAAACTTACCAGCATAATCCTCAGTTAATTGCTTACCTAGTCTTTGACAAATCTCTTCGATGTCATCTTGACTAAATAAAACACGATCAATAATGTTGTCAATATTATCACTATTTTGCATTTTAACCCTCTATATCCTTTTATAAATGCGTTGTTAATAGTAGAATTATAACATTTAATTAGACAAAAAAGCACCTATCTTGAGGTGCTTTTTCCGATTATTTATCTTTTTCTTTATCATTTTGATCGCTATTTTCTGAATCATCATTTTCACTGGCTTGATCGATCTTAGAAACGATGAACCAACGCATGAATCCTTGTTCAATGTTTACTAGCTTAAACTTAAAGCCTTCTAAATCAACAGACTCACCACGTTTTAAATTAGGATAGTGTTCCATCATATAACCACCGATGGTAATAATATCACTATCTTCGAATGCTTTCAGCTTAGTATGGAAGTAACGTTCAAAATCATATAAAGTAGTCTTTCCTGAAACATGGATATTTCCATGATCATCGCGGACAATATATTCGTCTGAAACATCATCGATTTCATCCTTAATTGATCCGAAGAGTTCTTCATAAATATCTTTATCAGTTACAATTCCACTTGTTCCACCATACTCATCAACTACTAAAACAATTGGTGTGTGCTTTTTAATCATTAATTTCAAAATATCTTGAATTAACATTGATTCAGGCACAGTAATAATCGCTCTAATAATTCTAGTAATCGGAACATTAGGATTTTCCTGATCTTGACTTACGATATCATAAGCATAAACGTATCCTACAACATCATCTTTATCATTATCACGCACAACTGGGAAACGACTAAAGCCATCTTTAATATATTTTTCTAAAGCTGTTTTTACATCATCAGTCGCATTTAAAACTTGAAGTTGAGTACGGTCTGTCATGATATCTTTAGCAACTTTATCATTTAATTCAAAAGCACGTTCCATGTACAAAAGATCGTCTTTATCAAGTGAGCCGCCAGTTACAGCGTTACGAGATAAACGTAAGATTTCAGATTGTGAATAAACTTCACTTTCTTCATCAGCGGACTGCATCCCTAATAAATGAAGCAATCCATTAGCACTATGATTAAGTAACCATACAAATGGATATACAATCGTATGGAAAGCAGCTAAAGGAGTAACAACTGCCATTAAACACTTAACGGGCATGTCAATAGCAATATTCTTAGGAACAATTTCAGTTACAACAACTTCTAAATAAGTTAGCAATACAACACCTAAAGTTGCTCCTAATACTCCGCTAGTCTTTGCTCCAAACCAAGGTGTCATTTTAAACACATCAGTCAATAGTTCTTCAATAGTTCCTTGACCAATCCAACCTAAAATAACACCAACTAAAGTAGTACCTACTTGAGTGGTAGACAATGACTCATTCAAGTTATGAACCATATGTAGTGCACGCTTTAGTTTCTTAGGGTTGCCTTGACCGTTTGCCAGCATATCTTCTAGCTGACTCGATCTAGTCTGCACTAAAGCAAATTCAGCAACAACAAAGAAAATTGCAATTAAAAACGTTATGAAAATAACAATTAAATTAGTAGTTATAGTACTTGTAGACAAGTGATCTTCACCTTTTTTATATATTAAATAATTACATCTCTATTTTAGCATTATTTTGCTGAATCAGGGATCCAGTTTGCAACTAATCCGGGATGATTATAATTTTCTTCAATATTACTTGAAACTTGCTTGTTATAGGAATCGGCTGGTAGTTCTACTTTATCGCGTAAATTATATTTTAAATCAATAAATCCTAACTTCAAAAACTTTTTATTTCTAATCTTAAAATGATAGCCTGTAAAGTAAGCTTTACTTCCTGGAATTTTTTTACAATCTGCCAGACTGAACTTCATTACTACATCATTTAATTTAATAAAGGCATAATAATCATTTTTACCAAGATAGGTAACTTCTTGCTTCACTGGTATCTTTTTGTAAACGGAAGGCAAATGAGACGGGGTCTGAATATCAGCTACATATTTAAACATCTCGATTTCCTCTGGATCATAATATTTATTAGAAAAAATCTGAGCATCATACTCTCTAACCATTGCCGTTAAATAGTGATTTTCTTTGACATATTCTTTTGATTCCTTATTTTTAAAATAAGCTATCCCCAGAAAAGTTACTAAAAATACGGTTGTCACTCCAAATAAAGTATAAGTAATTTTATTATGTACGCATAAAAATGGAATCAATCCAACAAATAAAAAAATTATCCCTAAAATTAAAATATAGCCTGGCAATGTGTAATTAAACCATTTATCCCAATTAGCCCATTGCTCAGGAGAAACTAATAACATCATTCTTCTTCTCCTTTATTTTTTATAATTATGCCATATTTTAATTTTATTTTAAATAAGCAAATAAAAACTCTTAAAGAATTCATCTAACAAATTAGCTAGACTTTAACTTCTTCAAGAGTTTCTTAACTAGATATCTTTTTTAATCTTTAAAACTTCATCTAACGGTACACGTTTAGACTTATAATTATTGATTGTTGCCTTCTTATTCGGATATCCTAAACCAATACCAATTCCAATTGATTCATCTTCTGGAATATCCAAATTTTTTTTTATTACATCTGGGTACTTAACGAAAGCATGAGCTGGCATTGTACTTAAACCACGATTATTAGCAGCTAACATTAAGGTTTGCGAAAACGCACCTAAGTCAAAAATTGACCAAGCTGGAGATTTTTTAGGAATAGTCAAAAATACTATCACAGGAGCGTTAAACAATTTTATTTGAGCTTGATCGAAAGCATCAGATTCACCACGTAAAAAGTAATCTAAAGTTTCACTCATTGTTGCCATATTCTTACTTGGAAACGTATCCCACTCAACTTTTAGCAATGAAGCAAAATCTTCATGTGGTTCTTCATGAGCCACGACCTTATCTTCATGATCTTTTCTTATTGCTTTTGCAACCTCACCTTCAGCCACATAAATTCGCCATGGTTGTGAATTTAGTAATGATGGTGTTCTTTGAGCCTCTTCGATTACCTTAATCACAGTTTTTTCGCTTACTCTTTGATCAGTAAACTTTCTTGTTGCATGTTCACTTGCTAAAACATCTTTAAAATCCATCTCATCATCCCTTCCTACAATATCTTTTATTTATTAATAATTACACTTACTTTCCTCAATATATTATAACAATAAATGTCACACTAACAATACAATGATTTTTTAATAACTACAATTAAAAAAGATCGGAAATTAATCCGATCTTAAAAAAATAATATCTTTATTTTAAGCCATTCCATTGCCATTCAGTAACTTCAGGCATATCTTTACCGTTATCACGGATATATTGGTGGTGTTTAGCAAGCAAGCTATCCATTTCATCAATGAAATCCGCATTCTTTTCATTTAGCTCAGGAATACTTTCTACTACATCTTTTGCTAAGTCATAGCGATCCATGTGGTTTAAGACACGCATATCAAAAGGAGTAGTAATGTCACCATTTTCTTCATAGCCATGAATATGAACATCATCTTTACCACGGCCGCGATCAAACCAAATTGATTCCATCATTGGCTTAAATCCATGCCATGCAAAGATAACTGGTGTACCTTTAGGGAAAAGACGGTTGAATTCTTCATTACTGATTGCATTTGGATTCTTTTCTGGGGACATTAACTTCATAACATCAATCACATTAATATAGCGAATCTTTAAGTCTGGGAATTTCTTATGAAGTAAGTCAATGGCAGCTAAAGATTCAATTGTTGGTTCAGTACCAGTTGAAGCAAAAACAACATCTGGCTTAGCGCCCTTATCAGTTGATGCCCAGTCAACATAGCCAAGACCTTTATCAACTAATTTCTTAGCTTCTTCAATTGAGAACCACTGAGGACGAGGTTGTTTAGAAGTTACTAAAACATTGATGCATTCGCGATCTCTAAATGCCTTATCAGATACAGCAAGAAGGGAGTTAGTATCTGCTGGCAAGTATTCGTGAATTAAATCTGGACGATTCTTTTCATACAAATGAGTTAACATACCTGGATCTTGGTGAGTATAACCATTGTGATCTTGCTGGAAAACAGTTGAAGTATCAACTAAGTTTAAAGCTGGATAATCATGTCTCCAAGTTTGCTCTTTAGCTTTTCTCAACCATTTCATATGTTGAGTAAGCATTGAATCAACTACACGGCCAAATGCTTCATAAGTAGCAAAGAATCCGTGACGACCGGTTAATACATATCCTTCAAGCCAACCTTCATCTTGGTGTTCTGACAATTGTGAGTCAATCACACGACCTTCGTGAGCCAAGTTCTCATCGTTTGGAGTATGAATACTTTCCATCCATTGACGTTTTTGATTATCTAAAAGTTGGAATAAACGATTAGATTTAGTTTCATCAGGACCAAAACCACGGAAATTAGTTGGGTTCAATTCAGACATCTTGTCTAAATATTTTGCCCATTCGGCCATATCTTGTTTTTCAACAGATCCAGGCTTATCAAATTTAATTGCAAAGTCGCGATAGTCAGGCATATTTAAGACTTTTGGATCAATCCCACCATTAGTTACTGGATTCATAGCCATTCTTTGGTCGCCTGATAAGGTATTTTCTTTAACGATATCTTTTGGTGAGCCATCTTCATTGAATAATTCTTCTGGCTTATAACTTTCCATCCAATCAGTAAGCATTTCTTTATGATTCATGTCATCTTGAGCAACAGGAATTGGAATTTGGTGAGCACGGAAACTATTTTCAATTGGATTGCCATCTAGATCAAATTTTGGACCCGTCCAACCCTTAGGTACTCTAAAGACAATCATTGGCCACTTCACTAAGGAATCATCATTGTTTTCACGCGCATGCTTTTGAATAGCTTTAATTTCTTCAACAACTTCGTCCATTGTCTTTGCCATTTCTTGGTGAACTTCCATGTGGTCTTTATACCCATTAAATTCACCGTCTTTATATGCAGAAACAAAGTATGGCTTCCAACCCATTCCTTCAAAGTACTTAGTTAAGTCTTCGTCACTCATTCTAGAAACGATAGTTGGGTTAGAAATCTTAAAGCCATTGATTTGCAAGATAGGAATAACTGCACCATCTTTAATTGGATTAATGAACTTACTTGAAAACCAAGAAGTAGCAAGTGGACCAGTCTCTGATTCACCGTCACCAATTTCAACTGCAGCAATTACATCTGGATTGTCTAAAATTGCACCAACACCATGAGATAGTGAGTAGCCTAATTCTCCACCTTCATGGATTGATCCAGGAGTTTCTGGAGCAGCATGAGACGCAACTCCACCTGGAAAACTAAATTGCTTAAATAACTTAGCCATTCCCTTTTCATCTTGAGTAATTTCTGGGTAGCGTTCAGTATAAGAACCATCTAAATATGAGTTCGATACCATTACTTGACCACCGTGACCAGAACCTTCAATGTAGAACATGTTTAAATCATATTTCTTAATTGCACGATTTAAATGTGCATAAATAAAGTTTTGCGGCACAATTGTACCCCAGTGACCAATTGGCTTAGGTTTTACATCTTCTGCCTTTAATTCTCTTTTAAGTAAAGGATTATTCATTAAAAATAATTGTCCCACTGATAAGTAGTTAGCTGCACGCCAGTATGCGTCAACACTCTTTAAGTATTCTTGAGAATCGTAATTTACTGCCATAGCTATATCTCCTTGAAATAGTTTTCATTTCCTTATTACAGTAATATCATATAGCATCAAGTGCAAAAATTCAACTTTTAAAAACATTGGGACGGTCCAATTATAATTACTTACTTTTTATATTTTCCTCTTCGAGTACTTCACGAATCTTAATATTCTTTTTAAAATATTTTCGATACTGGGGATCAAGCTTATTATCTGTAATCAAAATATCAGCTTGCTTGCAATCCATGACCTTATACGGCGAAGATCTATCTTCTTTAAATTTATATTCTTCTGCCAGTAAAATAACTGTTTTGGTTCGATTAACTACTTCTCTTTCAATTTGTGCATCAGAGTGATTAACTACAAAAACTCCATTTTTATTAACCGATGATGTCCCGATTACGGCAATATCAAATTCATATTGATCTATTTCTTTTAAACTATTTAAAGAAGATGTATAGTGATTCTCTTTATGTCAACTACCCCAGAATGAATTCTGGGGCTTGGTGGTTCGTTAGCTTGCGCTAACTATTTCACCAATTTGCTTAGATACAGGCTTAACTTGTTTGAATTGCGAAAATCCAAACAGCGGTTTTCCCAATTACCAAAGCCTTTTGAGTCCGCAAGTTGCCAAACGGACTGCAGTCCATTTAGATTGCTTTTTTTATTTTAGGATTTTTCCAAATACCTTTGCTTTTTTCTAAGATGTTTACAGAAGCATTCCAATCTCTTATGTGATAACTTCCGCATACTGGGCAAGTCCATTTCCGATCCTTAAGCGTAAGTTTCTTATAGCCGTTTTGTCCCATTATGTTTCCGCAATTATGACACCTTTGCGTAGTAAATTTTGGGTCAATCGTGACAAACTTTTTGCCATAAAGATCAGCTTTATATTCGAGCATGGTTAAGAAACTCCGCCATCCTGCATCAGAAATAGATTGGGCAAGAGCATGATTCTTTAACAGATTTTTGCTTCTTAGTTCTTCGGCTACTACTAAATCGTGGTTTTTGATTAATGCAGTAGAAAGAACCTGCAAGAAGTCTTGTCTCTTTCTGCGAATCCTGTCGTGCATTTTAGCTACGACTAGGCGCTGTTTTTGATAATTCTTGGATTCACACAAAGAGCGTCCTTCTTTTTTCGCTCTGCGTTCTCTGCGTGAGAGGATTCTTTGAGCATGGGCGAGCTTTTTCTTGGCTCTGCAATAAAACCTTGGGTTAGCTACCACTGCACCGTTAGAATCCGTCAAGAAATTATCCAAGTTAAGATCAATGCCGATCTGCTTTTGTGTTTTAGCATAGTCTTTGACAAAGGCACTATCGCTTCCAAGCTGTAAAGAAAGATAGAACTGATTGTCTGCCGTTTTCTTAATTGAAGCAGTGCCAATTCTAGTTGGAATATGGTCAAATAAGCGCTTTTTAATCAATTTACGCAATCCTGCAATTCTTACTATTCCTAATTTTGGAAGCTTTACATGCTTAGCGTCAATAAACCTAACGGTACCGTTATCAAGATAAGCTTCGTCTTGCTTTATGTACTGGCAGTTAGTCTGATATGACCAGTCGCTTTGCTTCTTATGAAAAGAAGGAATACCGCGACCGATTTTGTGATAGCTCCTCCATGCCTTATGATAATTTTGAATTGCATTGGCGATGGCCAAGCTATCAATGTCTTCGACACGTAAGAAATCATACTTATCTCTAATATTTTTAGGTTTAGAAATCAAGTTTTGAGCATCAATCATTCTTAATGCCTGTTGACTTTCCTGTTCGGACATTGTCTGCATTACAAAGGGCATGCCGTTATTAAGCTGTCTGATCCTACTATTTTTTTTAACGTGATAGATCAAACGACCAGCGCCAACGTATTGGTTATAAACAAAACGCTGTGCGTCATAATTCTGCTTAATCATTTTCTTTTGATTATTGCTAGGATAGAATCTTACTTTTACGCCAAAGTGATATTCTAAACTGCTCATTC
>CATLCE010000013.1:0-45182 GCA_949888035.1 Lactobacillus johnsonii | reverse complement strand
TAGAATGTAAAGAGTCCATTTTGACCTCCAATAGAAAGTTTTTGTGGTTATTAACATTCTATCAAACAGGTCCGAATGGACTTTTTATTTTTTATCAAGTGTTCAATTTAATTTTACAATCAGCGTTTTAAACTATTTTAATTAAATATAAAATTACAATTAAAACATGGTACACTAGAATTATTAATTTAGGAGGGACATATGAGAAAACGTAAGAAAAAATCTGGATTTCAAAAGTTAACTATTATTATGGCCTGGTTTATGGCAGTTATCACCCTTCTTGGGGTAGTAGCTACTGCTTTAATTGGAACTGGTGTCTTTCAATTTTAAAATCTTTTGCATGTTAAAAAGAGCCGCTTAACAGCGACTCTTTTTTGTTTAGAAATAGTATTCTTTTTTCAAAAATGGATACTCTTCAGCTAGTTTTACCCAGAACCAATAAGTACATAAAACAAGAATTAAGCACCATAGTAAATTAGGCAAAATACTACGTGAAAAACTAGCAAAAGACAATTGGATTATGCCTACCATATTAAACATCAAAAACACATAAGCACTTACGCATAAATAAGTAACTAAACAGATTAATAATCTAAACCAGAATACTTCTGGAAGAAAGCGAGCACTTTGCTGAATAATAAAACAGATTAAAGGAAAAGCTACAGTATAAATTCCAATAATTCCTAAATAGTATAGATCCGCAATAAGGCCTAATCCTAAGCAGAGCCAAATATCAGCATCATTTTTATCATCGCATAGAGAAATTAAGGTAATCCCAATAATTGTTAACCAACAACTTCCAGAAAAACCTCGATGAAAGATAAAAGTCTGTAAATTATAAGCTAATACTCCATCTAGAATTAATGCCACAAACAAAGCAATGGCAACATACCATCGACGTAATTCTGCCATTACTCTTCAACCTTTCTTTTAATTACAGATACAACTGATGGATCGTTAAGGTTACCTGCTGGTTGAATTTCGACAACATCTGATAAGCCAAAAGTATCCCGGGTTGTTTTCTTAACTGTTCCTATTAAGAGACCTTTTGGAGATAGGCCACCCATTCCACTAGTATAAACTCGGGTTCCTTTCTTCAATTTTTGACCATCAACTACTTGGGTAAATGCTATTTGATTATTTCCAACAACAGAAATTACTCCATGAACTTTTTTACCATTAGCTGCATCAGCTTCTACAGCAAATTTATTTGTTGATTTATCAGTTGTAGTAATCAGTTCGACCTTTGAAGTAGTACTATTTACCTCAACAACCCGTCCAATTACACCTTTACCTGCCATAACAGGCATATTCTTCTTAACACCTGCTCTTGAACCTTGATCAATAATTAATAAATCTGACCAAGTATCTGCAGCACGAGAAATCACCGAACCATTAATAATTGTATAGTCCGTCAAAGTTTTCTTTAATTTTAAAGCTTGCTTTAACTGAGTGTTCTCAGCTTCAAGTGAACTATTTCGAGCCTTAGTTTGAGCAAGATTATCAACTTGCTTTTTTAAATGATCGTTTTCAGCTTGAGTATTAAACAGATCTTCTACATTAGCCGCCCCATTAGAAATTAAGTTAATTGGCCAATTAACTACTCGGGTTACTATGGAAACCGTATCATTACCAATTTTTTGAACTAAAAAAGGTGATTGTCTCCTATTACGTAAGCGAACAGAAATAGATAACATACTTAAAACTAAAATAACTAGGACAAAAATTGTCAATAACTTTTTGTTTTTGAGAAATTTTTTCATCTACTACTATCTTCCTAATTTAAAAGTTAATAGAAAAAGACCGGCTTTTACGCCGGTCTCTAAATTAACGTCTCTTACGCATAACTTCAATATTTTTGAGAGATTCACCGGTACCAATTGCAACACAATCAAGTGGATCTTGAGCAATAAAGACTGGAACTTTAGTAGCATCTGAAATAACTTCCGGTAAGTTCTTCAAAAGAGCTCCACCACCGGTTAATACGATACCATGGTCAATAACATCAGCAGCAATTTCTGGAGATGTTTCTTCCAAAGTTTCTTTAATTGCTACAATTATATTTTGAACTACTTCTTGAATAGCCTTTGCAACATCTTCTGCATTAATATCAATTGACTTTGGTAATCCTGTGACTAAATCACGTCCACGAATATTCATTGATTCAATTTCTTTTGCCTTTTCAACTGAAGCAGAAGCAATTTGAATCTTAATAGTTTCAGCAGTTCTTTCACCAATTAATAAGTTGTAATTTTGATGAATATAAGTTGCAATTGAACTATTAAACTTATCTCCTGCCATTCTAGTAGAACGAGATGAAACAATACCACCTAATGAGATAGTTGCCACATCAGTAGTTCCCCCACCAATATCAACAACCATTGAACCTGTTGGATCCATAACAGGAAGGCCAGCACCAATAGCTGCAGCAAATGGTTCTTCAATTACGTATGCTTCACGTGCACCAGCAACTCTAGCTGCATCAATAACAGCTCTCTTTTCAACTTCAGTTACACCTGATGGTACACAAATCATTGCAGCTGGTTTTGAATTACCAACTGTTTTTTCCATGAAATACTTAAGCATAGCAGCAGTTGTATCGTAATCTGCGATTACTCCATCTTTCATTGGTCGAATAGCAACAATTGATCCAGGAGTTCTACCAATCATCTCTTTGGCTTCGGAACCAACTGCAATAACTTCACCCGTTTGAGTATTCTTAGCAACAACAGAAGGTTCACGTAAAACAATACCTTTACCTTCAATATAAACGAGTGTGTTGGCAGTTCCCAAATCAATCCCAATATTTTTAGATCCTAATCCAAACACGCAAAATCTCTCCTTAAATTTATCTCTTTAATTATTTTAGCCTAAATCGTATCTTTATTTAGTCTTAGATATTATAGCATAGAAACACTGATGTAAAAATTTGCTTTAAGGAAATTTGCCTAATACTTAAGGAAGACTTAAAGAAGTTCAGTCTCTCGAAAGCTTAAATAGGTATTATCTGTCACAATAAAATGATCTAAAAAATCAATTCCCATGCATTTACTTGCTTCTACTAACTTCTTTGTAAAGCGTAAATCATGTTGCGATGGCTGTTCATCCCCACTAGGATGATTATGGGCTACAAAAAAGGCAGTACTATTATAAATGACAGCCCATCGAAAGATATCTCTGGGATGAGCAACTGCTCTATTTACCGTTCCCTGAAAAATTAATTTTTCAGCAATTATCTTATTTTTTGAATCCAGATAAATTCCATATAGCTCTTCTTGCGGACGGCCACATAATTTATCCGCGATATAGCATCCTACTTGTGAACTCGAGTAAAAGCTCTCAATTTTCTTATTATTGACGCTCTTTACGCGCTCCAATAACAATTGAAGTAAAATTGCTACCTCATCATTGCAACTTGGGCTAGCAGCAAATTGCCATAGTTCCTTAAAGCTACTGATTCCTACCTCATCTAGTTTTCTAAATAAACTATTAAATGTAAGAATATCTTTTTTCTCTAACGATTCAGCTAATTTCTTTATTAAATCAACATCAGTTTGCAATAATTCTTCTTTTTTCATAAATATCAATTACTCCTTTGATATTTATTACGAAAAAACTATTTAATTTTTTCAAGAAAAGCATAAAAATCTTTGCAAATTAATGTCGCCTTATCTTTATCTAAATTTGTTGGTTGCTTTAAATCTGGAACCATTACGCATTTTAAACCTGCAGCACTTGCTGCTGCAACACCTGTGCTTGAATCTTCAAATACTAGTAGATTTTCTTTAGGTAATTGCATTTTTTTAGCAGCCAATAGATAAATATCTGGTGCTGGCTTAGCTTTAATATTTCCAGATTCAACATCTTTATAACTTAGATAAAAATCAAAGTAATCTTTTATTTTTAAAACATCTAAATTATGGACAATTACATTCTCATAATTACTCGATGCAATTGATAATTTGATATTTTTTTCTTTAAATACCGCTAATGCTTCTCGCACTCCTGGTTGAAGTTTAAGTTTACCTTCATCAGTCCATTTCCAGACTAAGTCATCAGTTCTTTTAATAAATTTATCTCGATCAGCTTCAGTTTTGAAATGTTTATGATAAAAATCTTCCATTTCCTTAACTGAAGAACCAACTAGTTTCAGATAACTATCATCAGGAATATCTAAGTTTGCTTCTTTAGCAGCGACGATATTAGCATCCCAATACAACTTTTCGGAATTAACTAATAATCCATCCATATCAAAAATTATACCTTCAATAGGATCAGCAATATCTTCAACTTTCATCTTTACCTCTTTTACAGTAATTTAAAACTGCACCAACTAAATAAAAAGATCCTGTCACTAATAGCATATCATCTGCCTGCAATTTATTCTTCAAGCTTGTATAAGCTTCTTCAAAATCTTCTTTATATTCAAATTCTTTTTGTGCCTCTTTTGGAAAATCTTCTAATCTAGCAGCTCTAGGATAATCAATCCGTGTTAAAGTGACTTTTTCATCCTTAAATAATTTTGTGACTGGCCCCAGGTCTTTATCTTTCATCATTCCAAGTAACACGTAGATTTGTCCTTTTTTCTTCTTTCGAACTAAGTTTAAAAGATTCTCCATCGCTTGTAAATTATGTGCCCCGTCGACAATGATTTCAGGACTAGTTTGAATCACATCATATCTACCAGGAATACGGGTTTCATTAATTGCTTCTTCAATCTTTTTTCTATCTAAATCAAGTTGCAACAGTTGAATTGCTTGAACTGCTACCCCAATATCATAAGCTTCTACCAAAGGCCGTAATGCAAAATTATAGATATTCTTTGAATCTTGATATTCAATCACATCGGGCATTATTTTTATTTGGAAATCTCTTCCTAATAAAAATGATTTTGAATTTTCACTTTGCGCCTTATTAAGTAAAATCTCTAATACATCTTGAGGAACATTTCCTAAGACAACAGGTCTATTAGATTTTATTATGCCACTTTTTTCTTTAGCAATATCTTTTAAAGTTGGCCCTATTATTTTTTCATGATCTAATCCAATTGTTGTAATAACACTTACTTCAGGAATAATTACATTTGTCTTGTCATGCTCTCCTCCAATCCCTACTTCAATAACTGCATAGTCACAGTTTTCTTGAGCAAAAAATTGAAAGGCTAAAGCTACTTCATATTCAAATGTTACCAAAGAAAAATCAGGATCATCTTTTTTTAGTATCTCTATTGCCATCTCAATTTCATTAGCTGTTTTAATGAGATCATTATTGCTTATATTTTTACCATTTAATTGAATTCTTTCATTAAATTCATATATATAAGGAGACACAAAAAGGCCAGTCTTTTGACCGGCCTTTTGCAATAGATTACTCAAATAATAGGATGTCGACCCTTTACCATTTGTTCCGGTAACATGAATTGTCTTAACACTATCTTGAGGATTATTTAACTGTTTCAAAATCCTTCGGATATAACTCAGATCATTTTTAGGATGAAGTTTGGGTAAAGAATATATTCTCTTAATTACCTGGTCAACATTAGTAAATTTCACTTCTATTTACTTTCCTTTAATTCTTTCATTCTTTCACGAACACCAGCAAGTTGACTTTCGTAGTCAGCCTTCTTTTCTTTCTCTTTATTTATAACTGCTTCAGGAGCATGAGCTACAAATCCCTGATTTGAAAGTTTCTTTTCAGCTCTTTCAACTTCAGCTTCAAGACGTTTTTCTTCCTTTTCCATCTTGGCGAGTTCTTCATCTACATTAACTAATTCAGTCAATGGAACAAAGATTTGAGCTCCTGGAATTACGGCAGTTTTAGCAAGTTTTGGTGCTTCAATATCAGCTGCAACAGATAAAGCTTTTGGATGAAGGAAGTTTTCTACATATTCAGCGTTATTATCCAAAACAGATTTATTCTTATCATCATCAATTTGAATCATGATATCAATTGGGGATGACATCGGTGCGTTAACTTCCATACGGATATTTCTAACAGCCTTGATTACTTCAATTAAGAAGGCCATCTGACTGTCAGCTTCTTTATTTTCAAATTCCTTATGAGTTTCTGGATATTGAGCTACCATAATACTCTTACCATCGTGAGGCATTGAAAGCCATAACTTTTCAGTTACAAATGGCATGATTGGGTGAAGTAAACGTAAGATTTGATCAAGAATCCAGATTAAGTTTTCTTGCTTTCTAGTCTTTAATTCTTCATCATCACCGTTCAATGCAACCTTAGAAATTTCAATGTACCAATCACAGAAGTCATTCCAGATAAAGTTGTAAAGTTCACGACCAGCTTCACCAAATTGATATTCATCAAATAATCTAGTTACTTCACTAACAGTGTGATTCAAACGATCAAAAATCCAGCTATCTGCCAAATCAAACTTAGAAGTATCTGGCATATGAGCAGGCTGTGCATCTTCTGGCAAGTTCATAATTACGAAACGACTTGCGTTCCAAATCTTGTTGATAAAGTTCCAAGCTGCACCCATCTTCTTTGGATCATAACGAGTATCTTGACCAGGAGCTGTACCATTAAGCAAGAACCAACGAAGAGCATCTGCACCATATTCGTCAACAACATCCATTGGGTCAACACCGTTACCCAAAGACTTACTCATCTTACGTCCTTGTGGGTCACGAATTAAACCATGCAAAACAACATCATCAAATGGACGCTTCCCAGTGAAGTGTAAACTTTGGAAGATCATTCTTGATACCCAGAAGAAGATGATGTCATAACCAGTAACTAAAGTATTAGTTGGGAAGTAACGCTTGAAGTCTTCTGAATTTTCATCAGGCCAGCCTAAAGTAGAAAATGGCCATAATGCACTTGAGAACCAAGTATCAAGTACATCTGGATCTTGCTCCCAGTTTTCACTATCTTTAGGAGCTTCAAGACCTACGTAAGTTTCACCAGTCTTCTTATTGTACCAAGCTGGAATTCTGTGGCCCCACCATAATTGACGAGAAATTACCCAGTCATGAACATCGCTCATCCATTGTTCCAGAGTATGTTCAAATCTTTCAGGAACAAAGTTTACCTTGTCATCAGTCTTTTGGTTTTCCAAAACTTTTTCAGCTAATGGCTTCATCTTAACGAACCATTGTTTAGAAAGTCTTGGTTCTACTTGAACACCAGAACGCTCTGAGTGACCAACTGAGTGAACAATTGGTTCAACCTTGATTAAGAAGCCTTCTTCTTTAAGATCCTTAACTAGCGCATCCCGTGCTTCGAAACGATCCATACCAGCATACTTGCCAGCTTCTTCATTCATAGTTCCATTATCGTTCATAACATTGATTCTTTCTAAGTTATGACGATTACCTACTTGGAAGTCGTTAGGATCATGAGCTGGAGTGATCTTAACAAGACCGGTACCAAATTCTGGATCAACGTGTTGGTCTTCAATAATTGGGATGTGGCGTCCAACAAGTGGTAATACTAATTCCTTACCAACAATATCTTTGTAACGTTCATCCCCTGGTGCAACGGCTACTGCAGTATCACCAAACATAGTTTCAGGACGAGTAGTTGCAATTTCAACAAATCCAGAACCATCTGCAAATGGATACTTAATGTGGTAAAAGGCGCCCTTATCATCTTTGTGAATAACTTCGATATCACTAAGAGCAGTTTCCAATTTTGGATCCCAATTAATGATGTATTCACCACGGTAAATGAGTCCTTCATTATAAAGTTGAACGAAAACTTTTCTAACAGCTTTTGAAAGACCTTTATCAAGGGTAAATCTTTCACGAGAATAATCTAGTGAAAGACCCATCTTTGCCCATTGGCTCTTGATAATTGATGCATACTCATCTTTCCAGTCCCAAACTTGCTTAACAAAAGCTTCACGTCCCATTTCGTGACGATCTTTTCCTTGTGTACGAAGTTTAGCTTCAACTTTAGCTTGAGTTGCAATACCAGCATGATCCATACCAGGAAGATATAAGGTATCATAGCCCTGCATACGCTTAAAACGAATTAATGTATCTTGAATTGCTGTATCCCATGCATGTCCCAAGTGCAACTTACCAGTTACATTTGGTGGTGGGATAACGATTGAATAAGGATGAGCTTTTTTATCGCCAGATGGCTTAAAAAGATCTTCATCAAGCCATTCCTGGTATCTTCCTTTTTCAACTTCATTAGGATTATATTTAGGTGCTAAATCTGCCATTTAAATTCCTCCAATAAAAAAGTCCTAGACAAATATTTGTCTAGGACGAAATTTTTCCGCGGTACCACCTACGATTAGATATAGAACCTATACCTCTCTTATAAGCGATAACGGCGCTGAAGTGTCCGGATTAACCTACTAAAAAATTCAATTAATCAGCTAATCAAGCTACTAGTAATATTCTTTAAGTCTCTCAGCATATTGACTTTTCTCTGTAATGCGAAATTACTCCTCTTGATTCTTGCTTTGTTTATGATTATAGCATGAAAGAAAATAAGAAGAAAGCTAAGAATTAATCTCTATTTTCTCTAATTACTTTCACTAATTGAATTAAGATAGTTGGAATAACTGCCAAAATCACAATTAGCCATACTTCTTGAGCAGTTAATGGTTGAACTGCAAATAGTCCATGTAATGCTGGTACAAAAAGAATTAAGGCTAAAAGTACAGTTCCTAATGCAAAAGCTGCCAAACTGTACCAATTATTTTTAAATCCAATCTTAAAAATGCTGTGCTGTGAACGGCAGTTGAACCCATGAAGTAAACGCGCAAATGTTAAAGTTGAAAAGGCCATAGTACATGCAATTGCTGGTGTATCCCTTAAACCAAGTAAGAAAGCAGCAATAACACTTAGTGAAATTAAAAAACCTTGAATACTAATTTGTGTAACGAATTTTTTATCTAACAAACTAGCTTTAGGATCACGTGGTTTACGTTTTAAAATATCAGGATTTCCTGGTTCCATCCCAATAGCTAAAGCTGGAAGAGAGTCAGTAACTAAGTTAATGAACAAAAGTTGAACTGCAACAAACGGAACCGGTAATGCAGCAATTGAAGCAAATAAAACAGTAATGATAGCTGATAAGTTACCAGATAGTAAATATCCAATTGCATTCCGGATATTTTCATAAACTGTTCTACCATTTGCAACAGCTTTAATAATTGTCGCAAAGTTGTCATCAGTCAAGATCATACTTGCAGCATCTTTTGATACTTCAGTACCAGTAATACCCATTGCAACACCAACATCTGCCTTCTTTAATGCAGGTGCATCGTTAACTCCGTCACCTGTCATTGATACAATATGATTCTTTCTTTGCCAGGCATTAACAATTCTAATTTTGTTTTCTGGAGAAACTCGAGCATAAACTGCTACTTTTTCAATTTGTTGGTCTAATTCTTTATCACTTAATGCATCTAACTCTAAACCTGTTAATGCAAGATCACCATCAGTGAAAATACCAATCTTTTTCGCAATTGCTACTGCAGTTACTTTGTGGTCACCAGTGATCATCACAGTTCTAATCCCGGCTTCTTTAGCACGTGCAACAGCTGCAACACTTTCTTTTCTAGGTGGATCCATTTCGGAAACTAAACCAATGAAAGTTAAGTCTTTTTCGCTATCAGTAGATAACTCTTCGTCACTTTCCTTATAGGCAAATGCCAACACTCTTAGTCCATTTTCTGAAAAGTGATTATTCTGAGCCAAAATATCTTTTCGATCTTGTTCAGTCATTGGGCGGACATCATCCCCAAAACGAATATTCACACAACGTTTAAGTAAAACATCGATTGCTCCTTTTACAAAAATTGTAGGAACAGTGTGAATTAAGTGCTTAGTACTCATTAATTTTCTATCAGAGTCAAAAGGCACTTCCTCTAAACGATCTAAATGTTCTCTTAACTCACTTTCAGATAAGCCTAATTTTCCGTCACCAAGATCAATTCCTGGAACTTTACGGTACATTTCTAATAAGGCTGATTCTGTTGGATCACCAATTTTTTTACCAGCAGATAAGCTTGCATCATTGTTTAAAACTACATCATATAGTAAATACCGATGCAACTGATTACTTAAGTTCAACTCTTCCGGCTTAAGAACTTTTCCGCCAATATAAATGTCTTCAACAGTCATCTTATTTTGCGTTAAAGTTCCAGTTTTATCAGAACAAATTACTGAAACTGACCCTAAGGATTCAACCGCAGCTAAATTTTTAATAATTGCATGTTCTTTAGCCATTTTTTGAGTTCCCATAGCCTGCACAATAGTTACAATTGAGCTTAAAGCTTCAGGAATAGCTGCTACGGCTAATGCTACTGCAAATAGTAATGCATCTAGTAAAGGTTGACCACGCCACATTTGCAATCCTAAGATCAAGGCACAGAAAATCAAAATTGCAGTTGCAAGCCGAGATGAAAATTGATCAAGTGAAACTTGTAATGGCGTTCTACGCTCCTTAGTCTCATTCATTAAGGTAGCAATTTTACCAATTTCAGTATCCATACCAGTTGCTGTAACTAAAACATTTGCACGTCCATAAGTTACAAGAGAACTAGAATATACCATGTTTACACGATCAGCCAAAGGAATTTCTTTTTCAAAAGTCGTGTCTAATTTGTCAATATTAGTTGACTCACCGGTTAAGGAACTTTCATTTACCTGCAATGAAAAATTATCTAAAATTCTACCATCCGCAGTGACTAAATCCCCTGCTTCAAGTAAAAGTATATCGCCAGGAACAACATCTTTTGCGGCAATTTCTTGTTTCTTACCATCTCTTAAAACCTTAGTGGCAGGTGCAGATAGGGACTTCAAGGCTTCTAGCGACTTTTCCGCCTTAACATGTTGCACTGTTCCTAAAATAGCATTTAGAATCAAAACAACAATAATAACTGCTGTACTTTCTAAGTTACCAGTAAATGCAGAAATCACAGCTGCAACAATCAAAATAATAACCATTAGGTCTTTAAATTGTTCTAAAAAGACTTCTACAACACTTTTTTTCTTACCTTCTACTAGAGCATTCGGTCCTACTTGAGCTAATTTTTCTTGAGCAACTTTACTAGTTAAACCTTGCTGTTCATTAGCTCCAAGCTCTTTTAGAACTTCTTCTTTACTCTCACGATAATATGCTTTCACTTAAACCCTCCATCTACTGGGAAAACCAGACTTTGGCATAAAAAAAGAGACCATTGTCTGAACAAAAAACGTTTAGCCAATAGTCTCACCATTTAAACTTACAGCGGAAAAATTAATTTCGTTTTGACGCCGTAAGTACACCCTTATGCCGGTTACTCCCTATATATTGATTATAAGTTTATCATGTTTTTATTAAGCTAGCAATAAAAATTATTGGCTTACCCACTGTGCACCACCCAAGTTATAGGCAGTTTTCCCGGGCATTTTCTTTACTGCAAAATAATTCCAAGCACTATCTTTACGTAATTTCTTCTCGGTTTTCTTTTCAAAAGCTGGATCGGTATAAACTTGAACATCATGTTCTAACTTAATTTTGCCAACTTGTGCTTTAGGAGCAAACTTATTGGAATTTTTTAAATTATCATAACTAATCCAAATATTAGGTTTTACATGATAAAAAAGTTGATTGTCTTTCATTTTAACTTGATCAACATAAACTTTTTTACCATTTTTCAAATACATATAACCTGAAATTGATTCACTGGGGTAAGCGGCTGCTTCATAGTATCTTTTAAAGACATTATTTTCATGTAAAATAGTGGCCAATTTAACTGGATAATCTGTCAATATTCCTGAAACATTTTCTTCTGGGCGCGAATACTTCTTCATTTGAGTTTCTGTATCAATGCCCCAGAGTAAATACTTTTTATTATGCTCACCTAAATAATCAGCAGCTTTCTTAGCATAAAAATTATTTGCATAATACTGCAGCATTGGGGATATTGTAAAATCACCAGCTAATTGAGTTAGTGGAATTTGTGGATCACTTTTATGAATTTTTAAAAGAGCTAGCTCTGAGAACGATTCTAACAACACCCGATTTTGTAAATGATATTTTTTGATTAAACTAAGTAGATTATTGATATCGTTATCACTATTATCTTTTGGTTCAATCATAAATTTTACGTTAGAACTCTGATAACGTTTAAAGACATCGACAAGACGATGAATGGACTCATCATTTTGATTTTTATATGTAATTAGATCATGATAAGGCAAGTTTGCAATGCTTTTATCGATCCCAAAAACTCTACTTAGGTTTTCATCATGGCTCACTACGAGAACATGATCAGCAGTTTGTTGTAAATCTAGTTCTAAATAGTCTACTTTTGCACATACTGCACGATCATATGCAACCCAACTATGCTCTGCAAACTTTCCTTGTTCATTATCTCCCCGGTGGGCGATGTTTAAAAAACCACAAGTAAAAGGAAAAATTAAAATAAAGAAACCAACCAAAATATATTTATTCATAATTCTCATTCTCTACTTGATATCTGTTAGAGTAATTTCCTGATATTGGCCGCGTTTTAGGTTAGCTGGCAGGACTAATTTTCCCATGGAAATTCGATCTAATTCTATTACTTTCATCCCCACTGCTCCAAACATTCGCTTAATTTGGTGATACTTTCCCTCTTGAATTTCAATCTCAATTTCTGATTGATCGGACTCTTTATCTTGCATCAAAATCTTTAATTCTGCTGGTTTTAGTTTTGTCCCATCACCTAATGTCATACCACTAGCAAAAACTTTAACTGTCTCTTCATCAGCTACTCCAGCAATTTTTGCCCGATATTTTTTAGTAACATGTTTATTAGGAGCTAGCAACTCATGGGCTAAAGCACCATCATTTGTTAACAATAATAAACCCGTTGTATCCTTATCTAGTCTACCTACTGGCGCTATATCTTTATAACGATCTTTAGGTTTAAGTAAAGAAAGAACAGTTTTTTGACTTTTATCTTCTGTTGCTGAAATAACACCTTTAGATTTATTGAGAAGAAAATAATGGTATTGCTGATATGCCACTTTTTCTCCATCAACTGCTACTTGGTCTTCTTCTTTAACTTGCTCCTTGGGTGTCTTTACAACTTCTCCATTAACTGTCACAATCTTCTTTTTAATGAGATTATGAACTTCTTTACGTGAACCAACATTCATGTTAGCCAAATACTTATCAATTCTCATATATTTTGTCTTTCTAAAATAAAAAGCGCTAGCATTCTGCTAGCACTTTTTTATAACAAGTCTGCGTCTTCTTGAGCCTTATCATCCAAGAACTTTTGATTTGGATAAATTGGTGTAATCTCCATTCCATCAATTGCTCGCTGAATCATTCCTTCAGCATCAAGTCTATCTTCTAGCTTACGAGCTTCATCCAATTTTGGTTTAGTCTTTGGACGCGGCGGAGCAAAAATTGTACAGCAGTCTTCAAATGGTTCAATAGAAAGGTCGAATGTTCCGATTTGCTCAGCTAGCTTAATAATTTCAGTTTTATCCATTGTAGCCACTGGACGAAGAACCGGCGTTGAAGTCACATCATTAATTGCAACCATTGATTCTAGTGTTTGAGATGCCACTTGACCAACTGATTCACCGTTGAAGATTGCTAACCCACCCCGCATTGCACGAATACGATCTGCTAATTGCAACATAAAGCGGCGTTGAATGGTCATTAAGTAACCTTCTGGCAACTTTTCCTTAATTTGCTCTTGAATTTCAGTAAAAGGTACAGCAATAAAGTTAATCTTTCCAGAATAATTAGCCAAAATCCCAGTTAACTCTTTTGCTTTAGCAAGTGCCTTTTCAGTAGTATATGGAGGACTAAAGAAGTGCACCATATCAATTTCAACTCCACGCTTCATTGCTAAGTAAGAAGCTACTGGAGAATCAATCCCACCTGATAGCATCATGACTGCCTTTCCAGCAGTTCCAACCGGCATACCACCTG
The DNA here is from genome assembly GCA_949888035.1 of Lactobacillus johnsonii. Lineage (GTDB taxonomy): Bacteria > Bacillota > Bacilli > Lactobacillales > Lactobacillaceae > Lactobacillus > Lactobacillus johnsonii_B. Next base: position 31,277 of record CATLCE010000013.1, on the reverse strand, counting down.
CTCCATGAAGAAGTTGGTTTGAAATATAGATTGCGTCTTGACGAACTTCAATTCTTAAGACTAGGTCAGGCTTTTTCATTTGAACCTTTAAATTATCCATATTATCAAATAGGTAATCACCAATCATCATGTTTAACTGATTAGTGTCATATTCAAAATCATGGTCACTGCGTCTAGTATTAACTTTAAATGTCATACCATCTTTAAAAGTTGCTTGCATCAATTCAAGGGATGCTTTTTTAATTGCATCAAGATTCTTATCGACTTTTATAGTTGGAGAATATGTTTGAATACCAAAAACAAGTTTTAAACGTTGATCAATCTTCTCAAATGGAGCGCCATTCAAGACAATATGCATACGATCATGTTTAGGATGGATCTCAATTTCTGGAAAATCTTGCAAAGCTCTAGTTACATTACCAGCAAGTCTTCCAATAAAATCTTTTCGATTTTTTCCTTTAGTGGATAGTTCACCATAGCGAACCATTACTTCTGTATATTGCATAATTTCACCTTATTTCAAATGATTAATTTCAGCGAAGTGCTTATATATTTTATCAAAAACTGAAATAAATTGTTCAGCTTCTTCAATTGTATTACTTGGATCAAAACTTAGTCTAATTGCACCGGTAGCTAAATCATCATCTACCTTCATAGAATTCAAAGTGCCACTCTCTACACCACTTCTTGAAGAACATGCACTAGTGGTTGAAACATAGATATCTTCAGACTCAAGCGTATGAACTAAAGTTTCCCCGCGAATACCTTCTAATGAAAAACATAAAATACTTGGAACAAAATTATCGTTAATTGGTGAAAAAATATGAATTCCTGGTTTTCCATTTAGATAGGAAACTATTTTATTCTTAACTGCCAATTCTTGCTCAGCATTTTTCTTTTCATCAGCTAAATATAAACGCATGGCTCTAGCAGTTGCCGCAATTGCAGGTAAATTTTCAGTACTTGAACGTAAGGCCTTTTCTTGACCACCGCCATCAATTAACGGGTTAATCATTTTACCTTCTTTTTTATAAAGAATACCTACGCCACGAGGTGCATGAAATTTATGAGCTGATAGACTCATTAGGTCTACTCGATCAGTAAATACCTCATCCCAAACATCTTTTCCCAAAGCTTGAACATTATCAACATGAAAAGTAACGTTAGGATAATCTTCTAAAACTTTACTAATAGCTTTAATAGGTTGAATTGTACCAATCTCATTATTAACACCCATAATTGAAACCAAAATTGTTTCTTTATCTAATGCTTCTTTTAAATCTTCAGGATTTACTTGTCCATTCTTATCAACTGGTAAAACAGTTATACGAAATCCCAAATTTTCTAAAGCACGTACTGAATTTGAAACTGCTGCATGTTCAACACTTGATGTAATAATATGGTTACCAAATTCTTTTTTTGCTAAAGCAGTACCTTTGATTGCCCAATTATCAGATTCACTTCCACTAGATGTGAAAAATATCTCATATGGCTTAACATTCAATAAATTAGCAATTTGTTTTCTAGAGGCTTCTAAAAGTTGATGAGATCGATCTCCCATTTTATGCAAACTTGAAGGATTTCCCCAGATATCCTTTGTTACTTTATCATATGTCTCTAAAGCTGCAGGATAGACAGCTGTTGTAGCACTATTATCAAAATAGATCAATTTTCTTTCTCCCCTAAAAAACGACCATAGAAGATGGTCGTTTGATAATCATATAAAATCTTAACTTAAAAATACTATTGCTTCAATCTTTTACTCTTCTTCATCTGCTTCTTGCTCGCTATAGTATTCTTTTTCAATTCTTTGATAGCTTCCTGGCTCTACCTTTTCTAGCGCTGTCGCAATTACGTCCAACGCTTCTTTATACTCATATTTATTCTGATATAAATCATAGGCTTCTTTACGTGCGCGTTTAATTTCAGGATTTGAAAGATATTTATTTGAATATTGCATAGTCAATTCAACTAAATCAGCAGAATTTAAAATCTCATCTGCTTCTTTCTTTAAACGTTCAATATCTTCCTGAATTTGAATCAGTTCACTAGATATTTTTTCCATATTTATTCTAACTTGATTCAATTCATTATCTGTATGCTTAACTTCATTTAATACTAAAGTATACATCTGAATAAAACTTTCAGGCTTTCCGGGTAACTGACGCCGTTCAACTTTTCGATAAACTAAAGAAATTTCTTGCTTAAAATGGACTATAGAATCATTAGCAATTTTTTCTGCATCAAATAGCCCATCTATATCATTTGAGAGTTTTTTCTCAGTCTTTTCAATTTCTTTCAAATTATCTAACATAGTTAGCCATTTATTTTCAATTTGAGAGTAAACACCGTTACCATCAGCTAACTTTTGACAGTCAACATCAAAGTCAGAATCCATTCGGCTAACTTGACTTTTTAGTTGTCTAGCTTCAGCTAGCTCTCCATGTGTCAATTCATAACTTTGATCCACATGCTCTAACTTAGCTACAAGTTGATTAGATGCATTTCCAACATGGGAAAGAATTTGAACAATTTTATCTTGATTTTTATCAACAAATGGCCGAGCTTTAAATTCTTTTGTAAGAATGTCATATAAGCTATCAATTCGTGTACTTATTTCTTTATTATTCTTTTCAACCTTTTTAAGCTCTAATTTGGTAAGACTCTTTTTAGTACTATCAACTAGTTCTCTTAAGCTCTTGATTTCTTCTAGTACATCCACTTCAGTAATTTTGTACTTATCTTTTATCATTTGACGGTAAGTATTGCTGAGTTCGTTAAGTTGATCGGGAAAAACATTTTTTAACTCTTGATCAAAGTTCTCTACCTTAGGAAGATCAGTCTTTAAAGTAGTAAGATTTGTATCGATTTTAACTAATACTTTCTTTGCTTCTTCATGATCTCCTTCACCAGATAAATTCTTTACAGTTTGAAAATCACTTTCTAAGGTTGCTAGATCTTCTTCAATCTGATCAATTGCATTCCCATAATTAAAAGATTGGGATAATATTTTTTTACGTAGTTGTTGGTAGTCTTTTGATAAAGCAGCATAGTGCTTTTGATTATCTCGATTTGCTTCGAGTAAATTAGTAAATACTTGCTTACTGTGTTCTACATTATCTTGATTAGTCTGTAATAATTCTGTTGCTTCTTTAATTAATTGGCGAGTTTTTATTAAATTAAATTTTGCATTAAGCCCAGCCGCTTGTTCAAGAAGATGCTTTAATTCTCCAACGTCCTTAGTATCAACTTTCTGGTATACTTTCTGCCATCTTTTAAAAGTTTCCAAACTTTTTCCGGCTAATTCCATTTTCTCTAAACGTTTAATATCTTCTTCAACGCTAATATCTTTCAATTCATCAGTTAGCGCATCTAATTCCGCAATCTGATGATTAAAATACTTATTAAGAATAACAACTGTAGCAATAACAGCAATTATAGCAATCAATATTACAATAATAAGAATAGATAACCCTGATGACATAATACCCTCCATATTTCATATTAATTATACCAGACTTCATCTTAATACCAGCTAGAAAATCTCTACTTTTACTTGCTTTAAAACATATTTCTTACTATAATAGTTTTCGTGTAAAATATTTGCAGCAATAAGTGACAAGAACGTCAACATCTTGAGGCGTTTAGTGAACGAGTAACCCGCGCTGCACTGGGCGAAACATGCAACTTGAGATGCACGAATGTTGAACTTATTTCTCATATTTTACTCCAAAAAATTATTATTTTTTATGGAGGATTTTTTATGTCAAGATATACTGGTCCAAGTTGGAAACGTTCAAGACGCTTAGGTATCTCACTTTCAGGTACTGGTAAGGAAATTAGCCGTCGTAACTATGCACCTGGTGATCATGGTCCTAACAACCGTGCAAAGGTTTCTGAATATGGTCAACAATTAAAAGAAAAGCAAAAGTTACGTTGGATGTTTGGTTTAAATGAACGTCAATTCCAAAACTTATTCATCCGTGCCGGCAAGATTCGTGAAGGTAAGCACGGTGTTAACTTTATGGCTTTACTTGAAAGACGTTTAGACAACATCGTTTACCGCTTAGGTTTAGCTTCAACTAGAGAACAAGCTAGACAACTTGTTAACCACGGTCACATCTTAGTAGATGGCAAGCGTGTTGACATTCCTTCATACGAAGTTAAAGTTGGTCAAGAAATCAGCTTAAGAGATAAGTCAAAGAACTTGCAACAAGTTAAGGACGCTTTAGATGCAGTTGTATCACGTCCACCATTTGTTTCATTTGACGACAGCAAGATGACTGGTACTTTAGTTCGTCTTCCAGAACGTGACGAAATGGAACCAGAAGTTGATGAAGCTCTTATCGTTGAATGGTACAACAAGAAGCTTTAATACTTACTGCTTCATTACAAAAAGTCTTTCCTCTTTTGGAAAGACTTTTTTGTTTTCTTCTTTTCCACTTGCTACACTAAGAATGTAATATTTTATTATAAAAAGGAAAAAGAAATATGACTGAAGATTTAAATACACGTCTTGAACATGCTGCTAAAGGCATTACTCCTCAAACTTGTCCCGATGAACGGAGAAGATATTTAGGTTCTTTACGTGAACGAGTTCTAGTAAGAATGACTGTAAAAGAAACTGATAACCCGGCCTTAGATACTTTGTTTTTAGACCATTTAAATGACTTTAAAAATTATACTATCTTAATCAATGGTAAAATGCCTCAAAATAAATTTATTAGTAAATTAATGAGTTTGTGTTCACAAAAAGATATTAAGTTCACTTTAATAAATGACGAAACTGCAAAAAACGAACCAGACTCCACTGGCGTTTTAGTAGTTTCAAAAACTGCTATTAATCATTATCGAATTGACATCAACCAAGTATATGCTCCAGAAGTGCCACATGAACAATTATCAAAACCAAAAAAAGAAAATTTCTGGGACAAATTATTTAGAAAAAAGGACTAATTATGCAACCTCTTGCTTATCGTATGCGCCCCAAAAACTTAGATGAAGTTGTTGGTCAAGAACATTTAGTAGGAAATAAGAAAATAATTAGACGAATGGTCGAAGCTAAACTTCTATCTTCAATGATTCTTTATGGACCTCCTGGTATTGGAAAAACTAGTATTGCCAGCGCAATCGCAGGTTCCACTAAATATGCATTTAGAAAACTTAATGCAGCAACTGACACAAAAAAAGATCTTCAAATCGTTGCTGAAGAAGGAAAAATGAGTGGAACTGTCATCTTACTTTTAGATGAAATACATCGTTTAGACAAAACAAAGCAAGACTTTCTATTACCTCTTTTAGAATCAGGGAATATTATTTTAATCGGTGCTACGACAGAAAATCCCTATATTTCCATCTCTCCTGCTATTCGATCCAGATGTCAGATTTTTGAATTACATCGTCTTAAAAAAATGGATATTTCGCATGCGATTGATCGTGCTCTTAAAGATTCCGAAACAGGATTAGGTAAATACAATGTAGAGTTAACAAAAGATGCGCGTAATCTCCTAATTGAAAAAGGAAATGGCGATTTAAGAGCAACCCTTAATGCATTAGAATTAGCAGTTCTATCGACAAAAGAAGAAAAACAGGAGAGTGCAGATAATAAACTAGTAATCGATAAAGCTGAAATGCAGGATTCCATCCAATTTAAATCTCAAAATTATGATGCAAATGGTGATGGCCACTATGATTTATTATCTGCATTTCAAAAATCAATTCGAGGTTCGGATACTGATGCAGCCCTTTATTATCTAGGGAATCTCTGCGAATCTGGCGATTTAGTAGCAATCTGTAGACGATTATTGGTAATTGCCTATGAAGATATTGGACTCGCTAATCCCCCAGCCTGCAGTCGTGCAGTTAATGCAGTACAAGCCGCTCAAATGGTAGGTCTACCAGAAGCGCGAATTATTTTGTCAAATGCTGTCATTGAACTCTGCCTATCGCCTAAAAGTAATAGTGCAATTGCTGCAATTGATTCAGCAATAAGTGACATTCAAAATAAGCAGAATGATCCTATCCCTGATAGTCTAAAGGACGCACACTACAAGGGAGCGGCTACCTTAAATCATGGTGTTTCTTATCTTTATCCCCATGACTTTCAAGGTGATTGGATTGCCCAACAATACTTACCTAACAACCTAAAAAATGTCTCCTACTTTAATCCGAAGGGTAATTCTAAAGTTGAAGATGCATTAAAAAGACAATATCTACGCCTAAAAAAAATGCAAAAAGATGGGCTGCAAAAGTAAATCCAATTTATTGACATTAATCATATCTTTGCTAGAATAGATAGTGATCTGAGTTGATCAACCTAATTACAAAGTTGACCGATCAAACTAAAGACGTTGGAATTTATGAATAACATCTGAATCGGAATACTAGCTTGTCCTAGGATCCATATTCACTGCGACATAGATTCAAATTTTGAACACTGCGGGTTCAACAAGCGTCATTATGTTGCAGTCAACTCAGATTTTATTGAAATTCAAGGAAGCGGCGTAAGCCGCTTTTTTTATTAAGTGAGGTTTAATAAGTGGTATTAAAAGTTCTAATGTTAATTTTTATTTTATTAGTGTTTATTACAGCTTGGTATTTAATTAGAAGTAAAAATAAAGGACAATTTATTATTTTCACTTTTATTGGAAATAAAAAAATTAATATGCTGTTCTCAATTACTAGTTTAGTGTTAATTTTAACTGGTTTTATTGGGATTATTATTTTATTTACCTTACCTAAAATATTTAATTTCATTACCTTAATTATTGCTGCAATGGCGCTTTCCATCTTTTCATTTACTTTCATGAATTTAAATGAATAGTTTTATTATTATTCTATTTAAATCAAATTTTGGTAAAATATTGATGGAGAGGTGATCAACATGTTAAAACAATACCAACATATCCAAGTTGCCGTAGATGGTTCAAAAGAAGCTGACGTTGCATTTAGCAAAGCTGTTGAAGTAGCTAAAAGAAACGGTGCTACTCTTGAAATTTTACACGTAGTAGATACTCGTGCATTTCAAGATGTTTCTAGCTTTGACTCAGCAATGGTTGAACAAGTATCTGAAGAGGCAAAAACCAAAATTGAAGAATATTATAACCGGGCTAAAGATGCTGGAGTTAAAGATGTTCACTATTCAATTGAATTTGGTTCTCCAAAGAATATCATTGCTCATGAGTTTCCAGAAGAACACAATATCGATTTAATAATTTTAGGTGCTACGGGTTTAAACGCCGTAGAAAGATTACTAATTGGTAGTATTACGGAGTATGTTACCCGTACTGCAGCTTGTGATGTTCTTGTAATTCGTCAACCAGCTGCACAAAACGAAGATATTAAGAAAAATAGAAAAAATTAAGAGCAAAAAAATACCTCATCAAAAATGATGAGGTATTTTTTTATACTTTTAAAAGTCTCCAGCGGTACTAAAAATATAATCTTTATGGTGCCACTTCATCGATAGAATCAAGCCAATTCCAATCATATTTCCTAATAAGGCTGATCCCCCTTGAGATACAAATGGTAGCGGGATACCAGTCAATGGTAAAAGATCAATTCCCATTCCGATATTTTCAAAAACGTGGAATAAAATCATCATGATAATTCCTGTAGAAATATAAGAGTAAAATGCATTTTTTGTTTCAAAAGTAATTTTGACCATTTGAAAAATTAAATAGAAATAAATCAAAATCAAAGCACAACATCCTACAAAACCTAATGATTCTCCAATAACTGAGAAAACCATATCGGAAGTTCTAACAGGAACATAAACACTAACTTTACCAAAACCATGTCCCCAGATTTGACCTGATCCAACCGCCTTCATACTTTGCCACAATTGATAAGCACCTGACGAAGTATCTTGAGATGGATTCAACCAAGAGTTAATTCTTTGAAACTGGTAGGCCCTAAAGTTAAATGCACTTCCTAAAAATGCTTGTCCACCGGGGGTAGTAACCAGTAAGATTGCTGCTGCACCAATAATAAACACAACACCATATACTGGGATGATAATTTTCCAAGTAATTCCTGAAACTAAAATTACCCCACCAACAATTGCAAAGAACACAAGCATGGTACCGAAGTCATTTTGTAGCTTTAACAAAACCGCAACTGGAATTAACCATGCAAATATTTTACCAATCAAAAGCCAGTCTGTTTTAAAAGTATGGGCATACTGTTCATTATGCCGCTCTACTACTCTCGCTAACATTAAGATAAAGGCAGGTTTCATAATTTCAGACGGTTGAAAAGTTAATGGTCCTAATTTAAACCAACTCTTCGCACCAGTATCGGCAAATACTTGCCGGTTATACAAGAATAAAACTGCAATTAATAAAATTATTCCAATCCCATAAGCAATCGGAGCAATTTTAAAAAGTTGTTCTGCATCAAATTGCATTACAAAAATCACCAGTGCAATTGATACCAGATACCAAACTGCTTGAGTAATAACTGCTTTTACTGGGCTACCCATTTTAGGATCATTCACAGTTGCAACCCAAATACCGTATAGACTGATGACGGCTAATAAAAAGACTGGAACTACTACACCCCATGCGATGCGATCATACCAATCTGCTTTATTTTCAACTTTTGTCATTGTATATCCCTACTTTGTTTATTTTTCATGCAAAGTAAAGTATGAAAGTAATTCATTAATAGCACTTTCTAAAGTCTTGGAATAGAGACTGTGATTTGTTTTAGAAGATACTACATGGTAGCGTTCTTCTTCTTGTTCAATAATTCCAATAGAACGTTTGCCGGGAATAACAACTTCCCAGGTAGGTGCTGAAGTGCCTTTTCTTTCATTAACTTCAATATCAATACTTTCCAATTTTCTAGACATATATATTCTCCTACTTTTTATTCGAATGAAATGCCTGCGCAATAATTTTATCTTCATATCGTTCAGGATGAGGATTACGACGCAGGGTAAAATAATCCGGTACTGGATCTACTCCTCCCTTAATAAAAGGATTACAGCGTAATATCCGCGCTAGTCCCATTATTAAGCCTAAAATTGCTCCATGCTTTTTTAAAGCATCAATCATATAGCTTGAACAAGTAGGATAATACCTACATGTTGGTGGCAAAATTGGAGAAATAAATTTCTTATAAACATTTACCAACCCAATTAACAATTTATTCATTTTAACTTAAAAACTCAAAAAAATGAATCCATGTTGTAGGAAAGAAAATTGCAAAAGGATTGCCACTTGCAACACCACATCCAATAAAGGCTCCAAGGAGCATGGTTGCAAACAAGTATAAAATAATCTTTCCCAATTTTTTTAAATGTTTATTTACTAATGAAAAATTAAAACTTGCTCTCTTCATAATTAGTGTCTCTGATGATTTTCAATATTTTTAAGCAACACACCTGTTCCATTTGCAACAGCTTCTAATGGTTCATCAGCTTTTAAAACTGGAACTTGGAGATAATAAGTAATTAATTTATCAATATTCTTTAGTAAGGCTCCACCACCTGTTAACATAATACCACGATCGATAATGTCAGCAGACAATTCAGGTGGAGTTTGCTCCAAAACTTCTTTAGTTGCAGCCACAATTGACATTAAACCATCTTCAAGAGCCTTTTGAACTTCTAGCTCGTTAATTGTAACTTGCTTTGGCAATCCGTCAACCATATCACGACCACGAACAGTCATCGTCTTAGTTGGATCCGCTTCAAAAGCGGTCCCAAGTTGAATCTTAATTTGCTCAGCAGTGTGTTGTCCTACTAAAAGATTCTTACTACGTTTAATATAGCTGGCAATGGCCTGATTCATTTTATCCCCGGCCCAACGAAGTGAGCGGGAAGTTACGATTTCTCCCATTGACAAGACAGCAATATCAGTAGTACCACCACCAATATCAATAACCATATTTCCTTGTGGTCTAAAAATATCTAGCCCTGCTCCCACAGCTGCTACTTTAGGTTCAAAGTCTAGATATACTCGGCCTCCACCGGATTTCTCAGCAGCTTGAATAATAGCTTTTTGCTCAATTGAAGTAACTCCAGTAGGAGCACAGATTAGAATATTAGGTTTAGACATAAAACCTTTTACGTTTAATTTTTCAATAAAGTAGCTAAGCATTTCTTCTGTAATATCAAAATCTGCAATTACACCATTTTTCAATGGTCTAATTACTCTAATATTACCTGGTGTACGCCCTACCATTTTATATGCCTCAGTACCGACTGCGACAACTTTATCTTTATCAGTATCTACAGCAACAACAGAAGGTTCATTTAAAACGATACCTTTGCCAGATACATTTATTAGAACATTTGCAGTTCCTAAATCAATTCCTATATCTCTTGCCACGCTAGTGCCTCCAGTATTTAATCATTAAAAATTGTAACATAAATACCGCTTTACTTTAAGGACAAGTGTAAAGAAGTGCTTTTCAAAAGCATTTCTTATAAAAATCATTAAAAAAGCATTTTTAAAGCTAAGGATTGATCCACTAATGCCAAAATAAATTGTCCGACTATAAACCCTAAGGCAATCGACACAAATAGTAAAAATACTTGAATTTCAAATGTGTGTCCCTTTTTAAATAACTGGTCCACTCTCAGACCTCTCACTGCTCTGAACGAAAATGCAATCGTCACTAAATATGTGATTAGACTAACAATTGCATGAACTCCTACTTGTTTCATCATATAATTTTCTCCATAAAAAAAGACGAACTCATCGTTCGTCTTTCTCATTTCTATTTACCGTAATTTTCACGTACATGTAATCTATTAACCGCACGACGTAAAGCAATTTCAGCTTCTAGCATTTCTCTTTCGTTGTGCTTCTCTTTAGCTTCTTGCATATGTTGTTCAGCACGCTTCTTAGCTGATTGTGCACGTTTAACATCAATATTGCGAGCCCGTTCAGCACTGTCAGCAATAATGGTTGCTTCATTATTTGAAAATTCAATATAGCCCCCATTAACAGCAATATGGTCAATACGATCATTCATTTCATGCGTTCTTTTTACCCGAACTTCACCAATAGCTAAAGGAGTAACAATTGGAAGGTGATCATACATAATTGCACGATCTCCATCAATTGCGCGCATTGCTACCATCGTAGCATTATGCGAATAGACAATACCATCAGGTGTTACAACGCTAACTTTTATAATTTTTTCTGGATCTGCCATAACGCATCACCCTACTTTGCTTCTAGCATTGCTTTTGCTTCAGGATTTTTAGGAGTAACTCCCATCTTTTCAGCTTGCTTAATAACATCCTCAATTGGACCAACGTTACGGAAAGCATCTTCTGGAAGATCATCTAATTTACCATCAATGATCATCTTGAAGCCTTTAATTGTTTCCTTGATTGGTACATATGAACCTGGAATACCAGTAAATTGTTCAGCAACAAAGAAGTTTTGTGAAAGGAAGAATTGAATCTTTCTTGCGCGTTCAACAATTAACTTCTCATCATCTGATAATTCATCCATACCTAAAACAGAAATAATATCTTGCAATTCTTGGTAACGTTGCAAAATATGTTGAACCTTAACAGCTACTTCATAGTGTTCTTCACCAACAATTTCTGGATCTAAGGCACTAGAAGTTGATTCAAGTGGATCAACAGCTGGGTAAATACCTTGTTCAACCAAACGACGTTCTAGGTTAGTAGTAGCATCTAGGTGAGCGAATGTAGTTGCAGGAGCCGGGTCAGTATAGTCATCAGCTGGCACATAAACGGCTTGAATTGAAGTAATAGATCCCTTCTTAGTAGAAGTAATCCGTTCTTGCAATTGACCCATTTCAGTTGCCAAAGTTGGTTGGTAACCAACGGCACTTGGCATACGACCAAGTAAAGCAGAAACTTCAGAACCTGCCTGAGTGAAACGGAAAATATTATCAATAAATAATAATACGTCCAAACCTTCAACATCACGGAAGTATTCCGCAATAGTCAAACCAGTTAATGCAACACGCATTCTGGCACCAGGTGGCTCATTCATCTGACCAAAGACCATAGCAGTTTTAGATAAAACGCCAGATGCCTTCATTTCAAAGTAAAGGTCGTTACCTTCACGTGTTCTTTCCCCAACACCAGTAAATACAGAAATACCACCGTGTTCTTGGGCAATATTATGAATCAATTCCTGAATAATAGTTGTCTTACCAACACCGGCACCACCGAATAGACCAACCTTACCACCACGAACATATGGTTCAAGTAAGTCAATAACTTTAATACCAGTTTCTAGAATTTCTTCACTTGTGCTTAGTTCATCGTACTTAGGTGCTTCTTTATGAATACCTTCACGTTTTACATCTTTACCTAGAGCAGGACCACCATCAATTGGATCACCTAATACGTTAAAGACACGTCCTAAAGTGTCTTTACCAACAGGAACAGAAATTGGAGCACCTGTGTCTTCAACTTCCATACCACGTCTTAAACCGTCGGTAGATTCCATTGAGATAGTTCTTAAAACACCGTCACCAAGTTCTAGTGTAACTTCAAGAACAAGAGTATCACCATTGTTGTTTGTGACACGTAAGGCGTTATTAATATCAGGCAAATCTTTATCTAGTGGGAATTCCACGTCAACGACAGGTCCAATAACTTGGACAATTTCGCCTTTACTCAAAACATCTACCTCCTTTTCTATTTTATTCTAAGGCATTTGCACCACCGATAATTTCAGTAATTTCGGTAGTAATTTGTGCCTGTCTTGCTCGATTCAATTTAGTCTTCAAACCAGAAACAACATCATCTGCATTTTGAGATGCACTCTGCATCGCTGTCATTGAACTTGCATGCTCAGCAGTTTTAGCATCCAAAATAGCTCCAAAGATCATTGATTTAGCAAATTGAGGTAAAACTGTCTTCAATACTGAATCAATATCTGGCTCAATAATGTAGTCTTTTGGCATTGTTTCTTTATGATTAATATCAATATCAGAAATTGGTAACATGCTTTCTACTCTAAAAGCAGAAGTCAACGTATTTACGTGGTGAGTATAACAAACAAAAAGTTCATCATAAACGCCATTTAAGTACATCTTTACAGCGGTTTGAACAATATCTCTAACTTCATTGTAAGTTGGGACATCGCTTACCCCACTATATTCATATACCACATTAAGATTTTGCTTCTTAAAGAATTGTGCTGCAACGCTACCAACTGCCAAAATTTTAACATCTTTATTTTGGGCATCAGCATCTTTAAAGATACTCATCATATTCTTAATAACTTGACTGTTATAAGAACCAACTAAACCTCTATCTCCACTAATTACTAAGTAACCAGTCGATTTGATTTCTTTACGAGGTTGAACTAAAGATGCTAAAGTACCTAAATCGAAGAAACTACTATAATCAATATTAGATTGACCGCTAAATTCACTATATTCATTTGTCTCTTTACCTAATTGATTCACAATTTGTGAACTCATCAGATGAGAAACGGTTGCTCTAACTTTATCGTTATAAATAGTATATTCTTGATCAAGTTTTTCAGTTCTATTCAATTTAACACCTGAAACCATTCTCATAGCTTCAGTTATTTGACCCGTTTTCTGAATTGAAGCAATCTTTTTTTTCAGTTCAAGGAGAGATTCTGCCAATGAAAAAACCTCCTCTTCTATTTCTTACTGATTGAAAAACCTTCGTTGAAGTTCTTTAAAGCTTCATTAAGCTTATCTTCCTCAGGTAAATCTCCTGTAGTACGGATTACATCAAGTAAGTCGTTATAGTTACTTGCAAAGTAATCATATAATTCAAGTTCATAACGTTGAATATCAGGTACAGGAATTGCATCCAAAAAGCCATGTGTCAAGGCATAAAGAATTAATACTTCATCTTCAACAGGAAGTGGTTTATGTAGTGGCTGCTTCAATACTTCAACAGTACGACGTCCACGATTTAACTTAGCTTGAGTAGCTTGATCAAGATCACTACCAAATTGAGCAAAACTTTCAAGCTCTCTATATGATGCCAAGTCCACACGCAATGTACCTGCAACCTTTTTCATAGCCTTGATTTGTGCGCTACCACCAACACGGGAAACTGATTCACCGGCATTAATGGCAGGACGTGTACCAGCAAAGAATAGATCAGCTTCCAAGAAAATCTGTCCATCAGTAATGGAAATAACGTTAGTTGGAATATAAGCTGAAATATCCCCAGCTTGGGTTTGAATAAATGGTAAGGCAGTCATTGAACCGCCACCAAGTTTCTTATTCAACTTAGCACTACGTTCTAGTAAACGAGAGTGTAAGTAGAAAACATCACCTGGATAAGCTTCACGACCAGGTGGACGACGAAGAAGTAAGGAAATTTCACGGTATGCAACGGCTTGCTTACTCAAGTCATCAAATACGATTAATACATCCTTACCATTGTACATAAACTCTTCACCCATTGCAGTTCCTGCATATGGAGCGATATAAAGCATTGGTGCTGGTTCACTAGGACCGGCTTCTACTACAATAGTGTAGTCCATAGCACCAAATCGTTTTAAAGTTTCAACAGAGTTTTTAACTGTTGATTCCTTTTGACCAATGGCAACGTAAATACAAATAACATCTTGACCCTTTTGATTAATGATTGTATCTAGTGCAAGAGCAGTTTTACCTGTCTTACGGTCACCAATAATTAATTCACGCTGTCCACGACCAATTGGAACTAAAGCATCGATAGCTTTAATACCAGTTTGTAAAGGCTGGTTAACGGATTGTCTGTCCATAACTCCAGGAGCTTTACTTTCAATAGGTCTAGTCTTATCAGTCTTAATCTCACCTAAACCATCTACTGGTTGTCCTAATGGGTTCACAACACGACCAATTAATTGATCGCCAACAGGAACTTCCATAATTCGACCAGTACGCTTAACTTGATCACCTTCACGAATATCGTCAAAGCGACCTAAGATGATGATACCAACATCATTGGCTTCTAGGTTTTGCGCAATACCGTATGAACCATTAGAAAATTGTAATAATTCACTTGATAATACGTTATTTAGACCGTGAGCACGGGCGATACCGTCACCGACGTAGGTAACAGTACCAACTTCGTTGACGTTGAGCTTATCATCATATTTCTCAAGTTGTTGCTTGATCAAAGCGCTAATTTCTTCCGCTTTAATGCTCAATGGTTTCACCTCTTTTATCTATTTTCAATTAATTGCTCACGAATTTGTTGCAATCGAGTTCTTATAGAACCATCAATAATGCGATCCCCGACTTTGAGGATAATACCTCCTAAGATACTTGGATCAACTTTATTTGTTAGAATCAATTCTTTAAAGCCATACTTTTTAGCATAGGCTTGGCTTATTCGACTTAATTCATCTTCATTAAGCTTAATAGCACTTACTGCAGTACCAGAAGCAATATTCTTATACTCATCATAAAGAGTATTAAACGCCTCAATAATTGCAGTTAAGGATTCAAATCTGCGATATTCTAATAAGAAATCCAAAAAATTCTTAGTTTCAACTGAAAACTTATCACTAAAACTTGATAAGAATTCCTCTTTTTGATTCTTTCGAATAATTGGATCGCTTAACAAACGCAGCATATCAGGATTTTCTTTAGCTACTTGAAGCAATACATTCATATCCTCATGTACTGCATCTAAGCTATTAGCATCCTGCGCATAAGCAAATAAAGCTTTACTGTATCTGGAAGCAATTTCTTCTCTACTTAAAGCCATTAGTCATTCAGCCCCTTGATAAATTGATCTACCAAGTCTTTCTGATCAGCAGCAGATAAATTCTTGCTAATTACTTTTTCAGCAATAGCAACAGAAATGTCAGCTACTTGATCTCTTGCTTCATTGAGTGCATCAGTTTTTGCTTGGGCAGCATCTTCTGATGCTCTCTTTCTAATTGCGGCAGCTTCTTGATCAGCTTGGCTAATAATATTATTCTTAGTCTTTTCCGCATTGCTTTTTGCAGTAGAAAGAATTTGTGTTGCCTCTTGTTTAGAGTCTTTCAAGGCAGCTTCACGTTGATTAGCAAGCAATTCAGCTTTCTTTCGATCACTTTCTGCTTGATCAAGGTCGCTTATTACCTTTTGACGACGTTCTTCCATCATCTTTGTTACAGGGCCCCAAGCAAAGTGCTTAACTAAGAGGAGCAAAGCTGCAAAGATCAAAAGATAGTAAAGCGTGTCACCTAACTCTAATTTTAAGGCTGCAAACATAAATTGCATGTCTCAACCCTTCTTTCTCGTAATTACGATCTTGTTCTTAAAACGCAAATTACAGGAAGAGAATTAAGAAGCCAATAACGATAGCTAAGATAGGAACAGCTTCGATCAAACCAACACCGATAAACATAGTTGCTCTAAGGTTGTTAGCAGATTCAGGTTGTCTTGCCATACCTTCAATAGTTTTTGAAATAACTTTTCCGTTACCGTAGGAAGCAGCCAAAGCAGCTAAACCAGCGGCAATTGCGGCAGCTAAATATTTCATAGAAAAACCTCCGTAAAATTATTCTTCAGTAACCTTTTTACCAATATATACCATTGACAAAGTTACGAATACATATGCCTGGATAGAGCCAATAAAGACAGAGAAGCCTTGCCAGATTAAAGTTAGTGGAACCGAAGCGATGACGGTAAACCAACCCGCACTCTTTGCAAAACGATTACCGATTAAAGTTAATAATACTTCACCGGCATAAATATTACCGTAAAGACGTAGTGATAACGTCAAGAAATTAGTGAATTCCTCAATAATATTGATTGGAAGTAAAAATCCAACTGGTTTTGCATAATTTGCAAAATAACCTTTAGCACCAAACCTCTGAACACCAAAGTTATAAGACAAAAGCAATGTCATCATTGCCATGGTCATAGTAATTAATGGGTTAGCAGTTGGTGATTTGACAAGGATATGGTCATTAATTGAAAACTCAAAGAACAAACCTAACTGGTTCATAAAGAAAATGAACATGAATAGGGTAAAGGCATATAAAGATAGGTGCTTTTGTGCATCTACGTCAGCAACGTTATCCTTAACAATCCCATTTGTAAAATCAATCATATATTCCAAAAGATTTTGCTTTTTATTAGGTTTTAAAGAAACATTACGTCCTAAATACCAAACAAGAAAGAAAACCGCAATTGCGACTAACGTTCCCCCTAAGCAGTTAGTTACATTGAAATTTAAGCCGAATACATTAACGACTACAGATTTCTCATTCACTTCGTGACCTCCCTTCTTGTGCTGAATACCTCAAACACACTAAAAATGATAACACCCAAAAATTTCAATTTCAAAATATTTTTGAGTAAAATTACTTAGTTCCGAACAATCTATCTCCTGCATCCCCTAGACCTGGGTAGATGTAACCGTTATCCATTAATTTTTCATCTTCTGCTGCTGCATAGATGTCTACATCTGGATTTGCTTCTTGTACAGCCTTTACACCTTCAGGAGCAGCCACTAGAACAGCTAAACGAATATTCTTAGCGCCACGCTTCTTTAATGCTTCAATAGCCATATTTGCTGAACCACCTGTTGCAAGCATTGGATCAACAATAATACATTCACGTTCTTCAATATCTGGTGGCATCTTGAAGAAATATTCATGCGGCTTTAGAGTTTCTTCATCACGATACATTCCGATATGTCCTACTTTTGCAGATGGGATCATTTGAAGAACACCATCAACCATTCCAAGACCAGCACGTAAAATTGGTACTATAACTAGTTTCTTACCTGCTAATTCTTTTTGAGTTGACTTTCCAATTGGAGTTTCAATCTCAACATTCTTCAATGGCAAATCGCGTGTCATTTCATAAACCATGAGTCCACCGATTTCACCAACAATTTGACGAAATTCATTTGTACCTGTATCTTTCTTACGAATGATTGTCAACTTATGTTGGATCAACGGGTGATTCAAAACGGTAAACTTACCCATAATGGCCTCCTATTTTAAAAATAATACTTCGTTCATTATTTTAACAAATTATTAGATAAATGTTTCCTAAATCATACGAAAAAAGGCATGTTTTTCTACATGCCTTTTTATTTTTAATGAAAATGGTGGCCAGCAGCAGCTTTGTTTAAACGATTCATGTAAGCAGCACTAATTGCACCATGGTCAAAACCTTGGACATAAATGCGCTTAATCTTATCTTCACCATCAAAATATCTTAAAGCACCAAACAAATTATGAGCTGCCTTATCAATGGTCTTGCCTAGACTATATTTATTAGGACTATCGATCTTTTCAAGAACTTCATCCAAAGCAGCTACACCAGTCTCATCATCCCATTGGATTTTCGAAAAATCTTCTTCTTTATCAACAATTAAAACAGGAGCACTAGGAGCGTAATGACGATATTTCATACCAGGAGCCTTTGGCACACCCTTAGTCTGCGTAGTTCCCCTATTCATCAAAACTTCTTCTCCTAGAACTGCTGAAATCTCTTCAGGCGTAATTTCTCCAGGACGAAGAACTGTTGGCTTTTCAACGGACAAATCAACAATTGTTGATTCTAAACCAATCTCGGTTGGACCATTATCAATAATCCCGGCTATTTTTCCTTTTAAATCATGAAAAACATGTTCTGCAGTTGTTGGACTAGGCTTAGTGGAAGTATTAGCAGATGGACCAACAATTGGTTTTCCTAGTCCGCTAATTAAATCATGAGTCATGGCATCATTTGGACAGCGAAATGCTGCGGTTGGGAGACCACCAGTTACAGCATCTGGCAAAGTCCCCTCTTTGACAAAAAGAATAATAGTTAATGGACCAGGCCAAAAGTGCTTAATTAGCTTTTTAGCGCGTTCTGGTACTTCATTGACATATTTTTCCATCATTTGTTCATCAGACACAGTTACAATTAATGGATTATCACTTGGGCGCCCTTTAGCTGCATATACACTCTTAACGGCCTTTTCATTAGTTGCTAATGCCCCAAGACCATATACGGTTTCAGTTGGAAAAGCTACTAATTCTCCTTTTCTCAACAGGGCAACTGCTTCAGGAATTTGTTCTTTATTGAAAATCTTCGTTTCCATTACTTCCTCCACCTTCCATGAACCATTCTTGGCTTACCTGCTAAGTCATCCCTAAATTCAATTTCAAAATCTGGTAATTCAGTCTCAAATAATTCTTTTAATTGCTCTTTTTCACTAAAACCGAACTCTAAGAAAAATTGTCCTTGAGGATTTAAATGTGACTGAACTTGCTTTGCAAATTTACGATAAAAATCTAGACCATCTTCTCCCCCATATAAGGCAGTATCAGGTTCGTTTTTTATAACATTTTGATCCATTAAGTTCTTTTCACTAGTCTTAATATAGGGTGGATTAGAAATAATCATGTCGAATTTTTCTAAGCCCACTAATACATTTGCCTTACGGGTTTTAACATCTAAATCATACTTTAAGAAATTTTCTTCGCTTTCACGTAAAGCGGAATCTGTAATATCACTTGCGTATAGATTCAAATTCTGAATCTCCTGTTTCTGAGCTTGCTTTACCAAGGCAACCATAATAGCTCCAGAACCAGTTCCTAAATCAAGGATCTTTTTACCAGATTCAATATTTTCAAGTGCCCATTTAACTAACTCTTCAGTTTCAAACCGAGGAATTAAAACTCCACGGTTAACTAAAATTTTGTAGCCATAAAACCAAGCGTATCCCAAAATATATTGCGGAGAAATTCCTCGACGCAATTTTTTCATATCTTTTAATGCTTGTTTTTCTTGTTCCGGAGTTAATTCATCATTAATGTGTAATTCAAATTCTGAAGGTGTATAGCCTAATCTTTCTCCCAGAACGTAATCAATATCCTCTGGACGAATTTCAGAATTATCATTTAACACAGTTTCTTTTATTTTTTTTAGACTTTTAGGCATTTTCTTCAGCCATCTTTTCTAATTGCTGAGTTTGGTAGTAAAGAACGAGTGCATTAATAATTTCATCCAACTCGCCGTTCATTATTCGATCAAGCTTGTTTAAAGTTAGACCAATTCTGTGATCAGTTACACGGTTTTGAGGATAGTTATAGGTTCTAATTCTTTCAGACCGATCTCCTGTACCAACAGATTCTTTTCTTTTAGCGTCATATTGATCACGATTTTGACTTTCATAGTAGTCATAAACACGTGATTTCAAAATTTGCATAGCCTTTTCACGGTTTTGTTGTTGACTACGTTGATCCTGCATAGCAACTACAATACCAGTAGGAAGGTGGGTCATACGTACGGCACTAGAAGTTTTGTTAATATGCTGTCCACCAGCACCAGATGAACGGTAAACATCTACACGAATATCTTTTGGATCTAAGTCGATATCTACTTGTTCGTATTCAGGCATAACGGCTACAGTCGCAGTAGAAGTATGGACACGGCCTTGAGATTCAGTTACTGGAACACGTTGCACACGATGAGCTCCGTTTTCATACTTTAATTTTGAGTAAACTTTATCACCTGTAATCATAACGGCAACACGCTTATACCCACCTACTTCAGTCGGCTCAGAATCAATTAAAGATACTTTCCAACCTTGAGTTTCTGCGTATTTTTCGTACATTCTAAGAAGATCGCCTGCAAATAATGATGCTTCATCCCCACCGGCAGCTCCTCTAATTTCCATAATAATATCTTTATCGTCGTTAGGGTCTTTAGGAAGCATTAAGATCTTAATCTCATCTTCTAATTCAGCAACTTCTTTTTCTAATTCGGAATTTTCTTCCTTCGCCATCTCAACTAAGTCATTATCAGATTCAGTAGAAATAATTTCTTTATTATCATTAATTTCTTTAATATCTGACTTATATTTGCGATATTTTTGTACTACTTCACGCATATCGGCTTCTTCTTTAGAGATTTCCATATACCGCTTAGTATCGTTAATAACTTCGGGATCAGCCATCATTTCTTGAAGTTCTTCATAATGGGCAACTAATCCTTCCAATTGGGCCATCACTTTATCCATAATTATTATCCTTTCTTAATTCTCTTATCTTTTATCTTTGCTTATTGGGATGAAAATAGTGAAAACGACAAACGGGATAGTAAGATTCATCTCCGCCAATTTGAACTTGTTCACCCTCATAAACAGGTTTTCCAGAATTAATTCGTAAATTCATTGTAGCCTTATGACCGCAATAGTGACAAATTGTCTTCATTTCTTCTACTTTATCAGCAAAAATCAACAAATTTTCGCTACCTTCAAACAAATGATTTTGAAAATCATTTTTCAGACCAAATGCCATTACAGGTATTTTTAATTCATCAACAATTTTGGCACATTCTAATACGTGGTGTCTTTTTAAAAACTGTGCCTCGTCAATTAAAACACAAGCCACCCTACCATTGCCAGACTCCACATCACTTTTATTCAATTCTGAAACATAATTAAATAAATTTAAATCTTCACTTATAGGCACAGCTTTACGATGTAAACCGATTCTAGAAGCTACTGTTCCTACTCCGCTTCTATCGTCTACATTACTCGTCATTAAAGCAATTTTTCGTCCTTGTGCCTCATAATTATGGGCAACCTTCAGTATTTCAATCGACTTACCACTACTCATTGCACCATAGCGAAAAAACAACTGGGCCACTGCAAAATTCCTCCATTGTTAAGTTTATGTAACTTCACTAGTATTATCTTAATTAGTATAAAGTAAATTTAAAAATCGTGCAGGTAAAAATAAAAAAGGTCGTCTTCATTTTATCTATATGCTATAGTAAAATTTAGTTTTAAAGTGAGGGATAATAATATGAATTTAAAATCAGGCATCGCTAAGGTAGCTGGTAAATCATCTTACTGGTTTCTTCATAACGTATTAAAGGGCGGGACGAGTTTTCCTGGGAAATTTGCCATGAAAATTGATCCTGAAGTATTAAATTCATTAGCAAAAGGCTATGAGACAATCATTGTTACTGGAACTAATGGTAAAACAATGACAACCGCTTTAATCGTGGAAGCATTGAAGAAGAAATATGGTGATATTTTAACTAATCCATCAGGCTCAAATATGCAGCAAGGAATTGTTACAGCATTTTTAGCTCACAAGAATAAAAGAGCAAAAAAGAAAATTGCTGTACTAGAAGTAGATGAAGCAAATGTAAAAATGGTGACCAAATTACTTCATCCAAGCGTATTTGTTTTAACTAATATTTTCCGTGATCAGATGGATAGATACGGTGAAATTTATACTACCTACCAAAAGATTGTCGACGGAATTAAACTAGCTCCCGATGCAACTATTATCGCTAACGGAGATGCAAGTATTTTTTCATCCGTGGAATTACCTAATAAAAAAGTATTCTATGGCTTCAAACTTCCAGAGGACAAGCCTGAAAATGACTTCAAGGCTCCCGTAAATACTGATGGTGTTTTATGTCCTAAGTGCGATCATATCTTGCATTATCACGAACGTATTTATGCAAACTTAGGAGACTATTTCTGTCCTAATTGTGGCTACCATCGTCCAGAATTAACCTATAGTGTAAATCAAATTATTGATCAAACTCCAAATAGCTTAAAATTCAAAATGGGTGAAAAAGAGTACAGCATTGGTATCGGTGGTACCTATAATATCTATAATGCTCTAGCTGCTTATTCTGTAGCGCGTGAATTTGGTTTAAGTGAAGAAGAAGTAGCCCAAAGTTTTGCTGAAAACAAACGAATTTTTGGTCGCCAAGAATTGATTAATTATGCAGATAAAGAAATAGATCTCATCTTAGTTAAAAATCCAGTTGGGCTTGATGAAGTTCTCCATATGTTAAATACTGAAAAAGATAACTACTCTTTAGTTACTCTTTTAAATGCAAATCACGCAGACGGAATCGATACATCCTGGATCTGGGATGCAGATTACGAAGGATTAAATAAAGATCAAATCAAAAAAGTAATAGTCGGTGGAAAACGTTGGCATGATATGGGATTTAGACTAGAAGTTTCCGGCTTTGATCCGGGTTTAATGACAACTGCCACTAATAATGAAGCTTTATTAGATGAAATTTCAAAATTGCCAACTAAGAAAGTTTATATTTTAGCCACTTATACTGCTATGCTTTCACTTCGTAAAACAATGGGTGAAAAGAAAATTATTAAAGCAGGTATGTAATATAAAAGGGATAATGTCAATTGACATTATCCCTTTTTAATTTTTATAGACATTTTCCTTCAAAAATGTATCAACAATTTTCTCCCTCATTGCAAGAAAAATATGATTATGCCCGCTAGGATGGATTCGATTCGTTAAAACAATCATTGCTGTTTGATTGAGTCGATCAATTAGCATAAATGTTCCAGTAAAACCAGTATGATAAATCAATGGATGTTGATCAACAGGATCAAAACGTAAATCCCATCCCCAAGAACGAGGATGTACTTTCTTAGGCGTTTCAACTTGAAACAAATTAGCTAAGGTATCTTGCTGCAGAGGTAAAACGTCATTACGTAGCCCTAAATAAGCCTGGGTTATCTTTATTAAATCTTCCAGATTTGCAAATAAACCGGCAGACCCGCAATCCTTTCCTAATACCCGAGCTTTAGGATCATGTACAATCCCTCGTAACATTTTTCCATTTTCAGTTAAAGCAGTAGGAACGCACTCAATTGCCTTAGGATGAAAAGTTGTCTCTTTCAATTTAGCAGGTAAAATAATTTCCTGCATAATAATATCTTGCACAGGTAGCCCATAGATTTTCTCAAGAACTAATCCCAATAAAATAAAATTAGTATCGGCATATCGCATTTTTGTTTTAAATTCATCAGTAACAGGTAAACCAATGATCGCCTTCAATAAATCAGGTGCAGCTAATTCATCACGATTAGGAATCCATCCCCGAATTCCACTAGTATGGGTTAACAAATCACTAAGGCGAATACGTTCATCTTTAAATTCAGGAATAAAATCTTTAAGAGGTTCTGTAAAATTAAGTTTTCCTTCTTCTTTCAGCTTCAAAAAAACATTAGTTGTTCCTAACACCTTAGTTAAACTAGCTAAGTCATACAGAGCAAAAGGGCTAAGTTGCTCAACTTTAGGTATTAAACTAGCAAAGCCAACTGTTGAGGTAAATACTTGCTTTTTTTTAATAAAGGCATAATTTACTCCAGGAACAATCCGCTCACTAACCATACTTTCAACTAAATGTTGAGTCTTAAAAAATTCTATCATCCTTACCACCTGGATTATAAAATAAAACCGCCAGATCAGTGATCTGACGGTAACGTATTGAGATATTCGGGAAAAACATCCCTAGCTTGAAAGCCTGATATATCAATAACTGCCGTCAATAAATGTAATTCTTGCACCGATTTTTGCACCAAATAGAAATATTTGCACCTAATTACTCATGAAGTTAGCTAGCTTATTTATTGCTTCTGTACTTTCATCTTCATAAACGTGGGTGTAAATATCTAGTGTTGTTTCTATTTTCTTGTGTCCTAGTCTTTTTTGTACTTCTTTAGGTGTTACACCAGCCCTAAATAATAAAGAGGCATGCGTGTGCCTAAAACCGTGAATTTTAATAAACCTTAGATTATATTTCTTGCAAATACTCATATTCCATTCTCTGGGCTTAGAGGGATGGATATAAGAATTATTACTATTTGAGAAAACTAGCTGAGCTTGATTATTCAGTGCATTAATTCCAATTTTAAATAATTCTTTTAATTGGACTTGCTTCCATTCTCTCAAATAATTCATTGTTTGGCTATCCATATTTAAAACTCTAACACTATCTGCTGTTTTTGTCGTATCCACATATAGCCTATTCTTTAAGCCCATCTTTAAAGCTTTATTTATTGAAATAGTATTCTTATTAAAGTCTATATCTTCCCAAGTTAAAGCTAATATTTCTTCTTTTCGCATTCCAGAATAAGCCAGAACTCTAAAGAATGTAAATATTTTTGTAGACTTGGATGCCTTACAGTCATTTAAAAAAGTTGCTAACTCTTCTTTATTATAGTAGTCATCAAACTTCTTTTTAACTTGTCTTTTGACCTTAGGGCGCACAATCTTACGCATTGGGTTGCTGGCAAGTAATTCAAGGTTCACACCATAATCAAGCACATTATTTACATATCTAATGTAGCGTTTAAATGTTCTAGGTGCTTCTTGTCTCCATTCTTGGGCTACTTTCTGGCATTTAGCAACCGTTAATTTATCTACATATATATTGCTTAATACTGGTAAAATATGGTTATTGAATATGTTTGTTGTGGTTGCCAAAGTACTTTCTTCCACAGTATCAGCATAAACTTTAATCCACATATCAAACAATTCTTTAAAGTGCATTCTCTTATGTTCAACGGGTTTGTAGTCCCCGCTGGCTATCTGCATTTTATATTTATAATACAGTTCTAGGGCTTGCTTTTCAGTAAGCCTTTTTTTGCGTATTAAAATTGATTTTCCATTCTCATCCTTACCAGCATACATAGAAAGTTTATATTGTTTCTTACCCGTTTTTGGTGTTGTATACTCTTCAATCTCTTTTATTCCCTTGATTTCATCATTCATGTTAAATTTACCTTTCATCAATAAAAGGCGTACTGATTGGCTGATATTAAACATTTAACAAAAACTGTGGATGTTATAGGAATAATTTAAATGATTAGTTAATGATTAAGATGATTTAAACAAGCATAGAATTGCAATCTCAGCATTAAACAGATCGTTTAGAACGATTTGTTTTAAATACGGTCATTAAAAGGGATGCTAGGAATTGCTAAGGTGTTTTAAGGACGTCACATTTTGCTACCCATCCTTAATTGAACTGGGCTAAATTTTCGGCTGTGAGGTTTCAAGAAGTGAGCTGGTTAACCAAAAAACTATTTATAAATATTTTTTATCAATATTTATTTTAGACAGCTTATATCGCGCATCATCTAAAACATTTAATATTTCTTCATAAGCTTGTTCATCCATATCCTTTCTTATTTTAGGATACGGATTAAGGCGTTTAAAAGGTGTGCCGTTGTTGTCCTTTTCATTCAAGTATTTTGTTTCTGGGTCTATAAAGGCATCATCTACATAATATTTTAAACTTACTAATTTGCTATTAAGTTCATGTATAACGCCTTGTGTAGTCGTTGGCGCACCAGAATCCAAACTTTCAACAGCGTAATTAATCTTTTCTTGAATATCATCAATATTATCTAAACGCCCTGTTTTTTCTAATCTTTTCACCTCATCTTTTAAACGTGGAACGGAATACCCTGTATTTCGTGACCAATCCAACCAACCTGTTTTGTCGTCGGTTAAACCCATTAAATAAGATGGTGGAACTTTAAAGAATGATGCCAATTTCTCCCATGTTTCTAATTTAGGTTCTCGTTTTCCACGTTCATATTGGCTAATAGTTACATATGGCATATTTATTTGTTCACTCATATCTCTTAATGATATGCCCTTTGCTTGTCTTAATTTTTTAATTCTATTCATGTTTTTTACTTCCATTCTTGCACTAATCTTATCATATTGTATTCATTTTGAAAATTTTATTTGCGTTTTCATTTTGAATACTTTATTATGTATTCATAAAGAATACAAGAAAGGAAAAGAAAATATGCAACTAGCAGAAAACCAAGTTACAGCAATTAAGCGAAAACGTGGAGAGCTCGACCTATCTATTACTTCGTTAGCTAATGCTACTAATGTTAGTAAAAGAACCTTAATAGATATCTTCAAGCACGACCACAGAAATGTTACTAAAACCACATTTAGGAAGTTAAATGATTGGCTAATTGATGAATATGAAAGGACGGCACAGCATGAAACGACTATATAGAGCATTCAAAAACTGGCTTTATTTGCCAGATGGCAGCGAAGCGGAATTATTTAATTTAACTTTATTTATCATTCTTGCCCTATCTGCAATTGTGGCAATCGTAAGCTTTACCAGAACACTAGGGCTATTCCTGGCATTGATTAGATAGAAAGTGTGGAAGTAATGAAAAATATGTTCATTAGTGATTACACAGAAAACGAGTTTGACAAGAAAGATCAAGAATGCGAGCAGTTATTAGGCAAAATAAAAAAACTAGTAGCAGATGCAGAAAACCAAAGTCTTGTTTATGTAGATGGTGTGCATTACCCTCCTTCACTTTTATGGCGTGAAGTTGCAACCACAGCGTTAAAATTAGCTAATTATGCTGATTGGTTTGATAGATACGACCAGAAAAACAATTAATTCAAGAAAGGACTAACAAAAATGAATACAAATAAAGAACTACCTAAGGAAAATAAAAACTACCCTATTACGGAAGATGAGTTAATTACATTAATCATGAATGCTAATTCGCTTACCGCTGGGCTTGATGCAATTGAAAGCATGGCTATTAATTTTGAAAGTGATAATAAAAAAGAAATTAAACAAGCTGACCAGATTGCGGGACTAATTGCAGGCATGAAAGAATTATCAGCAAAAAATGCTAAGACTTTATCAAATATTTTTTAGGAGGCAACCACAATGGAAATTAAGCTAGACGCATCCCAAGAAAAGGATTTAAGCAACCACATTATTAATTTAGTGAAAGATAGTGTAAAACAAGCCGTAAGCAATGAAAGTAAACCATATCTTAATCGTAAAGAGATAGCGAAATACTTTGGAGTTGCTGACAGCACTATAAGTTACTGGGCTACTTTAGGAATGCCTGTTGCAGTTATTGACGGGCGCAAGTTATACGGCAAGCAAAGCATAACTAACTGGCTTAAGAGCAAAGAAAAAGCCGTGACTAGCAAAAATTAATCAACGGCATAAAAAATAAAAACACAATTAAATTTTAACACAAGTGTACTGATTGGCTGATATCAGGCATTTAATACTTAAAAAAATAGAAAGGAATTTAAAACTTTATATGACAATTATAGCCAATATCCCTAAAGAACTGCAACAACTGCGTCAATGGTGTGTATTTAAAATTGAACCGCCTAAGCGTAAAGGACAGCATAAAAGTAAAAAACCTATTAATCCAATTACTGGCACAGGTGCTAGTTCATCTGATCCTAAAACATGGGTAGATTTTTCTACTGCATCCCGTTTATATAAAGAATCTGATGAATATGATGGCTTAGGTTTCTTCTTTAACGATGATTATATTGGAATTGATTTCGATGATATGCCAGAAGAAATAAAAGCTTTTAAAAATGATGCCAGTAGACCAGATAACAAAATAAACTGGCTTAATAGATTAACTAGACACAGCTATTTAGAAGTCTCTCAATCAAAAAACGGCATTCATGCGATTGTAAAAGGTTCATATCCCTATCCCAACAATCATAAAGGTAAATATGAAATTTATGGTAAAAAGCGTTTTTTTGCTCTCACGGGGAATGTATTAAATAATCAAAAGACAATTAAAACAATTAGTAAACACAATTTAAAAGAGCTTTACACTTCCACAGTGGGGAGAAATGCTAGCACTTCACAAAAAACTGTGGAAGTTAATCAGCTAATGCCTAACGGTAACTCTTTATCTATTAACGAAATTATCAATAGAATGTATGCTAGCGCTAAAGGTGCAGATATAAAAAAGCTAATAGATGGCAATACTTCAGGTTACTCTTCACAAAGTGAAGCCGATATAGCCCTATGCAATCACTTAGCTTATTGGACTGCAAAAGATCCTGAAAAAATGGACGCTATTTTTAGGCAATCTAAGTTATTTCGTTCTAAGTGGGATGAAAAGCACGGGGCAAGCACCTATGGGCAACAAACAATTGCGAAAGCTATTAAAGATACGCCAAATGTATACACTGGCACAATTGAAAGTGCAAGCACAGAAAATAATTATAATTTTGAATTTAATGAAGAACCTAAGACAATCAAAGAATTAGAGGATCAGTTAATTAAGTTAGGCAGAGATGAAAGAAAAGTAATTCAAGCTGAATTAGAAGAAAATAATAGTAAAAAGAAAGCAAAAATTAGCATAGTTAGAGCTGTCAAAATATTACAAGAACGTTTAACATGGGCAATTTTAAAAGAACCTAAGGAAGAAAAATGGCAAGATACAGCGCAATTGTATTTTTATAATTTCGAGTCTGGGCTTTATGACAATAGTACCTTAGTAATTGATAAATTAATCGATTGCTTAGAGCCACAGCTGGGAATTAAAGACGGAAAAGAAATAAAAGAAAAATTACGCATTAATAGTAAGCGTTTAACTATAACCAGAAAGCCAAACTTATACGCATTAGGCAATTGTATTTTTGACGCTAGTAAAGATAAAACTATTAATTACTCTTCCGATTACGTTTTTACTGCTAAAATTCCGATTAATTATAATCCTGATGCAAAAGAGCCTAAATTTGATAATTGGAGCTTTTCAAAATGGATTACTGAAGATATAGCACAAGGCGAACCAGATAAAATAAAATTAATTAATCAATCTTTTAAAGCACTAATAAATGCTAATTATAGCTATCACACTGCTCTTTTTTTAGTTGATGATGGACATGGTTCTACTGGTAAAGGTACATTTGAAGAACTTTTAATTAATATTACTGGATCAAATTATGCAAGCATCAGAATTAAAGCCTTTGAAAAAGATGCCTATTTATCTGGAATTGTAAATAAACCGCTTGTTATTGGCGACGATAACGACAGAAAAGACGAAATAGAAAAGGCTGAAAACTTTAAGACAGCCGTAACAGGCGACCCATTGCCAATAAATCAGAAGTATATTCCTACCTTTTCATATCGTCCTACCTGTTTCATTGTTCAATCTTTTAACGGCTTACCCACTATTAGAGATAACAGTGACGCCACATATAGGCGTATTAGAGTACTTAAATTTAATAAGCACTATCAAGAAAACGCCAAAAATCGAAAAATCAAAGACGAATATATTAATAATCCACAGTTGCTTGAATGGATCGTTAAAAAAGCTATTGAAACTAAAATTGATGGTGTAATGATTGAGACCAAAGAAAGCAATAAAATCTTAAAGCAAAATAAAATAGACAGCGACCCCGTCTTACAATTTATTAACGAGTGTGTAACTTCCACAGATGGGGGTAAAAATAGACCAGTAGATGACACATATAGAGTATTTAAGAATTGGTTTTTTGACAGAGGAAAAAGAAAGACAGATTTACCAGAATACAGAGATTTTAATAAATCTATGAGAGAATACGGCTTTAAAGACGAATCACGGAAAATAAATGGCAGAGGTAGTGTTAAATGCTGGATCGGGTTAAAACTAAGCAATGATTGTGATAGCATACCAGATTTTGAATTTAATAAATAGCAACTACTACTAAAAACGGTAGTAATACCACCAAAATACTACCGTTTTAAAAATGACCTAATCCTTAGAGTGACAAGGGTTTACCCTTAATTACTACCATTACTACTATTTTTTATTAATAATATATAGAAATAATTAGAGTATATAGAAATAAATATATATATAGTAGAGCATTTTTTTGGTAGTAATGGTAGTAGTATAGCTAAGTTCTTACAGCCACAAGGGTTTTAGCACTTTTGTTTTAGTAGTAAGTTAGTAGTATTACCACTAAAAACGGTAGTACCTAGTTTAAATAAACAAACAAAAACCTGTGGAAGATTATGGAGTAACAAATTATGACTAAGACAAAAGTTATGAACATTGAAGATTTTGATGCTTATAAATTAGCAGACGATATTAAAAAGAAGCATGGTATACAGGCTTGCAATAACTATAAAAGATGTATGTTTGAACTAAGAGTTCAAAGTGAAAATAGTTTTCTACTTTCTGAACTTGATAATAATTCTAAAAATATAGTTAGAGTAATGATCGCACCAGACGGCACATCTACTTTATTCACTCTAAGAGCTGATAACAAACTAATTTATAAATACACCGTAAATAATTACAAATGGAATAGAAAACATATTATAGAAAGGAATAATAATGATTAACAAAAATACAAAGCAATTTGTTAGATTTAGATTCTTAAACTCATTAAATGAATGGCTAAGATTGTACGGCAATAGAATTATTATTGAAAGCTGGCAAACAACGCCCATGAACGATACAGGGGGTTAACTACACTTTACTATTTCATTTAGCACCCTTTACAGCTGATAAAATTGCGAATAGCAAAGATAATCCAATGAATTACGCAGAACAATTAAACTTTTTAATTGATGAAGCAAACAAACTAGACTAATCAATTAAGCCTATCCTAGATAGGGACAGCCTTTTTTTCTACGTAAAGTCAAGTACAATAGGGTGTTTGACCTTATTTTTTAGTTGTATTTTTGATAAATAGAAATTATGGGCGAATTATTTTTAAAAGATGATATGACAAATAAGCCTGTAAATGTAT
>CATLCE010000012.1:0-56744 GCA_949888035.1 Lactobacillus johnsonii | reverse complement strand
AGAATGTAAAGAGTCCATTTTGACCTCCAATAGAAAGTTTTTGTGGTTATTAACATTCTATCAAACAGGTCCGAATGGACTTTTTATTTTTTATCAAGTGTTCAATTTAATTTTACAATCAGCGAAATTAAAAATTATAGTGTATTTAAAAACAAAGAATTAACTACAATAAAAGTACGTATAGCAGAAAAATGTCAGGAAAAAGATATGATTGACTATAAAACTTTAAAACATAGTGATAATGGAATGCCAACTTGGGATGCTTTTTTAGGTCCTGTGTTACAGGTGGCTAGTAGCGAGAAAAATTGGAAGCGTCAAGAATTAATACAGGCAGTTTTAGATGAGTTAAGTCTACCGCAAGAATTGTTGAATCTGAGGTATGCTTCAAAATATCATGATTTAGTAGCGCCCGATAGAATTAATTGGGCTCTAAGCGATTTAAAAATATCGGGTATATTAACTTCACCTAAAAGAGGACAATATCAAATTACTGATGTTGGCAAACAAGTATTAAATGAATATGGATTAAACATTACTCGTGAACTCGTTCATTCCCAGCCAGCGTACATTGAACATCAAAATAAGTTAAAAAATAAAAAAGAAATTGATAATGATATCACTGAAGATCAGACTTTTGAATTAACTGAAAAACAAATCAAAGATTGGTTTGATAAACAGAGTAGTGATTTATCGGAAAAATTAATTGCTAAATTACGTAGTACAGATCCTTATCAATTTGAGCATATGATGGTTAAGCTCTTAAATGAGATGGGATATAAAGGGACTAATGGACAATCAGTGGTGACGCAAAAATCCAATGATGGTGGAATTGACGGCATTATTAACCAAGATCCACTAGGATTACGTACAGTTTATGTGCAAGTTAAAAGATATTCAGAAAAGAATGTTGTAGGCAGTCCTGAAATTAATAGTTTCTTTGGTGCACTTAGACGTAAGCAAGCAGATCGTGGAGTATTTATAACTACTTCGTCATTTACCAGTGATGCACGAGAAGCAGCTAAACAATTAAATATTGCCTTAGTTGATGGTGAAATGCTTACTAATTTAATGATTCAATATAAGGTCGGCGTACAGGTCAGTCAAACTTATGAATTGTATGATATTGATGATGATTTTTTTGAAGAATAAGGATTAGCAGATTATTGTATAATCACATGAGAACAATGCAAGAAGTCTTAAGAAATATAGATGAAAATAAACTTATAGAACATTCTTTCTATAAGCATTCCTTAATGGTTAACAAGCTTGATGATGATATGACTATCGGTCAAATTAAGTCGAATTTTAAATTAATATTTTGGTTATAATCATTAACAAATATAAAAACAGGAATTGAATCTGAAGATATGGAAATAAGAATTGATAAAAACTTTGTAATTAAAGTTCCTAGATTTACTGATGATCTTGAAGATTTGCATGAATTGTATCAAATCAATTTTGGAATGTTTAAATTTAATAGCGATGATTATGAATCTTTAAATACCAAGATCATTTTGTTTAAGAATGATTGCTGGAACAAGGCAATTGCAATTTTAATTTTAAATGCTAATTTGATCACTAAGAAAATATACGACAAGGTACATAAAGAAGAATATCCGTACTATGCTTATCCTTATATTCAATTTAAAAACAAAATAACATTTATAGTTGAATCTTTAGCCATAAATACTATTGATAAATTGATTCGAGATCTAAAAAAAAATCAAAATCTAAAAATCTCTACCTATGTTATAAATGCAATAACGTACGCTTTTAATAAAGATGGCGACCAATTGCACGGAACTAGATCGCAAATTATACGTATTCCCTTGCTTAAGAAAAAACAGCAGCAAGCTGAAAAGTGGGTGGATAAAAAAATAAAGTATGATAGCTTATATGGAAGGCCTAAAAGAAGCTATAAAGATGAGCTTGCAAAAGTTCGTAAGCAGATTGGTAAGGTCGATATAAATGCAAATAAATTCGCTAAATTAAAAAAGCAAGAAAGACAGCTAGTCGTTCTTAATGAAAATGAACCTTCAAAAAATATTCCGTATTTTGTAGTAGTAGATGAAATTACTTTACTACCGCCAAAAGAGTTAAATAATACAATTGATCAAAACACCCATTGTTTTAATAATCGATGGGGTTCAAGACCCTATGCGACTTTGCAAGATAAATTAGATATAGTTTTAGATACATTAACTGATCGGGAGGATAGCGTTCTACGATTGCGTTACTACATTGATAGTTTTGATGATGAAGAAGAACAGGTAGGAAAAGTTAGAAGTATAAGCGATATTGCAAGAATTTTTGGCGTAAATGAGTATCGAATTAGACAAATTATAAATAAGGCAATAAAAAAATTAAAAGCTCCAGAGCGTAGTGAACAAATACAAGAATTTCTGAATATGAATTATGAAGTATTTGAAATCAAAGATGAACATAATCAATTACCTTATAGTTGGTAATTAGCAAAAGAAATATTATAGTTAAAGTCTAAATGGGTAACAATTTTACGCGCGCAATAAAAACGGTCGAAAAGCTTTTCGACCGTTTTTTAACCGCAAATAGATTGAAAAATAAACTTTCGCTTTCTAAAATGCTAAAAAATGTTGATATTATAGGATTCTTATTTCAACTTTTGTATTACGCGCGAAAATTTGCGAGAGTTAAGGAATATAAAAAGTTGCAACAGATTTCACATTAATCTATTGCCATATTAGTTAACTTAATAGCCAATCAATTAAATTAAGTTTTTGGATACCGTTGTAATTTGCTGTGTGATTAATAGTGTCTAAAGTTAATAGATATTTAGGGTAGGAATCGCGAATTTGCTCTAGTGATCTTAATTCACGTTTTAGTACTTTTTCATCCATGGTAGTTAAAGCAACTTGATAATAGGAGAGCTCGTTCAGATCGCTAATCCCGACAAAATCAACCTCGTATTTACTGCTTTCTCCAACGTAAACTGCTTTATTGCGTCTAAGTAACTCCAAGTAAACAATATTTTCAATAATATGTCCGAAGTCTTCTTGATGATCAGGTAGGAGAATATTTCTAATTCCCATATCAACGCCATAATATTTGCTCTGACTGTTTAGGAGTTGACGACCGTGAATGTCATATCTTTTTGCTTCATACATTAATAGACTGTCTAGAATACCGCCTAAGTATCGATCAACCGTTTTGTTGCTAGAGGAATACCCAGCACTTTTGAGAGTATTGGTTATCTTATTAATAGAAACCTGACTACCTATTGAAGAGTAGAGGCTTTGAATAACTCGCTCCAAAACTGGTGTGTCTTTAATATTTAAACGAGAAACAATATCAGTTAAGACAATTGTAGAGTAAACGCCTTGAAGATATTCATTTCTTTCTTTAGGAGTATCAATAAATAAGGTATAAGGAAATGAACTTTCAAGATATTTATTGAACATATCATAGTTATTAGTAAACCTGTCGTTTTGTTTATGCCAAGCAACAAATTCAGAAAAAGATAATGGAAGGATTTTAAGTTCTACATATCTACCAGTAAGTAGCGTAGCAATTTCACTACTTAGGAAATATGCATTAGAACCAGTTAAATAGATATCGACATTATCTTTTAAAAATAATGAATCTACTACTCTTTCAAATTCTTTAACGTGTTGTATTTCGTCAAGAAAAATATAGTTCATTTGATCAGGGAGAATCTTATTTTCGAGATAATCATATAAATTTTGAGCATTACGAAGATTATCATATTTCATATTTTCAAAATTGATACTAATGAATTGTTCTTCTTTGACCCCCGCATGTTCTTTTAAGTAATTACGAAATAGATAGAAAAGAGTAGATTTTCCAGCACGGCGTACACCAGATACTACTTTAATAATTTGTCTGTTTTGCCATCTTTTTAAGAAGTCCAAATATTCAGGACGATTAACATATTTTTGCATAGTTTTGCTTCTCCATAGTAAATAATTGACAGATATAAGGTATTTATACATATATTTTAGCAAAAGTTTGGAGTTAACTCCAAACTTTGACGTTTTTTAGCAAGTTTTTGGAGTTAGCTCCAAATTATTTGTGCTTTTTACTTATTTTTGGAGTTAAGTACAAAAAACTAACCATAACGATTAGTTTCTCTTTTATTATCTCCTAAAGAAAATATGTCTCTTTTTTCTTTCATAAGTAAAGCCTTGTCCTAGTGCTTCATGAACATCAATTATTGAAACAAAGGCATTAGGATCTTCACGCAAGATTAATTCTTTAACTTGACTAATTTCTCGTGGTGAAATTACACAGTAAATAATTTTTTTAGCTGATCGATCAAATCCGCCTTCTGCATTTATGAAGGTATATCCTCGATCTAGCTGAACATCAATCATTTTAGCGATCTGTTCATATTTATCAGAAATAATAAACAATCCTCGTGCAGCATAGGAACCAGCTTGAATAGAATCAGTAATTCTAGCTAAAACAAAACTAGCTAGCAAAGTATAAATCATATGCTTAATATCAAGATAACTAAGAGAAATCGTTAATACAAATGCATCAAGAGCAAGTAAAGATTTTCCAACCGGAATTCCTAATTTTAAGTCTAAAATTCTGGCAATAATATCTGTTCCACCCGTGGTTCCGCCGTATTTAAATACAATACCGATTCCAACACCAGAAAATAAACCTGCTAGTACACCAGCAATAAAAAGATCATGGTCTAAATTTAATTGGTTTATAATAGGAAGATGAAGCCAAAAGGATAAGAAGAAGGATAGGCAAAGTGTGCCCCAGATTGTCAAGGCAAGGAGCCGTTTGCCCATAAAGCGATATCCGATTATAATTAGGGGGATATTTAGAAGTAACGTGGATAAACCTGGATTGATGTGGAACCAATACCGAAGTAAAAGGGCAATACCACTAATCCCGCCATCAGCAAGTTTGTTAGGGATGCTGATGGCATCTAAGCTAAAGGCATATATGCTGCAGCCTAGAGTAATGAAGAAGATTTGTTTAAAGAGTTGTTTATTAAATAATTTAGTCATGTTACTTCCTTCTTTCTATATTAAGAAGTGTGAAAATTAAGGGGAATAGGGAATATATGAAGATTAATAATTTACCGGAAGTTTTTACCGCCGCGCTTCCAGTTTTAAAAGAGATTAATGAGGCGGGGTATGAGGCCTATTTTGTCGGCGGGAGTGTGCGAGACTTGCTTTTAAATCGGCACATTCATGATGTCGATATTGCAACTAGCGCCTATCCGATGGAAATTAAGCAAATTTTTAAGAAAACAATTGATACCGGGATTAAGCACGGAACCGTCACTGTTCTTTATGAGGGTGAAAGCTATGAAATTACAACTTTCAGAACTGAATCAGGATACCAAGACTTCCGTAGACCTGACCATGTAACTTTTGTCCAAAACTTATCAGAAGATTTAAAGCGGCGTGATTTTACTATTAATGCTCTAGCAATGGACGTTGATGGAAATATTATTGATCACTTTGACGGACTAGGTGACTTAGAAAAGCATTTGATCCGTGCAGTTGGAAAAGCTGAGAATCGTTTTCATGAAGATGCCTTGAGAATGATGCGTGCAGTTCGATTTATGAGTCAATTGCAATTTACGCTTGAACCAGAAACAGAACAGGCAATCAGTGACAATCATGAGTTACTAAGTAAAATTTCTGTTGAACGTATCAGAGATGAATTCGTAAAAATGGGGATTGCTCCTGGCAGCCAAAAGGCATTCCAAATCTTTTTAGATACTGGTTTATCAGAAGAAGTACCTGGTTTTAGGGGTAAAAAAGAGAATTTAGCTCTTTATCCTCAACTTAATTTTAGCCCTACTACTGAAGCTAATCTATGGGCTTTGATGATTATTTTATTAAAATTACCAAATGACAAGATTCCTCACTTTATGCGGATGTGGAAGAATTCTAATGCAATGGAGCGTCAGGTAGCTGATATTGTTGCTTTCTTTGACTTAATTAGTTCACATGCTCCAAATAATTATGATCTGTATAAAGCTGGTTTAGAAACAATTGTTTCAACAATCGATTTAGCTCATATTTTGGGCCAACCAGTCAATGGGAGTGCCTTAGTTGATAGTTACGAAGCATTGCCAATTAAGAATAATCGTGACCTAGTGATAGATGGCCACTTTTTATTAAAAAATGGTATCCCAGCTGGACCAAGAGTTGGACTTTTATTAGAGGAAATAAAAAAAGCCGTTTTAGAGGGAGTAATTAGTAATAACGAGGCAGCGATTACTGAATTTATTTCTTCAAATCATTAACTAAAAAAGCAGGCAGTGATTAATTGTGTTCACTGTCTGCTTCTTTTTTAAACATAAAATAGAATTGAAAAATACATCAGGATTGAACCTAATAAAACAAACATGTGCCAAATCACATGAATATAAGGAACGCCGCGCATTGAAAATAAAATAGCACCAACAGTATAGGCAATTCCGCCCCAGACTAAGAGCCAAAATCCAGTTGGCCCAAGAACTGGGTAAAGGGTACTGGAAGCAATAATTACAATCCAGCCCATTAATACGTAAAGGATAGTATCTAAAACAACATGTTTTCCCTGATTAAAGATATAAAATAAAATGCCAAAAATGGCCAGGGCTAGAATAATACCAAACATTACCCATCCCTTTACCCCGCCAATTGCGACTAAGGTATAAGGAGTGTAGGTTCCAGTAATTAAAATAAAAATTGAAGAGTGATCGAATATTTGAAACACTCGCCTAGCTCGAGTAAAAATCAAACTATGATAGAGTGTTGAAAAAAGATAAAGGATAACCAAACTAGAGCCATAAAGAGTAAAGGCTGTCACCCTCAGAGCACTTCCTGTATGGGCAGCTTTCACAATTAGAACTACCAATCCTGCAACAGCTAGCCCAAAGCCAATTCCATGAGTAATAGCACTAAAAATGTTGTTCAAAATGTTATAGGTTTTAGACCGATTTTTAGGTTCTTGCCACAATTGTTTAAAAGACATTCATTTATTCCGCCTTATATAATAACTTTATAATCTATTTAATAAATTTTAACTCATTTTTGTATTTTTGATATACTTGAGATTGTACTTAATAAATTCTAACATAGAATAATAATTATAGAAGAATAGGGGATAGCACTTAGAATGGCTAAGATTAAAGTAGTAACTGATTCCTCAGTTCAATTAACTCCTGAAGAAATTGATAAATACGATATTACAGTCGTTCCATTAACTATTACTATCGATGGTAAGACTTACACAGATGGCATTGATATCAGTCGAGAAGAATTTGTAAAGAAGATGGATGCGTCTGAAGAATTACCAAAGACAAGTCAACCATCAATTGGAATTTTTGAAAAAGTATTTAAAGAATTAACTGCCGATGGAAGCCAAGTAGTAGGAATTTTTCTTGCTCGTTCTTTAAGCGGGACAATTGAAGCTGCTAGACAGGCTGCTGACATAATTGGAAAGACTAAAGAAGTAACTTTAATTGATTCTGAACTAACTGATCGTGCAGAAGCTTATCAAGTGCTGGCCGCTGCTAAGGATGCGCAAGCAGGCAAGAGTCTTGAAGAAATTGTAAATCATGTTGAAGACCTTAAAAAGAAGCAAAAATTACAGATGATGGTAGTTAACCTAAATAACTTGATTAAGGGTGGACGTCTTGGACCATTAGCTGGTAAAATTGCTACTTTACTAAATATTAGAATTGAATTGCATATGCCAGGTGGAAATTTAGACGTTGCTAAAAAAGGTCGGGGAAAGAAGTTTTCTAAGAACTTTGATAAACGTGTTTTAAAGGATATTGAAGAACATAAACACGATATCAAAGAAGTAGCAATTTCTTATGTCGATACGCCTGAAGATATGGAAGTTTGGGCTAATAAAATTAAAGAAATTAATCCTGACATTAAAGTGTTGACTCGTGTTACTAGTCCAATTATTGCAACTCATGCTGGTAGTGGTGCCTATGCAGTATTCTATACAACGGAGGACTTTTAATGGCTTATCGTGAGAGCTTTTATCGTTTTTTAATGACTCAAAGAAATCCTGATTCTTTAGATGATATTGCTGAATTTGCTAACAATGCTCAACATGACAGTTCTTTTCCAAAACAAGAGGAAGACTATGAAAAATTGTCAGAATATTTAGAATTAAATGCTGGTTATTTACCAAGCATGAGCGTTTTTGACAAGGCATATCAATTATATTTAGATAATATGAACTGAGGCTAATATGGCAGAAGTAGAACCAAATAATTCTCATCAAAATAAAGAAATTTCAAATAATAAAAAGAAGCATCTTCCCAAATATGCTCAATTTTTGTTAACTGGTATAGCTGGTGCGGCAATTGGTGCAGGTTTGACCTTTGGAATTATGGAAGTTAAGGAACTAAAGTCACCTTTTTATCAAGTTGAAAAAGTGTATGAGCAATTACAAGGTTCATATTATAAAAAAGTCTCACCGCAAACATTGCGCCAGGGGGCAATTAACGGGATGCTTAATAGTCTTAACGATCCTTTTTCTGAGGGATTAAGTGGAGCAAACCAAGAACAAGTTAATAAT
Organism: Lactobacillus johnsonii; assembly: GCA_949888035.1. Lineage (GTDB taxonomy): Bacteria > Bacillota > Bacilli > Lactobacillales > Lactobacillaceae > Lactobacillus > Lactobacillus johnsonii_B. The sequence goes on along the minus strand of CATLCE010000012.1, from coordinate 48,188 downwards.
ATTTTAGAGGGTTCGAGTTTTGGCGGAGTAGGTATTCAGATGGCAGTACGCAACAATAAAGTTGTTGTGGACTCTATTGTTGCTGATTCTCCAGCTTCAAAAAGTACTATTAAACCTGGCGATGAGATTGTTGCCGTTAATAATAAAAAGGTAAGTGCAGCTCAGTTTAGTAAAGTAGCTCCTTTAGTCAGAGGGAAAATTGGTACAAAAGTTACCTTGAAACTTAGACGTGCTAACTCTACTTTTAACGTTACCTTAAAGCGGGCTAAAATCTCCCAATCTAGCTTAACTAAGCGAACTGAAGGTAATGCAACAATTATTACAATTACACAATTTGACGTTAATACGGCTAAAGATTTAAAGAGTGCTTTAAAGTCAATTAATACTAAAAAATATCCTAAGCTAATTATTGACTTACAAGATAATCCTGGTGGTGCAATGGATGCTGCTTTGAAGTCTTCATCATATTTCTTACCAAATAATAAGATTATTATGCAATATCAGGATCGCAAGCAAAAAGAAGTAATTCGCTCTGATAAAAAGCTTTCTGGTGGCTTCCATACAAGTCTAAAGCCAATTATTTTAATTAATGCCAATACAGCTAGTGCCAGTGAAATCTTTACCGCGGCTCTTGTTCAAAATCACCGGGCAGTTTCTGTTGGTCAAACAAGTTATGGTAAGGGAACAGTGCAGGAAGTAGGGCAGACGCAAGATTCTGAATATAAATATACAATTGCTAAGTGGCTTACTCCAAATGGAACTTGGATCAACCAAAAGGGGCTAAAGCCAACTTATCCTGTACCTGAATCTTCTTTAGCCAAACTACCTCAATTCCAAAGTATGAGTATTTTGAAGAAATCAATGACTGGTGTTGATGTGGCAACTCTGCAGCAATATTTGAATGCCTTAGGTTATATGCCAAAGCATGTTACAGGAGTTTTTGATGATGAAACTAAGAATGCGGTTATTGAGTTTCAAAAAGCCCATGGCTTGACAGCAGATGGTATAGTAAATGGGCAAGTACAAGCGCAACTTTATTTAGCAGTTGCACAAAAATTGCAAGATGATAATCCTGCTTTAAAGAAGGCAATGAGCTTAAATCTAAAGGATATGGAGGATTAAAAATGGCAACTATTCAATGGTATCCAGGACATATGAATAAGGCTAAAAATCAACTAGAAGATAATCTAGACTTGATTGATGTCTTAATTGAAGTTTTAGATGCGCGCCTACCAGTTTCTTCTCGTAATCCAATGATTGGACAATTAACAAAGAAGAAACCGCATATTATTGTTTTAAATAAGGCTGATTTGGCTGATCCAATTCAAACTAAAAAATGGACCCGTTATTATCAAGATGAGGGTAACTTCGTGATTTCGATGGATGCCCAGCATACTACAAATATGACTAGTCTATTTAAAATTATTAAGCTAGCTGGTAAGGAAAAGACAGATAAATTAATTGCAAAGGGTGCATCAAACCCAATGATTCGAGTAGCTATTGCAGGAATTCCAAACTGTGGTAAGTCTACAATTATTAACCGGATGGTTGGAAGAAATGCTGCAATTGTTGGTGATAAGCCTGGTGTAACACGTGGACAAAGTTGGTTAAAAACCAAGACTAATGTACAAATTTTAGATACACCGGGGATTTTGTGGCCTAAGTTTTCTGATCAAGAAGTAGGTTATAAATTAGCAGCTTGCGGGGCAATTAAGGCGGATATTTTTCATCCCGATGATGTTGCCTTATTTGTGATTGAATTTTTAAAGCAAAATTATCGAGATGACCTCGTTAAATTTGCCCGAATTTCAAGTGAAGAGATGGACAGTATGTCTAATCCAGATTTATTGTTAGCAATGACCAACAAATACGGCATGCGAGATGATTATGATAAGTTTTCACTCTTTATGCTTCAGCGCTTACGCAAAGGAAAATTGGGAAGGATTACGTTCGATCTTAGATGACGATTACTGAAATAAAGAACTTACTTCAAGGAGAAGTAAGCAAAGAGCAATTAGAAGAATTAAAAGTTGATGAACGAAAAGGCGTCCAAAAGCTCTTAATTAGCTATGAAAAAAGGCAAGCTAAATATGCTAAAGCATTAGCTCAATTTCAAACCCGTTTTTCTTATGAAAAAGAATTCTGGCAAAAAGATCAACTTGTTGCTGGAGTTGATGAAGTAGGGCGTGGACCCCTTGCTGGGCCTGTAGTTACAGCTGCTGTTATTTTGCCACATGATTTTGATTTAATTGATGTTAATGACTCAAAAAAATTATCACCTAAGAAGAGACAGGCGCTTTTTCCAAAGATTCTAGAAAAAGCTGTCAGTGTTAGTGTCGGCTTAGCTAATAATGATGTAATTGATCAGATTAATATTTATGAAGCAGATCGTGTAGCAATGGCTCATGCTGTTCAAGGTCTAAAAGTAAAACCTGATGCCTTATTAGTTGATGCCATGAATGTACCTTTAAATATTCCGCAAGTTAAACTAATTCACGGGGATGCCAAGTCTAACTCAATTGCTGCCGCTAGTATTGTAGCTAAGGTGTTTCGGGATAACTTAATGGATGCTTATGGTGAGCTCTATCCAGAATATGATTTTAAACATAATGCAGGCTACGGAACACGTGAGCACATGGAGGCTCTTAAAAAATACGGTCCAACCCCGATTCATCGGAGATCTTTTGCTCCAGTTAGTGAATACGAAAAATAATTAAAAAATAAACCTTCACTTTTGCGTACATGATAGTGGAGGTTTTATTTATATGAATTTGAAAGAATTTTGTTTAAGGTTAAAATTACAGCAAGGTCTTGGCATTACTACTATAGGAAAAATTGTAGCGAATTTTACTGCTGGTGAAGAAGTAACAGTTGACAAAATAGAGAGTTTATCATTAAAATCAAATATCCAAAATCTTGTTTTAGCTGCAATGAAAAATGATAAGTTTAATTCTTGGATTGAAAGAATTGAATTACAGTGTGATGTTATCACTATTTTTGATACAATCTATCCAAATGCACTCCGTGAAATGTATAATGCACCAACACTTCTTTTTACTAGAGGAGACTTATCCTTGCTTAAAAAGGAGATTACAGTTATAGTTGGCGCAAGACAGCCGACAAACTATAGTCGTTTTGTCTTAAAACAATTAATTCCCCAGCTGATACAGCAAGATTTTGTTATTGCTAGTGGCTTAGCACGCGGAGTGGATGGAATTGCTCATCAAGAAACATTAAAAAATCACGGTAAGACAATTGCCGTGATTGGAAATGGACTCAACCATTTTTATCCGCAAGAAAACAAAATGCTCCAGGAAGAAATTATGGCGAACGGGCTATTGATCAGTGAATATTTACCGGATACTCCTCCAAGGCCTTATAGATTTCCGCAAAGGAACCGTATACTTGCGGGCTTAAGTAAAAATATTATTGTGACTGAAGCTAGAAAAAGATCGGGCTCCTTAATTACTGCAAATATTGCTTTAGAAGAAAATCGCAATATTTTTGCAGTTCCGGGACCAGTCTCAAGTCCCTTGTCAGAAGGCCCTAATGAGCTAATTGCCGCTGGTGCTTATCCATTGGTTAATGCTGATTTTAAAAATTTGCTTTAGTTGACAAGAGTAAAATTTTTGGTATTTTAGAATTTGGTAGAAATTGTGCAAGGAAGGGGCATTCTATGCCTACTAAACGAAAAAATAAAAAGAATTTAGTTATTGTCGAGTCTCCTCATAAGGCTAAGACAATTGAAAAATATTTAGGAAGAAATTATCATGTTATCGCTTCAAAAGGCCATATTCGTGATTTACCCAAGTCTCAAATGGGAGTGGATGTAGAACATGACTATGAACCAAAGTATATTTCCATTCGTGGAAAAGGCGATACGATTAAAGAATTAAAGAGAGAAGCTAAAAAAGCAAAATATGTTTATCTTGCTTCCGACCCGGATCGAGAAGGAGAAGCGATTGCTTGGCATGTCGCTCATGCATTAAATCTAGATCCAAAAGAACATAACCGCGTTGCTTTTAACGAAATTACTAAAGATGCTGTTAAGAATGCCTTTAAGAATCCAAGAACTATTGATATGGATATTGTTGATGCTCAACAAGCTCGTCGTGTCCTAGACCGTTTGGTTGGTTATTCAATTAGTCCGATTTTGTGGCAAAAGGTAAAGAAAGGTTTGTCAGCTGGACGTGTTCAATCGATTGCCTTGAAGTTAGTAATTGATCGTGAAAATGAAATCAAGAACTTTAAGCCAGAAGAGTACTGGACTATTGATGCTGATTTTGAAAAGGGCTCAGAAAAGTTTAAGAGTGCTTTTTATGGCATTAAGGGCAAAAAGCAAGAGTTGCCAAATAATGAAGCAGTTCAAGATGTTTTAAAGCGAATTGATAAGCGGAAAAACTTTGAAGTTACAAAAGTAGTTAAAAAGGAAAGAAGACGTCAACCTGCTGCTCCTTTTACCACTTCAACTATGCAACAAGAAGCAAACAAGCGCTTAGGTTACAGAACTCGTCGAACAATGAGAATTGCCCAATCTCTTTATGAAGGTGTGAACCTTGGTAAGGGATCTGTCGGTTTGATTACTTATATGCGTACTGACTCAAAGCGTATTGCTAATGTAGCAAAGCATGAAGCTTCAAAATTTATTCATGAAGAATACGGTGAAAATTACGCAGCAGTTAAGCCGCAACATTTTAAAAATGATGCGGATGCTCAAGATGCCCACGAAGCAATTCGTCCTACTTCAGCTTTTAGAACGCCAGCTTCTGTAAAAGAATATTTAACAACTGAAGAATATCGTCTCTATACTTTAATTTGGTCAAGATTTATTGCTAGTCAAATGACCCCAGCTGTTTACGACACAGTTAGAGCTGATATTGAGCAAAATGATGTAACCTTTAGAACAACTGGTTCAAAACTTAAATTTGCTGGATTCACTAAGGTATACGATAACCAAAAAGAAAAGAGTAATGAACTTCCTGAGTTAAATGAAGGCGATAAGGTTAAGCTTAAGAAGACTGATGATCGTCAACACTTTACTCAACCACCTGCACGTTATACAGAAGCTAGTTTAGTTCGTGCTCTTGAAGAAAATGGTGTTGGTCGTCCATCAACTTATGCACCAACAATTGATACCATTCAAAAACGTTACTACGTAAAACTTGAAGGTAGGTCAATTGTACCTACAGAATTAGGAGAAATCGTAGATAAGTTAATCGAAGAATTTTTCCCAGATATTGTTAATGTCGACTTTACAGCTCAACTTGAAAATGACCTAGATGGGGTTGAAGTAGGGAAGAAGAACTGGATTAAAGTAGTTGATGAGTACTACAAGCCATTTTCTAAAGAATTAGATAAAGCAGATCAACAAATTGAAAAGGTTCAAATTAAAGATGAACCTGCAGGCTTTAACTGTGATATTTGTGGGGCTCCAATGGTTATCAAAATGGGACGCTACGGTAAGTTCTATGCTTGCTCACGCTTCCCGGATTGTCGTAATACTAAACCAATCGTTAAGAAGATTGGCGTAACTTGTCCTAAGTGTGGTAAGGGCGAAGTTATCGAAAAGAAATCAAAACGTAACCGTAAATTCTATGGCTGTTCACGCTATCCAGATTGTGATTTTGTTTCATGGGATCAACCAATTGGTCGTAATTGTCCAAATGATGGTCACTTCTTAGTTCAAAAGAAGAACAAGAAAGGACTAGTAATCCTTTGTCCAAATGGTGATTACCGTGAAGAACCAGAAGAAAGTTAAATTATAATAAAAATCAATGATATCATTAAAACGAAAGCGGTTTAATGATATCATTTTTATATAGACTTGAAAGAGTCGAGCAGAAAGGAAAGATTGCATGGTAAAGAATGTAACCGTAATTGGCGGAGGTCTTGCAGGGAGTGAAGCTGCATGGCAATTAGCTAAGCGTGGCATTGAAGTAGATTTATATGAAATGCGACCTAAGAAAAATACGCCTGCTCATGAAACTGCAAACTTTGCAGAATTAGTATGTACTAACTCAATGAGATCTAACCAACTGTCAAATGCTGTTGGTTTATTAAAAGAAGAAATGCGGCAGCTGGATTCCTTAATTATGAAAGCAGCTGATGAAACTGCAGTACCTGCTGGCGGAGCTCTAGCTGTTGATAGAGATAAGTTTAGTGCAGTTGTAACTAAAACTTTGAAGGACTTGCCAAATGTTCATGTTCATGAGGAAGAAATCACTGAGATTCCAAAAGATGGTATCACGATCATTGCGACTGGTCCATTAACCTCAGATACACTCGCAGAACAAATTAAGGAGTTTTGTGGTACTGATTCACTTCATTTCTTTGATGCGGCTGCTCCAATTGTGGCAGCTAGTTCCATTAATCGTGATATTGTGTATAAAAAATCACGTTATGACAAGGGTGAAGCTGCATATTTGAATTGTCCCATGACTAAAGAAGAGTTTTATAATTTCTATAAAAATCTAGTTGGGGCGGAGACAGCTACTTTACATGGCTTTGAAGATAAGAATGTCTTTGAAGGATGTATGCCAATTGAAGTAATGGCAAAAAGAGGAGAAAAGACAATGCTCTTTGGTCCCCTTAAGCCAGTTGGTTTAGAAGATCCTAAGACTGGAAAGACTCCTTATGCAGTTGTGCAATTGCGTCAAGATAATGCAGCTAGCACAATGTATAACATCGTTGGTTTCCAAACTCATCTAAAATATGGCGAACAAAAGAGAGTCTTTTCAATGATTCCAGGTCTTGAAAATGCAAAATTTGTTCGCTATGGTAAAATGCACCGTAATACCTATATTGCTAGTCCTGAAGTTGTGAATGCAAATTATGAAGCTAGAAAGCAAACTGGTCTCTTCTTTGCGGGACAAATGACAGGGGTAGAAGGTTATGTTGAAAGTGCCGGTTCTGGTTTAGTTGCCGGAATTAATGCAGCTAGAGAAGCTTTAGGAGAAGAAACCTTAGTCTTCCCTAAGTCAACTGCCTTGGGTTCTATGGCCAACTACATCACAACCACTAGCGCAAAGCATTTCCAACCAATGAATGCTTCCTATGCACTCTTGCCAAAATTAGATTACAAGGTAAGAAACAAACAAGAACGACACTTAGAAATTTCTAAACGAGCATTGAAGGATCTTGAAGCATTTAAGGAAGAGAAGAAGCTTGATTAATAATGTCTAAAGAAAATGATAAATTAATCAAACAATTTCAAGATTACTTGAACTATGAACGTAATTATAGTAAAAATACTGTAAACTCTTACTTAAATGATCTAAATGAAGCTAAGGAATTTTTTAAAGAAAATGGAGGCTTTAGCGGCTGGGATCAAGTCAAAAGTCGCGATGTTGAAATTTTCTTACAAGACTTAGCGACCCAAAACAGGTCAAGAACTACTCAAGCGCGTAAAATGTCTAGTTTAAGATCTTTCTATCGCTTTCTCGTTAAGCGAGAAGTGCTAGATAATAATCCGATGCAGACAATTAGTTTAAGATTAGGCGAAAAGAAATTACCACAATTTTTCTATGAAAAAGAGATGCGACAAGTCTTTGATAGTCTTGCCGGTCATGACAAGTTGGTGGTTCGAAATCGCGCGATGTTTGAACTTTTTTATGCGACTGGGATGCGTTTAAGTGAGATGGCATCTTTAAAGCTAGATCAGATTGATTTTGATTTAAAGATTATCTTAGTTCATGGGAAGAGTAATAAAGACCGCTATGTTCCCTTTGGAAAAGATGCGGCCAGTGCTTTAAAAGAATATTGTGATGAAAGTCGACTAGCTCTACTAGGTAAAAATGAAGATCTAGGCTATGTATTTTTAAATAACCGGGGACAAAAGTTAACTGGCCGCGGAATTGAATACATTATGCAGCAAGTTTTCATTAAAGCTGGAGTTGGTGGAAAGGTTCATCCCCATATGCTTAGACACTCTTTTGCAACTGAAATGCTTAATAATGGAGCAGACCTAAGGAGTGTGCAAGAGCTTTTAGGGCATGAATCTTTGTCAACGACGCAAATCTATACCCATGTCACAATGAAGCATTTACAAGCAGATTATCAAAAATTTTTCCCAAGAAAAGATAAGAAAGACGAGGCATAATAATATGACAACAATTTGTTCTGTTAGATATAACAATAAAACAGCCATCGCTGGAGATGGTCAAGTTACCTTAGGTGAAAAAGTTATTGCTAAGGCAACTGCTAAAAAGATTAGAAGAATTTATCATGATCAAGTAGTAATCGGCTTTGCTGGCGGTGTTGCAGATGCAGTTAGCTTACAAGATATGCTTGAAGGAAAGCTTGAAACTTATTCAGGTGACTTACGTAGAGCTGCCGTTGAAATGGCTCAAAGCTGGCGTAAAGATCCAACTTTAGCTAAATTACAAGCTATGGTAATTGCTTTTAATGATAAAGACTTACTATTAATTTCTGGTAATGGTGAAGTGCTTGAACCAGATGAAGACGTGGTAGCTATTGGTTCTGGTGGTAATTTTGCCCAAGCAGCTGCAATTGCCATGACTCGCCACAGCAATGGAATGAGCGCAAGTGAAATTGCTAAAGAAGCTGTTAAGATTGCTTCCGGAATTGATGTGTTTACAGATGACCACATTACTACTGATGAAATCTAGGTGAATTATTTTGACTGAAGAAAAAACTCCAAAACAAATTGTAGAATTACTTGATAAATATATTATTGGCCAAAACGAAGCTAAAAAGTCTGTTGCTGTTGCATTGTATAACCGTTATCGTAGATTGCAATTGCCAAAGCAAATGCAACAAGATATTACGCCAAAAAACATGTTAATGGCTGGTCCTACTGGTGTAGGTAAGACAGAAATTGCACGTCGACTTGCTAAGATTGTTGACGCACCTTTTGTAAAGGTTGAAGCAACTAAGTTTACTGAAGTTGGTTATGTTGGACGTGATGTTGAATCAATGGTCCGTGACTTAGTTGAAGAAGCAGTTCGAATGGAGGAAAAAGATCAATTTGAACATGTTAAAATGCAAGCTACTAAGAAAGCTAATAATCGTCTAGTTAAATTAATTGTGCCAGGAATTAAGCGTGAAAACCGTGAAAATTCGATGCAACAAATGATGCAAATGCTTTCTGGTAACTTCAACATGAATCAACCTCAAGATAATGAAGAAGTAACTGATGATATTCGTAATGAACGCCTTAGTGTAGCTGATCAACTTAATAAGGGATTACTTGAGAATCGTGAAGTTACCATCGAAGTAGAACAAGCTCCCAAAGTAAACCCCATGGGCGATATGATGGGCCAAATGGGAATTGACATGTCAAGTTTGATGGGCGACTTAATGCCTAAGAAGACTGTTAAGCGTACACTAAAAGTATCAGATGCACGTGAAGTTTTAATTCAAGAAGAGTCAAAGAAGTTAATTAACTACGATTCTCTCTATCAACGTGCAATTGAGCGTACTCAACAAAATGGTATTATCTTTATCGACGAAATTGATAAGATCACTGCGGGTAACAAGAAGACCTCTGGTGAAGTTTCTCGTGAAGGTGTACAAAGAGATATCTTACCAATTGTTGAGGGTTCAACTGTTTCTACGAAGTATGGTCCTGTATCTACTGACCATATCCTATTTATTGCGGCTGGTGCTTTTGCTGAAAGTAAGCCAAGCGATTTAATTCCAGAATTACAAGGACGTTTCCCAATTCGTGTCGAATTAAATGCCTTGACTCAAGAAGACTTTGTTAAGATCTTAAAGGATCCTCAAAACTCACTTTTGAAGCAATATATTGCACTTCTTAAGGCTGATGGTATTAAATTGGTCTTTACTCAAGAAGCAATTGATCGAATTGCTCAAATAGCTTTTGAAGTAAATCAGGGAACTGACAATATTGGTGCACGTCGTTTAGCAACTATTTTAGAAAAATTACTTGAAGATGTTCTTTACGAAGGACCAGATATGAACATGGGTGAGATCACTATTACTCAGAAGTATGTTGATCAAAAATTGAGTGATATAATTATTAATAAAGACTTAACAAAATTTATTTTGTAATTTTAGTAGATAAAGAGAAGTTAAATTATGGATTATCAATTAAAGAATAATTTTTTAACAGTAACACTTTCTGATAAGGGTGCTGAAATTCAAAGTGTTAAAGATGTAAACAGTGGTCGAGAATACATGTGGCAGGCAGATCCCGAAATTTGGGGACGTCACGCTCCGGTTTTGTTCCCAGTAGTTGGGCGTTTAAAGGACGATCAATATACTTATGATGGTAAAACTTACCATATGGGACAACATGGTTTTGCTCGGGATGCACAATTTACTGTTGAAGAACAAGATGATAAGCACATTGTTTTCCTTCTAACGTCTAATGAAGATACTAAAAAAATGTATCCATTTGATTTTGAACTAAGAGTATCTTACAGTTTAGTGAATAATTTACTGGAAGAACACTTTACAGTAACGAATACTGATACTAAAGAAATGATCTTTGGTATTGGGGGACACCCTGGCTTTAATTTGCCAACTGATAATGGTTTGAATAAGAATGATTACTACTTTAAGTTTGATCCTTCAATGGACCATGTGAAGATTCCTTTAAAGGCACCATATCTTGACTGGGAAAATCGTTCCTTGCTCGCAACTGATTCACTGTTTGAAATTAGTGATAAATTGTTTAAGGATGATGCCTGGGTCTTTGAATTAAAGCAGCCTAACAAGATTTCTATTAGAACTGATAAGAGTGACTACCATATTAATGTCAAAATGGAAAATGCACCATTTGTGGGTTTGTGGTCACAGTATCCTAAGGCAGGTAACTATATCTGTATTGAACCTTGGTGGGGAATTGCAGATACGTTAGACAGTGATGGCCAACTAGAACATAAACGTGGAATGAATCATATTGCTCCAAATGAAGTTTGGGAGAATGGTTTTACAATTGCGTTTCATGACAAAGCTAAGTAATTAAGATAAATAAGACTTTGGTTGAAAGATCAAGGTCTTATTTTGTATACAGGTGAAAAAATGAAGATTGGATATTTAAAAAATTTAAGTAGATATGAGTTGGAAAAGGCAGCAGATAAATGGCAAACTTTATATAAAGATGAAAAGGTGAGTTTAGAGCCTGTTTCATATGATGAGATTGAAGATAAGATTCAAAACAATGAGTTAGATGCAGTCTTAGTTAATTCAAGGCATATTATTTATCAGCAACTAGCTACTTATCCGGTTGATGAGGTTGCTTTAGTGGCCCTGGTGCAAGCGGGTAATTTTAATAAATATCAACAAACTTTTGAAGTGAGTGATTTAAAGAATTTGCCTTGCATTCTGGTAGCAGGAGTAGAGGAAGAAAAGAGTGAATACCACTATTTAAAAGATGTTCTTCAAGTTGATAGTGATTTACTTGCGGTTGAAACCTTAGGAGAAGCAGTTTTAATGGTTGAATCTGGATCTGGCTACTTAATCATGAATGAAAAAACAGCCGCCCACATTGATGATGACCAAGTACAAAAGTTGTTCTTGTTGCGAGATGGAAAACAACTCACTGAAGAATATGCTTTTATTGCTAAACCAGAAGATCAGCGAGTAGAAGAATTGAGCAAGATATTAAAAGAAACTATCAATTAAAAGTAAAATAATTATGTAAAGCTATAAAATGATATTACTTAAAAACTCTAGTGCAAAACTAGAGTTTTTTTATACCTTGGCGTATACAAGTTCCCATTCTAGTGGTAATTTTGTTAAAATAGAATATATGTTCTAGAAAGGGTGAGAAGAAGTGCTAACTAGGTCACATCGAATTTGCAGTATTGCAATCGTGGAACTAAGCTTATTATTAACTAATCGGCTATTGATTGATCCAGTTAACAACATTATTATTCTGGCTGCGACTGCGATTGGCGCTTCTTTACCTGATATTGATGAATATAACAGTTCTGCAAGCAAGAAGTCAGTGATTAATTTTAGTCTTTTTCTTAAACATCGTGGGATTACTCATTCTTTCCTTGGCTGGGCCATTTTTTCTGGTGGTCTATATTATTTAATGAATAAATTTATTCCTATTCATATCAACAACTTAACTTCTCAGAATTATTGGAGTGCGCTTTGGTTTGGGCTGGTAATTGGCTATTTTTTGCATCTAGTTGAAGATAGTTTCAGTAAGCAAGGAGTAGAGTGGCTAGCGCCATTTTATAAGAAAAAAAGAAAGTCACCAATTCATTATAAAGTTGGAGGCTGCTTTGAAAACTTTTTAACTATGATGTCTTATTTAGCGGTAATTATGATGACTTTTTATTGGATTTGGCTTTCTTTGACACCTGCAACACAAGTCTTTTTGTTTTGAAAAGTAGACTTAAGCCTGTAAGATAGGTACTGGGGAGAAGCTTCCAAGAGAGGAGTCCTGAATATGTCCCAATTATTAGTAATAGCCGGTTTAATCGGTATTTTGTATGGTGCAGTTGAGCTTAAAGCCCAGCCAATTCCAGTTGAAAATGACACAGTTCATAAAGGACGTTAATTGACCTAGATGACCAAGAGTTAAAATTGCTCTTGGTCATTTTTAGTTTAACCAGTATACTGATAGAAAGAAGAATATTAAAGGATATGAAGTATGGATTCGAATGAATTAATTTTTACTAAATTAGAAAATAAACGTTTACGTTATAATTTGCTTGCAGACATCTTGCTAATTCTTGGTGGTATTTTAATTTTTAGACAGCCGCCACTGAGCCTTTTATTTCAATTACTTGGAGCCGGCTTAATTATTATTGGAACCGTATTTACTTTTTTATCATTTCGAGTAAGGACTAGTAAGCAATATCATGACCTATCTTTATTAGTTAAAAATGAGCCAAGCAGTTTTAAGGAGGTCGTTAATTTATTTGGAGCAAAGTTAACTGCCTTAGCTTTGTTTGTGGGAATAGGGCTTATAGCATTAGCAATTTGCTTTTTCTTTTTACTTAGTCGATCTTGGATTAAAGCTTTATTGTTTTTCTTAACATTTGAGACTGTAATTGATTTGAAAGATTTTATGAATAATATCACAAAATTGAAGGATGAAAGTACAATTTAGGCTTTCATCCTTTTTATATCAATAAAAATATTTGTGATTTTGTGAGCATATTATTTTACTTTAATTATTGGATTGGATATTATAGTAATATAAGAATTTTGCTTTCGAGAAAGAATCACTTAAAAACACTATATGATTGCTTATTCTGTAAATTTTCCTGGGTGGGAATAAGTAATTAAACTGGAGCTGATTAACTGTTAACCAAAATATAGAAATTTATAGAAGAAGATAGAAAATTAGGCTTATTTAGAAAGCTAAACATGGAAAATAAGCTTTAATTCAATACTTACTTGTTTTGCTTTCCTTCCTTAGATAAACTTATGTTTGTATTTTAGGAGGTGAAGCAATGATTAAAACTCAAGTAGTTAAGCTAAAAGTTAATAAAACTATGCAAAAGCATCTTGATGCCTTGTGTGACTATCGCCGATACTGCTGGAATAAAGGACTTGAAACTTGGCAATTAATGTATGAAGCCCATAGCTTGAACAAGCAAGATAATCTAAGTCCCAATGAACGCAGAGTCCGTGATGAACTAGTTGCTAATAAAGCTGACTGGCAATATGATTTGTCTGCTAGATGTTTGCAACTAGCTGTTAAAGACTTGGCGAATGCTTGGAAGAACTTCTTTGATAAGGCGCAGCCTGATTGGGGAACACCTAGTTTTAAATCAAAAAAGGCTCCCAGACAAGGCTTTAAAACTGACCGAGCTAAGATTGTTAATGGCAAGCTTCGCCTTGATAAACCAAGAAGCATCTCAAAAGAGTTTTGGTTTGATTTGTCTAGTTATGAGGCCTTAAAGATGAGTGAAGTTAAAGTAGTAAGTATCTTCAAAGAAAAAAACGCTTATTATGCGGCTTTGCCTTATGAAGAAGAGGTTTCAGGTAAATCTAAAACTCATCAAAAGACAGCAGTTGATGTCAATGTCGGTCACTTTAATTACACAGATGGACAAATCAATGTTTTGCCAGCTAAATTGCAAAAGCTTTATAAGCGTATCAAACATTATCAAAGAATGTTAGCACGTAAAAGAGAAGTTAACGGTAAGTTAGCTACAAAATCATATAATTACTATGTAGTGAGAACCAAACTGCAAAGAGATTATCGCAAAGTAGCTAATATTCAAAATGATCTTTTACAGAAGTTTACTACTAACCTCGTAGATGATTACGACCAAATTGTAATTGAAGATTTAGCAGTTAAAGAAATGATGATGACGCATGTAGCTTCAAAAGGTATGCAGCGATCATTATTTAGCAAATTCAGGCAGATATTAACTTATAAGTGTGATTGGTATAGCAAAGAATTAATCTTGGCTGATAAAACATACCCATCAACTCAAAGATGTGCTGAGTGCGGCTATGTCAAAAAAGGTGATGAAAAAATCACTTTGCAAGGCAATAAAAAGCATGGTACAAAACATAATGAGTATATTTGTTATGAGTGTGGCTATAGTAATGATCGAGATGAAAATGCGGTTTTAAACCTTTTAGCTTTAGCAAAATAAAGAAAATAAACAGGGCTGGCTAGGCCCTTAAGCTGTACGAGCTAGTCAATGTGATTACTCCTAGATTGGAATATCAGAATACTAGTGAAGACGACAGTAAATGAAACAAAGAAAGGAAAAAATATATCTTTCTGATATGTAGAAAATTCGTATTCTTCTACATATTTCCATGTTTTGTATAGCAGGTATTTTTATTGATAAGTATTGTTAAGAGTAAATCATTTGGTCTTGCAGCTGCAATGACTTTAATTTGTTCCGTGGCAGGTATTTTTATAGCAAAATTACCCTATGTTAACTTGATTGGTGCGTTGGTAATTGCACTTTTATTGGGAATTTCACTGCAGGTTTTACCAGTTGGGGTAAGAGAAGAAGCAGCACCAGGGATTGGTTTTATTTCTAATAAGTTTTTGAGATTAGGAATTATTTTACTGGGTTTTAGACTTAATCTTACTAAGTTAGCTGATGCTGGTATTAAAACAATTTTAGTTGCAATGCTAGGGGTAAGTGGAACGATTGTTTTGACTTACTGGCTTAGTAAAAAATTTGGGGCAGAAGATGAACTAGCAGTGTTATCAGCTTGTGGCTGCGGAATTTGTGGAGCAGCTGCTGTAATGGGCGTTTCCCCTCAAATTGAGAGTAGAGATGAAGAACGTAAAAGAGAAAACGAGGTACTTGCTGTTGCGGTAGTTTGTGTGATGGGAACAGTATTTACACTCTTAGAAATTGTGATTAAACCAATGCTTGGGTTAACAGATTCACAATTTGGTATTGTTGCTGGTGGATCTCTTCATGAAATTGCCCATGCTATTGCAGCTGGTAGTGCTTTTGGTGAGGCAAGTTTAGATAGTGCATTAATTATGAAATTATCGCGTGTTTTACTTTTAGCACCAGTCGCTTTAATAATTGGATACTGGTACCAAAGAAGACTGGTAAAAGAAAGTGCGCAAGATCATACACAAGCACCTAAGAAATTACCAATTCCTTGGTTCTTAGGCGGATTTATTTTAACCAGTATTTTAGGTACTTTCTTACCATTCTCACCAGTAGTTTTAGATGGCTTAGTTCAAGCAGCATATGTCTTTTTGGGGATGGCAATGGCCGCTTTAGGTATTTCAGTTAACTTCAGTGTTATCTTCAAACGTGGTGGTACCGTATTTGGGGCTGCTGCAATTAGTTCTACTTGCTTGATGATCTTCATGATTATTATGAGTAAGTTATTCTTTTAAATTAATGATAAAAAGCCGATTGCTTCTTCACCAAGCAATCGGCTTTTTTACATTTGATCATATTTACTCCATTGATCCTGCAATTTTTCAATTAAAGGCATAAGACGAGTTCGGTTTTGCAGGCATAGAACTTTTGATGAGTCACCTCATCTGATAAGGGACGAACGGACCGGTTATTTGGAATGTTAGTTTTACTCATATTTTTAATCTTGGTGAATGTATATCATCAGAATTTAAGTGTATATTGGACCAGTTTCTTGATCATCGGTGGAAGCCTGTTGTTTATTGGTGTTATTTATAAAATTATAAAAGTCATCAAAGAATATTGAGTAATAGATAGCGCTACTGAGATATAAATTAACTATTTATGATTGATTTTGATCGATTTTCATGATATCTTAATTATATCAATTGAAATTCACCTTTAGAAAGAAGGGTCGCTGTTGCGTCTTTAATCTTGCAAAACTAAGCATAGTTGAAATTATTCGTTTTCTATTAAAGGGATGAACTATGCACTTTTGACAAGATTATTAGACGGACATGATCTTCTTTTAATACGTAAAAACATGAAGAGTCTGTACTTGTCATAAGTGCAGGCTCTTTTTTCGAGGTGATTTAAATGGGTAGTATTAAAATTTCGAATGTATCATTTAGGTATGAAGATAGCAGCAACAATATTTTTAATAATTTAAATCTAGACTTAGATAGCTCTTGGAAGTTAGGATTAGTTGGTAGAAATGGACGAGGAAAAACAACTTTTCTTAATCTTTTACAGGGAAAATTAGTTGGAAGAGGTGAAATTCAAACTAAATTGAATTTTTCCTATTATCCAATTAGGATTAAGGATCCAGCTAATATCACTTTATACGAATTACAAGATCAAATTATGTTTGAACAATGGAAACTAGAGCGTGAGCTGAATTTAATGCACGTTGATTCAAATTTAATCTGGCAGTCATTTAATACTTTAAGCGGCGGAGAACAGACCAAAATTTTATTAGCCTTATCATTTATTGATGAGAATTCTTTTCCTCTTATTGATGAGCCTACAAATCATTTAGATGAAGAAAGTCGTCAGGAAATCTGTAAATATTTAACTAAGCATCATAAAGGATATATTGTTGTAAGTCATGATCGTAATTTTTTAAATCAAGTAACTGATCATGTTTTAGCAATTGAAAATACTGAAATCCATTTATATCAAGGGACTTATGCAACATATGAACAAATTAAAGAAGCACGTGATGAATTCAATCGTGAAAAGAAAGAGCAATTTTATCATTGGGCACAAAAAATAGAAGCTAGAAAAAATTTGGGACAAAAAACACAATATATTCTTAACCGTAGAGCTAGAGTAAATAAGGCTGCGATTGGACATGCAGCTGCCAAAATGATGAAGAAATCTATTACACGTAGAAATAGAATGGATAAAAAGATTGAAGAAAAAGAAGGATTGATGGTTAATATTGAAGATATACCAAAATTAACGATGAATTTTCAATCTAATTATCATTCCACTCTTCTTAAAACTAGAGGTTTAGGTCTGAAGGTAGGAGATAAACACCTATTTTCTAATTTGAATTTGATAGTAAAAAATCATGGCATTATTGCCCTTGAAGGTAAAAATGGATCTGGAAAATCTACTTTTTTAAAATTCTTATTGAATAAGGTCTCAGCAAATAGCAATGGGAGATGCGAGCTAACTAATGGGTTAAGAATTTCGTATTTACCGCAAGATTTCACAATATATAAAGGGAGTTTAAAAAATTTTGCGCTTCATCAAAAATTGTCTTATGAGGATTTGCTTAATATTTTAAAAAAGATGGGCTTTCCTCGTACTAATTTTAATGTGGCAATTGAAGAGATGAGTATGGGACAACAGAAAAGAATCGCTTTGGCCAAATCACTACTTGAGCCAGCAGATTTGTATTTATGGGATGAACCAGCAAACTATCTAGATGTCTTCAACCAAGATCAATTGATTAACTTACTACAAGAGGTAAAACCAGCGATGCTTTTAATAGATCACGATCAGTATTTTATTGAACACGTTGCCGATAAAAGAATTAAATTAGCTAACTAAACCATATTAAAAAATGGATAGGGTAAAAGAAACCTATCCATTTTTATTTACTTATTTAGATATGTGAAAAAATGATTAATTAAAATTCAAATTTTCTTGTAAAAATAGGGTGAGTACGGTGGTCTAAGTAGGCTGCTTCTTTTGGTGTAATTTCTAAAACTCGCAGATCTTCTTTTGCACCTTCAATATCATCTGCATATATTTCATTTAAATAATCATCTTTTTCAAAAATCTCGTCAATATATTCATGTTCGACATTTTTAATTGTTCCCCGAATCGAAAAGCCACATGAATCCATCGTGCCATCTCCTTTGTACCCATTAATAATCACCTTAGGTTGATGGATCAAATCTTGAAAGAAGGGATTTTGACTAGAGGTAACAATGTAGAGCTTACCATTTTTATTCAAAACTAGATCACAGACTTGAGCAGAAGGTGCACCATGATGTGTCGTAGCAACATCAACATTGTGAACTTCATTAGTCGCAAATTCTAAAAATTCTTCATTACTAGTTTGATTATTTAAGATACTAACCATGTCTATTCCTCACTTAAATTTATTTTTATTCAAGTTCTATTATAGAATGGATTTGTGATATATCTATATTAGAAGTATTTGATTCGAAGTTTTCCATAATTATATTTACTTGAAAGTATGATGGCTTGTAAGTATACTTTTAATTTGTAAGTAGATATACAACCTATATTGGAAGAAGGAAGATTGCTGTGGCAGAAGAAAAATATTACGGTGCAAATGCAATTGTTGATAGCTTAATTAATCATGATGTTAAATTTGTCTTTGGAATTCCAGGTGCCAAAATTGATCGAGTATTTGAATTACTTGAACATTCTAAAGATCCACGTACGCCTAAATTTGTTTTAACGCGGCACGAACAAAATGCGGCCTTCATGGCGGCTGGAGTAGGAAGGATTACAGGAAAACCCGGTGTTGTCCTTACTACTTCAGGGCCGGGTGCATCAAATTTAGCAACTGGCTTAGTAACTGCTACAGCAGAAGGTGATCCCGTACTAGCTATTTCCGGCCAAGTGCAGAGAACTGATCTTTTGCGTTTAACTCACCAAAGTATGAAAAATGCAGCTTTATTTGCTCCGATTACTAAATATAGTGCCGAAGTTCAAGAACCTGAGAACATTTCTGAGGTGATTGCTAACGCATATCAAGAAGCAGAAGCATCTAAGCAAGGAGCAAGTTTTGTTTCTGTTCCGCAGGACGTAACTGATGCAGAAGTAAAAACGAGCGTGATCGCGCCACTTGAGCCCCCGAAGCTAGGCCCAGCTAGTCCAATTGAATCAACTTTGCTTTCACAGCGTATTAAAGCCGCAAAGCTTCCTGTACTTTTGTTAGGAATGCGGGCATCTGATCCAGAAACTACCAGAGCTATCAGACGTTTAATTGCGGAAACTCATCTACCTGTAGTTGAAACTTTTCAAGGTGCTGGAATTATTCCACGTGAACTAGAGGATGATTTCTTCGGTCGTGTAGGTTTGTTTAGAAACCAACCAGGGGATCAATTGCTTAAAAAGAGTGATCTGGTTATTGCAATTGGTTATGATCCAATCGAATATGAGCCTCGAAATTGGAATTCTGATCGAAGCGCAAATATCGTTGTAATTGATTCGATGCGGGCAGAAATTGATAAAAATTATCAGCCTGAGCGAGAATTGGTTGGAGATATTTCTCAAACTTTAGACTTTCTTTTACCATATATGAAGGGCTATTCCATGCCAAGTGAATCTAAAGAGTATCTTGATTCGTTGCGTAAAACCCTGCAAAAACGTGATACACCACCCGCTGTTACTAAGGATCAAGTGAAGAGTCATCCCTTGAGTATTATCCAAGCTCTGCAAGACAGAGTTACCGATGACATGACGGTAACAGTAGATGTGGGTAGTTTTTACATTTGGATGGCGCGACACTTCAGAAGTTATGAACCACGGCATTTGCTTTTTAGTAACGGAATGCAGACACTTGGAGTCGCTCTTCCTTGGGCAGTCGCAGCAGCTTTGGTAAGACCAAATACCAAAATTGTTTCCGTTTCTGGGGATGGGGGATTCATGTTCTCGTCACAAGATTTAGAGACTGCTGTTCGGCTAGGTCTGAATATTGTCCATATTATCTGGAATGATGGAAATTATGACATGGTTAAATTCCAAGAAGAATTGAAGTATGGCGATTCAGCAGCTGTTAAATTTGGCCCTGTAGACTTTGTTAAATATGCAGAAAGTTTTGGTGCTAAGGGCTACCGTGTAGAGAAGGCGGCTGATTTAGATAAGGTTTTGGATAAGGCCTTTAAAGAAGATGGACCAACTGTTGTTGATATACCGGTTGATTATAGTTTTAATCAAGAATTAGGAAAGACAATCTTAGAGGACCAACTGCATTAATGGAAGGTAGAAAAATTATGACAAAATATGAAAGAAAGGTTTATCAGCATGGTACTTTGGGGATGCTCGTGCCAGGATTGTTTGAAGGGACAATGACAGTTGCAGATCTGTTAAAACACGGTGACTGGGGCATTGGAACAGCTAGCGGCCTTGATGGTGAAATGATTTTACTTGATCATGTACCGTATTTAGCTCAAAGCAATGGTGAAATTAGAATCCTAAAACCAGAAGAAAAGGTCCCATTTGCGACAGTTCATTTTGAAGAGATAAAAGATAGTTTTAAGGTCGAAAATTTAACTCAAAAAGAATTAGAAGATAAGATTTTAGCTGACTACCCTTATAAAAATGTCTTTTTTGCAGTTAAAATTGTGGGAACTTTTTCAACTGTTAAAACAAGAGTAGTTGAAAAGCAGACAAGGCCTTACAAGACTTTATTGCAAGTAGCAAATGAACAAGCCGTTTTTGAATCTACTGATGTTTCTGGTACCGTTATAGGTTATTTTGCACCGAAGATGTTCCAAGGTATGGCTGCTGCTGGATACCATTTACATTTTTTAGCAGATAATAAATCAATTGGTGGACACTTATTAGACTTCAAGATAAAAGAAGCAACTGTTTATTTACAGCCATTTACTACTATTGAGCAGCATTTGCCAATGGATAATCAGGAATTTTTGAACAAAGATTTGGATATTGCTGATATGCATAATCAAATCCAAAAGGCTGAAGGATAAAAAAGCAGATCATTACCGTTAATTATGGTAGTGATCTGCTTTTTTATAATTTATGATTTAACTGCTTTACTTGGACTTTTACTTGATGATAGATACATAGCCAAATAATTAAGTATCCGATGATATACAGTGCTGTAAAAACTAGAAATGGGATAATTTGTAACTCGATCCAATTGTTAAAAACATAAAAGAGAAGATAGTCAACGTAAATTACAATCGCATCAATCATAGTTGCAAGTCCAAGAGAGATTTTTTCAACTTTAAAGACTGCACTGATACCTCCTGCGATAAAGGCTAGTAATAGACTGGAAAGAATATTTTTATTTACGTTTTGAATTGAAATAGTATGGAAGTTAATGGTAAAAGAATAAATGTAATAAAAAATCACAAGAATTAAGGGGCCAAATCCTGCAGCTTTCAGGCCACTTTTAATAAAATTTTTGATAAAATCTTTCATTTTAATTCAGTTCCTTCCTAATTTTAGAAAAACATCGTCTTGAAACATAATCGCTTAACCCATTTTTCATAATGACATTCACACCAGAAGTTTTTGTTTCTTTAAATTCATGGATATAAAAGCGATTTATAATAGTAGACTTATTGATACGCCAAAAATTAGCGGGGAGGATTTCTTCGATTTGGTAGAGTCTTTTTCTGATGCGGTATTGCTTATTATTGCAGATAGCAAAAACCTTATTTTCAATAATTGTAAACATCATAATATTGTCTAAGTTAAGCATAATTAAATCTTTGTCATCATAAGCTGATATCACATTTGAATTGCCATTTGATAAAACGAATTGCTCTAATTGAGTAGAAAAATCACTTTTTCGATGGACGGTAGCTTCGACAATTTCTTGACTGTTTGGATTAATAAATAACTTAAATTTCATTTCTTACTCCTTTCAAGTTAAATTATATCGATATGAGGTATTTTTACTTTGTTTTGTCAGTCATCGGTCGAAAATGACTTTTAATCGGTAATAATATTTTGATTTCAAAAATATAAAATTACGAAAGCAAGCGTTGACCCTTTTTGTTATTTAAATGAAATAATATTACGCACTAATAAAATTATTAATTAAATATTATGCAATATGCTTATTAGCACAATACTATTTATAGGAAGATTTAATTCTAAAGAAAGTCATATAAATTATCTAAGAGTATAGAATAAGAAAAGATTACATGTTACTATATCACTTGTAATTAATTTTTGATGATAGTACATTAACAGTGATGAGGAGCATTTATGTTAAGTAGTAAAAGGGATGATAAAAGTAAGGTTAAATAGATTTAAAATTTAAGCTAATTTGAATAAATAACTTGTCTAATTAAACAAACTTAAATTTTGAAGTTGGAGGAAAATATGGTTTCAAAAAACAATATTGAAATGAAATATAAAAAAATGAGAGACGAAAAACAACGTTTCTCAATTCGTAAATTTAGTGTGGGAGCTGCATCCGTTTTAATCGGGCTAAGTTTTAGTTTATATAACGGACAACAAGCATCTGCTGATACTGTTGATAATGGCAATAAGTCTGTTGTAGCAAATGCACACGATAAAGAACAAACAGACAATAAACAAAGTACTGATACTAATACTCAAAATAACGAAGATAAAACAAATACTAATCAAGCTCAAAGTACAGTAACTAATGATCTTGATCACAGCACTGTTGTTGCTAGTTACAAGGCTGACACTCCTAATAATGCTAGCGAGGTTAATAATAGTAGTGAAAATACTGAAAGTAAGTCAGATGAAAAGCAAGCTGCAACTACTGAAACTGCTAAAACTGAAGAAGCTGCTACTAAGGAAGCAGAAACAAAGAACAATGCAACTAATGATGTAGCTAAGAAAAATGATGAAGCAGTTGCTAAGACAGATACTAATGCTGATGTTAATAAAACAGTAGTAGAAAATGTAAAGACTGAAGCTGCTACTCCTAATGTAGATACTAAGACTACTGAGACTCAAACTGTAAAGACTGATGAAGAAAAAGTTGCCGATACTAATACTTCTTCTGATTTGAATAAGTCAGTAACTGATAGAACTACTGAGGTTTCAACTAATACGTTTAATGTAAATGATGCAGTTAAGAATGCATCATTCCTTAGTGCGCGAGCTGCTACTGAAAGCAAAGTGGCAACTAGAGCACTTGCAGCTGAAGCAGAAGATCCTAATGCAGTAACAGTTAGTGATGCTAAGGGATTTATTAATGCAATTCAAAATGGGACTGCTACTACTATTAATGTTGCAAATGATCTTAACTTAGCTTCAGAATATGATGGTAACTATAGACAGAGAGTTATTAGTCATAAACGTGATATTTTGATTCAATCCGCTACTCCTGGGGTTAAACATACAATTGATTTCTCAGGAAATTCATTTAGTATGAATACTCAAAACTCAGTAACCTTTAAGGATTTAGATCTTTACGAGCGTAGTTACTGGGGTATTGTTTATAATGCTGGAGGGTATGTATTTGATAATGTTAACTTTGCAGGTTCTCAGCTTATTTATACTGAATCAAGTATTAATTCTACGTTAACATTTAAAAATAATGTTACGGCTACTGCAGTTGGCTCATATACTAGTCCAATTGATGGCGAATCACGTTCTAGTCAAGGTGGTAATACTCAGCAAATTCTTCAATTTGTAGGTGGAACAAATCATATTATTTTTGATGAAAATAGTAATGTGACCTTAGGGACAACCAACTCAAATGTACTTGAAATTGATGGTGGTACAGCTACAATTGACGTTAAAAATGGTGCTAATGTAACTATTAACCCACATTCTAAGGGAAATCCAGAAAACCGTAATGGTATTGGAACTGGATCAATTGCCCGGGCGATTGCCTCAAACGCTAACACTACAATTAACGTTGATAAGGGTGCTAACTTAACTATTAATACTGAAAAAGCCAGTGGTGATAGCGATGTAGCTGGTGCTTTATATTTGAATTCTGATGCCACGCTTAATGTAAATGGTGATTTGAATATCAATTCAAACGGCACTCCAAGTACTAAAAATAATGGTTACCCAGTATACATTGCAGGTAATGCAGCAATTAATGTTGGTAATGGTGGTAAGTTTAATTTAAGTGCTACTAATACTGGAAGTTACAGCGATAATTTGATGTCAATTTCTGGTAAGGGAACAGTTAAACTTGCGCCTCACTCTAACTTTAAGATTAGTGCTGACGGTACAGGTGCTTTAACTGCTATCAATTTATCATCTGGGAGTACATTCACCTCAGACCAACCAGATTCATTTACTATTGATCTTTCTGCAAATACCAGTACTGGCAAATCATTAATTAAAAACGGTACTATCAATTTTAGTCGTGTGAAGACAGTGGCGACTGATGGGACTACTTCAGAGCCTTTAGGTAAAATTGATGTAACTTATGATAGAAATGGTAATGCGAAGACATATACAATAACTTCTTTAAATGAAGATACTGTTAAGCAAGTTGGAGAAGGTCTTGCTAACAAGAACTTGATTAATCTTGTTAAGGCTGGTGAAGATGTTACTCTATCTAACCTTCATTTAAGTAAGAATAATGTATTGACTGGTACTGTAGCTTCAAGTGGTAGTGACAATCCAATTTATGTAACTGTTACCGTTGGCGGAGTAAGCACTAATGTGCCAGTACTCGACTATTACACTGTTTACACCAATACCAATACCAATACCAATACTAATGGCACAGTAACTTCAAACAATGTTGATTACGCTGCCAAAACTGCTTCAACTGGTGGTGACTTCTCTATTAATTTATCCAAGCTTGCAAGTAGTTTGACTGATGATACGCAAGTTAAAGTGACTGCTACAAAAGATTTCGTTGAAGCAGCTCAAACTGAAAGTGTGGCAGCATTACGTGCGCTTAATACTACTACTCTTCAAGAATTAGTTGCTGCTGCTCCTGACGAAGAAAAGAAAGCAAGTTACTACAATGCCTCTGAAGAAGCTCAAAAGGCATATACTGATGCAATTTCAACTGGTAAAACTATTCTCGCCAATCAAAATAATTACGATCAAGTTGACGTTGATAATGCCGTAACTGCCATTCAAAAAGCTCAAAAAGCTTTAACTGGTGAACCTACCAACAAGACTAAACTTCAAGATGCTATTAACCAAGCATCAACGGTAGAATCAAGCGATAACTACACTAATGCGGATGCTGATTTACAAAAAGCCTACACTGATGCAATTAGCGCAGGTCAAACAGTTTTAAATAAAGAAAATGTCACTCAATCTGAAGTAGATAATGCATTAACCACCATTAATAATGCAAAAGAGGCTTTGAATGGTGATGCTAAGAAAGCAGCAAGTAAGGCAGCTCTTCAAAAGGCAGTTGATGAAGCACCTACTGTAAAATCAGATGATGCAGCATACTACAATGGTTCTGCTGAAGCTAAAACTGCTTATGACGATGCAATCAGTGCAGGTCAAACAGTTTTAGATAATCCAGATGCAACTGCTACTCAAATTACTGATGCTTTAAATGCCATTAATACTGCTAAGGGTAATCTTAAGGGTGAAGCAACTGATAAAGCAGCGCTTCAAACAGCAGTTGACAATTCTGCAACTGTAAAAGAAAGCAATAACTATACTAATGCAGACCAAACTCAAAAGACTGCATATGATAATGCAGTTACAGCTGCACAAACAGTTTTAGGTAAAACTAATGCAACTCAAGCAGAAGTGAACCAAGCTCTTCAAGATCTTGAAACTGCAAATAATAACTTAAATGGGGATGCCAAGACTGAAGCCGCAAACAAGGCTGCCTTAGAAGCTGCTGTCAAAGATGCACCAAACGTAAGAAATACGCCTGCATACTATAACGGTAGTGAAGAAGCCCAAACAGCATATAATAGTGCAATTAACGCTGGTCAAGCAGTTTTGGATCAGGCAAATCCATCAGCAAATGACGTTAAGACTGCTTTAGATGCAATCAATGCAGCCAAAGATAACCTTAAAGGTAAGGCTACTAACACTGAAGCTTTGGAAACGGCTTTAACCAATGCTAATAATGCTAAGGAAACTGGTAATTATACTAACGCCGACCAAGCAAATCAAGAAGCCCTTAATAATGCGATTATTGCTGGTCAAGAGATTTTAAAGAATACTAGTGCAACTCAGGCGCAAGTAGACAGTGCAGCAAAGGCTATTACTGATGCAATTAGTGGTTTGAATGGGGATACTAACCTTACAAATGCTAAGAATGCTGCTACTGAAGATATTAAAAAGACATTAGATACTAAGACGACCGAAATCACTGACGCTACTAATATTGATCAAGCTACTAAGGATCAATTAATTGCTGATGCTAAGAAGGCAGCAGAGGATGCTAATACTGCGATTAATCAAGCAACCGATCCAAATGCTGTTAATACTGCTAAAACTGAAGGAATTACGAATATTAACAATGTAACTGTTCCAAGTTTAGATAAAGCAAAGGAAGCTGCCAACCAAGCAATTGACCAAGCGCTTGATACTAAGACTAAGGAAATCAATAACGCTGAAAATATCGATCAAACAACTAAAGATAAGTTAATTAAAGCAGCAACTGATGCAGCAAATACAGCAAAGGATGCTATTGAAAAATCTACAACTAATGACGAAGCAACTAAAGCAGGCCAAGCTGGTGTAGATGCAATTACCAATGTAAAGGTACCAAGCGTTACTGATAGTCAAAATGCTGCAAAAGCAGCAATTGATGATGCCCTTAATGCTAAGACTAAGGAAATCAACGATGCTAACAATATTGATCAAACAACAAAAGATCAATTAATCAAAGAAGCAACTGATGCAGCTAATAATGCTAAAGAAGCCATTGATCAAGCAACCACAGCTGATGCAATTAAGACTGCACAAGATGAAGGAACAACTAATATTAATAATGTAACTGTTCCAAGCTTAGAAGATGCCAAGAAGGCAGCTAATAAAGCAGTAGATGAAGCTCTTACTGCTCAAACTGAGGTAATTAATAAAGCTGATAATCTTAGTGATGCAGAAAAGAAAGATCTAATTGATAAAGCAACTGCTGAGGCCAATAAGGCTAAAGAAAATATCGAAACTGCTACGACAAACAACGAAGCAGCTCAAGCAGGCCAAGCTGGTGTGGATGCAATTAAGAACATTGTTCCAACAAGCTTAGATACTGTAAAATCTGATGCAAATAAAGCAATTGACGATGCTTTAACTAAGAAATTAGAAGAAATTAATTCAGCTAATAATTTAACTACTGATGAAAAGACTGCATTAACACAAGAAGCCAATACAGCTGCAGATAAGGCAAAAGAAGAAATTACTAATGCAACGACTAATGATGTTGTAATTGAAGCACAAAATAATGGTGTCAGTGCAATTGATGGCATTAAAGTTCCAACTGAATCAGCAGTCAAAGAAGCAGCTAAGAAAGCAGTAGCTGATGCAGCAACTGCAAAAAACAATGCAATTGATGCTTCAAACTTAACAAATGAAGAAAAAGCTGCCTTGAAGCAAAAGGTTACTGATGCCCAAAATGCTGCAGATCAAGCAATTGACAATGCAACAACAAATGCGGCAGTAACTGAAGCACAAACCAATGGTATTAAGGCAATTAATGGTATTGAAGTAACTACCTCAACTGTTAAAGAAGCAGCTAAGAAGGCAGTAGCCGACGCAGCAACTGCAAAGAACAATGCAATTGATGCTTCAAACTTAACAGATGAAGAAAAAGCTGCCTTAAAGCAAAAAGTTACAGATGCACAAAATGCTGCAGATCAAGCAATTGACAACGCAACAACAAATGTAGCAGTGACTGAAGCACAAACCAATGGTGTCAATGCAATTAATGGTATTGAAGTACCAACTACATCAGCTACTAAGGAACACGCCATAACTGACCTTAATGCGGCTGTTGATGATGCTAAGAAAGCAATTGATCAAGATAGTAACTTGACTGATGAAGAGAAGCAAGCAGCTAAGGATCAAATTGATAGGGATGCTACTAAAGCACAAGAAGCAATCAATAATGCCAAAACTAACGATGATGTTAAGAAGGCGGGTGACGCTGGTACATTAGCAATTGATAAAGACGTTGCTAATGCAGCCATTGATAACGCAGTTGCTGGGAAGAAGGCCGAAATTTCCAAGACCCCATTAACAGATGAAGAAAAGACTGCTTTGAACAATGAAGTAGATCAAAAAGCTCAAGAGGCTAAAGAAGCAATCAATAATGCCACTACTCCAGAAGCAGTAACAACTGCTCAAGACAGTGGTGTTAATAACATTAATGAAACTTCAGTGCCATCTGAATCAGCAGCAAAACAAGCAGCTAAGGAAGCTGTGGCTAAGGCAGTTGATGAAAAGAATGCAGCAATTGATTCTTCAAACTTAACCGAAGAAGAAAAAGCAGCTTTGAAGCAAAAGGTTACTGAAGCACAAACAGCTGCAGATCAAGCAATTGATAATGCAACTACCAACGCTGGAGTAACTGAAGCTCAAACCAATGGTGTGAATGCAATTAATGGTATTGAAGTACCGAATAAATCAGATGCTAAAGAACAAGCCATAACTGATCTTAATACTGCTGTTGATAATGCTAAGAAAGCAATTGATCAAGATAGCAACTTAACAGATGAAGAAAAACAAGCAGCTAAAGATCAAATTGATTCTGATGCTAAGAATGCTCAAGATGCCATCAACAATGCAAAGACTAATGATGATGTTAAGAAGGCAGCTGATGACGGTACATTAGCAATTGATAAAGACGTTGCTAATGCAGCCATTGATAACGCAGTCGCTGGTAAGAAAGCAGAAATTTCTAACTCATCATTAACAGACGAAGAAAAGACTGCTTTAAACAATGAAGTCGATCAAAAGGCAAATAGTGCTAAAGATGCAATTAACAATGCAACTACTCCAGAAGCAGTAACTACTGCACAAGGAAATGGCATTAAGAATATCAATGCAACTTCCGTACCAACTACATCAACAGCTAAAGAAGCAGCTAAGAAGGCAGTAGCAGAAGCTGCAGAAGCCAAGAACAGTGCAATCGACTCGTCAAACTTAACAGATGAAGAAAAAGCTGCATTGAAACAAAAAGTTACTGAAGCACAAAATGGCGCAGATCACGCTATCGATAATGCAACTACCAACGCAGCCGTAACTGAAGCTAAAGACAATGGTATTAGTGCAATTGACGGCATTGAAGTTCCAATTACATCAGCTACTAAGGAACAAGCCATAACTGATCTTAATACGGCTGTTGATGACGCTAAGAAGGCAATTGATCAAGATAACAACTTAACTGATGAACAAAAACAAGCAGCTAAAGATCAAATTGATTCTGATGCTAAGACTGCCCAAGATGCCATCAACAATGCAAAGACTGATAATGACGTAAACAATGCAGTTAACAGTGGTAAGGTTGCCATTAACAAAGATGTTGCTAATGCAGCTATCGACAATGCAGTTGCTGGTAAGCTTAAGGAGATCCAAGATCCATTAACTACTGAAGAAAAACAAGCTTACACTGATTTAATTAACTCTGAAGCAACTAATGCAAAACAAAATATTGCTAATGCAACTACTGTTGAAGAAGTAACTACTGCACAAACAAATGGTGTAAATGAAATTACTAATACCGAAATTCCAACTACTTCTTCCGCCAAAGAAAAGGCAATTGCTGCCATCAATGATGCTCTTCAAACGAAGACCGACGAAATCAACAACGCATCTAATATCAACACTCAAGAAAAGACTGATTTAATTAATCAAGCAACTGAAGCAGCCAATGCAGCTAAGAACAATATCAACAACGCCACTACTAATGCTGATGTTGATACTGCACAAACAAAGGGTGAAAAAGCAATTGCTGATGTAACAGTTCCAAACTTGTCTGATGTTAAGAAAGAAAGTATTGATCTAATTAACAAAGCTTTAGATGCCAAGACTAATGAAATCAATAATGCTTCTAACCTTTCTCAAGATGAAAAGCAAGGTTTGATCAATGATGCAACTAATGCCGCAACTGAAGCAATTAACAACATCAACCAAGCTCAAACAAATGACGATGCTAAAGCTGCTGCAACTACTGGCGTTCAAAACATCGAAAACATTACTATTCCAACTCTTGATGAAGCGAAGAAGAACGCTAACCAAGCTATTGATGATGCATTGAACTCTAAAGTAAATGAGATTAACAATGCTTCTAACTTGAATGAAACTGAAAAGCAAAAATTAGTTGATCAGGCAAATGAAGCAGCAACTACTGCTAAGAATAATGTTGAAAAGGCCACTACCAATGATGATGCTCGCGATGCAGCTAATGCTGGAATTGATAACATTAAAGGTATTACCTTTACTTCACTAGAAGATGCTAAAAATGCAGCAAACACTGCAATTGACAATGCTTTGCAAGTTAAGACAGATGAAATTAATAATGCATCTAACTTAAGTACTGATGAAAAGCAAGACTTAATCAATCAAGCAACTGAAGCAGCCAATGCAGCTAAGAACAATATCAACAATGCCACTACCAATGATGCTGTAACTGAAGCACAGAATAAGGGTATTGCAGATATTGCTAATGTGACTGTGCCAAGTTTGGATCAAGTTAAACAAGATGCCATTAATGCAATTAAGCAAGTTCAAGATGCTAAGAATAAGCAAATCTCTGCTGCATCTAACTTAAGCACTGAGGAACAAAAAGAATTAAGTGATCAAGTAGATAAAATTGCTAACGATGCAATTGCTAAGATTAATGATTCATCTACTACTACCAATGATGCAGTTACTGCAACACGTGATGATGCAATCAAGCAAATTACTGATCTATTTATTCCAACTCTAGATGGTGCGCAAACAGATGCTCTTAATGCAATTGAAAGTGCTAAGAATGCTAAGCTGAATGATATTAACAACGCTGCTCACTTAACTGATGAAGAAAAGCAAGCTTTAGTTGATCAAACCAATAAAGCTGCCGATGATGCAACTAAGGAAATTAAGGCTGCTCAAACTAATGATGCAGTGAAGAGTGCTGAAACAGCTGGTTTAGAGAACATTAATAACATTGCTATTCCAACTTTAGTTCAGAAACAACAAGAAGCTATTGAAGAATTGAATGCAGCACGTGATGCTAAAAATAGTGCAATTGATAATGCTACTGATTTAACTACTGATGAAAAGAACAGCTTGAAAGATAAAGTTCAAGCAGAATACAGTAATGCCGTATCAAATATCACCAGCGCAACAACTGATGAAGCAGTAACAACTGCTAAAGAAAACGGCATCGCAGCAATTAAAGACATTCAAATTCCAACTAAGTCACCTGCTAAGGAACAAGCAACAACTGACCTTAATGCAGCTGTTGATGATGCTAAGAAGGCAATCGATCAAGACAACAACTTGACTGATGAAGAGAAGCAAGCAGCTAAAGATCAAATTGATTCTGATGCTAAGAAAGCGCAAGAAGCAATTGATAATGCTACGACTGATGATGAGGTTAATAGTGCTGTTGATAATGGTAAGCTTGCCATTGATAAAGATATTGCTAATGCAGCAATCGACAATGCAGTTGCTGGTAAGAAAGCAGAAATTTCTAAATCATCCTTAACATCTGAAGAAAAAGCTGATTTAAACAATGAAGTCGATCAAAAGGCTAAAGATGCTAAAGAAGCAATTAAGGCTGCCACTACTCCAGAAACTGTAACTACTGCCCAAGAAAATGGTATTAAGAATATCAATGATACTAAAGTACCAACTGAGTCAGCAGCTAAAGAAGCTGCTAAGAAGGCAGTGGCAGAAGCTGCAGAAGCCAAGAACAATGCAATCGATTCTTCAGACTTAACAAATGAAGAAAAGGCTGCATTGAAGCAAGAAGTTGCTGATGCACAAAACGCAGCAGATAGAGCAATAGATGCTGCAATTACAAACACTGCAGTAACTGAAGCGCAAGACAATGGTATTAAAGCAATTGATAATGTTACTGTACCTACCGAATCAGCAGCCAAAGAAGCAGCTAAGAAGGCAGTAGCAGAAGCAGCTGAAGCCAAGAACAATGCAATCAATTCTTCGAACTTAACAGCTGAAGAAAAAGCTGCATTGAAGCAAAAAGTTGCTGATAGACAAAATGCTGCCAATACTGCCATTGATAACGCAACTACCAATGCCGCAGTAACCGAAGCAGAAGATAATGGTATTAAAGCAATTAATTCTATTGAAATACCAACTAAGTCAGATGCTAAGGAGCAAGCAACAAGTGATCTTAATACTGCTGTTGATGAAGCGAAGAAGGCAATCGATCAAGATAGCAACTTAACTGATGAGCAAAAGCAAGCAGCCAAGGATCAAATTGATTCGGACGCTAAGAAAGCTCAAGATGCCATCAACAATGCTAAGAATAATGATGATGTTAAGAAGGCAATCGATGACGGTACATTAGCAATTGATAAAGACGTTGCTAATGCAACCATCGATAACGCAGTTGCTGGTAAGAAAGCAGAAATTTCTAAATCACCATTAACAGATGAAGAAAAGATCGCTTTAAACAATGAAGTTGATCAAAAGGCAGAAGAAGCTAAGGAAGCAATTAAGGCTGCCACTACTCCAGGAGCTGTAACTACTGCACAAGAAAATGGTATTAAGAATATCAATGATACTGAAGTACCAACTGAGTCAGCAGCTAAAGAAGCAGCTAAGAAGGCAGTAGCCGAAGCTGCAGAAGCTAAGAACAATGCAATTGATTCTTCAAACTTAACAGACGAAGAAAAAGCTGCATTGAAGCAAGAAGTTAGTGATGCACAAACTGCTGCTAATACTGCCATTGATAATGCAATTACCAACGCAGAAGTAACTGAAGCTGAAGACAATGGTGTTAAGACAATTAATGGTATTGAAGTACCAACTAAATCAACTACTAAAGAACAAGCAACAAATGATCTTAACAACGAAGTTGAAAATGCTAAGAAGGCAATTGATCAAGATAACAACTTAACTGATGAGCAAAAGCAAGCAGCCAAGGATCAAATTGATTCGGACGCTAAGAAAGCTCAAGATGCCATCAACAATGCTAAGAATAATGATGATGTTAAGAAGGCAGTTGATGATGGAAAACTAGTAATTGACAAAGATGTTGCCAACGCTGCCATCGATAACGCAGTTGCTGGCAAGAAGGATGAAATTTCTAAATCACCATTAACTGATGAAGAAAAAGCTGCTTTAAACAATGAAGTTGATCAAAAGGCAGAAGAAGCTAAGGAAGCAATTAAGGCTGCCACTACTCCAGGAGCTGTAACTACTGCACAAGAAAATGGTATTAAGAATATCAATGATACTGAAGTACCAACTGAGTCCGTAGCTAAGGAAGCAGCTAAGAAGGCAGTAGCCGAAGCTGCAGACGCAAAGAATAAAGCAATTGATTCTTCAAACTTAACAGACGAAGAAAAAGCTGCATTGAAGCAAGAAGTTAGTGATGCTCAAAATGCTGCTAATACTGCCATTGATAATGCAACTACCAATGCAGCAGTAACTCAAGCACAAAACAATGGTATTGATAAGATCAATAGCATTGAAGTCTCTGATAAGTCAGCTGCTAAAGATCAAGCAACAACCGATCTTAACAACGCAGTTGATGAAGCTAAGAAGGCAATTGATCAAGATAGCAACTTGACTGATGAAGAGAAACAAGTAGCTAAAGATCAAATTGACTCTGATGCTAAGAAAGCTCAAGATGCCATCAACAATGCTAAGACTAATGATGACGTTAAGAATGCTGTAGACGATGGTAAGTTAGCAATTGATAAAGATATTGCTAATGCAGCAATCGATAACGCAGTTGCTGGTAAGAAAGCAGAAATTTCTAACTCACCATTAACTGATGAAGAAAAAGCTGCTTTAAACAATGAAGTCGATCAAAAAGCCCAAGCTGCTAAAGAATCAATCAATAATGCAACTACTCCAGAAGCTGTAATTAGTGCTCAAGAGAGTGGCATTAAGAATATCAACGATACTGAAGTGCCAGCTGAATCAGCTGCAAAACAAGCAGCTAAGGAAGCTGTAGCTAAGGTAGCTGATGAAAAGAATGCAGCAATTGATTCTTCAAACTTAACAGACGAAGAAAAAGCTGCGTTGAAGCAAGAAGTTACTGACGCACAAAATGCTGCAAATCAAGCAATTGATAATGCAACTACTGATGCCGCAGTAACCGACGCGGAAGAAAATGGTATTAAAGCAATTAATTCTATTGAAGTACCAACTAAATCCACTGCTAAAGATCAAGCAACAACTGACCTTAACAACGAAGTTGATGAGGCTAAGAAGGCAATTGATCAAGATAACAACTTAACTGACGAGCAAAAACAAGCAGCTAAGGATCAAATTGATTCTGACGCTAAGAAGGCACAAGAAGCAATCGATAATGCTAAGACTAATGACGATGTTAAGAAGGCAGTCGATGATGGAAAATTAGCAATTGATAAGGATGTTGCTAATGCAGCTATTGACGATGCAGCGGCTGGTAAACTTAAGGAAATCAATGATTCATTAACAAATGAAGAAAAACAAGCTTACACTGATCTAATCAATAATGAAGCAGATAATGCAAAACAAAAGATTAACGACTCAACTACTCCTGAAGAAGTAACTCGTGCTCAAGAAGAAGGGGTTAAGAACATTAACAATATTAACGTTCCAACCACTTCTCCAGCTAAGGATGCAGCAAATGCGGCAATTGATCAGGCTTTGAAGAACAAGAAGGATGAAATTAATAATGCAACTAATATTTCTTCTGAAGAAAAGACTGATTTAATTAATCAAGCTACTGAAGCCGCAAATATTGCTAAAGACAACATCAACAATGCAACTACTAATTCAGAAGTTGAAACTGCTCAAGTTGATGGTGAAAAAGCTATTGCAGACGTTACTGTTCCAGGTTTATCTGACATCAAGAAGGAAAGTATTGATCTTATCAACAAAGCCTTAAATGAAAAGCAAGATGAAATCAATAACGCTTCTAACTTGAGTCAAGATGAAAAGCAAGAGCTTATTGATCAAGCAAAGAAGATTGCTACTGAAGCAATTAATGAAATCAATAATGCTCAAACTAATGATGAAGCTAAGGAAGCTGCAGATACTGGAGTTAAGAACATTGAAAATGTTTCAATTCCAAGTATTGAAGATGCTAAGAAGAATGCAACTCAAGCAATTGATGATGCTTTGAATTCTAAGAAGAATGAAATTAACAACGCATCTAACTTAACTGATTCAGAAAAGACTGATTTAATCAATCAAGCAACTGAAATTGCCAAGGCTGCTAAGGATGCTATCAACAGTGCAACGACTAATACTGCAGTTGAAGCTGCCGAAGATAAAGGTGTTGCTGATATTAACAACATTCACTTTACTAACTTAGACGATTCTAAGAAGGCAGCAAATAGTGCGATTGAAGATGCTTTGAACACTAAGAAGGATGAAATTAATAATGCATCTAACTTAAGTGATTCAGAAAAAGCTAAGTTAATCAATCAAGCAACTGAAATTGCCAAGGCTGCTAAGGATGCTATCAACAATGCAACTACTAATGCTGCTGTTACTGCGGCAGAAAACAAGGGAATTGAAGATATTGCAAATGTTAATGTTCCAAGTTTAGCTGAAACTAAACAGGCAGCAATTGACGCGATTAAACAAGTTCAAAATGCTAAGAACAGTCAAATTGAAGAAGCTAAGAATCTAAGTGCAGATGAACAAAAGAACTTAATTGATCAAGTGAATAAGATTGCTCAAGACGCAATTAATAAGCTTAACGATTCAGCAACAACTACAAATGAAGTTATTACTGACACTCGTGATAAAGCAATTGATCAAATTACTAACTTGTTCATCCCAACCTTAGATAGTGTCCAAAAAGATGCTCAGGAAGCAATTAACTCTGCTAAGGAAGCTAAGATTGACGAAATCAATAAGGCCGATAATTTAACTGATCAAATGAAGCAAAACTTAATTGACCAAGTAGATCAAGTTGCTGATAATGCTACTAAGGCCATTAATAATGCTCAAACAAATGATGATGTTAAAGAAGCAGAAACCAAGGGCTTAGAAGACATTAATAGTATTCAAGTTCCAAGCTTAGTTGAAAGTAAGGATGATGCTATTAAGGAAATCGATGATGCTTTGAAGAAGAAGACTGATGAGATCAATGCAGCTGATCTTGATCAAAAACAAAAAGACGAATTAATCAGTCAAATTACTGATATTGCTACAGAGACTAAGACCAAGGTATTCAATGCTACAACTAATGCAGAAGTTGAGGCAGAAACCGAAGCTGGTATTAAAGCCATCGAAGCTGTGAAGATTCCAGCTCGTACTGCTGACAAGAGCAATACTGAAAGTCATGAGTCTTCAACTAATGTAACTCCAAATCACAATAATGAAGAAAACAATACTGCGCAGAACACTAACCAAGTAAGCACTAAGACTGAGAGTGAAAGTAAGGAACAAACTGTAATTACAAATTCAGTTCAGCCTAAGAGAAATGCTGTTCGTCATAAGAATGGCGCTCCAGTAAACAAGAAGGCTACTTTACCACAAACTGGTAAGAAGGATAACTCTAACTTAACGTTAGCAGGAGCTGCACTTCTTGGT
The DNA here is from genome assembly GCA_949888035.1 of Lactobacillus johnsonii. Taxonomy (GTDB): domain Bacteria; phylum Bacillota; class Bacilli; order Lactobacillales; family Lactobacillaceae; genus Lactobacillus; species Lactobacillus johnsonii_B. The sequence goes on along the minus strand of CATLCE010000012.1, from coordinate 11,544 downwards.
TTAGCCGGTGTACTCTCATTGTTTGGATTAGGAGACAAGAGAAAAAAGAATAAATAGTCAACATCGTTGATACGAAAAAGAGCGATACTCCCTAAAGTGGAATATCGCCTTTTTTGTTTGGAAATGTTAAAAAGGCAGAAGCATTTAATTATGCTTCTGCCTTTATTACATGATTTTATTACGCTTAACTGGAAATAAAAAAGAAATAACTGGTATAACTACATAAAGAATCATGGCAAGTCTAGGAAGAACAAACGATAGACCAATGAGAACAATATTTAAAAATAAGGTGACAGCGACCTTTCTAATAAAAGATCGACTGATAATAATGTTCATGATTTGGGAATATTTCGCCGTCTTCTTAGCACCAAAATATTGAATCAAATATTCTAAAATTTTAGCAATTAAAAAAACTACTCCAAAATTAGCTACCGCAAATGTTGAACTTTCTGCCATAATCCATTTTGTCATTACTGGAAGTAGAGAAAGATCAGCTAAGAAAAAGAAGTCTAAAACAGCTATTGTTTTCGAAGGCTTAAATATATAGTAGGAAAATGCTAAATGCAGATCATACCAAAAATCGGCCACAATAAAGAATGTAATTAAAAATACAATAATATTTGCGAGAAATTGGCCATAGTGAACTTCATTAATAGCTGGCTGGATTTCTAATACAATAATTGTAATAATGATTGCCATTACTCCATCGTTGAAAGCTTGCAGGTGTTCACGCAGGCTTTCTGGTTCTTCTTCTTGTGCTTGAATAAGTTCTTGACGAACAGTTTTTAGTTTCTCTTTTTCTTGCTTTGAAAAATCGTTAAAAGTATGTTCTTTTCTATTTCTTCTTTTCATTTTATCTTTCCTTACAATTTACTAACATTAGCATTTTACAACATTTAAAGACGGTAATTAAGATGGAAATAAGCAAAATATGCATTTAAGTTATAGAAATTGATGCATTCTAAATCTTAGGTAGTTAAAAATTTTTCTTTTAAAATGAAATTAGCAAAGAAAGGGATGATTCTATGTCTATTTTTGATGAAACTTTAACCATGAATAATGGTTTAAAAATTCCTGAGATGGCACTTGGGATATGGGAGATTCCTGATGATCAAACACCTAAAGCAGTCGAAGAAGGAAAGCTACGTACAATTGGTGCCCCCCCAGCTTTGAAAAAGAAGATTTAGATAACTTAATGCAGAATAGTTCTATTAAACCTGTTGTTAATCAAATTTTAGTTTACATTGGTGAAACCCCGATGAACTTAATTGATTACATTCAAGGAAATGATATTGTAGTTGAAGCTTTCTCACCAATTGCTCACCGTGCTCCTCTAAATGATCCAAAAATTAAAAAGATCGGTGATAAGTATGGTGTAACCGTACCTCAATTATGTATTCGTTATGATTGGAAACTTAACTGTGTTGTATTACCTAAGTCTGCAAATCCTGCACATATGAAGAGTAATGCTGAAATTGATTTTGTAATCAGTGATGAAGATATGGATAAACTTAAGAAGTTTACCCCGGTTGATTATGGTAAAGCAGGCGTCCTCCCAGTATTTGGCGGCAAGATGTAAATTTAATTGTTCCAGATTATAGGGAAAAGTATAATTTTTATTAAAAAATTAGCATTGTACTTACTTTTAATCAGTATATAATTATAACTGACAAAAAGTAAGAAGAGATACTTTACTTATGAATCAGAGCGGTCGATAAGATAATAATTAATCCTTAAGACGAGGGTTTATCAAATCTCTAGTTTTTTCTTGCAAGATTCTAGCAAAAAGAGCAATATTTTTACTATAGACTATTAAAGATAGAGGGGAAGTTAATGCTTAAGAATATTATCTTTGACTTTGGAAATGTCATTATGAACTACAATCCAGATGAAATTTTAAATCATTATGAATTGAGTCCCGAGGATCATGATTTAGTTAGAAAAACTATTTTTGAATCTAAAGAGTGGGGCAAAATCGACGCTGGAAAAATTACAGAGGAAGAAGCCACTGAAATTTTTATTAGTAAAGTTCCAGATAAGCTAAAAAGTAAAGTTAAGCAAATTATGGCAACTTGGCCAGAAAATGTTGATTTCTATGAGCCAGTTTTTAATTATATGGAGGAACTACGTAAACAAGGCTATAAGATTTACGGTTTATCCAATACGGGAATGCAGTTTGCTAATTTTGTTAAAAATTCTGAGATGGGCAATTATTTTGATGGTTATGTTTTTTCTGCCCAAGAGAAATTAATGAAGCCAGATAGAAGAATATATGAAAGATTAATTGCTCGCTATATTTTAAATCCAGAAGAGAGTATATTTATCGATGATTTAAAAGCAAACACCGATGCAGCAAAGAAGCTTGGTATGTTAGCTTTTACTTTTAAGATTGATAAACTTGGCGAATTACAAGAATATATTTCTAACCATTAAGTAAATTTTAGGTGATTGAAAAATGAAAACAAATGATCAAATTGCAAATTGGGCAATGGATTTGCAGAGCCTAGCGCAAGCCGGATTAAGATATGGCCATGATGTTTTTGATCGTGAACGCTATGAAGAAATTCGGCGTATTGCTGGTGAAATGATGGCTGCTAGGACTGGAATTCCAGAAGAAAAACTTAAAACCTTGTTTCTGGGGGATGAGGGATATCAAACTCCCAAAATTGAGACTCGAGCTGCAATTTTTAAAGATAATAAGATCTTATTAGTTCGTGAAAAAATGTCTCAAGAATGGTCATTGCCCGGCGGCTGGAACGATTATGATCAAACTGTCGCAGATAACTGTGTTAAAGAGGCTTTTGAAGAATCTGGTAGAAAAGTAGAACCAATTAAAATTATTGCAGTTCAAGATCGTAATCATCATAATAAGCCAATTTTAGCGACTAACGTTACTAAGATTTTCTTTTTATGTAAAGAATTAGGTGGTACATTTATTCCTAATGATGAAACAGATGCTTGTGACTACTTTCCTCTAGACAATTTGCCAAACTTATCTATTGATAGAAACACAGAGGAACAAATTGCAATGTGTTTTGAAGCAAATAATGATCCAAATTGGGATACTAAGTTTGAATAAAAATTTATTACAAATAGCTCCAAGCAGTTTACTTAGAGCTATTTTAATAGACATTTAAAATAAAAAGAATCAAATTAATATTGAATTTACTATTTTAAAGCAATTCTAAAGGTGAGTTGGAAAGCAGGGCGTGGAAAAAACAAAAATTCTTTTAATTGAAGATGAGGAGAGCCTAGCTAGTTTTATTCAACCAGAGCTTGAATTAGAAGGCTATGAGGTAGTCTGGGCTAAAGATGGTAAAGAAGGTCTTGAATTTTTTGAAAAAGAAAAACCAACTTTAATCCTTTTAGATTGGATGTTACCTGTTTATGATGGCATCACTGTCTTAAGAAGAATTAGAAAAGTTAGTGACATTCCTATTATTATGTTAACTGCCCGTAACCAAGCTTCTAACATTAGTAATGCTTTAGATCAAGGCTTAGACGACTATATGACCAAGCCTTTTGAAATAGAAGAACTTTTCGCCCGAATTAGAGTGATTCTTAGAAGATTAGAACGAGAAAAGAGACGGGTTGTCAGTTCTACCTTAGAATTTAGTGTTTTAAAAATTGACTTGGTTTCTCATAAATTTTGGTGCAAGGGTGAGGAAATCTACTTAACTCCAAAAGAATATGCATTGCTATGTGAATTAATGAATGATCCTGAAAAAGTTAAAAGCCGGGATGAATTATTAGATATCGTATGGGGATATGATTTTATCGGTCAAACTAACACAGTTGATGTCTATATAAGAGCGCTGCGAAATAAGTTGGGAAAATATCGTAATTTGATTAAAACAGTTCGTGGATATGGCTATTGCTTAAGAAAGGTGGACGATAATGAATAAAAAAATAAGAACAACTTCCCAACAATTAACACAGTTGTTTCTGACTTTATTCATTATTATTCTCTTCCTAGTTAATTTAGCATTTGCTGGTATTTCAACAGCATTCATTTATAATAATGCTCATGAGCAAGCAGAAGAAGTTATTGATACAATTAGTGATAATATTAGTGACCACGATGAGCATAAGAATAAAAATGAATGGAAATTATTTCTAAATGCTTATCTTGCTAGACAAAGTAATGATGCGATTTCACTGAAAACTCCTAAGGGTAAGACTGTCTATTCGGAAGATGGGGAAGAATTATTTGAAAAAGTAAAGAATCATAGGAATTACAATAATGTTGTTTTTATGGAAAATAGCGTTTATTATTTACGGACTGCAAATGAAGATGGCTATCGAATTTCTGTGATTTTAAATGTTGACGATCTTTTTACCTTAATTACCCATTTATTACTTGCAATCATTATTTTAAATTTAATTGCCATCATTTGTTCGATTCCTTTAATTAAACGTTTTTCAAGAAAATGGAGTCAGCCACTAGAGAAAATAGATCAAGATATTGAGGCAATTGAACATCAAACCACGGCAAAAAAGAAAGTATTCGTGCCGAAACAACCAGCAGAAATTCACCACTTAGCGCAGTCTTTTAATAAATTGCTAGAGTATCAAGATAAGGCAATTCAGCGTGAACAACAATTTGTTACTGATGCATCTCATGAATTGAAGACGCCGCTTGCTGCAATCCGTGGCCACATTAATTTGATTAAAAGACGCGGTAAAGAACATCCCGAAATTGTCGCAAAGTCCCTACAATATATTGACTCTGAATCAAGTAGGATGGAAATACTGGTTAATGAACTTTTGGAATTAGGACGAGCTAAGAAACAACACCAATCAATTGATCCTATTGATCTAGTGCCAATAGTTCAAAAAGAGAGTGAAATTCTTGAACAAGAATATGATACTTGCAGCGTCTATATTTCAAGTCCAACAAAAGTTTTTTACCCAATTGAAGTTAAAGATTTCCGCCTAATTATCCATAACTTGTTAGATAATGCAGCTAAGTATTCTCAAAACAATGCCAAAATAAAGATAGAATTACAGAAAGATAATGGGTACTTAACTTTAAGAGTTAAGGATCAGGGAATTGGTATTAGAGAAAAAAATTATGATAAGATTTTTGATCGTTTTTATCGAGAAGATCAAGCTCACTCTAGTCAGATTAAAGGTACTGGAATTGGCTTAGCTATTGTAAAAGATATTGTTACCAAGTATCATGGAAAAATTAGTGTTTCAGCTAATACTCCTAAAGGGACGATTTTTGAAATAAAATTACCACTCTAATGATTAAAATGAAAAAATCTTCATTTAATTTATATCTGCTCTTAGTTTTTTCATCCTCGTTTTTTCGTAAACTAAATATATAAAGTTAAGAAATAAAAAATAAATTTGAAGAAAAAGTGAGGATTCTATTATGAGAACAAACATTAAGAGATTATCATTAGGCGCAGCTGTTTTAGGTTTAGCCTTAGGTGGAACTAGTCTTACTTTAATTAATCAAGCTCAAGCATCTACTGGTGGGCAAGCTACGGAACAAACACAAACTTCTAACTCAATCAATCTTTCTCAAAGTGATGCAATTAATAAATTTAATGAAAAATATGGCTCAAAATCAATTAAGGAGATTGAACTAAAGAATAAGAAAAATAAGTATATTTATGAAATAGAGGGCTTTGATTCAGAAAAAGAATATAAAGTTAAAATTGATGCAAGTAGTGGCAAAATTTTAAAAGCTAAGTCAGAAAACTTAGATGCAGATGATAAAGAAGAGGCATTAGATCTAAATGGCTTAATAAGCCGTCGTGAAGCTACAAAACTTGCCCAAACTAAGGCATCTGGTAAGGCTGTTAAGTGGTCTTTAGAAATGGATGATCAGCAACCAGTTTGGAAAGTTGAATTAAAAGATGGCAATAAAGAAACTGAAGTTAAGATTGATGCTAAAAGTCAAAAAATCTTAAAGACTAAGACTGATGAAGACAAAAAAGATAAGAAAGATAGTGAAAAGAAGGATCAAGTAGCTCACAAAGAAAATAAGACTAGCAAAGAAGATAAGAATAATTAAGAACTTAGAATCGGATCGTATAGATCCGATTTTTTGTTTGCGAGGGTGTTATACGTGAAATGAATAGTAGCATGTTTTTTTAGCAATTGTAGGTAGTACTTTTTTAATTTAAACTATCTGTGTAAGTTAATGAAACGAAAGGATATAGAATATGAGAGCAGCAGTTTTTGTAGAACGTGGTAAAGTTGAAGTAAAAGAAGTAGAGAAGCCAAAGATTGATAGAGAAAATTAAGCTATTATTCGAGTGATTCGTGCGAGTGTTTGTGGTTCAGATTTATGGTGGTTTAGAGGTATTGCCGACCGTGAATCTGGCTCATTGATTGGCCATGAAGCAATTGGTGTAGTTGAAGAAGTTAGCGATGATGTAACAGATATTAAACCAAATGACTTTGTCATTGTTCCATTTACTCATGGTTGTGGCCACTGTGTTGCATGTATTAATGGATTTGAAGGCAACTGCTTAAATTCAAAAACCTGGAACAAATGGTGGCTATCAAGCAGAATATATGAAATATCAACCAGCAAATTCAGGTTTAGTTAAAATTCCTGGAAAGCCGGAAGACTACACTGATGATCAATTGGCATCCCTTCAAACTTTATCTGATGTAATGGCAACTGGTTATCATGCAGCTTTAAATGCTGAAGTAAAACCTGGTTACACTGTAGCCGTAATTGGGGATGATGCTGTTGGTCTTGCCGGTGTAACTGGTGCCAAATTATTAGATGCTGAAAAAATTATTCTTTTATCTCACCATGATGATCGTGCACAATTAGGTAGAGAATTTGGTGCAACTGATATTGTTTCGATGCGAGATGAAAAAGCTATTAAAGATGTGTTAGCCTTAACCAAGGAAAATGCTGGAGCGGATGCAGTGTTAGAATGCGTTGGTGCAGAAAGTGCTATTGAACAAGCTGGTCAAATTGCTCGTCCTGGTGCTGTGATTGGTAGAGTGGGTGTACCACATGCAGAACCTAAGTCAAACCAATTATTCTGGAAGAATGTAGGTTTGCGTGGTGGTATTGCTTCTGCAACTAAACCAGATAAAGAAGTTTTATTATAAGTAGTTCTTGATGGCAAAATTAATCCAGGTAAGGTATTTACCAAGAGTTTTGATTTAGATCATATTCAAGATGCGTATGAAGCAATGAGTAATCGTGATGCAATTAAGTCGTTGATCATTGTTAATGATAAGTAAAATCTCAAAAGACAACTTAAACTGTATGTTTAGGTTGTCTTTTTTGCATCTTAGTTATTAATTTTTGCCACTTAGTAATAAGTTATTGAAAAATATTTGTATGATAGTAAAATTAAAGCAAAATAAAAATAATGAGTGAATAATAAAACGAGGTGGCTGAAATGTTTTTCAATACAAGTGAGAAAACAAAGAATGAATATGTTAATGAAATTTTAAGTAACGATAGTTTTACTGATTTGAAACTTGATTTAATTGATCTAGACCTAAAAATTAAAGCAGGCGATCATTTTGAGGTTCACTATCGGGGACCAGTCGATAAAAAGCCAAGTCTAGTCCTTAATGAAAACTTGCTTGAAATTAAAGAACCTAAAGTAGAGCGTAAACCAGGTAAGTTTTGGAAAAAAGGGATTATTGAAATAAACATAGTTACAGATAAAAATAGAGCAGAATTAGTAATTACTGTTCCAGAAGATCATAAATTACACATGTTAAATGCTAGTTCAGTAAGTGGCGATACCAGTTTAGAAAACTTAAAATTAGACGCTTTAATGGGGTTTGCAGTAAGCGGTGACCTAGATTTGAAGAATATAGAAGTTGAAGATACAAAATTAACTACTACATCAGGAGATATTGATTGTACGAATGTAGTAGTAAACAAAGGAAAAGTTAAGTTAATAAGCGGAGACTTCAAGATGAAAAATAGTGAAGTAGGCGATGAGGTTAAGGTTTCAACTACTTCAGGTGATACTTTGGTTGAAAATACTAAAGTAGCGCAGTATCAACTCTCTACTTTAAGTGGAGATAATTCACTTTTTGGAAAAAGTGGTGCAGCTGCCCAAATAGGAGATGAAAACAATAAATCCCGTCTTATTTTGAGTACTTTATCCGGTGATAATACAGTTAGATAATAAACTTGATTTTTTAACAAGAAAAATATAAAAAAATTGTTGACATTTATGATGCTTATATTAAAATAATTATTAACAAATTTAATTAATCTGAAAACAAAGAGAAAGAAGAGTAGTTTAGTCTTAATTTACAGCGAGTCTCGTTAGGTGTGAGGAGATAAATTCTAAGGTTAAATGAAAATCACTTTCGAGTTCTAATTCTTAATCTTGAGTAAGAAGAAGTGGGAGCACCCATTATAGTGCCAACGTATCGCCAAGTAATTGGCCGCACGTGAAAGGTATTGTTAGTGATAACAATATAAATAAAGGGTGGTACCACGCTGAAGCGTCCCTCAATCAAAGTAATTTGGTTGAGGGACTTTTTTGTATTCAGATGTTTATTTTCTGGAGGGAAAGAATATGATGACAGATTATACATCACGTAAATTAACATGGAAGGACTATCTCGTAGTTGCTTCCTTGCTATTTGGTTTATTCTTTGGGGCTGGTAACCTAATTTTTCCATTACATTTGGGACAACTTGCTGGAGCAAATTGGGGAACAGCTGCTGTTGGATTTTTAATCACTGGTGTATTACTGCCTTTATTATCAGTGTTAGCAGTTGCAATTACCCACGCTGATGGGGTTTATGATATTGGAAAGCCTTTAGGTGCAGGATTTGCAGTTGTATTTATGGTTTTAATCCATGCTACAATTGGACCTTTATTTGGTACTCCAAGAACAGCCACTGTTTCATTTACAGTCGGAATGGCACCATTTGTTCCTAAGAACATGCAAGGAACAGCCTTATTAGTCTTCTCTGCTTTATTCTTTTTAGCAGCCTTTGCATTTTCTTACCATCAAAACAACATCTTGTCTAACGTTGGTAAAGTATTAAATCCACTATTTTTATCTCTATTATTTTTAGTATTCGTTGTTGCTTTTGCTCGTCCTTTGGGTAACCCACAAACTGCAGCTGTAACAAGTGCTTACAAGCATGGAGCATTAGTTAACGGATTCCTAGAAGGCTATAACACAATGGATGCTTTAGCAGGTTTAGCCTTTGGTATTACAGTTGTTACTGCTGTTCGTGGTATGGGACAAAAAGATGCTAAGAGCGTCTCTAAAGTAGTTGCTAAATCTGGTTTGTTAGCAGTTTTGGCTATCGGCTTTATCTATTTATTGTTAATCTTAATGGGTGCAATGTCATTAGGTCGTTTTAAGGTTTCCGATAACGGTGGTGTTGCATTTAACCAAATCGTTAATGTTTATGGCGGTGTATTTGGTCAAGCCTTACTTGCTTTCTTATTAACTGTTACTTGTTTAACTACTGCTGTTGGATTAGTTGCAGCTTTTGCACAAGACTTCCATAAGCACTTCCCACAAGTCAGCTACCATGCTTGGTTGGCACTTAGCTGCTTAGCATCATTCTTAGCAGCTAACTTTGGATTAGACACAATCATCGCTTGGTCAACTCCAATGTTGATGTTCTTATACCCATTATCAATGGTATTAATCTTATTATCTGTTTTTTCACCATTATTTAAAACAGATGGAGTTGTTTACTTCTTTGTAATCCTATTTACAGTTGTTCCTGCTTTAGGTGATATGGTAGTTGCTTTTCCAAGCGTTGTAAGTCAAAGCTCATTTGGTTTAGCTGTTGCTTCTCTTAGAAATAATTTGCCATTAGCTAATATGGGACTTTCATGGCTCGTACCAGCTTTGGTTGGTTTAGTAGTTGGATTAGTTGTTCATTTTGTTAAATCTAAAAAAGTAGCTTCCGTTTTAGAAGAAGATTAAATATTTAGCTCTGCTGAAAATCAGCAGAGCTTTTTTGGAAAATAAATAAAATTGGCTGTTTGTCAAATCTGGTTGATGAATAGTTTGTAAAGAAAGCTAAGCAACTAGAAAATAGTTGTTTGGCTCTTTTTCTTTGACCAAATTTTCCTCTAGTCTAATTCTAATTAATAAATGTCTAAAATTATTGTATCCGTAAGTGGTACGCTCAATCTGCTTCGGTATAATTATGCTTAAAGGTCAGTAGTGTTTGATGCATTTGCTTGCCTACAGTTTGTTTTGAGTTAAGTAAGTGAATAATCTATTTTTCATTTTTATTTTGAATAGCAGTCATAAAGTCCTGCATAATCCAAGTGGATAATAGTAGTTAAGATCCATGGTCACTGTCTTAACCATTGAGCGAGCCTTAGGAGTAAACTTATAAAAATAGTGCAGAATATCAGGCTTGAAACGAGTCCTAAGAATTTGAACAACTTTGTGAGTATCACCATCTAGACAAATGAAGTGAAGCTTTTTGCTTACACCTTTGAACTTACCAAAAGCTAATTGTTTACGTAGATGATCAAAATCATCATAGAACTTAGAAGAGCAGAAAGTATTTTTCGCTTAGAAGTGTTAGAGATATAGCAGCCTTTATTAATGAGATTAGACTGAGCCATTGAGCTTTTAAGGTAGGCATTACACAAAACGCGCTGTTTTTTAAGTCTGATAATAACTGGATGGCTAGCATCAGCAGTAATAAAGCGTACGTTAGAAGTATAATGACCAGGTTAGAGGAAAGACAGTAAGGACAATGGGACTGAATAAGTTCAGCTACATAGAGATTATGATATTTGCCGTTAATATATTTTTTAAAATAATCAGAAAAAATAATATTAGGATCTTCAATATTGAGATGAAATTTAATACAATCATTAAGAGAGGACATAGCAAAAACTCCTAGTAAACTTAATTGAATTGGTCGAAGAAGGATTTTAAGTTAAGAGAGGCTATGGCCTCTTTTTTATGCAATAAAAAATCCTGTCGATAGAACACCATAGATATTTATCAACAGGAAAAAGTATAGAACCATTTTAGTTTGCGCTGAAATTATTGAAATGGGGCAAGTTTTGAATGAAATTTTGATAGTCACTTTCTTCTTCAGTAGAAGTTGTATTTATGTTTGAAAAATCACAATTATGTAAGTCAGCTTCACTAATTTCAATTTGATCAGTGAAGGTAGCATTCCCAATTAATTCGATCCAATAAGTATGATTTTCGTGATGGACAATTGTTTGAACTTTTCCACCCGGATTGTAAACGTCAATTGATTGATTAAAGAAGCCTTTCTCCGGATAGGTCAAACAAAATGCCAAAGATGTGGCTGACATTCCAGTTCCGCAGGCATTTGTAAAACCTACTCCGCGCTCATAGGTACGTACAAAGAGCTTATTTTTATCAATGATTTGGGCAAAGTTGACATTGACTCCATCTGGAAAGTAAGGATTATCACCGTTTAAATATTCTCCAACTTCTTTTAAAATATTACTTTCAATTTGATTTTGATCCATAAAACTAATCAAATGGGGATTGGGAACGGCAATTGAGGTAAAACGTAGACCGGGATAAATTTCTGGTAAATATTGGTCAATGATTC
>CATLCE010000011.1:0-60189 GCA_949888035.1 Lactobacillus johnsonii | reverse complement strand
TTTTAATTTATATTTTCTACATGGCTCTTGCTTATAAACTTCCTAGTTTTATCGTAGATTTTCATTTAGGAAATGAAAGTATGGCTTCGTTAATGCTAGCAGTAATTGCCATTACCGGTATTCCATGCGGGATCGCATTTAATTGGCTTTATACTAAACTAAACAAATGGGTATGGGTTTTATGCATGATTTTAAATGCGCTTGGATTTTACTTAATCAGTAGTGCAAGAAATACCTATGTGCTAGTAGTGGGATGTATTGTACTTGGAGCAGGTTTTGGAATTGTGATGCCATACATCTTTAAGGCTATCTCCTTAAGTGTCCCTGACCGATTAAGTAATCTGGCTACTACCTTGTGCTTAATTATGATGGACATTGGTGCTGTAATTTCTCCATTTGTTATTTCAATCATTGCTAAGAATTCAGATAAAGCTCTACTTTCTTCAGCTATCTTCTTTGGAATCATAACCTTAATTGAAGTTACTAGAAATATGTACGCCAATCTAAAGCATAAGCATTAAATACTTTAATATTAATCTAAAAAAATGCTGCTGAATCTAAAGGTTATTAGGCCTTGATTTAGCAGCATTTTTTATCACTCAAACTTTTAACTAATCAAAATCTACATTATTTGGAAAATGATTTAATCTTTCATTTTCAACACCGATTTGATTTTCAATCTCAAGTAATCGATTATATTTCTCTACTCTTTCTGATCTTGCTGGTGCTCCAGATTTCAGTTGACCAGCATTGGTAGCAACTGTAAAGTCAGCAATAAATGTATCACCTGTTTCACCGGAACGGTGAGATACCATCGTTGTCATATTGTTCTTTCTAGCTAAACGAATTGTTTCAAGAGTTTCTGTAATTGTTCCTATCTGGTTAAGTTTAATTAAAATAGAGTTACATAATTTATCCTTAATCGCTTTTCTAACAAGTTTAGGATTGGTGCATACATTATCATCCGCAACGACTTGATGAGTAGAGCCAAATTTAGCAGTAAATTTTTCAAAGTTCTCCCAATCGTTTTCATCAAAAGGATCTTCACAAGAAATAATTTCTGGGAATTCTTTTAATAATTTATCATAATATTGAAGCATTTCTTCCCCATTCCAGATATGACCTTCGAAATGATATTTTCCATCTTCAGTATTATAGAAAGAACTTGCTGCAGCATCAAAAGCAATTGCAATATCTTCTCCAGGTTTATACCCCGCTTTAATGATGGCTTTTCGTAACATCTTTAAGGCTTCTTCAGAACTATTAAGGTTTGGAGCAAAACCACCTTCATCTCCCAATCCAGTTTCAAATCCAGCTTCTTCAATTACTGCTTTTAATGCATGGTATGTGTTAACTATCTTTTCAAAACCATCACGGAATGAATTTTTAGCAACAGGGGTAATCATAAATTCTTGAATATCAATTCCATTATCAGCATGCTTACCTCCATTAATTACGTTATGGAAAGTTTGTGGCATTTCTAAGTCACATCCCCCAAGATAACGATATAGTGGTTCATCTTTTGACTTAGCAGCTGCGCGTGCAATTGCCATTGAAGTACCTAAGATTGCATTGGCCCCTAACTTAGCTTTATTTTGGGTTCCATCTAGTTTAATCATTGTCCGGTCAATCTCTGCCTGATTGTAAGGGCTCAAGCCCTTAAGAGCATCATTGATTGGACCATTTACATTTGCAACAGCTTGAGTTACGCCTTTTCCTTGAAGACGTTTGCCACCATCTCTTAATTCAACAGCTTCTTTTTCACCTGTTGAAGCTCCAGAAGGAACCTCAGCTTTAGCTACTGTTCCATCAGATAAATAAGCATGAACCTCTACAGTTGGATTACCTCTTGAATCAAAAATCTCTAATGCTCTAACTTTTTCTACATAAACAGTCATTTAAAATACCTCCTGATATACAAAAAAGAGCAAAATAAATACGACCCCTACCACCTGCTACTCAAAAAGAGTTTGTAGGAAGTAGACGTCGTTAGATTTTGCTCGGTTTAATTGGTGAACGTCATCACCTATTCAATTTACATTTTCATCATACCAGCATTATTTTTAAATGCAAGAGATAATAAAAAATAATTCCACTTATCGTCAATCTTTAACTAAATGAATTTCACGATCAAATAATGCACGCATCTCTTGATTAAAATTATGTGCTATAAAAATAATTGTCTCTTTTCCCTTAACTAAATTCTTTAAAATATTCATGGTTGCCTTTTGATCTATCGCACTAGTTCCTTCATCAATCAAAATTATGTCACTTCCATATACTTTAGCCCGGGCTAGAACAATTTTTTGTCTCTGACCGCCCGAAATATTTAGTTTATCTAGATTTAATTGATGCTCTAATCCTTCCTTGAATTTAGAAATATCATTAGCGAAATTAACTTCTTTGATTATAGGCTCTACTTGAGAATTTAATTTTGAATTAAACATAGTAATGTTTTCTTCAATCGTTCCAGGAAATAGATTTGGATCTTGTGGAATATAGCCAATCTTCGACATATCAGGATCAATTTCTTTTCCATCTTTATCTTTAAAAATAATTGATCCTTGTGTCGGTTTTATTGAACCTAAGATCAATTTAAACAAGGTAGATTTCCCAGCTCCGGAATCTCCAGTTAACAAAATTTTTTCTCCAGATTTTATTTGAATATCAGGAAAACTTAACTTCTCACCATTTGGAAAAGCTAAAGCTAAATTCTCAGTAGAAATTAGAGCTGGCTTTTTCTTCTGAATATTTGAATTATTCTGTAGTGGTGCAGAATCACTGCTAATTTGGTCCATTAGTTCTTCAGAAGATTTCATAAAACTCAATGCTTGGATCATTTGTTGCAAGCCAATGGAAATATTAGCTGCAAAATTTTGTACTGACATGATTGCACCAAAGAGTACTTGTCCTTGAGTGATCATGTATCCCGTCAGAGAAAGAAGGATCAATTGTCCTATTGAGTTACATAATCCATTTATTACAATTAGTTCTTGCTGGGTACCAGTTTGATGAACATGCGCTTTTTCAATCTTATTAGCTGCGTGACTCTGAACTTGAAATAGCTTTGCACCGGCAAAATATCTACGTAATTCTTCAACTCCAGAAAACCATTTTTCCAACACATCTAAATAATGTTTATTTTGAACAGAAACATTGGTTGTCGCCTTTTCCATCTTTTTCTGAACAAGTTTAGGAATATAGTAAGATGCAATATCAATCAAAATACTTACAACAAAAATTTGCCAATGAATTGTGAGTAAGGCAACTAAAGCACCAACAAACATTGTTCCATAAAAAGGAACGATAATGTACCAATCAAAATAATTTTCTCTTACCATCTCAAGATCGTTAGTCATTCGATTTTGAGCCGCAGCTATTTTGTGATACTTATTGTCCTTAAAGTAATGACTAGCAAGATTATTACGAATTTTTTTATTATATTCCTCTTCTTGAATGCGAGTAACAAACTGAATGTAATAAATTAAGCCTTGGGCTGCTAAATATAAGACTCCGATAGCAAGACTTGTCCATAACACTCCCATCCAGTTTTTATTCTTGATGAAAGTTAACCAATACATTTGGACGTATCCTGCACCAATTGCGCCCAATCCAGAAATAATGGATAAAAAATTAATATAAATAAATCTAAGGTAGTTTGTCTTGATAAATCCCTTAAAGCTCATCCCTAATCACCTCCATTTTTCAAGCTGATTTTTCGATCAAACAGGTTCTCTAGCTCATTATTAAAATTATGGGCAATCATGACAATAGTAGTTTCCTGATTAAGTAAATTTTCCAAAATTTTCTTTGTTGCCTTACTGTCAATTGCACTTGTTCCCTCATCAATAAAGAGCCATTTTGATCCGGCTAAAATTGCTCTTGCCAAAACGATTTTTTGCTTCTGTCCTCCTGATATATTTCCTTCATCTAAATTAATTTCATGCTTTAGACCATCTGGAATTTTTTTAAGGTCATTCTCAAACTCAACTTGTTTAACTACTCTTTTTACTTTCTTATCAAGATTTGAATTAAACATTGTCATATTATTTTCAATAGTATCGGGAAAAAGAATATTATCTTGTGCTACATATCCAAGTTCATCCGGATTTAGTTTAATTTCTTTACCATTTTTATCTTCAAAAATCACTTGGCCCCTAGTTGGTGATAATTTACCTAAAATCAACTTAAATAAAGTGGATTTTCCGCTACCACTATCGCCTGTTACTAAAACTTTTTCACCACTTTTGATAGTTAAATCTGGATAAGAAATAAGTTCACCATTCTTAAATTGATGCTGTAGGTTCTTGACCTGTAATTTAGCTACTTTTTTATCTTGATGCTCATTTTGTAAAGGTGCGCTCGCGCCTTCTAATGAAGTTATTTTTTCATTTAATTTCTTTGATGATTTAATTAGATTCCACTGAGCAGCAAATTGTGCAGTCCCATTCATAACTGTTGAACAAAATTGAATTGTTGTAATGACAGCACCAAAGACTATTTGACCATTAAAGTATAAATATGCAGCAAGAATCATCAAGATTATCTGTCCACCTATATTAACAATAGATGTAGCTAAGTCCGCAATAGCAATAGTTGCACCTTGGTGAATAGCCGCCTTTTTATAAGCATCAGCTGCTTGATTCATGGAGTCAGAATAAATTCTAAAACTACTATATCTTCTTAATTCATCTAAGCCATTAATCCAATTTGATATTGCTTTTAAAAGTTTTTCATTGCTTTTAGTGACTTCAATCGTGGCATTTGAGCTCATATTTTCAAATGCCTTTGGCAACAAAAGTGAGACTAAAGTTAGGATAAGCGTTAATAAAACTAAGCTCCAATTATAAGAAAATAACACTACTATTGAAAAAATAACCATCAGCCCATATAGGAAGGCAGCTTTAATTGGTGTTAAATAATTTCTAGTTAATTGATCTAAGTTAGCAGCTAAATTATTTTGAATTGACGCTGTATCATCAATTTGTTTCTTAAATAAATACAAGCTGATCTTTTTTCTTATCTGATGTAAATAGCTTTGCCTTTGTTTACTGTATAAGTAGTCCGAACCGGAATTCAATAATAACCGGCAAATATCGCAAAGTATTGATAACACCATAAAGGCTACAAAACCTAAAAAATTTAAATTCTTTAAATTATTAAATGCCGGTGTCATCAAATACTGAGAAAGGGTATCTATTACAGCAGCAAGTATTATCATTAACAAAATTAGAATAAAGCGACCTTTATTTATTCTAAATATTCCGCTTAGCTTCATCCTTAACCTCTCCTTTTAATCTTTTATTTATATTTTAATATTACTGCGCAGGTTTTAATTTACAAGCTATTTTTATTAAGTGGTCAAAAAGATAAACTAAGATGCAAAATTATACAAGTTAAGTGGCATAGATCGCCAAGTACGTGCATTTTCACTGAAAAAACTATAGTAGTATTTTTTATGCTTACATAAAGTTATTGCTTAAAAGTTACTATCGATACAACAAAAATGATTAAATAATCTTTCATTTTTACTTAAAGTATTAGATAATATCATTAAATTCAATTAATGGAGGCTATAGGGATGACGTATGTTTTTATAGGAGTAATTATTTTATTAATTCTTATCTATTTTTTATGTGGTTTGCGAATCGTACCGCAAAATTATGTCGGTTTAGTCGAAACGTTAGGTAAATACTCTAGGACGGTTAAAGCGGGTTTAGTTTTTATTTGGCCAATTTTTCAAAGCTTGAGAAAGGTAAGCTTAGCTTTGCAGCCTTTAGAAATTTCTAAATATCGTATTATCACTAAGGATAATGCTGAAATCACAACCAGCCTAACCTTAAACTATCTTGTCACTGATGCATACAAGTATTTTTACAACAATACTGACTCCGTTGAATCGATGGTGCAATTAATTCGTGGTCATTTACGTGATATTATCGGACGAATGGAATTGAATGAAGCATTGGGTTCAACTAGTGAAATCAATGCCCAACTATCAAAAGCAATTGGCGATTTAACTGATATTTATGGAATTCAAGTAGTTCGTGTTAATGTGGATGAATTGCTTCCTAGCCCAGAAATTCAAAAGGCCATGGATAAGCAGTTAACTGCTGACCGTGAAAAAACTGCCGCTATTGCTCGTGCGGAAGGTGAAGCTAGAAATATTGAATTAACTACTAAAGCTAAGAATGATGCATTGGTTGCCACTGCTAAAGCAAATGCCGAAGCAGTAAAAACTCAAGCTGATGCAGATGCTTATCGAATTGATAAATTACAACAAGCTCTTGATAAAGCCGGCGATGGTTATTTCAGAAATCAAAGCCTAGATAGTTTTAACCAACTAGCACAAGGACCTAACAATTTAGTTGTATTAGATAAAGATGAAATCACTGATTTAGGTAAAATTCCAGCTGCTAAAAAGATTTGGGATCAAAGTGAAAATTAATACGAACACTAAAAAACTTCTACCATTAAAAAGTAGAAGTTTTTTTGCTCTATTCTAAATTGCTGTCCATTTTTTGTGAAATTGTGTAAATAAATCCACATTATTTTTCAAGAGACTCGCAATCCCTTGTTTATCAATTAAAACTTAAGTAAACGAACTATATTTTCTGTAGTTCTAGCCACATTACTTGGTCCATTTTTCAAAGCAGTTGAAAGATCACACGCTCCGGGAATAATTCCAAAAATTGCAGTGAAGCCTTCACTATATAAACTATCAATTCCTTCTCCCAAATACCCGGCTAATGAGATAACTGGCTTATGATACTTTTTACCTACTTTAGCAACACCATAGGGTGTTTTTCCAAATTTGGTTTGAAAATCTGTGCCACCTTCTCCGGTAAAGACATAGTCAGCATCACTAATTTTTTCTTCTAGTTTGGTTACTTCAATTGCAATATCTACTCCTTGCCTCATTTCACAAGTAGTAAAAGCCATTAACCCAGCTCCTAAACCTCCCGCGGCTCCAGCGCCTGACAGTGAGGCAACATCTTTATTCAAATCACGCTTAACAATTTTAGCGTAGTGCTGTAAATTATTTTCAAGTTTTTCAACCATTTCTGGTGTGGCACCTTTTTGCAGTCCAAAAACTCTTGATGCACCCTCTTTACCAATTAATGGATTAGTAACATCACTTGCTAAAATGATTTTTACATCTTGCAATCTTGAATCTAAGTTAGAAATATCAATTTTGTCTAGTTTATCTAAATTTCCGCCACCAAAAGAAATTTGATGATTGTTTTGATCGAGTAGTTTTGCTCCTAAAGCTTGAGCCATGCCGCTACCGCCATCATTAGTGCTGCTGCCGCCTAATCCAATAATAATTTCTTTAACGTTGTGATCTAAGGCATCCCTAATCAATTCACCAGTACCAAAAGTAGTGGTTATCATTGGATTACGCTTCTTCTTTTCTACTATTTCTAAGCCACTCGCCTTAGCCATTTCAATTACAGCAGTTGTCCCATTACCTAGAATTCCATAATATGCACTTATCTTATTTTCAAGCGGACCTGTAACTTCAACTATAACTCTTTGACCCTGTGTCGCATCTACTAAAGAATCAACTGTTCCTTCTCCACCATCTGCCATAGGTACTTTGATTACTTCGGCGTCTTTATCAACAATTTTTATTCCCTTTTCCATCGCATCACAGACCTCTTTAGCTGTCATGCTTTCCTTAAATGAATCAGGAGCTACTACATATTTTGTCATTATTAAGTCCTCTATTTTTATTCTCTATGTTCATTCTATTATTTTTCACTGTATAATACACTTAAAGAATAGTACATTATGTTTTAACTATAAGCGTAAAAAAATGAAAATCGGACTTATTCAAGGAACCTCACAAAAAGAAAAAAAAGATATTGGAGCATTACATCAAACAAGCCATCTCACCTGACGATGAATTAATCAATTTCGGAATTTATCAAGACAGGACTACTACTTTATCTTATGTACAAATTTCACTAGCAATTGCTTTATTGATTAATAGTAGAGCGCTTGATTTTGTTGTTACTGGTTGTAGTTCAGGACAAGGAATGATGCTTGCATGTAATACATTTCCAAATATTCAATGCGGCTACATCCCTACCCCACAAGACGCCTATCTATTTAGTCATATTAATGACGGTAATGTTGTTTCTTTTCCTCTAGGCCTAAACTGGGGCTGGAGCGGTGAAATTAATTTTTCAGAAACTATGAAGGCTCTTTTTATTAAACCTTGGGGTAAAGGATATCCTACGGGGGAAGCAAAACGTAAAATAAAAAATACTAAAGAAGTGAAAGACCTTAACCAGCTAACTAAAAAAACTATGATTTCTTTTCTTCCTGATCTAAATCCCGAACTCCTTATTCCAGTTCTTAATTATGATCCTGTTTTTGATTTTATTGTAAAAAATGGAACAGATCACGAATTAATTGATACACTCAGAAAAATCAAAATTGAATATAGTAAATAATACTTCTACCCTAGACTAAGGCGGAAGTATTATTTTCATACGGATAAACATGCCTAGAATCTGATTGAAACTCTTTCACAGAAATTATCTTATTTGCTTCATCAAATTTAATAATTGATACACCATCAAACTCACTAATTTTATTTCTATAATTACATTTAAAATACCATTCAACAAAAGCCATTTCATTATTAATCCAAATATTCTTAATTGGCCATTCCACCACTTGTCCATTCTTATTCCAATCTTTATACCAAGCTATAATTTCAGCTTTATTTCTATAGATTGGCCCATAACATTCACTATAACTAGCATTTTTATTGAAAGTATCTTCAAAATCTTCAAAGTTTGGAACAATCCACGACTTAAAATATCTTTTTATTACTTGTTCTTTACTCTTCACTGTCATGCCCTTCTATTTTTCAAAGGATTATAGAAAAAGGCAGAAATAAATTTCCACCTTTAAAATCGAAGTATTATCTTTATTCGAATTTCAAAACTTCATCAACTGGATATCTAACTGACTTAAGTTCTTCTACATTTTTATCTGGTTTTCCAATAGCAATCCCCATTACTGGAACATACTGCTCTGGATCAAGTCCCATTACACTTGCAGCTTTCTTTGCATCATAACCAGCCATTGCATTTGTTTCATATCCATGTGCTCTAGCAATTAGCATCAACTGCATTGCAGCAAGTGAAGAATCAACCATTGCATCCGCAGTAAGCATTGTTTTATCTGCATGCTCATATAATGGTAAAAATGTATTATAAACTTTATCTAGTTCTTCTTTTGAGATTCTCTTTTCTGCATACATTTGATCCCATAATGCACGGTACTTCTTAAAGGCTAAAGTGTTACCAAAAATCTGAATAACTGCACTTGATGTATCAATTTGCGGATTATTAAAGGACATGTAAAATTCATGTAGTTTCTTCTTACCTTTATCAGTATCCACTACTACAAATTGCCATGCTTGTAAGTTACATGCAGAAGGTGCCGTAGTTGCTTCTTTAACTATCTCTCTTAATTCAGACCGAGAAATTTTCACATTTTTATCAAAATGCCGAACCGAATGACGATTGAGTAATACATCACCGAAATTATTGTTTTCAAATTGTGCCATATATTTTATCCTCCTATGTTTATTAGCGCTTACATTGAGTATTATAGTATAAAATTTATGATATAAAAAAGGGATACAACATCTTTTAAAATGTATATCCTTCTTCTTTTTCTATTCTGCTATTAATAACAAAGCTTGATAATCTTTCCGTGGTAAATGAATATATTTATCATTTTCAACTTCTTGATCAAAATCTTCCACTGTTTCATCCCAAGCATTAATAAGCTTGGCATGATATTTCTTTCCCTTTGGCAAAAAACTTAAAACTTCAAACTCTGGCTGATTTTCGCCAAAATAAACTAACCATTTCTTTTCATCTGGTGTTGAACCAACTGCTAATTCCCATGTTGGTCCACTTGTGGCCTGTGGATTTACCCAATCAAAGCCATTATCTTTTAGTAAGTCATATAAGAAATTAATTTTCTTTTGACTTTCACCATATAATTTTCCTCCATGAGCCCACCAAATTGGACGTTTTGTATGAGGCTTATCAATGTAAGTTTCACCATGAGTACATCCTCCTCCACGTAAAACCACACGCCAGAAATTGTCCATCATGCCTTTGGCAGTATTGTCACCCCAGCCAAATTCAATATTACCTTCATAGCGACATTCATCATCGATAAACGGTTTTTGATATTCTTTAATCCATTTTGGAATTATGAAAACATTGTCACTTTGGATGCTTAAATGTGTAATCCAAGGCTTAGTATGATCATACCAATTCTTAGTTGTATCTTTATGTTGAGGTGGATCATAGAAATTATGAATAGATTCTAGGTGTTGTGACGGATCTTTTTCATGAACGAATTCACCTATTCGATCCCAATCTTTTAATGGAATTTGTCCTACTAAGTTCATCAAATCATATTCATTTGCAAGTGCCCACCATACATTTTTATATGAAGCAAGACGTGCAATAACATACTTTAAGTACCAAAGATTATTTTCTAATCCCATACGAGCAAAGCCCCAACGGTCATAGGGACTAAATAAAATTAAATCAGCCTCTATGCCAAGTTTGTCTAGTTTATCAATGTTATTTTCCAAATTTTGAAAATACTTTGGATTTGGTCTCGTATAATCAAAACCAGTTTCATGAGCATCAAAAACCCAATCATTTGCTCCACGCTTATATCTTAAAAATCCTTCAAATGGATATATTTCTGGTTCCTCTTCATTATATGAATAGCTCTTAGGAAATACGAGCATTCTAATTTTATTGAAATTATTATTCTTTAACGTTTCTAGTGTTTCTTCTTGAACCTCTTTTGGTTGTACAGTCCATGCATAAGCTGTAGTTCCAAAGGGAATATAACTACTACCGTCCGCATAAGCAAAATGAGTTTTGCCTGCTACCCTAACCGGTCCATGATTATCCTTGCTTGCCTTAGTTACTGTAAAATTATCATTTTTTTCATCTAATTCTGGAACGTTCGAGTGTGTCGTAACAGTATATTCCCCCTCAACTTCGGGCATGTAGCGAATTTTATATTTTCCATCTCCATCGTAGAATCCATCAACTGTAATCGAATGATTATTTCTATCAAAAGTTGCACTTAATTCAACATCTCGAAATGGATTTCCATCAGTCGGTCCATCCAATGTTAATTCATATCTTTTCCACTTTTCTACTTCTTTCATTTTTATTCTCCTTCTTATTTAACAGCCTTTGCCGAAGCTTTTTTAGTGTTTCTTGAAACCGCAAGTACTACAAATACCAAGGCAATTACTCCTAAAATACCTGCGCTAATTCTCATTTGATCAACCGCAGTAGACAACCCAGTCATTCCACTCAATAAAGCTATTACATATGGTGATGCAAATGCACCTAAATTGTTACAAATCTGAGCAATTGAAATAATTAAGTTACTAATGGAACTGTCTACTTCACTTAAAATACTGTCGTAAACATACGGAATAATTAAGCTTGAAATCATCATCAACAATAAACCAATAAAGAAAATAGTCATATTAGGGGCTTGTGAACACACAATAAATCCAACTGTACCTAAAGAAATTGCGACTACTGGAGTAAAATTCTTTAGTACTTTGAAAATACGAGCGTATGCCATAGAAATTAGAGCTCCAACCAGACCCGCAATAGCAATTTCGGTAGACAACATCCCCTGATTTGCCAAATGATTTTGTTGAATAACCAGAGCTGATGCTGTTGCTTCAACCATAAATGCCGAAAAGTATAAAAATAGCATTAAGAACGCAACATAAATACTTGCCGGAATTTTTGCATGCTTAGATCTCTGTTTCTGTTCTTTAGTAGATGATTTTTCAAGAGTAGTTTCTTTTTCCATCTTTGGGGTGTAACCCATCATGAATAAAATCAAAAATGGAATAATAAATAGGAAGTAAAGAAAAGTTGCTTGCCACTTAATTCCCAACAAAAGGCCAGCTACAAAAGTCATTGAACTGTTTCCTAAAGTTCCCATAGCACCTTGAATGCCAATTAAAGTTTTTTGTTCTTCTCCACTAAAACAGTCTCCAATTAACGAAACCGCTAGTGATGTAAATAAACCAATGCCAGCACCAACCAGTAATCTACTAGCAACAATAATTGCAAAATTACTAATAAAAAACGGTATTAAACCACCGACTATTGTCGTAATCATCCCAATAATAACTGTATTTCTTTTACCAACCCATTTAATTACCGCATTACTAAATAAAATGAAAAGCATAATAGTAAAAGATGGTAAAGTGAAGAGAGCTTGTACTGAAGTTAAAGATTGATTCGGAAAGGACTTAGCAATCAAAGGAATAGCTGCTAGATTGGAGCCAGCTACCTGCAAGAAAAGTGATATTCCAAGAATTCCGACTTTTAATTTCCAATTATGTTTATTATCTTGCTTTATTTTTTCAACATTCATTGTTTTTCCTCCTTATTTTTTACTTGTTTTTCTCACATCTCTATAATATTATGTAACCGGTTACATTACAATAAGCAATTACTTAACTAGCACTAAACTAATATTTATTATTACTTGCGCTATAATAGCTGCTGTAACCCAGTATTTTCAAAATAAGGATTTAAAAATATGACCATTAGAGATATTGCTAAATTAGCTAACGTATCTGTCGCTACCGTATCTCGAATCATCAATAATTCGGGAAAAGTAAGCGATAAGACACGATTAAAGGTAAACAAGATAATTGAAGAGACAAACTATCATCCTAATCAAGTAGCTAGAACTTTATATCAAAAGCGTTCAAAAATGATTGGAATTATTATTCCTTTTGCTGAAAACATCTTCTACAGTCGAATTATTAATGGAATTCAATCTGTTTTGCAGCCAGCAGGCTACACATGTTTGATATCTTTCAGCGTAGGTTCAAACAATAAAAAGTATCAAGCGGCCATCAATAATTTCCTTCAAAATAATATTGACGGTATCATTTCTTCTGCCTTTGAAATGAATGAGAATATTTGTCGTATTCCGCTTGTGATGTATGATAGTGCAAACATTTCTGACGATATTATTCGTATAGCTTCCGATAATGCTAAAGGTGGGAAGGAAAGCGTGAAGTTAATCTCTACTGCCAAAAGAGCTGTCTTAATTCAACATCTTCCTTTAAGCTTGCCAACTGTTAAAGAAAGAGTCACAAGTATTATTAATGAATTAAAAAAGAGGCACTTGACCTATACTTTACAAGAAATTAGTGAACACGACACTTACAAATTAGTCGCTGAAAAAGCTCTTCATAATATTCAGACTTACGATGCTATCATTACAATTAACGATATCTATGCAGCCCATATTTTAAAATTAGCTAGAAAAATGAATCTAAGAGTACCAGCTGACTTTCAATTAGTTGGCTATGATAATACTGAAATGTCTGAGCTTACTTCACCTACTCTTTCAACGATTGACCAACAACCTGAATTAATTGGCAAAACTGCTGCTAAAAGATTGCTTGCATTGATTGATGGTAAAAGTTCTACTGAAAATAGTGTGATAGATATTAAAACTGTAAAAAGAGAGTCAACAAAATAAGACTTGGCAAACTGCCAAGTCTTATTACAGATGATATTGTTTTAATAGTTTTCGTGAACTCTTATGCTTGAGTAGCATTATCTGGAATTTCTACTTCTTGATCAACGGTTGCCATTAAAATTTGATCTTCAAATCTTACTGAATCTCCATTTTTCTTTTCAATAATAATATCATCAAAATTATTAGCATTCGTTACAATAATTGGAACTACTGTGTCATATCCAGCTGCCTTAATTTTATCTACATCGAATGTCTCAAGTAAGTCACCTTGTTTAACTTTTTGACCTACTTCAACTTTTACCTCGAAATATTTTCCTTTCAAATTTACCGTATTAATACCTAAATGAATCAACAATTCAACTCCATTGTCTGACTTTAATCCAATAGCATGTTTAGTTGGAAAAACAGAAACTACTTCACCATCAAATGGCGCATGAATTTCATCATTATTTGGTTGAACAGCAATTCCTTTACCAATAGTACCAGCCGAAAAAACTGGGTCATCGACATTTTTTAATTCAAGTGCAGTACCCTGAACTGGGGATGCAATTCCTTGATCTTTGAATTCAACTCTTTTAACTTTAAAATCTTTCTTTGAAGTAGTAGAGACAATTTTATCGCCCCAAATTAGAGTACTGATAAAAGCAATTCCAAAAGCGACAAGTAAAGATAGACAAAATCCCATAAAGCTACCATTAATTCCAGCTTTTTGATCAATAAACATTGGAATTCCAAAAATACCACCACTAGCAAAGCCTCCAAACATTTTTGCATTTGAAAAAGCAGCGATTGCTCCACCAAATGCTGATCCGATTGATCCAAGAATAAAGGATTTTTTATGTGGTAATGTAACTCCGTAAATTATTGGTTCTGTTACTCCCAAAAAACCAGAAATAACGGCTGGCCAACCAATTTCCTTAAATTTAGAATCTTTAGCCTTTAGAACTAAAGCCAATGCAGCCCCAGTTTGTCCAAAAACTGTACAATATAACATCGCATCAATAGGATCAAAACCACGAGTTGCTATATTGTTTAAAAAAATAGGTATAAAGGCCCAATGTAGTCCTAGTAACACTACTGCTTGCCAAATACCAGCTAAAATAAACCCAGCTACAACTCTTGCATGAGCATAAATCCAAAGAATACTATATGTCAATTCTTCACTAGCCCAAGAAGTTGCTGGTCCTACGACTAAGAAAGTTAAAGGAACAGCAATCATTAAAGTTATTAAAGGCGTGAAGATAAGCTTTAATGATGAAGGTAGATAGTTGTTTAAAAACTTATACAGAATTGATGCTAGCCATACCGCAATAATTGCTGGAATTAGCGTTTGGGTATAATTCATCAAAATAACAGGAATATTAAAGAATTGAATACTTTGCTTCATCTGATATGCCTGGACTAAAGATGGATAGCAGAGTGCTGCCCCTATAATTGCTCCAACATATTCATTTATTTTAAATGTTCTAGCAGTTGAAAAGCCTATCATCACGGGTAAAAAGTAAAATAATGCATCCCCTGCAGCATAAAGAATTAAATATGTGCCACTCTTTGTATTTAATACATGTAAAACAACCAAGAGCGTTAAAAATCCTTTTAATACACCTGCAGCTGCTAAGACTCCTAAAAATGGTGTAAAAATAGTTGTTAATAATTTTATAAAGCGATTAACTATATTTTTATCTTTATTTGTATTTTCTTTATGATCCTGACTCAATCCTAAAAGTGGCATTACTTGATCATAAACATCTGCTACGTTGTTTCCAATAATAACTTGATATTGACCACCTGCATGAGCAACGCCCATTACTCCTTTTAATTGCTTAATTGCATTATCATCAGCTTTGCTTTCATTTTTTAATTTAAAACGTAGTCTAGTCACACAATGAACTAAACTAATTACATTATCTTTACCACCAACTAGCTTGACTATTTCTTCAGCTAGTTTTTTATCTTTTTCATCTACTTTAGACATTTTCTTTTCTCCTCCACTTATATTTTTCTGCTTTAATAAGTGAACCAATGCATCATAATAAAGCTCTACATCTTGACCTAAAAGGATTTGTAACTGTCCATCTTCAAACTCACTTTCTGAAATTGCTGGAATCAACTTTAGTTTTGGATAGTTTACTTTCTTTGAATCTTTTAAATAGAACCTTAGCCTTGAAATACAGTTGAATACTTCATTAATATTTTCTGCTCCACCAACTGCAACCAAAATTTTTTCCGCTACTTCTTTATAACTGTTATTCATTTACAT
The DNA here is from genome assembly GCA_949888035.1 of Lactobacillus johnsonii. GTDB lineage: Bacteria > Bacillota > Bacilli > Lactobacillales > Lactobacillaceae > Lactobacillus > Lactobacillus johnsonii_B. Next base: position 44,330 of record CATLCE010000011.1, on the reverse strand, counting down.
TACCTATCTGCAACCGCAATATGATGAATATGGATCGTTAAGTACATAATTTCATCTTGCGGTACTTTATAATCAAACTTTTGCATCACAATTCCTGCGATTCTTTGTGAAATTAAATATTCTTTATGATAGCGGTGAACAACCATGCTATAAAGTTCTTTATCAACACTAAATTCTTGGATTTGCTTTTTTGAAATTCTCTGAGCAAAAAATTTTAGATGAGTTACTAACCGATAATAAGCAACTGATTTTGAACTAATTTCTATATTTAACATTTCACTAATAATATCTAAAAGCCTATTAATTAATTCAATTGTTCCGGCTGTATGTTCAAGTGAGTTTCCTTCTTCAGCAGTAATTAAATGCATTGCAATATTAGTTGCCTCATCTTCTGGAAATTTTAAATTTTCACTTTTTTCTAAATAATAAAGGACCCGCTTTCCTAATTGAAACTCATCCGGATATGTTTGCATCGTTTCAATTGTTAAACGATTCTGAATCGGCATTCCCTTCTTTATCCTTTCAACTGCAAACTGCAAATGGTCTGGCAATGATAAATAAATATCGTCGCTTAACTTTTTACCTGAACTTGCAATTGCTTCTGAAATAATTTGATCAGATAATTCAATATATTTTGGATCAATGCTAGCTAGCATTTCACTCATTGAGTTAGTATCTTTTTCATTTTTTGGATAAAATACTTTTTCAACTCTCTCTTCACCAATAACTTCACCTGCCTTTTTATGAAAGGCAATTCCATTTCCTAAAGCTACTAATGTTTGCTTATGCTTATCTGTAGCAACAACAGCGTTATTGTTAAGAACTCTTTTAATTAGAAACATATAATTTACCTTTCAATAAAAAATGGCAAGACTCAATAAACCTAACTTAAAATAATTTAGATTTATTTGGTCTTGCCAACTTAATGTAACAATCCGATTTCTTATTCAGTTATAAGCATAGCATTTAATGTAAACGATTGCAATAAGTGCTACATTAGTTTAGCTTAGTTTAGTTGCTTATCTATAATTATGAGTTCATCTTCTAGCACTGGTAGCATTTTAAGGACATTATTTTCTACTTGACCTTCTAAAATACTTCTATTATTTAAATCAATAACTTTACAATTATTTATATGTAAATCTAATTTATTAAAATCTAAATTTCCAGCTGTTGGTAAATAAATTAAGATATAATTCTCACTTTCCGCGCCTCTAATTGCTTTACTTACATCAATATTAAGCGGTTTTAAACCATTAGGAGCAAATTTAGTTAAAATGGCTTTCAGAAATCCTAAATCCTTAGCACCACGAAAAGTTAAACAGGTCCTCCAGTCGTATGGTACAAGTTGAACGTTAAAATTTTTCTCTAACTTCTGCTCAGGATGACTAATATCTTTCCAAGGCCATATTCCAAAACTTCCATAACCTAGGCCTGCATCAGCTCCCGATAAAACTGCTCGCCAAGCAGCCTTTCGTACATCGAATGCATTATAGCGTTTAGGTTCTGGCGAATGCATTTGGGTCAAGCCTTCATAACAAAGTTCGGTATCAATAATCGGTCCCTGATAATCTTGTTTTTCACGTAAAGCTAATGGAATAGTATAGGCAGTTTTTTGACCGCTATAACCATGACCAGATTGATAACTATAAAAACTAACTTGCTTAACAAATTCTTCTGGCAAATCATGACTCTCTCCATTAATGTGAAAAGTGTATATGCCAGCTGGATCTACACTTTTGGCACTCTCTAGCACTTCTTGATAATACTTAATTGCCGTTTGGCGATTTTGTCTTTCATTATTAGTGAATCCCACATCCCCACTTACAAACCAAATTGGATTAAATCTTTTAAATTTATTAACTACGTAAGTAACATAAGGTTTAATGCAATCAAATGGCATTAAATTATTTTGAGCAAGGTGAAGATTATCAATCCAATTATCTGGAATGAAATTGCTCCAGAGTAAAACCAGTGCTGGAACCATGTTGCGCTTTTTCATCTCTTCCAGCATTTTAACTGCATTATCAAAATACTCCTCGTTTATCTTAGTAAAATCATATTCATATGACCCATCCGGGTGCTCTACGACTGTGAATGGTTCTCGTCCTTTTAATGGTTTACTAGAATCCCATTGGCGTAATATATTAATTTGAATAGCATTAAATCCTTCAGATTTTCTCATATCAAGATAATATCGCCAATCTGGCATTGTAATACTAGTAAAGGCTCCCCAACAAGTATCAGCTAAATAAAATAGTTTTTCTCCATTTTTATACAAATATTTGCCTTTTGTTGATAACATTCTTTTACATTCCTCTTTAATACTTAGCTTATTTGTGTTTCTGCTCATCATCCAAAATACTATCTAAATCGCCGTACCAATAAGCTGCAACCTTATCCTTAATTGGATCATAATAATCTGGACTTACATTAATGTACTTACATGCTTCTGCTAAAATAGGTACAACATCAGCTCGTACACCAGCCATATGATGGATATATGGTCCATAAACATATTTTGCTTCAAATCTATTCAAATCCTTAAATTGGAACCAGGCATAGGTCCCTTGTTCATATGGTCCATCACAAGTTTTAGCATTACCAATTAACATTGAATACTTACCGTGATCACCATCAAATCGCACTAAGGTATAGGTTCCATCTTTAGCTTCAAAAGCAGCTGAGCCAGGATAGTCAAAAACAAAATGTGAAGGTGGTAAAATTGGCCGATTTTTTGCTGTTTGAAAGGCGAATGTACCTAAGTGCTGTAATAATTCACCATTCTCATTTTCGGGATGGCGACAGTTAACATCCGCAAATATGGCTCGTTCATCACCCAAAGTAGCACTTTCTGCTAATAATTCAGAAATAGCACCATTAATATCTGTCTCACAAGTTACGGGCATGCCTTCGGTTTGAAGTAGTGCTTCAGAAGCATAAGGTAAAATACCGATTTTCCTTTGCAACTCAGTCCAACATTGAATTGTACCTGCATTGCAACCATATTCCTTCATCTTATCTTGCATAGCAAGTTTCAAAGCAGCTACTTTGGTGAAATCTTCATCTTTAATTTTAATATCAGCCCAATTACGATAGGTTTCTTTTGTTTCCTCAATTCTAGAATCCTTTTTGTCAATTAACTCATACATATAAGAAGTTAACTCTCCTAAAGGAATTGGTGAAAGTTGAATACCAAACTTTTCTAATAACTCTCCTTCATTAACGATCACTGACCAAAAGTCAAAGGGACGAGTACCAATTTGTAAAATTCTTGTATTCTTAAAAGTTTTAACTACATTACATACTTTGATAAAATCAATCATCCCTCTACTAAAAGCAGGATCGTCAATATCGCTATTTTTAATGTAGGTAAACGGGACATTAAAGTGACGTAAAACTTTTCCAATTGCAAATAATCCACACTGTGTATCCCTTCTACGTGAGCCGTCGGGAGCTGGAGCTTCATCTTTTGGACCCCAAAGTAATACCGGGACATTAAGTTTAGCAGCTAATCTTGCCACTTCATACTCAGTACCAAAATTCTCATTAGCAATGAACAACCCATCAATTTTTGCTTTCTTGAATTTCTCAGTAATCTTTTCTAATCCATCATCGTCGTACAGAAGTCCGTCATCATTTACTTCTTTAATGTCAACATAATTGACACCTAGTTCATCTAATTTTTCACGTGTTTTATTTGCAAATTCAATTGCTGCTGTTGCAGAAAAAATGTTTCTTCTTGTTGGTGCAAAGCCAATCTTAATTTGTTTTAAACTATCATAATTAGTCATACTCATTACCTCTCAAATTTATGTATTCGCTTACACAAATTACAATAACTAGTATTTCCTAACACATCAATAGTTAATTTACTTAATTAAACTTAACTAGCTATTTTAATGATTCTCTTACAATTAGTTTTGTCGAGATAAAGCTTTTCTGGCTAAGCCAATGCGTATTACTTACTTTTTCTTCTAGTTGATTAATTGCCTGTCTAACGATTTGTTCAATCGGAACGTGAATTGTTGTTAATTCCGGATTAATCATTGTATCCTCAAAAATATCATCAAAACCCATGATTGCCAATTGGTCAGGGATTTTAATACCAATTTTGGTTAATTCTTTAACTAAACGTAGAGCCATATAATCATCTTCACAAAAAATTGCATGCGGATACTTTTTATTCGAATAGAAAAATTTAGGTAATGTTCCCCTCAATTCAACTGGATTTAAACTAAAGACAAAGTCTGGCGGAATTTCAAGATTTTTTTCTTTTAGAGCAGTTCTAAAACCCTCTCTTCTCTTCAAAAAATTAGTAATTATCCGATTTGATGCAACATAACCAATCTGTGTGTAACCTTTTTCTATAATAAACTTTCCAGCATTATATCCTCCTTGAAAGTTATCAATTGAAACAAAGTCTGCATCTACATCTTCAAAATAATTATCAATAAAGATAGCATTCTTAATTTTAGAATCTAAGAATAGAATTTGTTTTTTATTTAAATCTGTTGCTAGAACAATCGCCGCCTTACTTTTCTTTAGAGCAGTACTATTTTCGATGTCTTGTTTCAAATTTCGAATATTTAAAGTAACAATTTGAACTTGTCCACCAGATCCACCAACATTTTGAGAAAGATTAGATACTAATGAATCAAAAAACGGTAAACTTGCATAACTTCGATTCATTAACCCTGTAGTAGTCTTAATAATTACTAAGCTAATGCTAGTTAATTTTCTCACACCGCCCTTTTTATGCTTTCTTAGTGGTTCATAGCCCATTTCTTCTATTACTTTAAAAATATGCTTCCTCGTTTTTTCACTTACTCCTGCTTTTCCATTTAGTGCAAAAGAGACAGCCGCTTTTGATACACCTGCTTTTTCTGCAATATCACTCATCTTTAATTTCATTTTTTATTTCTTTCTTAAATAAATTTACTAATCTAAACTAAACTAATTAAATAATTAATCTATGTTAACTATAAACATGATACCCTCATTTTGTAAGCATTTACAAGATAATAAACAAATTGAGGTGTTTCTAATGGATAGTTTAAGTTTAAAGAAAAAAGCCATTCAATTAAGGAAAAGAACATGGCAACTAATCTATCGTCATCATAACGGTCACACAGGTTCAGACCTATCATGTACTGATATTTTAGTTGCTCTCTATTATGGCGTTCTCAACCAAACTCCCGATACTTTTGAAGACAAAAACTCTGATACCTATATTCAAAGTAAAGGACATGCAGTAGAAATTTGGTACGAAATTCTTGCTGACAAAGGATATATTGATCAAGAAGATTTAGATAGACGGTACTCCACTTTTAATAGTCCCTACATTGGTCATCCAACTACTGATGTAAAAGGAATGGAATTTCATACAGGCTCTCTTGGTCATGGACTTGGTTTAGGCGTTGGCGTTGCTTTAGCTGCAAAAATGGATCATTTAAAGAAACGTACTTTTGTTTTAATGGGTGATGGTGAACAAGCAGAAGGATCTGTTTGGGAAGCTGCTATGGCAGCAAGTAACTACAGCTTGGACAATTTAACTGCAATTATTGACCACAATGACTTACAAATTACTGGTACAACGGACTCAGTTATGCGTTCTAATCCACTTAGTAATAAATATGAAGCATTTGGTTGGGATGCGATTGAAGTAAACGGTAACAATATTGATGCTTTAGTAGATGTTTTAAATAAGCCAAATAACACCGGAAAACCAAGAGTTATTATTGCTAACACAGTTAAAGGTAAAGGAATTACCGTTGCAGAAAATCGGGCAGATTGGCATCACAAAATACCGACTAAAGAAGAGTATCAAGAAGGATTACAAGAATTAGATACACAGCTGGAGGGACTTAACAATGACTAAAGAAGAAAAACTATCTGCCAATACAGTTATCGCTGATACACTAGACAAAGCAACTAAAGTTGATCCTAATTTGTTAGTTGTAACCTGTGACTCACGTGGCTCTGCAGGGTTAGTTAATTTTACTAATACTCATCCCGATCGCACTGTTGAAATGGGAATTGCTGAACAAAATGCAGTTACAGTTGCTGCAGGTATGGCCCATGCCGGAAAGCATCCCTTTGTTTTCTCACCAGCAGCTTTCCTAGCAATGAGATCAATTGAACAAGTCAAAGTGGATGTTGCATTTAACCAAACTAATGTTAAATTAATTGGTATTTCTGGTGGCAACTCCTACACTTGGCTCGGAACAACACATCATTCTTTAAATGATGTAGCTATTACTCGTGCTATTCCTAATCTTGAAGTCTATCAACCATGTGATCAATATCAGACTAGAGCACTTTTCAATTATCTGCTTACCTCACCTCGTCCAGCTTACGTTCGGATCGGTAAAAGAAAACTTGATAATGTTTATCATGAAGATTTTAAGTTTGAACCTGGAAAAGCAAAAATTATTCGCAAAGGAAAAGATGTTTGTCTAATTTCTGTTGGTGAAATGCTTTATTTCACTCTCCAAGCTGCTGAAAAATTAGCAAAAAATGGTATTGATGCTGAAGTTGTTGATTTAGCATCAATTAAACCTTTGGATGCTGAAATGCTTGATAAACTAGCACAGGAATTTAATCAGATAGTTACTGTTGAAGAACATGATCTAATCAATGGAATCGGTAGTGCTGTAGCAGTTGAAGTAGCTAAATTTGGACATGCTAAATTAACAATTTTAGGATTTCCTGATGAACCAGCTATTCAAGGAACACAAGATGAGGTCTTCCACTATTATGGCTTGGATAGTGCAGGTATTGAAAAAGCAGTTGAAGACCTCCTCACGCATTGAGGCATTTCTTATGACTGAAAAATATATTTTAGCAATTGATCAAAGCACCCAAGGAACTAAGGTACTTCTAATCAATCATCAGAATCAAATTTTCTTCAAGGCTTCCCTTTCCCACCAACAGCTCATTAATGAAAATGGCTGGGTGAGTCATAATTTAAATGAAATAAAAAATAATCTAAAACAGCTATTTAAGCAGATTCTTGAAAAAGTTGATTCTAGACAACTTGAAGCCGTCGCTATTACCAACCAACGTGAATCGGCAGCTGCCTGGTCTCGAAGAACTGGTGAACCGCTTTGCTATACTATTGTTTGGCAAGATAATCGCTCAGAACAATTAATCAATCAAATTACATATCCAGAATTAGCTAGAAAAGTAAAAAACAAAACTGGTTTAGCTCTTTCTCCATATTTTACTGGAGCCAAATGGGGTTGGATGCTTTTAAATGAACCCAGAGTGATTCAAGCACATGCTAACAATGACCTCTGCTTAGGAACAATAGACTCTTGGCTAGTTTATCAACTCACTAATGGCGAATCTTTTAAGACTGAAGTTTCTAATGCTTGTCGAACTGAGCTAATGAATATAAAAACTGGAACATGGGATCAGGATTTAGGTGAAATTTTTGGTATTGATCTCAATGATCTTCCTAAAATTGTTGATTCAAATGCTAATTTTGGTGAAACTAATTTATTTGGTCTCATTCCTCATAAAATTCCTATTCTTAGCGTTTTAGGTGATTCTCAAGCTGCCTTATTTGCTCATGGGTGTTTTAATCCTGGTGACTTTAAAGTTACGTTTGGAACTGGTTCTTCTGTGATGTTAAATATAGGTAATAATTTACCAAAAAATATTAATAATCAGCTTAATACATCTCTTGCCTGGTCAATTAATGGTAAAAAATCTTACGTTCTTGAAGGAAATATTAATTATGCAGGAGCTTGCGTTACATGGTTAAAAGACAAGCTACATTTAATTCACGATCCGTCTGATACTACTATGCTGGCCCTAACCGCTAATCCAAATGATCATACTATTTTAATTCCGGCTTTTGCTGGACTTGGCGCTCCTTATTGGCTCCCTAATATGAAAGCTGCATTTGTTAATATGACAGCTACCACTGGTAAAAAAGAATTAGTACGTGCCACTCTAAATTCATTAGTTTATCAAATCAATGATATTCTACAGGCCTTTCATCACTTTTCTTCTCAAGTGAACAGTGAAATTCATGCTGATGGTGGAATGATACAAAATAAATATTTAATGCAATATTTAAGTAATATCACTCAAAAAAATGTAAAGATTGCTGAAGTCGCTGAGTTAAGTGCTCTGGGAACTGCGATGAATTCAATGCAACAATTTGATGGGATGCATTATTCTAAAACTTATATTCCTCGAATGGACAAACATGCAGCAAATAAGTATTCAAGTGAATGGTCTTCTTGGATAAAAAAATTATCATAATAAAAAACCTAGAACTTTCACATAATTGTGTCAGTACTAGGTTTTTTATTATTACCAAATAGTAATTCTATCTTCAGGATCTAGCCACATTCCATCTTCTGGAGTTACATTATAAGCTTCGTAAAACTCATCTTGATTTTGAACAGGAATATTAACTCTTGTTGGTTGCGGTACATGTACGTCTGATTGAACTTCTGCTGTAATTGATTCTGGACGTTGTTTTTGCATCCAGCTCTTCGCATAAGTTTCAAAGAGATCTTTCATCTCCCCGCCTTCTGCTTTATTAGCAGCAATTGCACAAGAAAGACCACTTAAATCGGCAATGTTTTCAGAAACAACTTGCTTACCATTTAACTTGGCTGGTCCATACTGTAAGCCATCGAAAATATCGGCAACGGCCTTAGTACGTTTATTGAACTCAGCAAAGTCTTCTTTAGCCCACCAGTTCTTCATATTACCCTTTTCATCAAATTGGGCCCCATTATTATCAAAAGCATGAGAAACTTCGTGACCAATAGTTGCTCCAATTCCACCATAGTTAGCTGCACGAGATTGTTTTGCATCATAAAATGGCGCTTGCAAAATTCCAGCTGGGAAAGTTAAATCATTCTTTTGTGGGTCATAGCAAGCATTGTTTAGATTACCGGGCATTGCCCAAACGCTTCGATCAGGAACTTGATTTAGCTTTTGCAAGTTGTCTTTAATCTTTTCTTGATTAATAAGAGCTTGATTCTCATATAGACTCTTATTTAGATCAACTACTAGTCGGTCAAAAACGGCCTGATTCTTTTCTGGATAACCAATTTTGAGTTTTAAGGCTTGCAATTTAACAATAGCTTGTTTCTTAGTTGATTCGGAAAGCCATTCATTGTCTTGAATTCTTTGTTCGTATACTTTTAGCATATTCTGGATCATGCTAATTACATCATTTTTAGCATCATCGCCAAAATAAGTTTTGCCGTAGTAAATTCCAACAACTTCATCAAAAACCGCATTTGCTAAACGGTATGCATGCTTATCTTGTGCCGGCATTTCAGGCACACCATAAACAGCTTGTCTAAATGGAAAAGCAGCTGCTCTAAAATCTTGAGATAAGTAGTTAGCTACTCCATTAATGAATTTAACAATCATCCAGCTCTTGATTTCGGCAAATTCACTATTATTTAAAAATTCATTGATATGATCAAAATAACGTGGCTCGGCTTCAATTACTTGATCGGGTAGTTCAGGCAAAAGTTGTTTTAAGAAAGTATTAATGTCAAACTGTTCAAATTTAGCTTCAAAATCTGCCAATTTAACTGGATTATAGACAGCTGCATAGTCAGCCCATTCTTCAGTCGACTTCAAAACTTTAGCAAGTTTTTTATCAAATTCAATACCCTTACTTGCCCAAGTCTTTGCTTGTTCTTCCTCTACTCCAGCCATTACAAGTAACTTAACTGTTTGCTTTTCCAAAGTAGAAAGCAATTTTTCAGCATCATCACTTTGATATGCAGTAGTATCTGGCAAAAATGTACCTGGTCCTTCTGCATATAAAGCATTATGATCAGTATCCTTCATATCTTCCATTACAAAAATATTGAATGGTAAGTCATATCCTTTTGCAAACAAGTCAGCAGCTTGTTTATTAAATTCTTCAAAGCTATTTAATGATGTTAATTTTTCTAAATCAGCTTTGATTGGTTGGGCCTGCTCTTTATTTCTTTTATCAAAATTAATTGCTAATTTATAAAGATTAATTGCTTTTGCAAAATTAGGTATAGTAGGAATCTCCTTTTTCCCGTCAGCAAATTTGGCAAAATCCTTCATCAATTGATCTTCGATTCGCATATCTAAAATCAAGTTAATTCCGGTTGAAGTTCTGTCAGCTGGAATTTTTGCTTTTGAAAGCCATTCTGAGTTAACTGCCAAGTAAAGATTATCTTGCGGTCTAGTATTAATATCAGGCTTAGTTAAATCACCTGCACCACCGCGAACGCTAAAGTATTTTCTCATTTAATTACCTTCCATTTAATCGTAATATTAATTAAATGATATCATGATTAAATTAAATTTAAAATATCGTCCTAAATAAAACCGTACGTATCTCTCCGTACGGTTTATTTTTTAATCTACTGATTTCAATGCTTCTAGCATATTAACTTCTTTAATCTTACGATTTACGAAAATTGCCATAATACCTGTAATGACTAAGGGAATTAAAGCTGACAATAAATAATTACTAAACAAAATTCCAGGTCTAAACATTGCATTTAGGGGAGATAAATTGTCAATAATAAAGCCGTGTAGCCAATTACCAATTAAAAATCCAATTAAAATACCAAAAATTGATAAAATAATCGTCTCTCGATAAATATATAAGCTGGCCTCATTATTGTAAAAACCTAATACTTTTAAGGTTGCAATTTCTCTCATTCGCTCTTCTAAATTGGTTGTCGTTAAAGTAAAAATCACCACCACTGCTAATAGTGCAGCTAGCCCAATCAATAGAAATATTACTTTATTCATACTTTGGATCAAACTATCGATAATTTGTTGATTATTAGTATTTAAATTAATTGCACTAACTGCTCCAGTTTTCATCAAAGAATTCGCAAAGGAATTAGTTTGTTTTTTATTATTTAACTCAATTAATTGGGCATTTGAATTTACTTTTTTATTAAAGTACTTTTGATAAACATTCGAATTCATTAGGACATAGTGTCCCATATACATTTCACAGATATTACTAATAGGTAATTTTACTTTTTTGCCATTAGTAGTTACTAAACTTAACTCATCCCCAATACTTAAATTCAGTAACTTAGCCAATTTTTCTGAAATAACTATTCCCCGACTATTTAAGTTGATTTTTTGACCAGAGGATCTATTTCTCAAACTAATATATTTGCTAATCTCACTACTCTTTTCTGGAACAATTATCGAAAGATCCTGATTAGTACCGGCAATTTTTTTCGAAACATTTTCAAAATATACTGGCAAATATTTATTTACCTGACTAGAGGAAAGCTTTTGATTTAATCTACTGCTTTGTTCACTTGACAGAGAATTTTTATCAATCGCAATTAGATCATACTTAATAATCTCACTGTATTGTTTTTGTCCAATACCCGCTAGTGAATCACGAATCCCAAATCCCATCATTAATAAGCCAGTGCATCCCGCAATACCTAGAATAGTCATGATCATTTTCACTTTATAGCGAAAAATATTTCTCAAAGTAACTTTATAATTAAAACTCAAATGTTGCCAAAAAGGTTTAATTTTTTCTAGTAAAATCCGCGAACCATTTTTTGGCGGCTTAGGTAATAATAATTCACTTGTCTTGGCCTGCAAAACAATAAATAATTGAATTATTGCAGCCCCCGTAGTACAGAGAATAGCAATTAAGATGGTTAAGAACAAATATTTCCATGAAAAACCGCTCTGAAAATTCGTTAAGGTTAGGTTTGCTGTATAAGCATTAAAAATTATTCGTGGCAGAATCCAGTACCCACCTATTGCTCCAATGAATACACCTGTTAAAGCAGCAGTTAAGCTGTAGATAACAAATTTTAGACTTGTATCTAATTTACTGTAACCCAAGGCTCTTAAGACACCAATATTTTGTCGTTCTTCATCAATAAAACGAGTCATCGTTGAAAAACTCACTAAAGCTGCTACTGCAAATAGAAAGACTGGAAATATATTAGTGATTAATTCAATTTTTTCTGAATTAGACTGATAAGTATCGTATCCTGAATCATTTTTACGATCATTAACATAATATGAAATGCTGTCTAACTGTTTAATTTCTTGCTCCTGTTCATTCAGTTTCTTTTGCTGCTTTTCTAATTTTTCTTTTTCCTTAGTTATCTCTAAGCCCTTATTTTCAGCTAACTGAATCTGCTCTTTAGCCTGCCTAATTTGTTTCTGGGCATCCTTAAAATTATTATCAACTTCTGTTTTTTTCAACTTACTATTCTGCGCCAAAGAATTAGTAAGTCTTTCTTTTTTATTATCGATAAATTTTTGATAAGTACTAGAATACGGATCTAGCTCTTTAGTTTTATTGAATCGAATTCGGGCAATACTATAACTTTGAGCCTTAAAGGCACTTTTCTTAACTATAGCAACTCCAGAAAGTTGACCAGTTCCAACATTAGTCTGCCCAAGATTACTTTTATCGGTATATTCACTTGGCCGTATAAAGCCAACAATCTTAAACCTACTATTTTTTAGATTAGAATGTTCATTTAAAGTAATCCATTCCCCGATATGATATTTATCTCTAAGCAAATAGCTAATGGCAATTTGATTATCTTTCTTCGGAAGGTTCCCACTAATTAATTGACTAGTAGAAATATTTTTACTCTCTGATAAAACACGCAGACTAGTCTTTGAATTATTGATAGTTGTATCCTGTAAATATCCAAAGTCAATAGTAGCTTTTTTTGCCTGGTTCTTAATAGTTTGTGTATCGTTTTTATCTAACCCATAGTTTGAGCTAACTGTTAAATCTGCTAAATTTACCTCTTGATAATAAGTCTGAGCAGTATTTTTCATATCTGGACCAGCCATTTTTAGTCCAATAAAAGTAAAGGCACTCACTGCCATCAAGAGCGTAATTCCAATAAAGCGCCCCCATGAATGATTAAGTGAGCTGAGTGCATCCTTCCATAAAGTATTTCGGTTCATCTCACTCACCTACCATTCAATTTGGGCAATATCTTGCGGAGAAGAATTATTTTCAATTTGCTTTACTTTTCCATCTTGAATCCTAATTACTTTATCAGCAATTGGAGCTAAAGCTGCATTATGAGTAACAATAACCACAGTAGAATTTTTCTTTAAACTTCGATCTTGTAAAATCTTCAGTACTTTTTTACCGGTCTGATAGTCTAAAGCCCCCGTTGGTTCATCGCAAAGTAATAGCGATGGATTCTTAGCAATGGCACGGGCTATTGCTACTCTTTGCTGCTCACCACCCGATAATTGGGACGGAAAATTGTTAATCCGCTTTTCAAGTCCCACTTCTTTCAAAGCAACTTCAGCATCAATTGGATTAGCAACCAATTCATTCGCAAGTTCAACATTTTCTTTCGCTGTTAAGTTGGGAATTAAGTTATAAAATTGAAAAACAAATCCAATTTCATTTCTACGATACTTAGTTAATTCTTTAGCCGAATACTGAGCAATGTTATTACCATTAATAATAACTTCACCTTCAGTAACGTTTTCCATGCCGCCTAAGATATTTAATAATGTTGATTTCCCTGCTCCTGAAGAACCTAAAATAATTACTAGCTCACCTTGCTTAATATCAAAACTAATATTCTTATTTGCCCAGACGACTGTACTACCTGAACCATATTTTTTCGAGCAATTCTTCAATTCAATAAAAGCCATTTTTTCATCCCCTATGTTTAATCTCTTCTAAGTATATTTTATGAAAAATTGACTATTTATATTAATAAAAAGCACCTTCTTCAATGAAAAAAAGGTGCTTTTAATACAAAAAATTATTATAGATATTTGCTTCCCTCTCTAATCGAAAGAGGTGCCATATCAGAAACATGGTTTTCAATAAATTCTCTTACCCACTCAGGATTAGTCTTAGAATAATCACGTAATGCCCAACCAATTGCCTTATTAATAAAAAATTCCGAACTATTTAGGTTATTTTCTAGAATTTTTTCTAATAATTCAATATTTATCTTATCTTTACGTAAAAGTTGGTGCTCTATTGCTACCCTTCTTACCCAAAATCATTATCTTTTGACCAGGCAAGCATTAGCTCATTCACTCTTTCATCCCTTAAGCCAATTTTACCAATTGGTTTTATCAAACTATCAATTGTATCCCACCACTGCTTAGACTTTACATAATAAAAAATATGGTCAATGTCTTCAAATGTTAGAAATCTTTCTAATGAAATTAAATAATCACAAACGAAATATTGTGCTTCTCGATGTGTATCGGACCAAGCTTGATCAAGAAAATTCCAATCAATTTTTTTATTTTTCTTTTCTACTTTGATTAGGTCATGGTAACTTTTCCGTCTTTCAGGCGATTTCAAACCATAAAACTCAAATTTATTCCGTAGATATTTTTTCATTTGTGTGGCTAACTCGGGATCACTATTTTCAACTAACTTTTGTTTTAGTTGTTGATATTTATCTAATTCTTTCACTTCAGTTTCCTTACTTGTTAAAATACATATAGTAATACTAGAGGGAGAATAATCATGAAAATTTTAATTGTTATCGATGATTATTTCAATAAAAGTAATGGGATGTCAATCTCAACGCAGCGCTTTGTTCACGAATTTAAAAAAATGGGTCAAGATGTCCGTATCCTTTCTTCCATTGCAGGTGGAGAACCAGATTACTCTCTTCCAATAATGACCATCCCAATTTTTAAAAATATTATTGCTAAAGAAGGATTTCATTTTGCTAAACCTAAAAAAGAAATAATCAAAGACGCTATTAGATGGGCAGATTTAGTCCACTTAGAGGACCCTTTCCCGGTTTGCTGGAGCGCAGCTAAAATTGCCAAACAGATGAGAAAGCCAATTACAGGTACTTTTCATCTTTATCCTGAAAATCTAACTGCTTCGGTTCCAGTTTTAGACCATGCCAGCATCAACTCTGCTTTTATGAGATTATTTCGTGATACTACTTTTAATTACTGTAGCTATTTACAATGTCCAACTTCGAAAGTCGAACAGCGTTTAAAAAAATATAACTTCAAATCCAAGTTAATAGTTATCTCGAATGGGATTAGTGATTATTATTTACAAAATAATCAGAAAACAACAACTGATCCCTTTACAATACTTTCAATCGGCCGTTTTTCAAATGAAAAGGATCAAAAGACCTTAATTAAAGCTATCGGACGTAGTAAATACAAAGATAGAATCAAATTAATTTTAGCTGGGAAAGGGCCATTAAAGAATGAATATATCTCCCTTTGTCAAAGACTAAAGATTAATGCTCAGCTTGGCTTTTATTCTAGAAATGACTTAAAACAGATCATGGATCAATCCAATATTGTTGTTCATTGTGCTAACGTGGAAGTTGAAGGGATGGCTTGCATGGAAGCTTTTGCGACTGGGTGTGTACCCATAATTGCCCAAAGTCCTCTCTCTTCTACCAGTTCATATGCTTTAAGTCCTAACAATCTTTTTCCCGCTGGAAGGAGCGAAATTTTAGCTCAAAGAATTGATTACTGGATTAATCATCCCAAAGATTTAAAAGTCATGAGCACAAATTACCAAAATTATGCTAAATCTCTTACAGTTGAATTTTCTGCTAAAAAGGTCCTAACAATGATGAAAAATGCTCAAAAAAATTATATTTCAAACTAATATTCAAACATAAAAATATGTGTTATTCTTATGTTAAGTCTTTCACAAAAGGAGGAACCTTTTTTAATGTCCATTAAGAAGTTAGAAAATAGCAGCGATCATGCAATGGTAGCTGAAGAAGTTAAAATTTTGACCAACTTACTTAACGAGAGTACACGTCAATTAAGTGGGGATGTGATTTTTAATAAAATTCAAGATTTAATTAAAATCTCCGCCCAAAAAGACTACGATGCTCTTGAAGAGCAAATTGCTAGCCTTACTAATCAAGAAATGATTGTCGTTGCACGTTATTTTGCAACTTTACCTTTATTAGTTAATATTTCTGAAGATGTAGAGTTAGCTAGTGAAGTTAACCTACTCAATAATACGGATCAAGACTATCTTGGTAAACTTGAAGATACGATTGACTTAGTTTCTCAAAAAGAAAATGCAAGTGAAATTCTTAAGCATGTTAATGTAGTTCCCGTTTTAACTGCTCACCCTACTCAAGTTCAAAGAAAAACTGTCCTTGAATTAACCAATCAAATCCATGGTCTATTACGTAGTTACCGTGAAGTTAAAAACGGAACCATTAACCAAGCTGAATGGACTGAAAAACTCCGCGCCTACATTGAGATTTTAATGCAAACTGATATTATTCGTAGCCACAAACTACAGGTTTCTAATGAAATTACAAACGTTTTAGCATACTATCCTAAGGCTTTGATTCCGGCTATTACTAAATTTACAGCTCGCTATCAAGAATTAGCTAAAAAACATAATTTAAATCTATCTGGTGCCACCCCAATTACTATGGGAATGTGGATCGGAGGCGATCGTGATGGGAATCCATACGTTACTGCCGAAACATTAAAGTTGAGTGCCACTTTACAAAGCCAGGTAATTTTTGAATATTATATTAAACAGCTAAACAAGCTTTACCGCACGATCTCAATGTCTACCTCTTATATGAAGCCTTCATCCGCTGTTGAAAAATTATCAGATCTCTCAAATGATGATTCACCATTTAGAACGAATGAACCATATCGTCGTGCTTTCTACTATATTGAGAGCCGTTTACTTCATACTGAATATACTCTTTTAGGCACAGCTGATAAAAATAGTTTTGTTAAAAAACGCGATTTGGAAAACTTAAACAAAATTCCTGTTTACAAGAATCCACAAGATTTTAAAGCTGATTTAATTACAATTAAAGAATCGCTCGAAGAAGATTATGACCAAGCTGTAGTTAGAAGTTTCTTTACTGAGCTATTAGAAGCAATTGATATCTTTGGTTTCCATTTGGCAACAATTGATATGCGTCAAGATTCTAGTGTAAACGAAGCTTGTGTTGCTGAATTGCTAAAGAGTGCCGGAATTTGTGATAATTATAGTAACTTACCCGAAAAAGATAAGGTTAAAGTTTTACTTAATGAGTTAAACAATGATCCACGTAATCTTCACGCTAACAATAAGCCAAAATCTGAATTGCTCCAAAAGGAATTAAAGATCTACAAGACTGCTCGTCAACTCAAGGATTGTATTGGTGAAGATGTAATTAAACAACACATTATTTCTCATACTGAAAGTGTCTCTGATCTTCTTGAACAAGCAATCATGCTTAAAGAATACGATCTTTTAAATAATCAAGGAGCTCGCATTCAAGTTGTGCCATTATTTGAAACAGTTGAAGACTTAGAAAACTCTCGTGAAATTATGAAAGAATTTCTAAATCTCGACATTGTTAAAAGATGGCTTGCTTCTCAAAATAATTACCAAGAAATTATGCTGGGCTACTCTGACTCAAATAAAGATGGTGGCTACTTAGCTTCTTGCTGGAATCTTTATAAGGCTCAGAAAGACTTAACTGCAATGGGCAAGAAATTGGGTGTTAACATTACTTTCATGCACGGCCGTGGGGGAACTGTGGGTCGTGGTGGTGGTCCTTCTTATGAAGCTATTACTGCTCAACCTTTTGGCTCAATTAATGACCGTATTCGCATGACCGAACAAGGTGAAATCATTCAAAACAAGTATGGTAATCAAGATACTGCTTACTACAACTTGGAAATGCTAGCCTCAGCTACAATCGACCGGATTGTTTCTAAACAAATTGTAAGCGAAGATGATATTGGTGGTTTCCGTTCCTCAATGGATGAAATTGTTTTAGACAGCAATAAAGTTTACCGTAAGCTTGTTTTTGAAACTCCAGCTTTTCTTGACTACTTCTTGCAAGCTACACCAATTAAGCAAATTTCCAACTTAAATATTGGTTCTCGTCCAGCAGCAAGAAAGAAGATTACTGATTTTTCAGGCTTAAGAGCTATTCCTTGGGTATTCTCGTGGTCACAAAGTCGAATTATGTTCCCTGGTTGGTATGGTGTTGGTTCTGCCTTCAAGCACTTCATTGATGCCAATCCTAATAACCTCCACACCTTACAAAAGATGTATGAAGGCTGGCCTTTCTTCCACTCCCTCCTTTCCAATGTTGATATGGTTCTTTCCAAATCTAACATGGATATTGCCAAACAATATGCGGACCTCTGTGAAGATGAAGATACTAAAAAAGTCTTTGATACTATCTATCAAGAATGGAAACTTACTAAAGAAGTAATTCTTCAAATTGAAGGTAACAAAGAATTACTTGCAGACAACCCAAGTTTAAAGATGAGCTTAAATTACCGGATGCCATACTTCAATATTCTTAACTATATTCAAATTGAAATGATTAAACGAGATCGCGTTGATGAAATTGCCGGTGTTTACGAAAGCATTTTACCAATTACCATTAATGGCGTGACCTCTGGTTTACGTAATTCAGGATAGTTTTAATTTTTAAGGACAAAATATGAAAAAAGCACTATTAATTATTGACTACACTAATGACTTCATTGCAGACAATGGTTCTCTTACCTGTGGAAAACCGGCTCAAGCTTTGGAAGATTATTTAATCGAATTAGCAAATAAATTTTATGATAATGGAGACTATGTAATTTTTCCAACTGATGGACATACTGGTGATACATTTAGTCCGGAATATAAGCTCTTCCCACCACATAATATTGTTGGTACACCAGGACAAGAGTTATACGGTAAGTTAAAAGATTGGTATGAAGCTCACAAGTCTAGTGACCGAGTATATAAATTTAACAAAAATCGCTATTCTTCTTTCCAAAATACTAATCTCGATAATTACTTACGTGAACGTAAAATTAACGATTTATGGCTAACTGGGGTATGTACAGACATTTGTGTTCTTCACACGGCTATGACTGCTTATAATTTAAACTATGATTTAACTATTCCAAGCAAAGGTGTTACTACCTTTACTGAACATGGTCAAGAGTGGGCCTTAGATCATTTTAAAAATGCCTTAGGCGCAAAAGTAATAGAATAAATAGAGCAAAAAAACTGTATCATCTGATTTTTCAGAATGATACAGTTTTTTTCTACTTTAATTTAATTAGTTCGATACTATCAATACCATCGATTTCTTTAACATTAACTGCTACTTGTTCGCTCAAGGCTGTTGGAATATTCTTTCCAACAAAATCTGCCTTAATTGGTAACTCCCGATGTCCTCGATCCACCAAAACCGCAACTGCAATTGACTTTGGACGTCCAGTTGCAATCAAAGCATCCATCGCAGCCCGAATCGTTCTTCCAGTATAAAGAACATCATCTACTAATACAACATGTTTATTAGTAATATTTAAACTTTCTGGTTCTAAGTTTGAAATCTTTTCTTGATTAATATCAACTCTACGATCATCTCGATAAGAGGTTATATCTAGTTCGCCTACTGGAATAATCTTCTTTTCAATTTCTTCAAGTCGATCCCCAATTCTACGTGCCAGATAAACCCCACGAGTTTTGATTCCAACTAAAACCAGCTCATCTACGCCCTTATACCTTTCAATAATTTCATATGTAATCCTCACAATAGCTCGTTGCATTGCAGGCTTATCCCAAATTTCTTTTACCATTGTCTCTTTTCCTCAATCAGGGAGCATTACTATTTTAAAGCGTCTGTTGCAAATGATCTATTTTCAAGAGATGTTAAGAGTGCGTCTGCTGTATCGAGAGCTGTTAGTAATGGGACATTCTGTTGAATAGCCATTTGTCTGATAATAAAGCCGTCAGAATTCTTTTCAATATCATGCCCCATGGTATTAATCACTAAATCAATTCTTCCCTCTCTTAATTCATTTAAGATATTGTCATCTGCATTTTCGTTTTCATGAACTTTAGTTACAAGATCAACATGTAACCCATTATTCTTTAAAAAGTCCGCTGTACCCTTAGTAGCAAAAATCCGATAACCAATTCTTGCAAATCTCTTTGCAATTGGAAGAATCTTTTCTTTATCCTTGTCTTCAATTGTTAACAAAACATTTCCATTTTCAGGTAACTGCATCTTAGCGCCGGCAAAAGCCTTATAAAGAGCTTTCGCAAAAGTATGGTCGCTTCCCATTACTTCACCTGTTGATTTCATTTCTGGCCCAAGATATGAGTCTACATCAGCTAACTTGCTAAAACTAAAAACGGGAGCCTTAACACTAATCATTTCTGGTTCAGGTGCTAGACCATCACTGTAGCCCTGCTGCGCTAGGCTTTCGCCCATAATTACCCGGGTGGCAACTTGTGCCATTTCAATTCCAGTTATCTTACTTAAAAATGGAACTGTTCTACTTGCACGAGGATTTACTTCAATTACATAAACTTCACCGTTTCTCACAATAAATTGAATGTTCATAATTCCCACACAATTCAAAGTAAGAGCAAGCTTACGCGTAACATCCATAATCTTATCTTTAACTTCATCCGTAAAGTTCTGTGGTGGGTAAACCGCCATTGAATCTCCAGAGTGAACACCAGCATGTTCAATGTGTTCCATAATTCCGGGTAGTAAAACATCCTGTCCATCACAAATTGCATCGACATCACACTCACGACCGTCTAAATAGTCATCTACTAAAATTGGATGATCAGCTGCAATGTCTACGTGATCATGCAAGTATTCTTCAAGCTCGCCCTTGTTATATACAATTTCCATTGCCTTTCCACCCAGCACATAACTTGGACGAACTAAAACCGGATACCCTAACTCTTCAGCTGCTTTAATAACTCCTTCATGTGTTGTTGCAGTTAAGCCCTTTGGTTGATTTAATTTAAGTTTCTTAATTATCTGATCGAATAGTTCACGATCTTCTGCACGGTTAAGATCTTTAACACTGGTTCCCAAGATTTTAATCCCATGATCTTGTAATCCAGCAGCTAAATTAATTGAAGTTTGTCCTCCAAACTGGACAATTACACCTTCGGGCTTTTCCAAATCACAAACATTCAATACATCTTCTAAGGTTAATGGTTCAAAATATAATTTATCAGAAATTGAAAAGTCCGTTGAAACAGTTTCTGGGTTCGAATTAATAACGATTGCTTCATAGCCCATCTTTTGAAGTGCTTTTACACAGTGAACAGTTGCATAATCAAACTCGACACCCTGTCCAATTCTAATTGGACCAGAACCAATAACAATTACTGATTTTTTACCAGACTTATGTGATTCATTTTCACCATCATAAGTTGAGTAAAAGTATGGCGTCTTTGATTCAAACTCTGCTGCGCAAGTATCAACCATCTTGTAGACCGGAATGATCCCATTATTTTTCCGCAAGTCTCTAATCTGATCAATACTTTCATTCCATAAAGTAGCAATAGTTGCATCACTAAAACCATATTTCTTAGCTAAACGTAAAGTTTCAAGATTATCTTTATTTTCTTGGATATTTTTCTCCATCTCTACCATGTGACTAACAATATCTAAGAAATAAAAGTTGATCTTGGTTAATTCATGAACATCTTCAAGACTATAACCTCTGCGAAAGGCTTCTGCCAAATAAAAGAGTCGATCATCTTGTGCTTTAACTAGCTTTTGTTCTATCTCTTCATCACTTGCATGATGAGCTGCTTCAGAATAGAGATCTTTTTCGTCAATTTCAAGAGACCTTACCGCTTTTTGCATTGCCTCTTCAGCTGTTCGGCCAATTGCCATTACTTCACCCGTAGCCTTCATTTGGGTACTTAAAATGCGGTCGGCCTTAGAAAACTTATCAAATGGCCAGCGAGGAATTTTGCAGACGACATAATCTAAAGCTGGTTCAAATTCAGCATATGTTGTTCTAGTTACCGGATTTTTAATTTCATCTAATGTCATACCAATTGCAATTTTTGCGGCCATTTTTGCAATAGGATAACCGGTTGCTTTTGAAGCCAATGCACTTGATCGTGAAACTCGAGGATTCACCTCAATAACATCATAGTCAAAGCTATTAGGATCTAAGGCTAGCTGAACATTACAACCTCCCTCAATTTTAAGAGCCCTAATTAAACGTAAAGAGCAATCACGAAGCATTTGGTATTCTTTATCACTCAAGGTCTGACTAGGTGAAAAAACAATTGAGTCACCAGTGTGAATTCCAACTGGATCAAAATTCTCCATGCAACACACAATCATTGCATTATCATCATGATCACGCATTACTTCAAATTCAATTTCTTTATAGCCCGCAATCGATTTCTCAATTAAACATTCAGTAACAGGTGACAGTTCTAATCCGTTCTTGGCAATTTTTGCTAACTCTTCATGATTATTACAAATACCACCACCAGTTCCGCCCATCGTAAAGGCTGGACGGACGATAATTGGATAGCCAATTCTATCGCCAAACTCTAAAGCTTCTTCAACAGTATTAACAGTTGTTGATGGTGGAACGGGCTCACCCAATTCTTTACATAACTCTTTAAATTTCTCTCTATCTTCTGCTTGTTCAATCGAAGAAAGTCTTGTTCCTAATAATTCAATATTTAACTCATCTAAAATTCCTGTTTTAGCTAATGAAAGAGCCATATTTAATCCAACTTGCCCACCAAGCGTTGGTAAAATTGCATCAGGATACTCTTGTCTAATGATTCTTGAGATTGATTCCACAGTTAGGGGTTCAATATAAACCTTGTCTGCAATAGTAGTGTCAGTCATGATTGTAGCTGGGTTTGAATTAACTAATACTACTTCATAGCCCTCCTCACGAAGAGCTAAGCAAGCCTGTGTTCCTGAATAATCAAATTCTGCAGCTTGACCAATAATAATTGGACCAGAACCAATTACCATAATCTTATGAATATCTGTTCTCTTAGGCATGACGCTCTTCTTCCTTTCTTTGATCAATCATTGACATAAAATCATCAAACAATGAGTCTTCATCATGAGGGCCTGGAGTTGCATCAGGGTGAAATTGGACTGAAAAGGCAGGATATTTTTTATGACGTAATCCTTCAACTGTGCCGTCATTTACTTCAACATGAGTAATCATCAAATTTTCTTTATCAATAGATTTCGGATCTACCGCATAACCGTGATTTTGCGAAGTAAAACCAATATTGCCAGTGGCAATTTCTCTTACAGGATGATTAAAGCCGCGATGTCCAAACTTCATTTTGTAAGTACTAGCCCCATTTGCTAGAGCAAAGACTTGGTGTCCCATACAAATTCCAAATAGCGGAACATGTTTTTCAACTTCTTGGACCATTTTTGCAGCCATAAGCATTTCTTCTGGATTTCCAGGCCCATTTGATAAAAGCACTCCGTCTGGATTAAGATTTAAAATTTCTTCGGCTGTTGCAGTATAAGGTAAGACAATACAGTTACAGTCTCTCTCCGCTAATTCTCGTAAAATACTGTGCTTAATACCAAAGTCAATAACAACTATATTTCTTTTCGAGCCAGGAACTGGATAAGAATTTTTCGTTGAAACACGGCTGATTACACCTTGGGTAATGTTTCTTTGCTTTAATTCTTGAGCAATACTTGCTGCATTTTCTTTTGAATCAGTAATTCTTCCTTTTAGAGTACCGTGAATTCTTAATTTCTTAACTAAT
Source organism: Lactobacillus johnsonii (assembly GCA_949888035.1). Classification (GTDB taxonomy): domain Bacteria; phylum Bacillota; class Bacilli; order Lactobacillales; family Lactobacillaceae; genus Lactobacillus; species Lactobacillus johnsonii_B. Next base: position 20,785 of record CATLCE010000011.1, on the reverse strand, counting down.
TCACGAGTATCAATTTCCTGCAAGCCAGGTATATTTAATTGTTTTAAAAACTTTGGCAAGGTGGTTTGCATACGCCAATTGTCTGGGTAACGCGCTACTTGGTGGCAAATTACACCCTTAATTTGAGGCTCAAGTGATTCATAATCCGCCAAAGTAATTCCATAGTTTCCAATTAACGGATTAGTAAAAACCAAAATCTGATCAGCATAACTTTGGTCAGTAATTGCTTCTTGATAGCCCGTCATCCCTGTTGTAAAAACAACCTCACCGCTACTTTCACAATCAGCTCCAAAGCCTTCGCCTTCATAAATGCTACCATCTTCTAAAATTAAATAGCGTTTCATTTTGTTCCCCTTTGATATACAACTTTACCATCAACAAATGTCATCACTGTCTCGCCATATACCTTATGACCAGTAAATGGTGTATTTACTCCTTTAGACTTAAAATCTTCTTCTTTAATTTCTTTTTGATGCTCAATATCAAAAATCGCAATATCTGCATTCTCACCAGGTGCAAGAAGACCTGCGCTTTTTATCCCAAATACTGTAGCCGGCTTATCAGTAAGAAGAGATAGTAATTGTTCAAGCGTGAAAACTTTCTCTTCCTTTACAAATTTAGTATAAAGAGTGCTAAATGCTGTCTCACTTCCTGTAATTCCAAAAGCGGCTTCTCGCATACTACCTTGTTTTTCCGCTTTAGCATGGGGAGCATGATCAGTAGCAATTAAATCAATTGTTCCATCTAGCATCCCAACTAAAAGAGCTGCTTGATCTTCTTTACTTCTTAGTGGTGGATTCATTTTAAAGTAAGGATCGTCTTCTGGAATATCGCTATCTGTCAATAAAATATGGTGCGGTGCAACCTCACACGTTACCTTAATTCCTCGTGCTTTTGCTAAACGAACTAATTCTACACCGGTTTTTGTAGAAACATGACAAATATGGTAATGGACTCCTGTTTTTTGTGCTAAAAGGAGATCACGAGCAATTTGCGTAGTCTCAGCAAGTTCTGTAACTGGTGGTAAGTCTAATTTTTCAGCTGCTATTCCTTCATTAACAATTCCTTTATTAAAAAGTGAATCATCTTGGGCATGGGCTGCAATAATTAAGTTGTTTTCTTTAGCCTTTTGCATGGCTAGATACATTATCTGCGCACTTTGAACTCCATATCCGTCATTACTTAATGCAAATGCGCCTGCTTTCTTAAGTTCCGCATAGTCAGGAATAATATCAGTTGTTTCATCCTTAGTGACAGGACCATACTGGAGAATATGAACTAACCCCTTTTTTTGATTTTCTCTAACCATTTTCTCAATTAATTCAGCTGTATTAGGAACCGGAGTGACATTAGGCATGGCACCAACGGTTGTAAAACCCCCACGTGCTGCCGCTTGGCTACCAGTTTTGATGTCTTCTTTATAAGTTTGACCGGGATCACGATAATGAACATGAACATCCACTAAACCAGGGCTAACTATCATCCCGCTAGCATCAATTGTTTCTTCCCCTTCTAGATCAGTTCCAATAGCCTTAATTTTTTGACCATCGATTAAAACATCGGCTTTGATTAGGTGGCCGTTTTGGTACACAGTTCCGTTTTTAATTACAGTAGTCATTACTTGAGCCCTCCTAATTTTCTTCCTCGTAAGACTGCCTCAATCATTGCCATTCTCATAAACACGCCATTTTGCATTTGACGAGTAAACATACACTTGTCGCTTTCCACCAAATCTGCACTTAATTCAACATCGTGGTTAATTGGGCCTGGGTGCATAATAATTGCATTCGGCTTTAATGCTTGATAGCGCCCCTTATTAATTCCGTATTTTTCATGATATGCTTTTGCATCAAAATTCTTTTCATTAGGATCATCACTGTGTCTTTCATGTTGAACTCTTAAGAGCATCATCACATCCATCTCGGGAATTAGCTTATCTAGTTCTTCATATTTTCCATACTTATCAAATTCCTTCGAGTACCAATATTCAGGTCCTGAAAAGTAAACTTCAGCTCCTAACTGGTGGAGTAATTCCATATTACTTTTAGCAACTCGTGAATTAGTAATATCGCCAACAATAGCTACTTTTAGACCTTTAAATTGCTTAAAATGTTCATGAATTGTCATCATGTCTAACAAACATTGACTTGGATGTTGTCCACTGCCATCTCCGGCATTAATTATTCCAATATCTAAATGTTGATGATTTTGAGGGCGGATTAAATTTTGATAGTATTCATTTTGTGAGTGACGAATTACTTCAATATTCACTCCCACAGCTTCCATAATCAGGGATGTATCATATAATGTTTCTCCCTTATTAACTGAAGAATGAGCAGGATCAAATGGGATTACGGTTAAACCTAATTTTCTTTCAGCCATTTCAAAACTAGTATGCGTTCTACTTGAATCTTCAAAAAACATATTAGTAATACAGATGGGCTCTGTTAGATTAGGCGTCGCTCCGCCATTTTTAAAATATTCTGCTCGATTAATTAAAGCTTCAACTTCTTCAACACTCAGATTTTCTACACTAACAAAATGTGGTAAACTAACAAGATTTAAATTTTCCATTTTTTATTCTTTCTAAAGCAAAAAGGCCTGAAGCATTTAATTACTCCAGGCCTATTTTTCATATTCTTGTATACGAAAAATATAGCAACCCTTCTGGCCCTCTCTGGAGTCAATTAAATGGTTGACTATTAAATTAATATTTCTCAATTATTTTGATAGAGATTTCAGTTCAACTGAATCCTTACCATCTTTTTCTACCATGTTAACAGCAACTTGTTCGTTAGCTGCAGTTGGGATATTCTTACCGACAAAGTCAGCTCTAATTGGTAATTCACGGTGACCGCGATCTACCAAAACTGCAACTTTAATTGAACTAGGACGTCCATCATCCATCAAAGCATCCATTGCTGCTCTAATTGTTCGACCAGTATAAATTACATCGTCAATCAAAATTACTTTCTTATCGGTAATATCAACATCAATTTGGTTAGAGTTGACTACTGGATCTTGTTTTAATGAAGCATCATGACGATCATCACGATAAAGCGTAATATCTAGCTCATCGATTGGCACATCGACATTTTCTAATTTTTGAATTCGGTCATGAATTCTCTTAGCTAAGTAAACTCCTCTTGTCTTGATTCCAATTAAAACAAGATTATCAGTACCCTTATTTTGCTCAATAATTTCATAAGTAATTCGAGTTAATGCACGCTTCATTGCGAGTGCATCCCAAATTTTCTTTGCCATATTTTTCCTCCTGATTTTGCCCATAAAAAAGCTCCTAGTTCTTGAGACTAGGAGCTTATAGTAAAGTCATACTTATTTAAGCCTGCCTTGCTAGCCTCACGGGACTAATTTTAAAGGACATTTATTGTTTTAAAATTACTGTACTTTCTGATTTTTGTCAAGCCATTTAATTAAAATTGACTTTATTCACCAATTGATTAATATCTGTAATCCCTAACTTTTCTAATTCCTTTGGTAAGTCATCAGCAATATGCTTTGAAGCAAGACTATCCTTAAAATGAGCCGTTCCAACAGCAACTGCATTAGCACCAGCTAAGATAAATTCAATTACATCTTTAGCAGAACTGATTCCACCCATCCCAATAATCGGTAAAGTTGTACTTTCTCGAACTTGGTGAACCATTCTAATAGCAATTGGTTTTACGGCTTCTCCCGAAAGACCACCCATATTGTGACCTAAAACAGGCTTTCTAGTTTCAACATCAATCTCCATTCCCAAAAGAGTATTGATTAAGGATAATCCATCTGCGCCACCATTTTCAGCTGCTTTCGCAATCTGCGTAATATCAGTGACATTAGGGGTTAATTTTACATAAATTGGAATTTTTACGACTGACTTAATTTTTTTAGTCAATTCTTCCACTACATCAGGATGAACGCCAAAGCTCATTCCGCCCTGATTCACATTCGGACAAGAAACATTAATCTCTAAGGCATTTACTAGTCCAGAATCAGATAGCTTCTTAGCTACTTCAAGATATCCTGCTTCATCTTCTCCACCAACGCTAGCCATAATTGGCAAGTCAGGATATTCATTACGCAACGGAGTTAATTTATCTTTGATCACCGCATCCACACCGGGATTAGTTAATCCAACTGAATTCAAAACCCCAGTATTCAAAACAGCTATTTGGGGTTGCGGATTACCTGTTGTACTGTGAGGAGTAGTCGTCTTTATTACCATTGCTCCCAAATCATTTAAATCAAATTTCTTGGCTGCTGGGACATCCCCAAAACCAAAGGTACCACTTGCTGGCATAATTGGATTTTTTAAATCTAATCCTGGTAATTTTACGTGTGTATTAATCATATTTTCCTCCAAAATGAATGCTCTCTGTCATTCAATTATTTTTCAAGAATTGATTGTACACGCTTTTTTATTTTTTTCAAAGTCAAAAATTTTATTTGTAATTCTTTCTCGAAGATGCTAAACTTCATTTTGATTAAACTTTAAACGGTACAGAGAGACCGCAAGTTAGAATTATTGGCTTAAATTATCTGGGAAAGTCTATACCTAGTGTCTCTCTGCGCTCGGTATAGACTTTTTTTATGGAGGAAAAATGAGTAGACCTGTTATCGTTGCCTTAGATTTAGACAATGAAAAGAAATTAAATGAACTATTACCGAAACTAGGTAAACCTGAAAATGTTTTTATTAAGATCGGGATGGAACTCTTCTTTAACGAAGGCCCTAAAATCGTAAAACAATTATCAGAACAGGGTTATCAAATCTTTTTAGACTTAAAAATGAACGATATTCCTAATACAGTCTATAACGGTGCAAAGGCATTAGCTCGTTTGGGTATTACCTACACCACGGTTCACGCACTTGGTGGCAGTCAAATGATTAAGGCAGCAAAAGATGGGTTAATTGCGGGAACTCCGATTGATAAAAATGTTCCCAAATTACTAGCTGTAACTGAATTAACTTCTATTTCAGACGAAATTCTACATTATGAGCAAAATTGCAATTTATCGATGAATGATCAAGTATTAAGCTTAGCCACAACAGCTAAAAAAGCAGGTGCAGACGGTGTGATTTGTTCTCCACTCGAAGTTAAAAATTTACGTCAAAAAGTTGGAGAAGACTTTTTGTACGTAACTCCTGGAATTAGACCAGCTGGTAATGCTAAAGATGATCAATCACGCGTAGCTACCCCACTTCAAGCAAAAGAATGGGGTTCGACAGCAATTGTTGTTGGTCGTCCAATTACTTTAGCTACTGATCCGGAAGCCGCATACGAAGCAATTAAAAAGGAGTTCAACTAACATGCATAAAGATCAAATTATTAGTCAATTAATCAAAGAAAAAATTATTACTATTTCTCCTGATAAACCTTTCACTTATGCAAGTGGAATGCTTTCACCAATCTATACCGATCTTCGGTTAACTGTTTCTTACCCAGACCTGCGTGATATGATTGCTAGTGATCTATCCAACCTAATTGCGGCAGAATTTCCTCAAGCAACTATTATTGGCGGAGTTGCAACTGCTGGTATTCCTCATGCTGCTTTAGTTGCCGAAAAATTACATTTACCAATGATTTATGTTCGTCCAAAACCTAAAGATCACGGTAAAGGCCGTCAAATTGAAGGTCGTTTTTCAGAAAATGATCAAATTGTCTTAATTGACGATCTAATTACCACTGGTGGATCAGTTTTAAACGCAGTTAAAGCTACTGAAAAAGATGGCGGAAAAGTAGCTGGGGTTGCTTCAATCTTCACTTATTATTTGCCAGATGCAAAAGAAAACTTTAAAGAGGCAAATGTAAAATATACTCCCCTTCTTTCTTATCCTGAATTACTTAAAAAAGAAAATGAATCCGGTCATATTACCAGTGACCAATATGATATTTTAAAAACCTGGCATGAAGATCCATGGGCTTGGGGTAAAAAATTTAACAGTTAAATCTAAATAAGATTATCATCATATAGTTAATTTAAAAAGAGACTGATTTTTTATTTTCAGTCTCTTTATTTATTTCCAGCTATTTTATTAATAAAATTTTCTTTAATTTCAAACTGGCTACAAATATTTATCAATACTGCAAGTTACTTAATCGCCTTATTTACCATGTGGTAGACTTAAGGAGAGTAAGTGATTTTCTTTTTTATTAGCAATTCGTTAATAAAAAATACAACATTTATCTATATAATGAAATTACAATTGGCAGAAAGGACGGATGAAATATGGATACAAATAATATTTTGTCTTACATAAAATGGCGTGGCGATATTTCCCTTTCTGTACGACCCTTTGACGAAGTTGATGCATTAGTAATTGCCACGTTTTCTTATATTCATCTTGATAGAATTGTCCCTGATTCTAATAAAGAGATTTCAATAAAGGAAGCCGCTAAGAAATATTTTAATTCTTCAAATCAACATCTCGACCATTATAAGTATCAAGATTTACTAAAATTAATGGCAAATTCTGTTCGTTTTGGGGATGCAAAATTATCTTACTTTGTGGATGTTCTTACTGATCGGATACAATTTTCTGCAATCAAAATTAGTCTTGATAATGATACTAATTTTATTTCATTTCGAGGAACAGATGATAGCTTAGTTGGCTGGAAAGAAGATTTTGAAATTAGTTTTAGAACAACCGGTGCACAAAAATATGCTCTGAAGTATCTGACAAATATTTTAAAGACTACTAAACAAGTCTACAGTTTAGCTGGCCACTCCAAAGGTGGTAATCTTGCTGAATACGCAGCAGTTAACCTACCTGATGACTTGAAAAATCAGATCAAAACTATTTACACTTTTGATAGTCCGGGGCTTAGTACTCAAGTTGATGGCGTTACTGATAAATTAAAACGTTATGTGCCTGAATTTAGTATCATTGGCCGGCTTTTTGAACCAGAAAACATTACTCCAACAATTTTAGTTAGTGATCGGCCAAAACTGGCTCAACATGATCCAATGAGCTGGGAAGTATCGGGTTCTCACTTTATTACTAAAACTCACCGCAATCCAACTTCTAAAATATATAATCAAATCATAAATCAATGGATTGGTGAAGCAAATCTTCAAGAACGTGAAGCTCTAACAAATGATCTATTTAATGCTTTTGCAGCTAGTGGAGCAACCAAAATTACAGAACTTAATAAAAATGGTTTTGGTGGTTTTGGCGCTATTCTTTTCTCTCTTACTAATTCATCTAGAAGAACGCGATTTGTTCTCGGAAGTTTATGGGAAACCATCTGGCGCAGTATGAAAGCAACTCATCTAGAGAAATTATTTATAAATCCCAATTCAATTATTGGATGGGTATTAATTATTCTTGGTATTGTAAACCTGATGATTCCTGATTATGCCTATCGAGCATTTGGAGGAATAGTTGGCGTCTTTTGTATTGGATGGAGTGGTTATCATATTGTTACAGCTGCTAACTCCCATTTAGTGCCCAAGTCAAAGCAATTCTTTATTATTACTTATCTCATTGTTTTTGGCTTAGCTGTTGCAATTATTTCTAATAACCGTTTATTGGCTTTCTTAGCTCACTATGTTCTAGGGATCTTCTTGATCGGTTTTGCATATGTCAGATTACGTAATGTAATCGTTAAAAATAAGAAAAATGGAATTTTCAAAAATATCATTGATGTGGTTGAAAGTTTAATTGCTTTCGCAGCTGGCATTATTGTAATTGTAAATCCTAATTACTTCAGTCGCCAAGCAGTCATTATTTTAGGAATTTTACTGATCATTTATGGCCTCTTCCAGCTAATAATGGAGTTATTTAAACAAAGAAAATCAAAAATTCCGCCTAAACATCGTTAACAAATTAAATAAGGCTTTTGGAACTTAATCCAAAAGCCTTATTATTTGCTTATAAAATTTTTTCAATTGCCTCGGCTACACCATCGTGGTCACAATCACTTATTACTCTTTGTGCTGCTTTTTTCACAGCAGGCACTGCATTACCCATTGCTACTCCAATACCTGCAAGTTTAATCATGCTTAGATCATTTTCTTCGTCTCCAATAGCCATCAAATTCTCACTACTTAAATTCAATTTGTGACAAAGAAATTTTAGAGCATTTCCTTTAGAAACACCTTTAGGATTTGCTTCATAATAAAAGGGTGCTGTTTTAGTAAAAGTAATTTTATTATCTAGATGGGCAAAAGGCTTATGATCAGCAATTTTTTGATCTAGCAAATCTTGCTGATCTACATACATACACTTAATGATTGGAATATCTTTCATTTCAGCTGGTGTACGATACGAAATACCTAAATTAACTAAGTTAGCCTCATACAAAGTATAGTCGCCAATATCTCGATCGGCAGTATAGATTCTATCTGGTGCTGATGCATGAAAATGTAAACCTAATTTTAAGGAAATTGTCTCTAAATCTAGATAATTGTCATAGGTTAATTTTTTCTCAAATAAGACATTTCCCGCAGTTGTTTCTACTACTCCGCCTCCAAAACAAACGACGTATTGATCTTCTTGATCATTTAAACCTAACTCAGTCAGAATCTTTTTTACTCCGCTCAATGGTCGACCTGTAGCAATAACAATTTTTATCCCTGCACTTTTTGCTTTTAAAATTGCATTTCTTACTTTTTGAGTCAGTTCTTTTTTAGAATTTAATAATGTACCATCAACATCAATTGCGATTATTTTTATATTTTTCATCTTATAATCTGCCTCAATATTGCTAATCCTACAACTCCTAATCCAATGCATCCCACAACGCTTAATTGCAAGCGCCAAGTAATTGTTAAGTAGGCAATAAATTCACGTACAAAGGCATTTAAGGTAAAGTACCACTTTGTTTTTGCACCATAGCCAATACACTGTAGACCTAATCTTTTTGCTAAAACTAGGGCACGATATACATGGTAAGAATTAGTTACAATGGCAAAACGAGAATCTGGCTTCATCAATTTATGTGAAAAAATCAAATTTTCTCTAGTTGTCTTTGACTTATCTTCAACAATAATATCTTTCTTCGGAACACCTTTTTCTTCAGCATATTTTGCCATTGCCACTGCTTCAGGAATTTCTTCGCCGGGTCCTTGTCCCCCTGACATAATGATTTTTGAGCCAGGATTACGACGATATACTTCTATTCCACGATTGATTCTTGCAGCAAGAAGCGGTGTTACCTTTTTTCCCATTAAACCTGCTCCAAGTACAACCACGTAGTCCAACTTCTTAGTCTTAATATTCACTAGATTAATCCAAGAAGTTAAAGTATATATCATCATAATAAAAATCAGATAAATGATTACGAGATTAATAAACAAATAGACGTAAGTGCCAAAATTGTTATGGGTTAATTTTCCGACTAATGGAAAGAGAAATAAGTAAGCAATAATTCCGATACCCATTGCTAACGATAAGAAGTTGGTCCAGCGATTACCTTCGCGAATTAAAATCTTAATCCCATCGTAAATAAACATAATGATCAAAGTCGCAATAAAGGCCACAACGGAAAACATTATTGCCATTAATATTAGCACAAAAATAAGCAAAATAACTTGATGAGTAATAGGAAAAACTTCAGCAGCAATTAGTAAGCTAACTGCCGTAAATAGACCAAAAGTAATTATTGTCCATACTAAAGTCATCCCTGACCATAAGCTTCGCCTCTCATGGGTTAAAACCCAGAGAAATGTTCCTAATGCCAGTAAAAATAAAACTAATACAATTGAAAATGATAAGATCACTTATCATTTCACCACCTTATTTTAGTGTAAGTAGCTGTACTTACTTTTTTCTTAATTATACAAAAATAATTGTCTTCATGTTTTTGATTCAGTATAATTAAGAAAATATTTTTAGGAGGACAAAGAAATGGCAGACCAAATTTTAGTAACAACTACTGAAAATATTCCGGGCAGAAAATATGAAATTATCGGTGAAGTTTTTGGTGTTACAACTCAATCAAAAAATGCAATTCGAGATTTTGGTGCTGGCTTAAAAAGTATTGTCGGTGGTGAAATTAAAGCTTATACGTCAATGTTAACTGAATCAAGAGATCAATCAATTGCTCGTCTTCGTCAAAATGCCTCCGAAATGGGTGCTGATGCCGTAGTTATGATGCGTTTTGATTCAGGCTCAATTGCTGGCGATATGCAATCTGTCGTTGCTTACGGAACCGCCGTTAAATTTATTGATTAATCTAAAAAAACTGGCTTCTCAGCCAGTTTTTTATTTTCTTAAACCTTTTGGATAGAAGTTCTTTAAAATTTGATCATTTCCAATTTTTCCGAAACTGAAGATATGGTCTTGATAAGCAACCAAAACAAAGCCGCGCAAATTGCTATCTACCTTAATCGTCTCTCCATGTATATATCGCTCATACTCTGCCTTATCTTCAAAATTAATAAGTTGTTTTTGTCCTTTTTGTCCCAATACCTCAGCTAGTTGATGGCTTGGTTCAAAACGCTTTTTCTTAAGTAACCCCAATTCAACACCATTATTTAGAACATGTAGTTCAGTTAGCAGGTCTGGGTCAAGAGCTGGGACAAAGACGTGACCATTACTTTGCAAAACCGCATTTTGCCAATTTTCTAAACTAGATGGTAGAGCAAAATTATCTAATACTTTTGCAACCACACTAATCTCATCTTTATTTAAACGTGTAATTGTGCTCTTTTTCTGGCGTTTGTTCTTTCTCTTTTTAGCCTTAGTTAAAATTTCTTGATTCTCTTCAATATTTTTCAGATGAGCAACAAACTGGCCTTCTCCCACCCCATTTTGAAACCAAAGTCTAACCGTTTCTTTTAATTCTGGCAAATTAGATTTTGACCACTCTGGTCTACCAGCCGACATTCCGGAATAGAGCTTAAGAGGTTCGATTTCTAACGGATAATTCTCAACTAGCCACGCTACTATTTCTTCATCTTCTTCTGGAGAATATGTACAAGTAGAATAGACGATCTCTCCGCCCGGCTTTAACATCTTCATTGCTTCACTCAGAATTTCTTTTTGTCTAGTTTGGCATGTTAATACATAGTCAGGAGACCAATATTGTGTCGCAGCAGGATCTTTTCTAAACATCCCTTCTCCAGAACACGGTGCATCAACTAAAATTTTATCAAAAAAGTGAGGTGATTTTTTTGATAAGCGATCGGGGCTTTCGTTAGTGACTACAACATTTGTAGCTCCCCATCTTTCGAGATTTTCTCTTAAATCTTTTGCTCTACTTTTTGAAATTTCATTAGCTACTAAGAGGCCACTATTATCTAGTGAACTCGCTAATGCAGTGGATTTTCCCCCTGGAGCAGCACATAAATCAAGTACCTTATCGTTAGGTTTTACATTAAGAGAAACTGCTGGATACATGGCCGATGGATCTTGGGAGTAAACATAGCCGCCTGTCCACTCACTATCACGTCCTGAAATTTCTCCATAATATCCATCTTTAGTAAATTCAATTGGTTCTTTAAGACTATATTGAACATCTTGATAATTATTCTTTAGTGGGTTTAAGCGAAATCCCTTTTTACTTGGACTATCAATTGCAGTAAAAAATTTACTACTTTCTTCTTCTCCCAATAAGTTCTTATATTTCTCAACAAATTCAATTGGCAATGACATTATTTTTCCTTCTTAATTTTTATTAAAAGCAGCATTAATACATAAGTAATAATCTGCATTGCAAAAACGATTAAAAATAGGACATATAACTGACTGTGATTAGAGTAAAAACTCCACGTTTGTAAACCCAAACTAGTCAAAATAACAATTATTCCATTGGCTAAAAAGAAACGTAAACCAGAATCAGCCAATAAGTGCGCCCAGATTTTACTAGAAACATATTTTAAGTTTACCGGATTTTCAGCTAGGACCGCTGCAATTGCTGCAACTATCAGTGCAATTACAACACAGAAAATTGCACCGATTAATTTTTTAGTTGGACTGATCCCATGCTGCCTATTGTAGGTTTTACTAAAGTCCTTAATCTGCATACTTCCCCGGAGATAATATTGTAAGGCATTCGCCTCGTTTTTATTCAACCCATCTACTACTACCTTATAGTTGGTAATTGATTCTTTTGCAGTTGGTTGGTTAATTCCAGTTGAAAGATAATAAACAGCCTGCCCATTTTGACTCTCATTGTTTTTCTTTAATTCACCAATAATTGTGACGTAATCATTATTTTCTTTTAGATAGTGATTATTCTGTAAGGTTACAACTCGATCTTTAGTATCGGATGAGATAACTGCAAAAGGAATTGTTCCATCAAAGTCATTTTTACTAAAGTACCTAGAACTTCCTTTAGCAAGCGGTTGACTTTTCAAATTATAGTTAGCCCAAATTAAAACGCGGTCTGGGATATAGTCCGATTCAAAGTGAATCTGCACCTTATCATGAGAGAAATTTTTATTAACATAAGTTAGGAACTGTTTAATATTGTGTTTTTTCTTAGGATTAAAAACATAATATGTGCTTGATAAACCGTTATTACTTAAAACTTGATCAGCTCTCTGAGACTGCTGCCGTGACAAAATTAAGCCCAGTCCTAAGAAAGCTAAAAAAGAAATTATTAAAAGAATAAGTCGTTTTATTTTCATTATTTTATCTCAAACACCTTTTCATTAATGAAATCAAAGCTTCGAAAACTCCGATTAACCTTTTTATTAGTCGTAGTTTTTGCCTCTTGCCAAAAAGTAGTAGAATTGGTTGCTCCAAATTTTTCACCAATAAATAATAAAACTGGCTGGTAATCAAGCTGACGATAAAGATTGAGAATATTTACGTCATCTTCCCCAAAATTGGGCGCCCAAGAGCAAATAATTAGATCAACTTCGGGATGCTTCTTAATCGCACTTAGGGCATCCAAATTTTCTGTTTCAAAAATCGGAGATTCACCTGTTGTTGAACTTTTCGCCCAAGCAAAAGAATCACTAGCCGTCGCTTTTATGCCAACCTCACTTAAGGCTTTTGACCAGTATGCATTTCCCGCCATAATTTCTAAGCTTGATTTAACATTATATTCTTGTTTGATTAACTTAGCAGTTTCCAAATTTGGCAAAGACCAGATTCCGTATTCTCTTGAAAGAAAGCTACGAAAATTATTCAGTAAATTATTTACTTCTTGGGCCTTCTCGCTGCTTGCCGTATTCTCTATCATTATATCTAAGCTATCGGGTAAAAAGCCAAGTGAATTAGGTGATTTTTGTAAAATTTTTCCCTTCTCTAGGTGAGTAATTATATTATTAATGGCAATCACTTGCTCATGAAGTGGTAAATAATTGAGTTCTTTGTCTAATTTGTTAAGTTTATTTTGATATTTCTTCATTTTATATCTTCCTTATGCAATGATTTTACCATTCAAAAGAAATAAAAACAGGTATAATAAAAGTGATGCAAAAATTAAGGAGCAAAAATATGGCAAAACATAAAACTGAATCGGCTGAATCTTTTGGTCACTGGCTCCTACAAGTATTTATTTTAGCAATTATAATTATTGGATTATATTTAGTTGTATTTCGATTTTTACTTGCTAATGAAACTATCAGTGGACCATCGATGCAGCCAACTTTTGAAAATAATGACCGAGTTATTGCAGTACGACATTCTAAACTTTCTCGGGGCGATATTGTAATATTAAAAGCCCCAGATGAACCAGGTGCCCTATATATTAAAAGAATTATTGGAGTGCCTGGAGACAGCATTAAATCAAAAAATGATGTAATGTATATTAATGGGAAGCCAATTAAAGAACCATATTTGACTGAGTACAAGAAAAAGCTTTCCAAAGGTCAGCTTTACACTAACAATTTTAGTTTAGAACAACTTTATCATGTAAAACGCGTTCCTAAAAATTGTTACTTTGTAATGGGTGATCACCGCAATGTCTCTAAAGATTCCCGAATGATTGGATTTATCAAGAGACAAGATATTATTGGTGAGGTAAAATTACGGTATTTCCCATTTAATCAAATAAATTGGTACTAATATATTTTAGAAAGTGTGAAGAAGAGAATGAGTCCTGAAGAATTATCCGATGCAATTATTGAATTTGAAGTTAAGAATAATGTCAATGACACTGCTCTTGCTTTTTCAAGTCATCTTTCCGTTGAAAAACTCCATGCAATGAAAACTGGAGAAGCTAAATATACCGTAGAAGAAGCTGAACAAGTTTTAGATTATATTCAAGCTAACTCTTAATTTAATTATTCAATAATAGACAAAAAGGAATAAGGTTTTGGTAAAAATGATATGAACCCAAAATCTTATTCCTTTTTCTTATATCCGTGCTTCATGATACTTATTCAGTAGAATAATATTCACTAAAACTAAAATTATATCTACACCCAGAACTATCAATAAAGTTAAGTAATTACTCGTTAGGTCTGATCTTACATCACTGGCACTCTTACTTAAAGTAGTTAGAAACATCCCATTTTGTAAAAAGCCAGTTAGTGAGATCAAAATAAAATCGTAAGTATTAATCAAAAATATTAATCCAATACAACCTAATAAAACCACGACCAAGAAATAAACTAACTTACTTATTCTTTCGGGAAGAAAATCACTCACTATTTTTCCCGTAAAGTTAATAAGAGTGACAGCAAGATAAATGAATATACCAATTAGAACTATCAAAGCAATGCTAGATAATAAATCCATTACGTGCATCTCTTGCCATAACTTTCCTTCACCGATTGAACCAAAGTTTTTAAAAGTAATCTTCCAAAATTCATTTGTTCCCACTACAGGTATTCCTGAAGCAAGAATCATACCTATTTGCAAAACTACTAAATAAATACCATTAACAACAGCTGATAAAAGATTTGCAAACAGTAAAGAACTTTCCTTAATTGGAGCTAGTCGCCAAGTTTGAGATGAATATACTTCTTCATTCTTCCTACTTGAAAGAGCTAAGTAGGCTATATCAAACAATGGTGTGATCATCAGAAAAGCTACTAAGAAATAAGCCTTACTCTCACCCTCAAAAGCTGAATTAAAGAGTGCCCAAAAACCTAAAAGAATTCCAACAATCACTTGTAAAATCGCTAATCGGCGCACCAGCCGTACTTTGCTTTTAGTCAATTCTTTAAATATTGATGAAAAAGTTGCCATATACTCTTACTTCCCTTCATGGAAGTTCTTCAAAAGCCACACATTGATTGAGCCTAAAATAATATCGATGAGTGCCATCATTACATTACTTTCTGCAAATCCAATTAGGCTATTAGTTGTGTCACCCCAACGGACTTGATTTAACAAACTTCCGAGATTACTTGCCAAAACAATAAATATAAAGATTAAAATAATCATAATGACAAAACGAATTAACTTACTGTGTTTATCAGGAAGAAAGTCAATGATGGTTCTACTTGATAGATTAAGCAAAGTTACAATACTATAAACTAAGATCGCGAACAATAAAAAGGCTAAAAATGCACTTAACATCTCTCCAATTGGAAATGAATCAGAAAATTTTTGCCAAAAATCACCCGCATGAATTTCTTTAGAAAGGGCACGGTTAATTTCCCAAATATTAGTTCTAACATCTTTGCTTAAAAATGCTGGTAGAAAAGTAATAATTCCCATTCCAATTTGAATTAATACCAAGTAAAGCCCATTAACAATAGCAGAAGAAATATTTGCTAAGTAAAATTTACTTGAGGAAATTGGAACTAAACGCCAAGTCTGGGAGCTATACTCTTTTTCGTTTTGCCAAGCAGAGAGAACTACATAGGCCATATCAGCTAATGGAGCAAAAGTACATACCATGACAAACCACGCAATCGGTTTATCTGAATTTGAAGATCCACCATTATAAAAAAGTCCCCAAAGTGCAAAAGTAGATGCTACTAATTGCAACAAGGCTAATAGATAAACACTCCGACGCTTCTTTTTACCCATTTGATTAAATAGTGCTTTAAACGTAGTCATCCTTATTCAGCTCCTTCATCTGCGTATAAGCTTTCATAATACTCTTCAATACTTTTTCCGTGTGCTCTTATATCATCTGCTGAAAGATGACTGGCAATTTTTTTATCTTTCACAATTACTACTTCATCTAAAATTGTTGTAATTTCATTTACAAAATGGTCAGAAATAATAATTGTACTGTCTGGATTCTTCCAAAGCAAGATTGAATTAATGATTCTCTTTCGAGCCATTGGATCAATTCCAGAGAATGGTTCATCCAGTAAATACAACTTAGCTTCTCTACTTAAAGTAACAGCAATTTCAAGTTTTTCACGCATTCCTCGTGATAATTGCCCTAACTTCATCTCATTGTTAAGTTTCATAAATGAACGTAATTGCTCAAATTTACTACTGTCAAAATCTGAAAATAATTTTTGATAGAATTCTTCTACTTCCCCAATTTTAGTAGAATCACTCAATCCCTTTAAATTATCAGTCATGGCAATATTAGCTTTACGGTAAACTTCACTACCATCCCCATTAAGCAGTACGTCACCTTGATAATGCTTAGCAATACCCACAATTACTCTCATTAAAGTTGTCTTACCAGCACCATTTTCACCCAGCAAGGCAATAATCTTTCCTGAATCAACATCTAAGTTCACATTATCAAGAATAGTTTTTAAGTTTTTTCGATATGTTAATTCTTTTACTTCAAGTAGTTTATTCATTTTAATCTCCCTTCTTCTCCTCAATAAACTTTTTTAGCTCTTCCAGTGTCTTTTCTGGAGTTAAGCCTAATTGTGCAGTACTTTCTAAAAATTCACTCATTGTATCCTTAATTAGCTCTCTACGCTTTTGTAAAATCAACTCTGTATCTGTTGTTACAAACGAACCAAGTCCGCGCCTAACCTCTAAAATTCCCTCGGTATTCATTTGATTCAAAGCACGTTGAACCGTATTAACATTTACTGTTAGATCAACAGCTAACTGGCGAACTGATGGAACTTTTTCTCCTGGTTTAATTTTCCCTAAAGCGATTTGTCGATAAAGATACTTTTCAATTTGAACATAAATCGGAATATTATCTTGAAATTGCAATCTTTACACCTCTTTACTAGTGTACGGTTTATCTATTACACTCATATAATACCAATATACTTTTTCAAATACAAGCTATAATTTTGTTTCACGATTTAGAAAATAGACTTTTTAATAAAAAAATAGTAGATAAAAATGCTATTATTTCAAGCATTTTATCTACTATTTAGCAGATTAATAGTATCAGTGTAAAACTATTTTTAATTTTTAATTAATTTAAGATCATTGATAAATAAGTGTTTTTAGCCATTCAAACAATCATAGAAAATAGAGAATTTAATCAGAATCACTTGAAAATTGTTTCACTTATTTACTTCTTATTTCTCTCAACGTTTAATTGATTAATCTTACGCAAGACGTCTACTGCTTTCCACATACTCTCGAGTACAGTGTATTCGTAGCGTCCATGCATATTTTCTTCACCAGCAAAAAGATTTGGACAAGGTAGACCCATATAAGTTAATTGAGAACCATCTGTTCCCCCACGAACTGGATCTTCATTAACAGTAAGCCCTTCAGCCTTGTAAGCATCCCTAGCTAAATCAACAATCTCCATATGCTTTTCTAATTCATCAGCCATGTTGTAATATTGATCCCACATTTTCAGCTTAATTCTTTCAGTACCAAACTCGTCATTCATCTTCTTAACGATGTCTTTAACTAGATTCTTTCTCTTTTCAAGACCATCACGTTCAAAGTCACGAATGATGTAGTCCATATGTGCTGAATCAACTGTTCCATCAAAATTCATCAAGTGGAAGAACCCTTCACGACCTTCAGTATGTTCTGGACGATCATGTTCAGGCAATTGATTATGGAAATCAATCCCAACTTGAATAGCATTAATCATTTGGCCCTTAGCAACAGCTGGGTGTACATTAACGCCTTGAATATCTAAGCCAAATTGTGCTGCTGAAAAAGTACCCCAGTCGAGTTTTCCTGGTGCTTCACCATCAACAGTATAAGCAAAATCTGCACCAAATTCTTCAACATCAAAGTGCTCTGCACCAGCCCCAATTTCTTCATCGGGAGTAAATGCCAACTTAATTTCGCCATGTTTTTCTTCGGGATGCTCCATCAAGTATTCTGCAAAAGTCATTAATTCAGAAATACCACACTTATCGTCTCCACCAAGTAAAGTATCACCAGAAGCAGAAATAATAGTTTGGCCCTTATAGTTCTTTAAATGAGGGAAAACTTCTGGGTCTAAATAAAATTCAGTATCTCCCAATTGAATCTTAGATTCACCATCATAGTTTTCAGTAATTTGCGGTTTAACATCAACCGAATTAAAGTCTGCTGTATCACAGTGAGCTAACAAACCAAAAGTAGGTACTTCATAATCAATATTTGAAGGAATAGTTGCAATTACACATCCACTTTTTTGATTATAGTGAACATCTTTAAGACCTAGTTCTTCTAAGTCTTTCATGATTACATTTTTTTGAAAGTTTTCTTCTCTTTCAGTTGATGGGAAACGATCTGAATGTTCGTCAGAGCGTGAATTCACCTTAACGTATTTTAAAAATCTAGGTAGTAAATTTGGATATTCTGCCATTTTTAATCCTCCTAAAATAAATCTTGAAATGGGTTAGTTGATACCTCTGAAATTACTACAGGTACATTCCAATTATAATCCTGATTCCACTTTTCAAGTCGATCTCCAACCTTATATTTAAAAAGTTTCTCCGTATAGTGTCCTGGATCAACTACTGTTAAGCCTGAAGAGATCATATCATGACCAACGTGATAGTATACATCTCCGGTTATAAATGCATCAACTCCATCAACTAGAGCTTGACGCCAGAACTTACCGCCGTCTCCGCAAATAAAGGCTACAGTTGAGATTAACCTATCATTATCAGCAGTAATCAGTCTTGCCATTGGAATTTGCATCTTGTCTTTAACATAATAAGCAAATTCCTTAGCTGTCATTCTCTTAGGTAGTTTACCTTTTCTACCAATCGCAATTCCATCAGTATCAAAGGCAAAAGGCTCAACCTCTTCTAAGCCTAATTCTTCAGCTTGCCAATCTGCTGAACCATTTTTAGCCTTATCAGAATTAGTATGAATTGAATAAACAGTAATTCCATTAGCAATTAACTTACCGTACATTGCATTTTGAGGATCAGCAAAGTCAAGATTCTTAGCTGGTCTAAACATCACTGGATGGTGGCTAATGATGAGGTCAACACCCTTTTCAATTGCTTCATCTACTACTTGCGGCCGAACGTCTAAGGTAGTCATTACCTTGGTAACATCTGCATCCATTGATCCGATTTGCATCCCAACTGGATCACCTTCAGAAGCAATTTCTTCAGGAAAGTCTTTTTTTAAGCGAGCTACAATATCTGCTACTTTTGTCATTTTAGTACTTCCTCAATCATTTCAATCAAATCATCTATCTGACTAATTTTAGCCTCATCTTTATTTTTAGCCTTATTTAAATTAGCTTTGAGATTTTCATAGTAATTAAGTTGCTTAGTCCATTTTTTAATAAAAACTGGATTTTTTTCTTTTAATAAAAATGGACCAAATTCTAATTCTTGATCAGATAAATTATGTTTAGCCTCAGTTAACTTAGCCTTGATTATTTCATAAATGTGGCCAGCTACTTCGATAATCTTTTCTTCTCCTATCTCATACTGATGGTCAACGAGCCATTTTCTCACTAAGGGCTCACCTATATTAGCTTCTAAAATTAAAGTAGGATAGATCTTTCCCTCTTGATGAGCAGTTTCTAACAAATTAGTCATGAGCTTTCCACCCATTCCAGCGATTACGACTGTATCAATTTGGTCACTGCTCTTTAAAGTTTCTAATCCAGAGCCTAATCTTGTCTCAATCTTATCTTCTAGGCCTGCTTGTTCAATATCTTGTTTTGCATTATCTAATGGGCCAGCTGCAACGTCACTTGCAATTGCAAAATCTATTTTTCCTTCTTCTACTAATGCAATTGGTAAATATGCGTGATCAGTTCCAATATCTGCTACGCGACTTTGTGGATCAACCATTTTACCAATTTGAGCTAGTCTTTCTTCTAACACACTCTCACCTCTTATTAAAAATTTTAGCATAGATAATCCCAAACTTACTTGAAAAAATTTTTAATCATAAAAAAAGCAATAAAGGCTAAATTAATCCTTTATTGCTAAAAATTCAATTATATTTACTTGTTAATAATGATATCTGATGGCTTAACATCATCACCAAAGTAAGGCTTTAATTCTTGGTTGTAGTCATTAACAAAGAAGCCATCCTTGTTAAGCTTATTAATGTGCTTATTGGTCCAGTCAAGAAGTGACTTATTGCCCTTCTTAACAGCAGGAGCAATGTATGAATTTGGTCCTAAGTGCTTGATACCAACAGTATACTTAGGATTGTTCTTTACCCAAGCATATAAGTAAGAGTTGTCATCAGCTAAAGCTGCGGCACGACCATTCTTCATTGCGTTAAATTGTTGAGTCTTAGAATCAAATTTCAAAAGATCAACATCTGGTTGCTTACTGGTGAAGTAATTTTCAGCAGTGGTACCCTTAGTTACGATCACCTTTTTACCCTTCAATTGGTTTACATTAGTAATTGGCTTAGACTTAGGTGAAACAACACCAACTGATACTTTCATATATGGCTTAGCAAAATCTACGACTTGCTTTCTTTCTGGAGTAACAGTGAAGTTGGCTAAAACAATATCAGCCTTGTTTGCATTCAAGGTATCAACACGGTTATTAGCGTTTACTTGAACAAACTTAACTTTAACGCCCATTTCTTTAGCTAATTCACGAGCTAA
>CATLCE010000010.1:0-66831 GCA_949888035.1 Lactobacillus johnsonii | reverse complement strand
ATTCCTCAAACCTACTTTTTTAAAGTCAGGTAGTTTTATTCCTATACCGACCCTAGACGTAATTAAATCGGATGCAATAATTTTATTATGCTCTTTTTGAGAATTTACAATGGATAATTTTTTAGGTACAACTTTTTTAGAAATTAAATATTTACTCTCAAGTTTCCCTACCTCACGTAAAATTTCTTTAGTTTGGTTTTCGCTGAATCCACCACAAGCAACAAATTCCATCCGGCAACTAGCATAGTTATTGTCATAAATTTCTTGTAAAATTTCTGGCGTCATTTTTTTCAAACTAGATTTTGTACCGGTTAAATCTTCTGCCAAACTTGTTTTCGGAAACATCATTTGCATTAACTCATAATTCACTTGCCAATTAGGGTCGTCTTGGTACATGGCTAATTCTTGAGCAATAATTTTTGATTCTTTAGCAACATTACTTTTAGTAAAATGCGTTGTTCCAACTAATTCAAAAATTAACGGTAAAACCTGACGCCAATGTTCAGTAAAGCTAGCGTAAAACATCGTTTCATTATACGTAGTAAATGCATTTGTAGAAGCTCCAATTTCTTCAAATCGTTGAGAAATGTCGCCACTTTTCTTAGTAAATAATTTATGTTCTAAAAAATGAGCTCCACCACATAATTTTTGAGGATCACTACCACCAAAATCTACAATTATTCCCATAAACTTTTGTGCAAAAAGTGGTCTTCTAATTACTTTTGCACGAAATCCAGATTTGTAGTCTCTAGTTGTTACATCTAATTTTTTCATTTTAAACAATAGCTTTCGTTAAAGTATAATTTTTGACTAAATTCAACTAATTTATCTATCTTGAAGTGATCAACATCAGCAATTCTCTGTACAAAAGTATAGTCACGCCCTCTTAGAGCATTGGCTAGCATCTGAATCAAAATCAAATCTTGCCGATCAGTACTAATTTGGTAGTTACGCTTTAAGGCAGATTTAGCCTTAGAGAAAATTCCTTCATCCACTTTTCCATCTTGTACTGCTTTTACACCCATTTTAATTGCTTTAGAAGCAGCTGCTATTTTATCTTTAGAAATTCCTGTACTAATTAAAAATAGAGAATTATTGAGATAATTAGTCGCATCAATTGCATATGCTGCTCCTAGTTTTTTTCTAACTTCAGTAAAGAGCTTAGACGACTCATCTCCAGCAAGATATTCTCCTAAAAATAATCCGCCAAATTGTTTTAGATATATTGGAAGAGATTGATCATACCCATATCCAATTAAAAGCTGGGCTTGTTCACTCTTAAACTGTATCTCTCTTTCAATTGGATTTTCTTCTGCAGGAAGAGACAATGTAGAAACTACAAAATCATCAAAATAGCCAGGCCAATCAAGTTGTGTTTGAACTAAGTCAGTTAAGCTATCGGGATCTTGTGCTTGTCCTAAACAAAAAGCTGGAGCATTTTTCAACGTATTAAAAAATGACTTAATTTCTTCTAAACTAGCGTTTTTGAGTGTCTTTTCATCCCCAAAAACACTATCTTGGTAACTAGGCATATTTCGATACCAGGTATTAAAAAATCCGCTTAAAGAAACATTCGCCGGCAACTCATAATATTGTTTTCTTTCTTGTTCGAGTTGCCTTTTTGCTAATTCTAATAATTGACCATCAAAAAGAGGCTCTTTTACCACCTTAAAGAAGGCATCCATTATTACTTTATAATTATAGTCCGGATCTAAGATTTCACGTGGTTCAACGAAATTTATAGTATAAAAAACTACGATTTGATTTCCAAATACTTCAGGAAAAACTTGCAAACTCGTATTATAAAGGTTAGAAAAAGTTTTTGCCTGTAAGTTTATACCCGGAAATTCTTTACTGGCATTGCTCTGCATGCAAGCTAAGATATTTGCTAATGCCAGTGTTTTTTTATCTAAAGGTAAACGTAAAAAACAGCCCAACGTGGCTGTTTTAAATTTTAAATTATGGTCAATTCTAATATTTGTCATAATTACTGGTCATCGTCCTTTTCTGGTGGAATAAGTACTTGTCTAGGTTTTGATCCTTCGGATGGTCCGACAATTCCTTTAGCTTCCATTTCGTCTACAATTCTTGCAGCTCGATTATATCCAATTCTAAATCTACGTTGAAGCATAGAAACACTAGCTGATTGTTGCTTTCTCACTAAGGCTACTGCCTGATCATAAAATTCATCTTCAGGCTCATCTTCATTCTCAGCTTGACCCTCAGAATCATTTTTCGAAGGAATCATATCTTCATTATATACGGCCTCTTGTTGTTCCTTTACCCAGGATACTATTTTTTCTACCTCAGTTACAGAGATATATGCTCCCTGAACTCGCTCAGGCTTAGCAGCACCAATTGGCAAGAAGAGCATGTCTCCACGTCCTAGAAGTTTTTCTGCACCAACTTGATCCAAAATAGTTCGTGAATCTACTCCACTAGAAACAGCAAAAGAGATTCTTGAAGGAACATTTGCCTTAATTAACCCGGTGATAACATCAACACTAGGTCTTTGAGTTGCTAAAATCATGTGAATTCCTGCTGCTCGCGCCATCTGAGCCAAACGAACAATTGCATCTTCTACATCATGCCCGGCAACCATCATTAAATCACTTAACTCATCAACAATCACTACAATATAAGGTAGCTTTTCCATTGCTGAATTATTTTTATCAGCATTATTTTCAACTACTTTTTGATTGTACTCAGTAATATTTCGAACGCCTCCAGCAGCAAAAAGCTGGTAGCGTCTTTCCATTTCTTTAACAGTTTTACGCAAGGCATTCGTTGCTAATTTAGCATCTGTAACAACAGGGATTAACAAATGGGGAATTCCATTATATACAGAAAGTTCAACCATTTTTGGATCAATTAGTACTAACTTTACATCCTCAGGGTAAGCCTTCATCAAAACACTAGTAATAATTGTGTTAATTGCAACGGACTTACCGGATCCAGTAGATCCCGCGATTAACAAGTGTGGCATCTTACGTAAATCTGCTGAAATTACTTTTCCTTCAACATCTTTGCCTAACGGCACATCAAGCGAAACCTCTTTTGATTTCGCATCTTGATGAACCATAACATCTTTAAATGAAACGGCAGAAGTAGTTCGATTCGGCACTTCAATACCAATTAATGGTTTACCTGGAATTGGAGCTTCAATACGGATATCTTTTGCAGCTAAAGCCAAAGCAAGATCATCCGCTAAGTTGACTATTTTACTTACTTTCACTCCAACTGCTGGCTGGACTTCATAGCGAGTAACCGTTGGACCTAATACAGCTTTTTTTACGATAACATGCACGCCAAAGCTCTTAAAAGTTGACTCTAAAACTTCTGTATTTTTTTGAATTAAAGCCTTGTCTTGACTCTGATCTACATTTTTTATAGGTGACAATAAATTAATTGGCGGCTTTTTATAGTTGGGATTCTTTGGCTGACTATTTTGTTTTGTCTCTAAATCTCCATGATCAACAGTTTGAAGTTCTTGTTTCATCTTTTGATCTTCTTCAGCATAAGAATGTGAAGCTGGTAAATCATCTGTAGAAGTATCTTCAACTTCTGTTGCTATCGGAGTGCTTTCTTGGGAAACTTCAATTGGAGGCTCAAATTTTGGACTGCTTTCTTCCTTAACTTTATTAGAAGCCGCAGGTTCACTATTAAAATCAGACATACTTGGAAAAGTACTATCATGATTATCTAAAGGATCAGTTAGTTTTTCTCGATTATTTAATTTTTCTTGCTTATTTTGCTCATGCTTTTCAACTAAATCGCTGTATTTACTTTTTAAAGCTTCCCCAGCATCTTTATTTTTCTCAATTACTAATTGTGAACCTTTTTGAAAACCGGACAGCAACGTAGCAAATTTTACGTTACAGATCATTAAAATACCGATTAGCATCATCAACAAAGATATTACTTCAGATCCTACGGTTCCCAAAATTGGAAAAACAAGTTGATAAAACATGCTTCCAATAAAGCCGCCACCAACCTTAGTTGTAATCTGCGCCCGGGAAAATTCTTCACCAATTGATGTCAAAAAAGCATTTACAAATCCCTGATGAATCATCATTTGATTAAAAACGCGAGAACTTTCCCAAAGGAGTAAGCCTAAGTAAAATACACCTAACCCACTACCACGCTTCAAACTGAAATGCGGGGGTTGATTATAAATAACCATCACTAAGCCAAACAAACCAAGAATAATACTAGCTAAATAGTGGCTATCACCAACAAAAAATCGAATTAAATTAATTAGTTGTTGACTAAATAAACCGAAATGAACGCAACTTAAAACTGCTACTAAAACAAGTACTATTCCTGTAATGACCCAGTCCATACTTTGCTTTTTCTTTTTAGTAGTTGTTTTTTTCTTTTTTGTTGCCCTGCGTTTTCGCTTTTTAGCCATCAAGACACCTTCTCAATCTTTTTATTTGTCATCTTTATCTTTTTGATTATCCTTGTTCAACTCGTTAAAGTTCGACTTAAAACTAAGGTTAACTGGGTGATCTAAAGTTAATTGAGTAATTTCATAAGTCAAAGTTTCAATTTCTTCAACTAAAGGTCTAGAAAGTAGTTGATACTCTGACGGTTCTAAATCTGAACCATCCCCAAAATAGTCAACAAATTGAACCACTCTAGTAATTACTCCACTAACTGTAAAGTCACCTGGAGCAGGTGATACTTCAAAAGGAACGGCAATTTCGAAATATTTGCCATTCTTACCTTCATCTTGACTACCATCTTCTAAATCTTGATAAACCTGGCGCAAGGAAACATTAACTTCATTTTTCACCTTTTGTTCATCATTTAAATCATAGTGAAAAGAACGAACTACGATTGGGGTCATATTTTTAAAATCCATTTTAATTCTCTCCTAAATTTCTTTCATAACGTTCAGGACGATTGTAATTATCCTTTAACTTATCATTTTCATAATGGTGGCTCTTTTCCATATTTGGAAAACCTTGCTGTCTTAAAGCTTCCAATAAAACCATAGCAACTGAATTTGATAAATTATAACAACGAATATTATCAGACATAGGAATTCTAAGATTCCTATCATAATATTCTCTCATAAAAGTTTCTGGCAAGCCTGTTGTTTCTTTACCAAAAACAAAATAATAATCTTTATTGGGATCCGTATAGTCTACTTGAGCATAATTTTTTGAAGAAAACTTTGAAATTAAGTACATTTCATCATTTGGACCAAGTGTATTTAAAAAAGCTTCTAAATCATCATGCATTCTAATATCAACTTTATCCCAATAATCTAATCCAGCACGCTTCATTTTTTTATTATCAATTTGAAAGCCAAGCGGTTCGATTAAATCTAACACTGTATTAGTACCTGCACAAGTACGAGCAATATTTCCCGTATTTGCTGGCATCAATGGTTCATAAAGTACAACGTGATTTGTCATAAAAAACTCCTCTTGTAAAAAAACGCAGCACCTGTAATATGGCAAGTACCACGCTTAATTCTATCTTCAATTCTACTCTTTACTTCCTTGAGTATCACTATCTTCGATTGACTCATCATCATAAAGATTTGAAATCTTACGATAATAATTGAATAGTCTGGTTACAATTATTTTGATTACAGCATAGACAGGGATGGCAAAAATAACTCCCCATAAACCAGCTACTGCGCTTGCACCAATTAATAGCAAAATAGTTGTAACAGGATTCATATTCATCTTATTTCCCATTACTAGTGGTGAAATAACGCGTCCTTCAAGTGTTTGCTCTATAGCAAAAACTATTAAGACTTTGATCAACATCATTGGAGAGCTGATTAATCCTAAAATAATTGCAGGAATAAAGGCAATAAATGTACCAAAATATGGGATCATATTCAAAATTCCAGCTAAAACTGCTAATGTAATTCCATAATTTAATCCAATTACTGAATAACCTATTGCAAACATTACTCCAACCCAGAAGGCAACAGTAATTTGACCTCGAATATAGGAAGCAACTGCTCCGTTAATATCACTAAGTAAGCTTGAAAAACTAGGTTGTAGTTTTTTAGGAGCAATCTTAGTCACATAAGGATTCAAACGATGACCATCTTTTAACATAAAGAATAAAACAAATGGTGCTGTTAATAAGGTCATAAAAATCATTGTAATTACGTTAACAGCAGATGACAAGTTACTCAAGGCTAAATTGAAGCTATCCTGACCTGTTTTAAACATTTTAGTTTGTGCATCAGAAATAGCTTGATTAATTCCTCCGCGAACTCCATTTAAGCGTGGATCGCGAATCATCTTTTCGAAACCTTTTTGTGCATCTTTCCAATAAGTTGGCCAATTCTTTACTAGGGAATCAGTTTGATGCTGAATAATAGGGATCAAAGTATTAATGATCCAAATCAATCCTCCTACAACGATAACAAATAGTAGAATAATCGTAATTATTCGGGGAACTTTTAATTTTTTCTCCATCCAATCAACTACTGGATCCATTAAATAGTATTGGATTGATGCAACTAAAATTGGTGGAAAAATTGCATTAAAAAATGTCCAAAAAGGATTTAACACAAAAGAAATTTGGTTAAATACCAAAATAATCAAGAAGAACAATAAAATATTAAGTAAGGCTATGCTAAAACGGTTATTCAAAAACCACTTAACAAAAAAATTACTCTTCTGATGATGTTTTTTTACATCCATAGCTTTCCCTCTTATCTATGTTCATAGGTAATCCAGTCGCCTACCTTAAATTCTGGCATTTTTTCTTTAGAATCTTTTTCTAAATATATAGCATTAGTCATTGGCTTTTTCGGAACTTCATCAGTAAATACTAAAGTAGCATGACCAATAGCTTGCATATTCATTTGAACCATTGGCCCAACATATAGAGCTAAATAGGTAGTGCCATCAATTGTGATAGAATCGTCTTTTTTAAAGACAAATTTTTCTACTGGTGTTGCTTGATCGAACTCTTGCAATACAGCAACATCCCGCAACTTATCGGTAGCCTTATTATCAAATAAAATTACGATGTTATCTGCTGGATCCAATGCTTCCGAACCAATAGCAGTAATTGTAGAATTCCATTTCATTTTTATCAACCTCTTTATTAAATTTTACCATATCAACTTATTTATCCAATAACACTTAATTACGATTGCCTATTCTTATTAAAAGGTAGAAAATAAATATGTTATGGAAAGTTTTATCAGGAGGCTAACATAAAAATTATGAAAGTTTGGTTTGGTGGCTATACGAGCCATGACTCAAAGGGTATTTATACCGCTAATGTTGAAAATGATGGAACTGATATTAAACTAACTAATATTAAAAATACTGTTGAAGTTGAAAGACCAACGTATTTCCAATTAGTTGGTGATTTATTGTTTACTATCATCCAAAAAGGCGACCAAAGCGGTATTGCTACCTATAGAATTAAAAATGGTGAAGCTGAAAAATTAGATACCTATTTTCACAAAGGAGCAGCTCCTTGCTACATCAGTGTTGATCCACAAAAGCATTTAGTTTTCACTGCAAACTATCACTTAGCAACTATTAATGTGTTTTCTTACGACAAAAATGGAAAATTAACCTTCATTACTAACGACAAGCATGAGGGTCATGGACCAAGAGTAGAACAAGATCAGGCCCACCCACATTTCTTCGATGAAACTCCTGCTGGTAATTTAGTTTCATGTGATTTAGGAATCGACGCTGTTGATTTTTATAAGTTAGACGATAACAGATTAAAACACCTAGCACGCTATCAAATGGAAAAAGGCTTTGGTACTCGGCACCTTACCTTTTCACCAGATGGTAAAACCATGTACATTGTTGGTGAATTATCTAGTCAGGTTAATGTTGCCCGTTTAAATGAAAACACTTGGGAATTTGAGGATATAGCAACATATAAGACTATCCCGGATGATTTTACTGATCATAATGGAGCTGCTGCAATTCGAATTTCTAAAGATGGAAAATTTATTTATATTTCTAATCGTGGTCATGATTCAATTGCTGTCTTTAAAGTTTTAGATGATGGAAAACTAGAATTAGCCCAAAGAATTTCTGTCTTTGGTTCCTTCCCACGTGATTTTAACTGGGATAAAGCAGAAAAGTACCTAGTTGTAGCTAATCAAAATACTAATAACGCAACTCTTTACCGTCGAAACTCTGAAACCGGTAATCTAACTCCAATTCAAAAAGACATTTCTGTTCCTGAAGCTACACGCGTATTATTTGAAGAAGATTAAACTCATTCTATAAATTAAGCCATGAATATTCATGGCTTTTCTTTATTTATTGGAAAAAGGATATACAATATGCAAAATAATGCAGCTGATAAACTTTCACCTTTCACGAAATTAACAATAGAACAACAAAATCTAATTACTCAAATTATTTCTTTTACTAAACAACACATTAATCGGAACTTTCCCGCTGTTTTCACCATCTATGGCGAGGCTGGTACAGGAAAAAGCGTTGTTCTTTCTTCCCTGTTTTACCAAATACAAAAATTACGTCATGATAAAACTAGTAGTATTTATCAAACTAACAATTATTTTCTTGTTAATCATCCAGAGATTTTGAAAGTTTATCGTCAAATTGCTGGAACTTTACCTAACCTCTTAAAGAAAAATTTTCAAAGACCAACTACTTTTATTAATCAATTAGATAAAAAAATGAACACGCTGATATTGTTATAATCGATGAAGCGCACTTACTTCTTTCTAAGCCAGATCATTACAATAATTTTTATCATGAAAATCAGTTAACTGAAATTATTAAAAGAAGCAAGGTAGTGATTTTAGTATTTGATCCATATCAAGTACTAAAAATGAAAACTCTTTGGACTAAAGATCGCCTAGAAAAAATTATCGATCCCTATCCTCATCAAAAATATCATTTAAAACATCAATTTAGGATGACTGCTTCTTCTGAATTACTTAGTTGGTTCAATTCATTTACTAAACATAAAATCATTGATCCTATCCCTACTAATGCTAATAGCAACTATGACTTTCGTATTTTTGATGATGCCGAGAAAATGCGAAAGGAAATCGTTAAGCGTAACTGTGAAGTAGGGTTAAGTCGAGTTCTTTCTACATCCGGCTATCCTTCGACCTTAGATGGAGGCAAACATTACATCCAAGAAGGAAAATTCAAAATGCCATGGGACCAGTATAATTACACTGCTACCCCTTGGGCTGAAATACCAAAAACAATTGACGAGGTAGGTTCAATATATACTTGTCAGGGATTTGATTTAAACTATGCTGGTATTATTATCGGACCGCCCATCAGCCAAATCCCAGGTAAAAACAAAATCCGTGTTAATTTGGACAAAATAACTGATATAGAAATGTTTAAAAAGAGAAAAGATCTATCTGATCCTCATGAAATCAAAACCCTTGAAGAAGAAATGGTTCTTAATTCTCTAAATGTTTTATTTAAGCGTGGAATCAAAGGAACTTATCTTTATGCTCATGATCCTTTGCTTAGAAAAACTTTAGTCTCTATGTTCAAGCAAGCAACACAGAAGACAAAATAAAAGATTATGGTTTAAAACAACAAACCATAATCTTTTTTAATTCTCATTTAAATAAATTGTTACATCTTTAAATTAAATTTGCTTCCTCAAGCAATTCTTCAATCCATGTTCCCTTAATCTTCTTCATACCAGCTTTTACAGCTAACTTTTCTGGTAATGGCATCTCTTGATCTGCTAATTTCTTTTTATCAGACATGTAATACATAGCACGAAGTAGTTCTCGAATATCATAAACAGAACTCCAAACTTCTGGAACTCCTCGATCTACATTAAGTAGTGTATAAACAGATTCCATAGCTGTTCTAACTGAATATTCTGTAGTAAACACTGTATCTCTAGTAGGACTTTCAGCAAAGTTACCAATAAATGCTAAATTTTTTGATCCTTCTGGTACAACAGCTGGCCGGTCCCCATCATGACGAGGCATGAAGTAACTAGTAATATAAGGCATATATACCGGAACGGTGTTCATATTTTCTTCTGAAGACAATTCTTTAATTTCACTTTCTGGTACACCCAAATGATAAAGCATTTCTTCAGCAATTTCTTGTCCAGTACAGTCGACTACCTTTTTCTTAATATAATTCCCCTCAGTATCTGAATACAAAGCATAGATCCAGACTACAATTTCATTTGGCTTTTGAGTTGGAAAATGAGGTTGACGGTGAATAGTAAAACTTAGACCCCAATTTGAATCTGTAACCGTAATAATTCCACCAGTATTTACTTTTCCATCATACAAACTACGTTTAGTCAATCTTTCAAAGTAAGGAGCTACTTTTTTATTCTTTAATGTTGTAGTTGCAGAAACAAACCATGATTTTTCAGGTAAGTTTTCACTAAAGACGTCAGGATGGCCAAAAGCAGGATCTTGTTTAGCTAGGTTTTCCCATAACTTCCAAGATCCACCCTTGGCATGCGTAATTGGCGCAGGCGTAGTTTGGTTCCCATAAGTAGAGCTTTCAGTAATTGATCCATTAGTTACAAAGACAATGTCATCTTCAGTTAAATCAATATCTTCTTGCTTACCGTTCTTCTTCATCACAATCTTTTTAGCAACTTTTTCATTTCCTTCATGGTCAACTAATACATTTTCTACTTGAACACCATATTCAAATTTAACGCCATGGTCTTTTAGGTATTTAAGTAGTGGCTTCACCATAGAATCATATTGATCGTATTTGTTAAACTTCAAGGCAGTAAAGTCAGGTAAACCATCAATATGGTGAATGAAGCGCATGCAATAGCGTCTCATTTCTGCTAAAGAATGCCATTTTTCAAAGGCAAACATCGTTGACCAATAAGTCCAAAAATTAGTTTCAAAAAATTCAGGTGAAAACCATTCTTCAATTGTTTTTCCTTGAATTTCAGATTCTGGTGTTAAAACTAACTTAACAATTTCACTAGCATGCGAACCCAATTGATATAGTCCATCTGTTGGCAATTCATTACCACGCTTATGAATCAATCGACAATTCGAGGAGTTAGGATCCTCTTTATCAAGCCAGTAATATTCATCTAAGTAAGAAGCTCCTGGTATCCGCAATGATGGAACTGATCGATACATGTCCCACATACATTCAAAGTGGTCTTCCATTTCTCTACCACCTCGAACTACAAAACCAGCATTAGGCCGGTTAGTCCCATCTAGAGAGCCGCCCGCAACATCCAATTCTTCTAAAATATGAATTTTATCACCAGACATCTTAGCATCTCGAACCAAAAAGAATGCTGCTGAAAGGCCCGCTAATCCACTACCGATTATGTAAGCAGATTTCTTGTCTACACCAGCCGGCTTTTTAGTATCCGCAAAAGCTTCATAGTTTCCTTTTGAATAGTACATACAAGTGATCCTCTTTTCTATATTTGAATAGTATTAACACTTCTTATATTCAATTCTATGTAAAGCGGTTACAATAGTCAATCAATTTAGCTGTTATATTTATAATTCATTACTTATCAAGTTCTTCCATAATATTTCCATATCAATAGGATCTGCTATTTCAATTTTTTGTCTTTTTTCTGAAAAAGGATCATCAAATTCAAGATAAAAACAATTTAACGCTTGTCGCTTAAAATTATCTTTAATTCCATACAAAGGATCACCGAACAAGGGATGTCCTAAATATTGCATGTGCACTCTAATTTGATGAGTTCGTCCAGTTAAAAGCTGTAATTCTATTAAGCTAGCACCTTTAACTTGATCTAAAACCCGATATTTTGTAACTGATCTTTGTCCGTTGTTTACTACTCCGCGCTTAACTCCGGTATCTATTTTGCCAATTGGTGCATCAATAGTTCCTTGTCTTTGTGCTTCTTCAAAATTTCCATGCACAATTGCATGATATTTCTTAATAAACTCATTCTTTTCCATCTTACTAAAACGTGCATGCGCAACTGCGTTTTTTCCTACCAAAACTAATCCAGAGGTATCTCGATCAAGTCTCGTAATCACATGTGGCTTAAGATCAGTTTGTTTTTGTTGTTGAAAATAGTGCAGTAGGCGATTTACTACTGCATCACTATCTTCATAGCGAGATGGAATTGACAAGATTCCGGCATCTTTATTAATAACTAAATAATCTTTTTGTTCAAAAACGATATTTAGCTTCTTAGAAGAAGGCTTCAACCATTTATTTTCTTTTTCTTCTCCTAAAATAAAAATTACTTCATCCCCAGCATGTAGCAAGTAACTAGTATACCGGCGGTGATGATTCACTAGAACCATCCCACCATGATGCTGGCTATTAGTCAAAGCGCGTTTAGAAAAACCATTTTTTAACAAAAAACGCCCCAGTTTCTGAGGTGTTTTATTTTCAAATTTTAATTTAAAATATTGCATTATTGTTTATCTTTAGGTTGGCCGATAAAAGCATCTTCTACACGATTCCAAAAATGAGTATGTTGATACTTATCGAAGCGAATAACATGTTGAGAAATACGGTACTCAATTTTTTTAATATGCTTGTGATTAAATTCATAACCATCAAATGTAACTACATAATGATCATCACTACCTGTTTCCGGCTTAATGGTGATCCATTCATCGGGTGCAATTACAATTGGAGATGAGAGTGTTCTAAACACACGATTATTAATTGAAGCTATTTCAGTCATTTGTAAAGCTTTTAAACGTGGATGAATAACAGCACCGCCTAATGACTTACTATAGGCAGTAGAACCTGTAGGTGTTGAAACACATAAGCCATCCCCCTTAAAACTTTCAAAAAACTGGTCTCGGATGTAAACATCAGCTTTTAAAGTCTTAGAAACTCGTTTAATAGTCGCCTCATTTAATGCAAGTAATTTTTTCTTTTCACCTGCTCCAGTAGTGATAATCAATTCCAAGAGTGGATAGGAAGCTGAAGATGGTTGCTTCTTAGTTAAATTATCTACCATTTTGTTAATTTCAAAATTACGCCAGTCAGTATAAAAACCTAAGTGTCCAGTATGAACACCAATGAATCTAATTTTATCAACTAGATTTTGGTATTTATGAAATCCCGAAATTAATGTTCCATCTCCTCCGATAGTAATTACCACGTCAGGATTTTCAGGATCAATTTCAATTTTTCTAGCATTTAGTAATTTTTCTAATGCTTTAACTACTGCTAAGGTTTCAACTTTATCATTATAAACGAGTGCGACTTTCATTATTGCTCTTTTCCTTTAGATTTAGTAAAAATTCTCTGTGCTTCCTGCACTTCATCTTTAATTGATGACATTTCTTCATCTAACTTATAAGCAGCCTCAGCTGTTGTCTTAAGTCGCTTAGAAATATCTTCCGGGTATTTTCCCTGATATTTATAGTTCAGTGTGTGTTCTACTGTTGCCCAGAAATTCATTGCTAAGGTACGAATTTGAATTTCAGCAATTATTTTCTTTGGTCCATCAGGTAAAAAAACTGAATATTCAATTACCATATGATAGGATCGATATCCTGATGGTTTAGCATTTTGAATATAGTCTCTTTCCTCAACCACCTGCATATCTTGCCGTTCATGAATTAGATCAACTACTCGATAAATATCATCGACAAATTGACACATAATTCTAATACCAGCAATATCTTGCATATCATTCTCAATGACCTCAGGGGCAATAACACGCCGTGTCATTTTTTCTTTAATTGAATCAACTGTTTTAACACGTCCGACCACGAATTCAATCGGCGAATGCTCACCCTTGTTTAAAAAACTTTGTCTAAGTGATCGAAATTTAACTTTTAATTCAGAAACAGCCTGTTGATAAGGCCATAAAAATAAATCCCAATCTTTCATGTATAAATCCTTTCCGTTTCAAACAAAATTATTCTACCATATAGAGGGATAACATTAACTAGTGAAAGGATAAAATTATGAGTAAAAATTTAGAAATTGAATCAAAAACCCTACTAGATAAAGAAACCTATGAGAAAATGCGTGCAGCTTTTACCGCAAAATCTGATTTTATTCAAAAAAATTATTATTTTGATACACCAGACTTTGACTTAAAAAATAGTGATGCTAGCTTGAGAATTAGAATTCTTGTTGATCATGCAGAACAAACTATTAAAGTTAAAGAAACTAATCCTAAGGAAAAGAAATACAGTGAACGGATCGAAATTAATGATTTACTATCTGTAGCACAAGCTGAACAAATGACTCAAAGTTCATATGAAGGTACCTTCTTTTTATTTGGAGGGGATGTGGGTGATTACCTCCAAAAGCACTATTCCAATGAAGCAATTCACTCTTTGAAATTAATTTCCTGGAGTCAAACTCGAAGAATACTAGCTAACGGTCCAGAAAACTGTGAATTGACTTTAGATTTAACAGAATTTCCAGATGGATACTATGACTTTGAATTAGAAATTGAAAATGATGATCCTGATACCATCAAAAAGGTACTTTCTGAATTAGAGAAACAATTTAATTTTACAGCTAATAAAGAAAATACTAATCAAAGTAAAGTACAACGTGCCTGGGAACATAAAAAATAAAACAAATTTTTTTCCATTTCATTCATTTTCTGATACAGTATTCATGAACTTGGATGGAGGAAATAACAAAATGTTTGAAATATTTTTCTTTGTTAATCCAATTGGGGTTAACTGTTATCAAAATGAGCAGGAAATAATCGCTGCAGTCAGTGGTTACAATCAAAATATTTCTTACCACTTTATTCCCATAACTACGATGAACACAATTCGGAACGATATCAAAGCTAGACATCTTTCTTTAAATAATGTCGAAGTTTTCAACACTTTTAGTCAAAGTGCTTACAACGCAACTAAAGATTATCACACTCTAAAATTAATTGTCGGCAATAAAAAGGCTAGACAATATATCATTAATTTGCAGCATGCGATTAATGATATGAATAGAACTTATTCTCCAGAGCTCGTTGATGAGATTCTAAATTCTTTAGATGTTTCAATAAAAAACTTCAAAAAGAATCGAGAATCAAACTACATAAAGCTCTCAATGGATAAGGATTTAAAACTCGCTGATGACTTAAACGTCGTCACTACTCCTACAACCATTATTTTTAACTATGATGATGATCGGGGAGATTCTGGTATGATGATCGAGGGCTGTGCAAATCGTGAAGAAATTGAGTCTGCAATCGCTGGGGATAAACAGACTAGTAGTGATAATAGTTTACGCTTGTTATAATTCAATTAGGCTAGATGATTTTTTGAATCATCTAGCTTTTTTTGTAGATAAGTTATTATTGGACTCTTTTCCTTAGGCCCTCTCAATTCTAAAAATAATTCGTCAGGTATATCTTCTATTGAAGAATGCAATTGGTATAACAAAGAAGCAACCTCTAACCCTAATTTACTTTTCTGAGTAATTTGTTTCTGTAAATATATTTTTTGATCTTGAATAGAAGAATACTTTATATTTCGTCGATTAGTTGGAGCAAAAGTAAATAAATTTGCAATTCCCTTCTCATCTAAAGAAAAAAGTTTTATCTCATAACTTATTTCCGAACTAAGTGCAGCCTTTAAAATATTATATTTTAATGTAATTACACAACTAAATGGATTAATTTCTAAATAATACCATTCCCATTTTGGGCTATACCTTAAAAATATTTCTTTTGAACGATTAAGTTTATTTTTTAAATAATGCCTTTGACCCACAATCCAAATATCTTTTATGGATAATTTTTCATATAAACTATGTCGATGATTAAATTCGGTCTCACTTAACGGTGCACACTGCACTTCAAAAGCTAATTTATTTTCTACTAATACATCAGCTCTCAATTGTTGATCAAGCAAAGGAACCTCAACTTCTGCATTAACTCCATTTGCTTTTAGTGCAGTACATAAAAGTTGCTTAGATTGATAATGTTCTTCTTTCTCTCCTGTTCCCTTAACTTGATAGAAATGCTTAAAAAATGGTAGCTTTTCTTCTGATAGAATCAAAATCATTCGTTTTCTACAAGACGGACAAGTATAATAATCCTGATTTAACTTCTTAAATCCTTTATTAACTTGTTCTGCTTCCTTGATGGCTAAGACTAATTTTTTATTTAAAATAGCTGCGTACATTTTATCGCCCAATATTATATACGCAAAAAGAGAGATGATTTTTTTCATCTCCCTTTTTTAATCGAAATATTCTCTTATATTCCCTAATGCATCTTGGCCAATTAAGCACTTAGCATTTTTCTTTATTCTTTGGAATTGCTTTTCAGTCATTCCATTTCCATATTCATTAGCAATTACCCAAGTATCTTCGGGTTTCAATTCTACATAATTATCATCTAAATAGGCTAAATCTAGATAGTATTCATGATGATAGGTATATAAACTGGAGGCTAATCCTTCAACCTTTAAAGCATCGGCTAAGGCTGCAACTAAATCAATACTATCCAGCTTAAAGACGCGACGATTATCACTGACTAATTTTTCACGATCATCATTAATTTCAGTTTTGCGTTGATCATCATCTCCAGCCCCTAATCCCTTTAAAAGATCTCTTAATTGATCATTCGGATTGTTACTACTATCATCATCACTATCAGGTACTTTTGAAATAAGTAATTCTAATCCAGAACTACTTGGCATCACCTGAAAAGTAACGGGATCTCCCTTAGCAAAGGTATGATCTGTGTCGACTTCACTTAAAATTTGATAGAAGAAATGTTGAATTTGACTTTTGTTTCCTAACAAGTCGAGCATTGTTATTCCGCGTTCTTTAAGTTCATCTGCGTCCATTGTTACACGAATGGTATTTTCACTTATTCTGTGTACTTCCACTTATTATCACCTCGAAGTCTCTATCTTTAATACATTGTAACCTATTTTCCTACTCATATAAAAACGCTAGCTTAAAAAAGCTAACGTTTTTACAATTTTTAATTAAAAATCAGCAGTCATTGCTTGGATCTCTTCAAGTTCTAAGCGACGAACTTTACGAGGAAGAAATCTTCTAATTTCATCTTCGTTGTAGCCTACCTGTAAACGTCTATCATCCATAATGATTGGACGTCTTAATAGACTAGGATTCTTTTCAACAAGATCAATTAGTTGATCGATTGATAAATCATCTAAATTAATCTTTAGGTTTTGGAAAGTACGAGAACGAGTAGAAATAATTTCTTCTGTGCCGTTTTCAGTCATTCGTAAAACTTGCATGATTTCCTCTTTATTTAGCGGATTGGCGAAAATATTTCTTTCCTTGAATGAAATATCGTGTTCTTTCAACCATGCTTTTGCTTTACGACATGAAGTACAACTTGGTGATGTATATAAATTTAACACTTAACTCCACACTCCTTTGCGTGTAGAAAAATAACTACTGTTTCACTTACATAAGACATTGTATCACAAATACTTGTCTTTTATAAGTTGTAATCAAATTTCTTTTATTAGCTTACATAGTATACTTTAACAACAAATATTGAAGTTTGTGTGAAGTTCTAACAAAAAAAGAGTACTATTTTAGTACTCTTTTTTCTAATCAAGAATATTAAGCTTCTTCATAGTTTCTTCAACTAATTTCTTGTTTTCATCAGCAGTTTCTGAAACAAAACAAGCTTTATTTGCTAATTCTTTAATATCTTCAGTATTGATCTTCTTCATCAAACTTCTGATACGTAAAATTGAAGTTGCACTCATTGAGTATTCATCAAGTCCCATTGACAAAAGGATTGGGAACATAATGTCATCACCTGCAGCTTCACCACACATACCACACCAAATACCATTTTCATGAGCACCATCAATAGTGTGCTTAATCAAACGTAAAACAGATGGGTTGTATGGTTGGTAAAGATAAGAAACGTTATCATTACCACGATCAGCAGCCATAGTATATTGGATTAAGTCGTTAGTTCCAATTGAGAAGAAATCAACTTCTTTAGCAAATTGATCAGCTAAGACAGCAGCAGCTGGAACTTCGATCATCATACCAACTTGTAAGTCGTCACCGATCTTAACGCCTTCTTTAGCAAGTTTATCCTTTTCTTCAGCTAAGATTTGTTTTGCTTCACGTAATTCTGCTAAAGTACCAATCATTGGGAACATAATTCCTAATGGACCATATGCAGATGCACGAAGTAAGGCTCTTAATTGAGTTCTAAAGATATCCTTGTATTGCATTGAAAGACGGATAGCACGAACACCTAAGAATGGGTTCATTTCTTCTGGAAGATCCCAGTAATCTAAGTGCTTGTCTCCACCAATATCACAAGTTCTAATGATAGTTTGCTTACCATCCATGTCTTCGATAACTTTCTTGTAAGCATCAAATTGAGCTTCTTCGGATGGGAAGTCTTTTGAATCCATGTATAAGAATTCAGTTCTGTACAAACCAATTGCTTCAGCACCGTTTTCTTTTACACCCTTCATATCATTAGGAGTACCGATGTTAGCAGCGATAATAAATTTCTTCCCATTTGCAGTTACAGATGGTTCATTCTTTAGCTTCTTCCATTCTTCCTTTTGCTTAGCGAAGGCTTCACCTTTCTTAGTGTATTCTTCGATTTGAGCATCAGTTGGATTAATGATAGCATCGCCGTCTAAACCATCGGCAATAAGCATATCGCCATCTTTAACATCTTTAGTAATGGTTTCAGTACCAACAACAGCTGGAATTTCTAATGAACGAGCCATGATTGCTGAGTGAGCAGTTCTACCACCAACATCAGTTACAAATCCCTTAACGTACTTCTTGTTAAGTTGAGCTGTATCACTTGGTGTTAAATCGTAGGCTACTACTACAACTTCATGGTCAATAGCTGCAGGATCTGGCAATTTCTTACCAAGAAGATGTGCCATAAGACGCTTTGAAACATCGCGTACGTCAGCTGCACGTTCTTGCATATATGCATTGTCAGTCATACCTTCAAAAATAGTAATGAATTTTTGAGCGGTTTCATCTAATGCAGCTTCAGCATTAATTTTTTGATCTTTGATTTCTGTTTCAATAGCCCCAGTAAATTCTGGGTCGCTTAAGAATAGAAGGTGAGCATCAAAAACTTGTGCTTCTTCTGGTCCTAAACTTTCCTTAGCTTTATCACGAACTTTTTCAAGTTCTTTAGTTGATTCTTCAACAACTTTTTTAAAGCGAGCTACTTCAGCATCAACATCGCTAACTGAGGTTTTAGAAAACGAAAGGTCAGGTTCTACCAAAAGGTAGGCTGGTGCAACTGCAATACCATCACTGGCTGCAATTCCCTTTAAAGTTTTCGACATTATTCAGCTAAACCTTCCTTTTTCATAGTGTCAGCAATAGCTTCAATTGCTTCCTTAGCATCGTCACCATCAGCAGTAATAGTTACATCTGCACCTTGGCCAACACCTAAAGACATAACACCCATGATTGACTTCAAGTTTACTGATTTACCATTGTATTCCAAGTTAATATCTGAGTTAAACTTAGAAGCAGCTTGTACCAACAAAGTAGCTGGACGAGCATGAATACCAGTTTCAGCAATAATATGAAATTCGCGTTTTTCCATTTTAAATTATCTCCTTTAAAATCAAAAATAATCGGGAGTTTTATACCCACTCGTTTATTAGGTTATCATGTTTTTTAAATGAAAACAACACAAATGTAAATGTTTACATTATAAAGTACTTAATTTTCATTATCAGATAAGGTATAAATTATATCCCCACCTCTTTGGGCAATCCCAGTTATACTCTGTCTTTTACCATAGCTTCTAAGAGCTAATTGAAATTGAAAAGCATCTTTGGGACTAACTCTATACTCTTTTAATTCACCACTTATAATTTTATCTAATATTTCTTTATAATCCATTTCTTATACTTATCTCCTTGAAGTTTCCGCATCTTTATAAAAAATTTTTTCTTTATTCTATTATATCAATTTTCCATAAAAATCTGGGCTTACCACTTGCAATTAGTAAGTATCCGTACTATGATATTAGCAAGTTAGCACTCATATATCAAGAGTGCTAAAATAGGAATATAGCCTGAATATTATAAGAAAGGCGGAAATATTAATGTTATGCGATAACTGTCACGAACGTCCTGCCTCTATTCATCTTTATACAAATGTAAATGGGCAAGATCGTGAAATCTCATTATGTCAACAATGTTATCAAGAATTGAAAAATCAACAAGGACAAAATAATAGTATGAATAATAACAATGCATTTTTTGGCGATTTTGATGATTTATTCAACGCCTTAAATAATAACAACAATGAACAAAATAATCCTCAAGGACGTGATCCACGCATGCAAATGCGTGGTGGCCGCAGAGGTGGAAACAATGGTGGTCAAAAATCCCTACTCGACCAGTATGGTACAGATTTAACCGACTTAGCAAAAAAAGGTAAGATTGATCCAGTTATTGGTCGTGATAAAGAAATTGCTCGCGTTATTGAAATTTTAAACAGACGGACTAAAAATAATCCTGTTCTTATCGGAGAAGCCGGTGTTGGTAAAACTGCTGTTGTTGAAGGCTTAGCACAACAAATTGTCGACGGTTCAGTTCCAGCTAAGCTTCAAGATAAAAGAATCATTTCTTTAAATATGGTATCAATGGTTCAAGGAACTGGAATTCGCGGTCAATTTGAACAAAGAATGCAACAATTAATCAAAGAATTAGAACAAAACGATAATATCATCCTGTTTATTGATGAAATTCATGAATTAGTTGGTGCTGGCAACGCTGAAGGTGGTATGGATGCTGGTAACATTATTAAACCAGCCTTAGCTCGTGGAGATTTCCAATTAATTGGTGCTACTACTATTAAGGAATATCGAAACATCGAAAAGGATTCTGCCCTTGCTCGTAGATTCCAACCAGTGGAGGTTAAAGAGCCTACACCTGAAGAAACAATTAAGATTTTGCAAGGCATTCGTAAGCGTTACGAAGATTACCACCATGTTCACTATACTGATGAATCTATACAAGCTGCAGTAGATCTTTCTTCACGCTACATTCAAGATCGTTTCTTACCTGATAAAGCTATCGATCTTTTAGACGAAGCTGGTTCAAGGATGAATCTCACTATTCCTTATGTTGATAGTGAAAAAATCAAAGAAAGACTAGATGCTGCTGAAAGCTTAAAGCAAGATGCTTTAAAAAATGAAGATTACGAAAAAGCTGCCTACTATCGTGATCAGATTGAAAAGTATGAAAAATTAAAAGATCAGAAAGTAGATCCTGATCAAACACCTAAAATCACTGAAAAGATCATGAATAAGATCGTTGAGGAAAAAACTAATATTCCTGTCGGTGACTTACAAAAACAAGAAGAAACTCAATTAAAGAATTTAGCTACTGACCTTAAAGATAATGTAATTGGTCAAAACAAAGCCGTTGAAACTGTTGCTCGGGCAATAAGACGAAATCGAGTTGGATTTAACAAATCTGGTCGTCCAATCGGCTCATTCTTATTTGTAGGACCTACTGGTGTAGGTAAAACAGAATTAGCTAAACAATTAGCCAAGCAAATCTTTGGTACAGAAGATGCAATGATTCGATTTGATATGAGCGAATATATGGAACAATACTCTGTATCTAAGCTAATCGGATCTGCACCAGGTTATGTAGGTTATGAAGAAGCTGGTCAATTAACAGAAAGGGTACGCCATAATCCATATAGCTTAATTTTATTTGATGAAATTGAAAAAGCTCATCCTGATGTACTCCACCTATTCTTGCAAATTCTCGATGATGGCCGCTTAACTGATTCGCAAGGTCGCACAGTTTCCTTTAAAGATACCATCATCATTATGACTTCTAATGCTGGTCAAGGAATCAAAGAAGCTAGCGTAGGTTTTGCAGCTGAAAACAGTCATCAAGAACAATTTAAGAATAGCTTAGGTCAATACTTTAAACCTGAATTCTTAAATAGACTTGATGATATAGTTGAATTTAATGCACTTGATAAGAAAGACTTAATCAAGATTGTTGATTTAATGCTTGCAAACACCAATGATATGGTAAAAGATCAGGGCCTACATATTGATGTTACACCTGAAGCAAAAGAACTTCTTGTCGAAAAAGGTTATGATCCTTCTATGGGTGCTCGTCCACTTCGTCGTACAATCCAGGAAGAAATTGAAGATAAGGTAGCCGATTATAAACTTGATAATCCAGCTGCTAAAGACCTAAAGGCTAATGTAGTTGACGGTAAAATAGTAATTAGTGAAAATTAATTATTTAAGAGCAAATAAGAGTCACAGGTTCCGTGACTCTTATTTTTATTTTTATAAATTCTGCAAAAAGGTTATACTTAAATTGGGATTTTAAAGACACATTATATATCGAGGTTATAAATATGATGCATTTAATTGATGTTACAAATAGCTACCGTGATTTAGTCCAAAGACAATTAGCAGC
Source organism: Lactobacillus johnsonii (assembly GCA_949888035.1). Lineage (GTDB taxonomy): Bacteria > Bacillota > Bacilli > Lactobacillales > Lactobacillaceae > Lactobacillus > Lactobacillus johnsonii_B. The sequence goes on along the minus strand of CATLCE010000010.1, from coordinate 44,480 downwards.
TACTAATAGTCAATTCGTAAAAGTTTACTCTTTAGGTAATACCACAGTAGTATACAGCGAAACAGCTGATAAAATTGAAATCGTTATGGAAAATCATAAACGTCCTATTAGACAAGATGAAGTAGAATTTGTTATTAAGCGTCTAATTCATGAAGATCGAATTTATGATATAACAGTTGATAAAAGTAGAAAAATCATTTCTATCACTTGTGATCGTTAAAATCGCAAAAAAGCCGTGGAGCAACTCCACGGCTTTTTTCTATCTTATAATCTTGAAGTCAATTCAACATCAGGATACTTATCTTTAAACCATCTCTCAGCAAATGCATTTTCAAATAAGAACAATGGCTCACCATCCCGATCTTTAACCAATAAGTTACGGGATGATGACATTTTAGGATCTAATTGATCCGGGTTAATCCAACGAGCCACACGGTTTCCTAATGTATGGAGCTCAACTTCTGAATTGTATTCATTTTTCATTCTGAAAGAGAATACTTCAAATTGTAATTGACCAACTGCCCCCAAAATATAATCATCAGTTGAATAGCCACGATAAAGTTGAATCGCACCTTCTTGAACTAATTGATTCATCCCTTTATGGAATGATTTTTGCTTCATAACATTTTTAGCAGTTACTCGCATAAAAATTTCAGGCGTAAATTGTGGTAACTCTGGATAGACAATTTTCTTCTTCCCAGCATAGATTGAATCACCAATCTGGAAATTACCAGTATCATACAAACCAACTATATCTCCAGCTACTGCATCAGAAACTTGTACACGTTCACTAGACATAAACTCAGTTGCATTATTCAATCGAACAGGCTTACCAGTTCGAGCTAAAGTTACATCAATTCCCTTTTTGAATTCGCCGCTTCCAATTCTTACAAAAGCAATTCGATCACGGTGGTTAGGATTCATGTTTGCTTGAATTTTAAAAACAAAACCAGAGAATTCTGGATCATCTGCAGCTAACTTTTCATCTTCATTAACCACATGTTCTTGAGGAGCAGGTGCTAAATTAACAAAACTATCCAAGAAAGTTTCTACCCCAAAGTTAGTTAAAGCCGATCCAAAGAAGACTGGTGTTTGATCTCCTCTTAAAATCTTATCTTTATCAAAAGTATTTCCAGCTTCTTTCAACAAGTCAATATCATCTAAAGTCGATTGGTATAGACTATCCTGTGCTAAAGCTTCATCTTCAGATAATTTGCCATTTTCATCTAATGGTAAATAGCGATCATCTTCATCTTTTCGATAGAGTTCAACCCGATTGTTTGCAATGTCGTATAAGCCTTTTAATTGCTTTCCCATACCAATTGGCCAGTTCATTGCTACACCTTCAATGCCTAGCAAATCTTCTAATTCAGCAATTAAGTCTAGTGGTTCACGTCCATCCCGATCTAATTTGTTCATGAAAGTAAAGATCGGAATACCTCTCTTCTTTACAACTTTAAACAGCTTTTTAGTTTGAGGTTCGATACCTTTAGCAGAATCAATAACCATTACTGCAGCATCAACAGCCATTAAGGTCCGATAGGTATCTTCAGAGAAATCTTGGTGTCCAGGAGTATCTAGAATATTAATTCTCTTTCCTTGGTATTCAAATTGCATTACTGAACTAGTAACTGAAATACCACGCTTTTTTTCAATTGCCATCCAGTCACTAGTTGCATAGTGACCACTTTTACGTGCTTTAACTGTACCTGCGCTTCGAATTACTCCACCAAAAAGGAGCATTTGTTCAGTAATTGTAGTCTTACCCGCATCCGGGTGAGAAATAATCGCAAATGTGCGTCTTTTTTTCACTTCATCCGTTAACTTTGTCATTAATCTTTAGCTTCTTCCTTTTCTTGTTTTTCTGGAATTGTGAGCAGCAGTGTTAATAAACGAGAACCTTTCATTCGTCTCGTGGCTAAAACCATCCCATTATCAAGTTTAACGCTCAACTTCTCTCCCTTAGCGGGAATTAGACCTAATTTAGTAATTACATATCCAGCAACAGTATCCACATTTTCCATTGCCAAATCAGTTCCAAATTCTTCATTGAAGTCAGCTAAAGGCATTTTTCCATAAATAACATACTCTCTTGGCCCAATTTTTGAAAATAATACCTCAGCCTTATCAACTTCATCGTCAATATCGCCGACAATTTCTTCAATTAAATCTTCAATTGTTGCGAGTCCAACAACGCCGCCGTACTCATCAGTCAAAATAGCAAGCTGTCTTTGGGTCTCCTGCATCTCGACTAACAATTCTCCTAATTCAATAGTTTCAGGTGCAAATAAAGGCTTAAACATAACCTGATCGTAGTCTAGCTTATCAAAACCAACTTTATGAGCTTTTCGTAAGACAGTTCTAATATGAATGACGCCTACAATCTTATCTTTATCTCCATCATAAACAGGCACTCTTGAATAAGGCTCTTTTAAGATCTTATCTAAGTTTTCTTGAAAACTATCATTAATATCAACCATGAAAGCATCAGTTCGAGGCACCATTACTTCTCGTGCCATCTTTTCCTCAAATTCAAGAATACCTTCCATCATTGAATATTCACGATCGCTGATTTCTTTTTGCTCATGTAATTTATTTAAAATTTTATTTAGCTTACGTTGGCCATCAATATCTTCATCGCCACGAAATTTAGCTCTTAATTTGCTAAATATATCCCCCGCACCGGGATCACTACTCATCTTTAAATTCTCTCTTTCTATTGATGTGTTAAGGCCCATTTTAATCACAATTATCGGTAATTATATCACATGCAAATATATGATAAAATAAGGAACAAGAAATGGGGTCCTATAGATGAAAAAACAAAACATCTACTTAGTATTTACTTTTTTACTATTAATTCCGTATCTTTGCAGTTTAACCCTAGTTGGTATCTGTTATAATGCCTTAGTTAGACATTCTAGTGACATTTTTAGAAGTTTTATCGGTGCCCTAGTTGGTACAATTATTATGTTTGCAATTAAGGCCACTATTCAACGTCCACTTGATTTAGTCTCTGATGAAGTACCAAATAACTTGTTTAAACAGATTTTACGTTTTTATAGTATTCGTAGACGTAAATTTCTACTTATTTGTAATTGTTTAGTTGACTTTGCCCTCTGCTGGCTTGCCATGGACTTAGTAAGAAAATTCTTCTCACTATCTTTTATTATTGGCAATTCCGTTGGGATAGTCTTATTGATCATGCTAATTTCAACATGTATTGGCGCTTATATTGAATATGATAATCTTTCTATTGACCCTAAACAGAAGTAATTATTTTGAACTTTCTTCAGAACTGGCATCTAGATATAAAATCTGGGCCAGTTCTTTTGTTTCTAAGTTTAATTTAGTTAAAACATATGGTTTTTCACTATCGCCTAAATTTTCGTACATAGTAATGCCATCTTTTGACAATTTATCTAAAAAAGTAGGAATAACAAAATTTAAAGGTTGGCTAAAGAAAGCTAAATTACTATCTGGTGTATCAATTTCTGCAATTTCTGAAGCAGGTAATTCAAATTTATTTAATCCTGCAACAGGCATTTGTTTGTCATCAGCCAAGATTCCATACCAAAACATAAAGTTTTCTGGTCCAAATACCACCAAGCTTGCTCGTTCATTTTCATACCCATTGTCTTTGATAAACTTTTGGAATACAGGATCATTTTCCATCTCTTGAATAGCAGCTGTATATGTCTTATTTTCGTCAATTTGATTTGGCATAAAAACCTTACCGATAAAGTTATGTGCCGAGTATTTTTCTTTCTTCATTTTCTCTCCCCTTAAAAAAGCTTCGATCTAAGTCAGGACGTAATTGGTTATAGCGTTCATACCAAATTTGTACAAACTTTTTAGCAAACGGTCCCTTCTTTTGATCAATCCAATCTAATAATTCAAAACTAGTACTACGCAAAATACTATCAATCTCTTCGCTATAATGCCAGCGTTTTTTGTTCATTGCATACTCATCGGCATCTAGAAGTCTTTTTTCTCCATCTGGAAAAACCTTAATATCTAGATCATAGTCGATATATTTTAATGCTTCTCGATCTAAAATAAATGGACTAGCTAAATTTGCATAGTATGCAACACCATCTGGCCTAAGCATTGCTATCACATTAAACCAAAGTTTACGATGAAAATAAACAATTGCTGGTTCACGACTAATCCATTTTCTACCGTCTTCTTCGGTAATTAAAGTCCGATCATTAACGCCAATAATAATATTTTGTTCTGTTTTAACTACCATAGTGTCACGCCAATTTCGGTGTAGCGTACCATTATGTTTATAACTTTGTATTGCGATATAATCGCCTTCACGAGGCATCTCCATGATATTCGCCTCCTAACTAAATATTATACCAGCAAATTAATATTCATCTATTTCTTCTAAATTTACTACTTCACCACTTAAAAAACTATCAATCTCTCCACTGGAAAAACCATGTTGAAATAAGTATCTTTTAACTTTCTGTCGTCTCTTAAAGTCATCATCTCTTCGATAACGACGCCAAGCTTTAATTCCTTGTTTTTTCAAGGCCTCTAGTTGATCATCTTCTGTACTTTCTAAATCTAACTGATCAACTACAAGTTCTCCTAGCTCTTGGTTAAAACCATGTGTTTGTAGTTTTTTTAGCGCTTTTTGCTTAATTTCTTTATACGACATTTTTCCTACTTGATGACCAATTGAATGTATTAAGCGCATACCAGCTTCTATCCATTCTTCATCATCTACTTCATAAAGAGAATCCTGAATAATATCGTTAGCTACACCTTTTTGTTTTAATTTACTACTAATTGATCTTGGGCCATCTTTTCCTACTCTAAGGTTATTCTGGATAAATAAGCGTGCAAAATTATTATCATCAAGATAATTTAATCCTATTAAGTTTTCTATAGCACTTTGACTAGCTTCTGGACTAATCCCCTGCTTATTTAAATAAGTTAAAACTTCATATACACTACGCGGCTGATAGCTTAAATAAGACATAGCTAGCTGGAGCGCATGACTATCTGCTTCAGCTTTTTTTATTTTTTCAATATCTTCAAGGCTTAGTTCAGTTCCTTTTAACAGTCTTTTTTCAGCTAAGGTTCTTTCACTGACACTGAAGGCATATTCATTATCAATAAAAATATTATAGCGTCCCTTCCGCTTTTGTGTACTAATCTTAGTAATAATTGGCATTATCACACCTTCTTCATTTTTTTATTTCTTCTATATTATAATAAATTAAATACTTGTATCACTTGAAAATAACGCTTATGCTTATTGTGACACTTTTTTCATGAATCAATCGAAATGAGGGCCTTATTTTGACAAAATTTACTAAAAACAAACAAGAAAAAAATATTATCATCACTATTAAACGCTTGGGTATTAATGGTGAAGGTATTGGATACTATAAAAAGAAAATTATTTTTATTCCTGGTGCGCTTCCAAATGAGGTAGTTGTTGCTAAGATCGTTGATCGCCATCCACACTATCTGGAAGGTGAATTAGTAAGAATTAAAGAAAAATCTCCTGACAGAGTTACCTTTCCTAAAGGAGTTGATCCTGCAGTTGGTGGATTAGAACTCGCACACCTTTCTTATCCAAAACAACTTGAATTTAAACAACACCTAATTCTAGAATCGCTTAGAAAATATCATCCAAGAGACTATATTAAATATAAAGTTAAAAAGACAATTCCTGCACCAAACGCTTGGAATTATCGAAATAAAGCTCAATATCAAATTGAATTTAATAAGGGGAAGAGTAAACTTGGTCTCTATGCTCCTAATTCCCGTCATCTTATTGACCTGCCTGATATGCCTACTCAAACAAAAGAGACTCAAAAAGTAGAACGTGAAATTAAGAAACTAATCGATAAACTTCACATCCGAATTGCCGACTTTAGACGTCATACCGATGGAATTAAAACCATTGCAGTTCGTCAAAGCAATGCTACTGGTGAAATTCAGGTAACTTTAATTACAATTGGTAAAAAAATTAAAGATCTCAAGTTACTTGCTAGTCATATTATGAAACTTCCGAATGTAGTTTCTGTTTTCCAAAATGAAACTCAATGGCAAAATCCTCAAGTTTGGGGCAATAAAACTATTAAATTGTTCGGAAAGTCACATATTACAGAAGAAATACTAGGTAAAAAATTTAAGCTTTCACCACGCGCATTTTTCCAGCTTAACCCTGAACAAACTACTACTCTTTACTCAGAAGCCCTTAAATATCTTGACTTAACTCCTGATCAAACTTTGATCGATGCTTATGCGGGCGTTGGTACTTTGGGAATCTTAGCTAGCGATCAAGTAAGACAGGTTATTGGAATTGAATCTATTCCTGAAGCCGTAATCGATGCTCAAGAAAACTGCCGCTTAAATCATGTAAGAAATGCGGAATATATTCAAGGAAATGTAGAAAAATTACTTCCAGAACTAAAAAATCAAGGTGTTCCAATTAATGCATTAATCGTCGACCCTCCACGTACAGGATTAAGCAAAAAGTTAATTAAAACTCTACTTGAAGTAAAGCCTGAAACCTTTGTTTATGTTTCTTGTAACCCAGCTACTCTTGCAAAAGATTTAGTTCTTCTAAGTGACGCTTATGATGTTAGGGTAATTCAACCGGTTGATATGATGCCACAAACACCACGTTGGGAAGGCGTTACCAAACTAGTTTTAAGAAAAAATAAGTAATTATATTAATTTAAGCAGTCGATATGACTGCTTTTTTTGTGCTTATAAAAAAGGTTGTAGACTGCCTGGTCTACAACCTTTTTTCAAGTGGATGAGGTAAATACTATCTAGCGCCATAACGTCAGTATCTGGGTTTGATATTATGACTTGATCAACATCACTTGTTTGCATCTGTATTGAATAACGACTATTTGATCTTACTAAGAGAATCTTGTCTTTAAAACACTACAATCTGGAGATAAAAACTATTTACAATATTATTCTACCTCTCCACACATCTTATTATAGCAACTATGTAAGCGAATACAAGTTATTTAACTTGATATTGGCGGATATCATTACGAATACCAGCAAAATAATATCTACCAGTTTCTTCATCACTGATAAGTTCAACATTGTTTTCTGGATCTTCCAAACCTGCAGAAAAGATTTCCTCATATTTGGCAACACTAAGCTTGCTTCGATTATCTAATAAAGCTTTATCTCCAACCTTATCAAGTTGTTTTTCATAGTCTTCAACTACATTTGCGGAATAAAATTCAGCCATTGCACCTGAACCATAAGAAAATAGACCGACTAAGTCTCCAGCTTTTAACCTACCATTTTCAAGTAAACTAAGTAGACTCAAGTATAACGATCCAGTGTAAATATTACCTACATTTGCATTCAATTCTTTAGCTGCAGTAAAGCTGTCCATTAACCGGGCATTTGTTTCTTCATCCGTTCCCTCAACAGCTAATCTATTTGCCTTTAATCCCATCTTAGTAAAAGGTAAGTGGTAGACAATAGCAGCAAAATCTTTTGTTTCAAGATTCTTTTGTTCTTTGTAAGCAGAAAAAGTATGTTTGAAAAAGTCTAAGTAAACCTGGGTAGAATACTTTCCATCTACCTTGGCCGTTTTAGAATAGTTAGGGCGCCAGAAATCATTGATATCCTCACTATAAGCACTATGGCCTTCATTTAATTCTAAAATTCTTGGATTACTAGAAATTAATAAACTAACACTTCCAGCTCCTTGAGTAACTTCACCAGCAGTATTAACCCCATAGCGAGCAATATCACTGCCGATAACAATAGCAGTTTGATCAGGATGAAGTCGTACAAAATCTTGGGCAATCATTAAGCCAGCCGTTAAGCCAAAACATGCTTCCTTAACTTCAAAAGCTCTCACAGTAGGATCTAACCCTAATGCCGATTTTACAAATAAAGAGCCAGATTTAGATTGATCCACACTACTTTCAGTACCAAAAATCAAAAGTCCTACTTTTGATTTATCAATCTTATCGATATAGCGTAGAGTTGCATTAATTCCCATTGAAACTGCATCTTGAGTTGGATCTGCAACGCTCATTTTTTTCTGTCCAATTCCAATTAAAAATTTATTTGGATCTTGATTCCTAGCATGGGCTAAATCCACCATATCAACATACTTATTTGGAGTAAAATATCCAATTTGATCAATTCCAACCTTCATCTTATTTTTGATCCTTTCTTATTTCGCTTAAAAATTCAAAAGCTGCTTCTTGAGTATATTTTTTACTTTCCTGCAATTTTTTTAAAACTATAGCTTTTTCACCTTCACTAGCTTTTAAGGTTGCTACTAAATTTCTCGCCTGCAATTTCATATGCCCAGCTTGAATTCCCTTAGTAGAAATTGCTAAAAGAGCTGAAAAGTTATTTGCTAAGCCAGTTGTCGCAATAACTTCTGCTAGTTGCTTGGCAGATATATTACCTAATAAACTAAAGCTTTGTTGAACGTCTCGACGAGCCTTAATTGAGCCACCTACTACACCGATTGCTAAGGGAACTGTTACAGTCCCCACTAGTCTATCTTCTTCAATTTTCCACTTACTCAAAGATGTATAGGCACCATTTTTATTAGCCCAAACAGCAGTTGCTGCTTCAACTCCACGATAATCATTACCAGTTGCAACTAATACACTATCAATACCATTCATAATTCCTTTATTATTAGTCACTGCCCGGTAAATATCAGTTTGTCCTATTTTACTCAATAAAGCTATCTTTTTAGCAACTTTTAATCCTCCTACACTGTCAATTGAAAGACTTACTTTAGCACTAGTCAATTGCGTAGGATAATTAGACAAAATTGCATACAGAGTTTGTTCAATATCTGGCTGCTTCTCTAATTCATTTCCTAAAAATTCTAAAATAGCATTTGTTTTATTAGCTCCCATAGCTTCTGCTGGGTCAACTAAAACTCTAAGAAAAACTAAATTTTCTTTTTGAGAAGCTTCAATTTTACGAACTCCTCCGCCATGCTTGACTAAGCTAACGAATTTTTTATTAGCTAAGCTAATTAATTGAGGAAATTCAGTAGTAAACTTAGTTAAATCAAAATTATCAGTTACCTCTAAAACAATTTGACCATATATTCCATTTCGTTTACTATCAGCTACTGCTCCACCATTTTGATTAAAAATTTTAGCTGCATGGTTTGCTGCTGCAACAACTGATGGTTCTTCTACGGCCATTGGTACTTGATAATCTTTCCCGTTAACTATTAACTTGGGAAGCACACCAAGAGGAAGACGGACTTGACCAATTACATTTTCACTAAGTTTATCTAATCGTTCTAAGGTTTCAGAATCAATCTCACTTAGTTTAATTCCTTTTTCAGTTAAAAAGGCTCTTCTTTCCTCCGGTAACCATTGATAAAATTTCTTTTTAGATGATTCTTCTAATTTCATATGCGATTCCTTGGCCACCGCCGATACATAGAGATACAATTGCTCTTCGACCATTAATTTTACGCAACCCATTTACTGCACTCATTACCAAGCGCGTACCGGTTGCACCAAGCGGATGTCCTAAACTAATTGCTCCTCCAGCGATATTTAATTTTTCTTTTGGAATATTTAGATCACGGGCTACAGCATATGCTTGAGCTGCAAAGGCTTCATTAATTTCAATAAGATCGTAATCTTCAATTGTGCTATTAGTTTTTGTAAGTAATTCTTTAATGGCAAAGTATGGCGCATAGCCCATATAGGCAGGATCACAGCCAATTTCTGCATAGGCACCTAGGTATGCTAATGGGGTTAAATTTAACTCATCTAATTTTTGTTGATTAGATAATAACAACATACTTGCACCATCAGTTAACGGTGAAGAATTGCCAGCCGTAACTCGTCCATTTTCCTTAAATACAGGTTTTAATTGACCTAGGGCTTCTAAACTAGAATCTGGTCGAATGGTTTCATCATGATCAAGAACATGACCATCGAGTTCAATTGGTGCATATTCTTCCTTAAACCAGTCATTCTCCTGAGCTGCATAAGCCTTGGCATGAGAATCACGTGCAAATTCATCCATATCTTGACGCGTAATATGGTATTTATCAGCTACATTCTCAGCTGTAATTCCCATCGGCTTTCTCGAATAAGCATCCCCAATTCCATCTATCATTAAGCTATCTTGATATGCTGGATTTTCATCATGCTTTTTACTTTTATCAAGTAAAAGTGGTGCATTTGTCATACTTTCTGCCCCACCTACAATTGCAATTTGAGAATCTCCTAGGAGCATTTGACCTTGAGCAAACCGTAATGCCTTTAAACTTGAACCACAAACGTCGTCTACGCTAGTACCCACTACAGACTCAGGTAACCCTGATTTTAAAGCTATTTGTCGAGCAACATTTTGACCTAGCCCAGCACTTAATACATTTCCCACCAAAATGCTATCTATTTTATCTTGTGGAACAATATTCTTTTTCAATAATCCCTTAAGTGCTAACACTCCTAGGTCAACAGCACTTTTATCCTTATAAAATCCACGATACTTACCAAAAGGAATTCGATTCATTCCTACTATATAAACATCCTGTAACACTCTTCCACCTCTTAATAAAAATTATTCTATTAACATGATAGCTCACGCCATGCATCAAATGTATAAAGTATAACTTTTTTAATCAATTCTAAAAAAGATTGCTAATCCATCTTAGCAATCTTTTACATATACTTACTCAAAAAATTATTTACTTTTTCCTGATATTGAATCGGGTGAGTTGCAAATGATTTAGCATGTTTAGCTCCGGGAACAACCCAAAGTTCTTTCGGACCATTTGCTGCCTTATAGTTTTGATAGACCATCTTTGTTGGTACAAAAGTATCTTTAGCACCATGAATAAACAATATTGGTCTTTTATTTTTAGCAACTTGTTTTACGCTACTAGCATCTTTTAAAAAGTAACCTGCTCTAATTCTAGTTATTCCACTTAAAACTTCAACTAAAGGAAAACGGGGAAAAGCCGGAAAATGATATAAGTCTTCTGCTTCGTGTTCTATCTCATCCTTAACATTAGTGTAGCCACAATCCTCAATATAAGCTTTTACTTGTTTAGGCATTTTTAGTCCACTTGACATCATTGTTGTAGCACCACCCATACTTACACCAAAGATAGCAATCTGACTCTTATTTCCATTCCTTTTAATAACTTTCTCAGCCCATTTTTTAACATCTACTTTTTCACGCCAACCATACCCAATATAGTTTCCTTCACTTTGTCCATGACCACGTGCATCCGGTAATAGAACATTGTAGCCTAATTTATGAAACATAGCAGCATAAGCTCCCATTGTATCTTTATTATTCATAAAACCGTGCAGGACAATAACTGTCTTTTTAGAATTATTTACTGGAATATAATTTGCATCTAACCTTAAATTATCATCTGCTGATTTCATAATCCACTTTTGTTTATGCACATTTTGATACCACTTTTTTTCCTTGTATAGTGGGTCAGTTTTAACTAACTTAGTATCATTGTTAATAAAGGATTTATGTCCTGGAACAACAGCAACCTGATAGAAATATAGGCCTGCAGCTAAAAAAATACCACAAACTGCTAAAATAGAGATAATAGCTATTTTTATTTTTTTACTCTTCAGCTTCATTAGAAGACCTCGGTTCTAAAATATAATCTATATTATCCCTAAAAAATATAGAAATCAAGAGAGGATAAAGATCTATGTATTTAGATGATTTCTTAATTTTAATTTCTGATCTCCATCCTAATTTTCAATTTTTTTATCAAAATAAGAAAAATGGCGTAATTGATCCAATCAGTAAAGTCCAAATTGACGGAGATCGATGCCTTTTATATACAGGAGAAAATGCTAAAACAATTGCTCAAATTAACCATTTACTGGGCAAATTAAAGTCTAACCATCTTCCTATCTATGTATGTACGAAGAATACAAACGAAAAAAACAAAATTTTTGGTATCAAAATAAATTTAGTAAAGGGACAGGTTTATATTTTATAAGATAGCAAAAAAAGATGCAGAAACAATCTACATCTTTTTTTGCTCATCCCTAATTTTTATCTAAATATTCATTTAAAACTCTCAAAACTCCATTGTCACTATTGCTAGGAGCCAAATACTTTGCATGTTCTTTTGCAATAGCCATCCCATTTTCCATTGCATAGCTATATTTTGCAAAATCTAGCATTGAAATATCATTACCACTATCACCGAAAGCAATTAAATCTTCACCTGTTAATCCAAAATAAGCCAGTAACTTTTTCAATCCAGTTGCCTTATTAATCCCATGTTTAACAGCATCAATAGCTACTGGATTTGAAGCAAAAGTAGTCACAATATTCCCATATTGCTCATTAAATTTTTTCTCAATCTCTCCAGCTATTTTACTATCATGATGAAAAGTCAATTCAATAAAGGTATCATCAGGTAACTCTTGCCAATCACTGATCTCTACACTTTCTTTAGCGAAATACTGCAAAAATTCTTTATCTTTTGCTGGTGCTTCAGTTCCAATATATGCTGTCTCCCTGCCATAGGCCATTGTCGCCATACTTCCATAGGTATGATGGACAAAATTAATTAAATCAATGGTCTGCTTTTTAGTTAATCCTTCAACAGCCACTTCTTTTCCTTCAACAATTAGTCGAGAACCATTGGCAGTCACGAAATCTACGCGATCAATAAATTCAGAAAAGTCATTTTTTAAACGAGCAAATGGACGACCACTAGCTACAATAAATTGAATATTATGTTTTTCTAATTTATTTAAAACTTGAGCAAACAAATCATGGTCATAGCTTCTTTGGTCGTTTAAAAATGTTCCATCCATATCAACCGCAACAGTTTTAAAAGGAATAGTCATATTCTTCTCCTTACTAACGGTGATTTAAGGCACCATTTAATTTCTTACGATATATAAAGTAAATAATTAAAATAATTGGCACAATAACCAATAAAACTGGGTAAAAGTAATCTGGAGCTAGATTTTGAGCAGTCACACCACCGATCATTGGACCAGCTGCCATTCCTATATCAAGGCCCAAGTAAAAAGTCGAACTAGCTAACCCTTGTTCTTCAATTGGAGCTAACATCAAAGCGGTAGACTGATTAACTGAGTAAATAACCCCATATCCAATCGAAAGCATAATTGCAGCTAATCCCATTAACCAGTTATTGACCATAAAAGTAGCAATAATTAAAAATAAAATCATCGCAACTAAACTTAGCCAGAACCAAAAGCCAAAGCGAATTAAATCAAAATACTTTTTTAAACCAATTCTAATTAATAATAAGGCGATCGCATAAATTACAAAAAAATAACCTACAGCAATTGAAAAATGCTGTCTTTCAACATACACTACAATGTCGGCTTGTGTAATAAAATATGGAATCGCAAAAAAAGTAGTTAATAACGCTACGGGAATAGCATCTTTTTGAATGATTTTTATTTTTCTTTTTTTATTATTAGTAATTTTAGGCTTAGCATGGTTTCCAACAAATTGAATAGAAACAATCATTAATAGTGCTGCAAGTACAGCGAGCCAAAGAGCTGACTTATAGCCAATTATTTTATACAAGTTAATAGCTAAAGCTGGTGCAAGAGCCATGGCTAAAGCATTCATCAACCCATAAAATCCCATTGCTTCTCCAACATGACTCCGAGGAACCAGAAATGCTAACCAGGTAGTCATACAAACTGTTGCGAGCACAAAACCAGTACCATTAATTAACCTAAAAATTAAGAGCCAATTTCCTGATGGAGAGAAACAATAACCTGCCACCCCAATTAAAATTAATACTCCTCCAATAAAGGACAAACTATACTTTGAAAAACGGTCAGTTAAATTACCAGCGACCGGTCTTAAGAACATTGAAACTACACTCATAATCCCTGTTATCACACCGGCAAATACCGCACTAGCACCTAAACTGATTGCATAGCCATTAATCAAGGGTGTTACAAACATTACTGAGAACATAAAAAAGAAAGACGCGGCCATAACCAGAATAACGTCTTTAGTATAAATTGATTGCTTCTGTTTCAATTTTTTACTCCTATCTAGCATTATCACTTTTAACTTTATCATACTTTGAGTTTAAGCAAAAAAGCCAGTTGAATAAATCAACTGGCTTATTAGTTTATATTACTTAATTAATACCCCATGTAACGGTCTCTTTCCCAATCAGAAACTGATTGAGTGTACTTAGACCATTCAAGGTTCTTAGAATCAATAAAGCTTTGAGTCAAGTGTTCACCTAAAGCTTCTTGAATTAGTGGGTCAGCCTTAAAAGCTTTTACAGCATTATGCAAAGTAGATGGAAGTGGTTTAATGCCTCGCTTAGCTCTTTCTTCTTCAGACATTTCAAAAACATTAGAAGTAATAGGAGCCATTGGCTTCTTAGCCTCTTTAATACCATTTAGTCCAGCAGTTAAACAAGCTGCAAGGAGAAGATATGGATTAGCAGTTGGATCAGCTGAACGCATTTCTAGACGAGTGTTAATTTCTTCAGCATCTGGAATACGAACAAGTGGTGAACGGTTCTTAGAAGCCCAGGAAATATAAACAGGAGCCTCAAAACCAGGAATTAGACGTTTATATGAGTTAACAGTTGGATTACCAATTGCTGTAATTGCACGGGCATGTTCCAAAATTCCATTTAAGAAATAGAGAGCTGTATCTGATAAGTGGAATTCACCATCTTTATCATAGAATACGTTTTTACCATCTTTAAATAAAGACATATTAGTGTGCATTCCGTTTCCAGCTTGACCTTCTACAGGCTTAGCCATAAATGTAGCATACAAACCATGCTTTCTTGCTACTTCACGAACAACCATCTTAAATGTTTGAACACGGTCAGCAGTAGTTAAAGCATCATCAAATCTAAAGTCAATTTCTTGTTGACCATCACCTACTTCGTGGTGAGCAGCTTCAACTTCAAAACCAATACTTTCTAAAGTTTCAACAATATCACGCCGACATCTTGCACCAGCATCGTCAGAAGTCATATCAAAGTATGAAGCATGATCAGGAACTTCAGTAGTCCAGTTACCATCTTCCCCTAACTTAAATAAATGAAATTCTGCTTCAAAACCAATATCAAAATCAGTAAAGCCCATTTCTTTCATTTCTTTAAGAACACGCTTCAAGTTGTTTCTTGGATCACCTTCAAAAGGTTCACCATTTGTCTTGTGAACTGAACACACTAAACGACCGATCTTTCCACCCTTTTCATCTCCCCAAGGCAAAACTGCCCAAGTAGAAAAGTCTGGGTATAAAACCATGTCACTTTCCTCTAGACGAACAAAGCCATCAATTGAAGAACCATCAAAACGAATATCATTAGTTAAAACTTTATCTAATTGGCTAGTTGGAACTTCAACGGCTTTAGATGTTCCGTTAATATCGGTAAAGGCTAATCTTAGAAAACGAACATCGTTATCTTTAACACTCTTTTTAATATCTTCTGCAGTAATAGTTTTACTCATTGTACACACCTATTCTAAAGAACTATAGTCCAATATTATAATTGGTATAGTCCTTAAAAATCTATTCACTACTTGTGCTTATGCACATTGAATACAATAGCAGACCAAATTGGTCTCGTCAATAAATATTAATATTTCTTTAGCTATATTTTAAACTAATTGTTATAAAGAATACTAATAATACACTATTATAACCATAATTTTTTATTTGTTTAAAAATTCATTTATTTTTCTAAGAGCCTTTTCAGATACTTTTTCATCTTGCAAGGGATCAAGCCAAACAACAGGTAATTGATGTTTGAAATATGTCAATTGACGTTTAGCATACTTTCGAGAAGCTTGTTTCAGCTTGTTCACACATTCGTCTAAAGTCTTTTCTCCAGAAAAATATGGAAAGAATTCTTTATATCCAATAGCTTGAATTACTTGATGTTCACGAGACCTATTTTCATAAACGAACTTTGCTTCTTGTAGTAACCCATGCTCCATCATTTTATCTACGCGCATATTTATTCTCTGATAGACTTCTTCTCGATCACTATTTAATCCAAGAATTAAAGCATCATATCGCGGATTAATCTTTCGTTGTTGTTCACTAAACAATTTACCGGTTCTACTAATTACTGTTAATGCTCTAAGACTACGACGACTATTTTGCGGCGCTATTTTTTCTGCTGCAGCTGGATCTTTTGCTTGAAGAAGATCCCACAACTTATTTTCTCCATTTTCTTTTAAATATTCTTCCCATTGTGGATCAACGCTCGTTTGATACTCCCCTGGTTCACCAAGTTGAAGCTGGTTGACCAAGGCATTAATATAAAATCCGGTTCCCCCCACAACTAATGGAATGGCTCCATCAGCAACAATTTTATCTACTGCTTTGGTACCTTCAGCAACAAAATCTTTAACGGAATATTCTTCAAAAATTGAACGTTGATTAATTAAATAGTGTTTCACTCGTTTTAGTTCTTCATCTGTTGGCTTAGCCGTACCGATGCTTACCTCTTGATAGATTTGCATTGAATCACCAGAAATAATTTCTGCATTAATTTTTGGAGCTAAATCTAACGCTAGTTCTGTTTTTCCGATCCCAGTTGGGCCAATTAGTACAATAATTTTTTGCATATAAAATCCTCTTATTTTCTTGGTATCAATTCTAACAAAAATCTTCTCTTTCTTCAGAGTTAATATAGCAAAAGGCTTTATTGAATTAAGAATTATTGCTAAAATTTGAGGTGATAAATAATTTCTAGGGAGGCATTTATATGGCAAAGAAATTTGGTGCCGGTGTTGTAACTGGTGTTTTAGCAACTGTTGGTGCACTTGCAGCAGGACTTGCTACTTACAAGAAAAAGGTAGTAGAACCTGAGCAAAAAGAAGCTGACAGAATCGAACAAAATAGAATTAAAGCCAACAGAAAGAGCTACTCAGCTCACCAAGGCTAAATAAAAAAGAGAGATTAATCCCTGTAAAAAGGTGTTGATCTCTCTTTTAATATTTAGAGGCCTTAGTTTGACCATCCCATTTTTCAAAACCGTCTTTTAGCCAGTATACCTTTTCATACCCCTTCTTTTGTAAAAAGCGTGCTGCTCTTACTGTCAAGGCATTTGAATCAGAATAAAGATAAACTGGTAAATCTGGACGAATTTCTTGATATTGATATTTAAACATTGTATAAGGAATATTACGTGCTCCTAAAATATGTTCTTTTTTAAAAGGTCCTTTTTCACGCACATCAATAATTTGTGCTTTTCGCTTTCCCTTTTCAAATTCTTCATTAGTTAATGCACCACCGACTCTTTTGGATTGGATCCATGTCCACAGCCAACTCAAAGCAAAGGCCAAAATAATGATGATTAAGATAATGTTGATAATCCCAAAAATATTCATTAATTACTTACCCCTATATAAGAATTTCTATAGTACTATGATAATCCATTACTATCTTTTGCGCTAGTTTCCTTTTCTTCTTCAATTTCATGTTCGTGACTTAAAATCAATTTTGCATTCATGTATTCTTTCTTAGAAACTACACCTGCATGATATAAATTATCCAGTTCAATTCCCATTAGTTCTATGTCCCACTTACGTTTACCAACATAAACGATAATATTAAACTTTTTTAATAGCTTTTGAACATCATGTAAATTTTTCATTATTAATTATTAATCACTATTCCCTGATGTAAACAGAAGACAACATAAATAATTATTACTACTGCTGCGATAACTCTTAACTTGTGATGATATTGTCTCAAATGGGCACTACCAAAAATTATTCCTAAAAGAAAACCAGATATTAATCCACCGAGATGGCCTAAGATATCAATATGACTTGCAAATAAATCAAGCGCTAAGTTAATGATAGCTAATGCTAAAGCTTGTCTTCCTAAATAATTAATTGCCGGAATTGCTCGATTGGCTAAATAAAGAGCAATTACTACACCAAAAAGTCCAAATAAAGCTGTAGAAGCCCCGGCACTAACTACCGAATCGCTCCCATATGCATAACTTAACAGATTTCCACCAATCCCGGACAATAAATAAACTGTTAAGAATCGCCAGTGACCTAAAAGTGGTTCCATAAATTGACCCATGTAATAAATCATTACTGCATTAGATGCGATATGTAACCAGCCGATATGCAAAAATTGCGCTGTAAACAAACGCCACCATTGATGTTCAACAGTAACAAGTTGATTATTCATTGCCCCAAGTCGAACTAGGGTATTAATATTAGTCGAGCCACCCATTATTGTTTCGATTATGAAAACAACAAAGAGTACAATTAAAATCGCATTTGTAACGAAAGTACTAGAAAATCGATTAGTATTCAACTTTTGCATTATCCATCATCCCCTTCATTTACTTAAAATAAGATTTTCTATTGGAATATCATGATCCTCAATTTTCCATTTTGTTTGATCAAAAGCCTGAACGGAATTAACTAGACTAAGGGTTTGAGTAGGATATTTCTTTAAAAAGCGATCATAATATCCACCACCAAAACCAAGCCGACTATTTTTATCTAATCCATAAGCTAATCCGGGTACAATTATTAAATCTAAATCATTTTTTACCTCAGCTTTTGGATCGTGATTTTCTAAAACTCCAAACTTGGTTTTTTCTAGAAAAGTGTTTTTATTATAAAGTGTAAATTCCATCTTTCTATTTGGTAAACAACGTGGAATATATACTTTCTTTTTTATTTTCCATAAAGTAGCAATAATTGGGGCTGTATCGACTTCTAGAGCCATTGAAATAGAAATCCCAACATTCTCTACTTGATGTAATAATCGGCTTTTAAGTAGCTTTTCTTTTAAGATTTCATCTTCTAATTGTTTTTGCTGAGTTTTTCCAAATTCAGTCAGTTTTCTTATTTGTAAATTTCGTAAATCTTTTTTATCAATTAAATTCATTAAATAAATTATTATTAGATACAAAAAAACAACAGGAATTGCCTGTTGCTTTGATTACTTAGTTTCGCGGTGAAGTGTTACCTTTCTTTCAACTGGGCAATACTTCTTTAAAGCTAAACGTTCCGGATGCTTACGCTTATTCTTTTCAGATAAGTAACTTCTATCGCCACATTCGGTGCATTCAAGGATAATATGTTCTGCCATGTTTTCCACCACCTACTTATTTAGTTAACTGTTAAACTATACCATGTTTTCCGTACTTTTACCAGTACTTTTCTATTTATTAAGTTTGAAGTAGTCTTCAACCATTGCCTTTGCCACTTGCAAAGTATATGAACCTTCTTTATCTGGGTCCAGTCCTGGGAAGACCACAGCTACAGCGATTTCAGGATCTTTTGATGGGGCATAACCAACAAAAGTAGCGTTAATAACTTCTGGCGCATTCGGATTACCTGGGTTATCTTCATCATAATAAAAAGTCTGAGCAGTACCAGTCTTACCAGAAATCGAAGGCTTAACATTCTTTAATGAATGGGCTGTCCCCCATGAATTAGTACCATGAACAACACGATACATCCCTTGATGAATAACATCAAGTTGATCCTGCGTCCAAGGAATACGCATCTGAACCTGTGGCTTAGTGTTATGAAGAATTGATACTTTATTACCTTGCGAATTAGTCTCACCAACTGATTGAACTAAATATGGGCGCATACGATAACCACCATTAGCAATAGTTGAAATATATTGTACTAATTGAATTGGCGTATAAGCATCATAGTTTCCATAAGACAAGTCAAGAACAGAACCTGTAAGCAATTGACCAGCTGAGTTATATGAGCGACCTTGAATACCTGAAACTTCTCCAGGAAGGTCTACACCAGTTTTTTGACCCAAACCAAACATTGCAAAATTACGTCTCAATTTAGTAAATGCATCTGAAGGCATTGAGATAAAACTATGTGGAGTATATTTAGCATTTACCCATCTTAAAGCTAATTGCATCATGTAAATGTTACTTGATACTTCAAGAGCTGTTGGGGCATCAAGACTACCAAATGTACCAACTGGGTAAACAGATTTCTTAATTGGAGAACCTGGCAAGTAAATTGGCGTATCGGGCATTACGTTGTTAGTTGGTGTAATAACACCATTCATTAATCCACCCGCAACAGTTGCCCCTTTGACTGCAGACCCCATAACAAAGGATTTATTAATTACACCTAACGCATCATCAGTATCTTTATTAGTCTTTGCATTATGATCAATACCTGCAATCGCTAAAAGTGCTCCAGTCTTTGGATTCATCGCTACTGCATAGGCACCATTAGAATACTGCGTAGCACCTGCAGCTTTAGCAGCCGCATATTGCTTCTTCAGTGCATCTTCTACTTGTTGTTGATATTTAGCATTCATTGTCAAAATCAAACTGGCACCACTTTGTCCTTTATAGACAGTCTTAGTTTGTTCAACACCATCTCCGGACTTAGTAACTACCTGTGACTTAGACTTAGTTCCTTTCAGAAGCGGCTCATACTTTTCTTCTAAGTAACTTGTACCTACACGGTCATTTCGTGAGTAACCTTGTGTTAAGTAGTACTGCAAGTTATCACTTGGTAAACCAGCTTTTTCTGAAGAAACGGAACCAATGATACTTTTAATGGATTTTCCATTTGGATAGCTTCTGGACCAGTCAGTTCCAATACCTACACCTGGCAATTCAGATAGGTGCTCTCCAACTAATGCCATTTCTCTATCAGTTAGACCTTTATTTTTAATATAGATAGTAGATAAAGTGTATGCTCCAGAAATCTTATTAAAAATTAAAGCAGCCGTTTTTTGACGTTTAGTAAAATGGATATCTTGCTTTTCAACACGTTTTAAGACATTGTTATAGATTTGACTTGAACTTAAAGCATCCCCATTACTGTCATAACGTTCAGATCGAGGCAGCTTAGCTGTTTCCTTTTCTGATATTTTACTGTTAGCTAAATAATAATCATAAAGCTGTCTTTGGGTAGGTTCTTCATCATCAAGTGTTATATATTGACTTAAGCGATTAGAAATTTTATATATTTGACTAGACGTAATGCTAGAATTTTTGGTATAAGTAATTGCGTTATTAGCTTTATTACCTACCAAAACTTTACCGCTGCTATCATACATCACACCACGTGGTACATTATTTGATACAATCTTTTGGTCGGTTTGCTGTACCTCCGCTTGAAAACGTCCACCGTAAAAAAGCTGTAAGTAGGCCAATTGACCAATTAATAATAAAAATAAAACTAAAATGACGCCCAAAATAATTTTCATTCTTAGGGGCGTCGAAGTGGAATTTCTATTCGAACCTTTACTCTGTTTTAAATAATTCAAAATTCTAACCTCACTAAACTAGAATTGATTTTAGCAAAAAATGCATCTAAATTCTATTTTTCTCCCAGTGAAAATCGCAATAATTATATATTCTTAAGAAGTAGGGTATTTATCAATGATTATCAACAAAGTTAAAACATATTTTAAAAATAAATATCTATATTGGCTTTCTTTTCTACTGCCTACTTGTATCTTTGCAAGCTATTTTCTATATCGAGGCCAGGAAATTTTAACCGTTGATCTAGGTCAACAATATATTGACTTTCTTTCTTTTTATAAAAATAATCTACTCTCTAATCCTTTAAACTTTATTTTTACATTCAGTAATGGTCTAGGGAGTTCGTTTATTGGAACTAGTGCCTATTATTTAAATAGTCCCTTTAATCTTCTACTATTACTTTTTTCAAATTCATCTTTACCAATAGCTATTCTTTTAATTATTAGTCTAAAAGTCGGCGCTATTGGTTTAAGTAGCTTCTTTTATTTTCAGAAATTTTTCAAGGGTGATAATAAAATTTTCGCTTTAGCCGCTAGTCTTGCTTTTGCACTGAGCGGTTTTGTTGTTAGCTATAATTTAAATCTTATGTGGCTTGACAGTCTAATTTTATTACCTTTTTTACTAGACGCAATTGATAAATTATTTGAACAAAAGAAACACTATTTTTATCTTACCACGATCACTTTCTTACTATGGTTAACTAATTTTTATACTGGTTTCATGGTGCTATTTTTTGGCTTACTTTATTTTATTACCGCTCTAATTAATCATTCTTTCTCAAGCAAAATTATTTTCCAATATTTCACTAAGAGTCTCTTAGGCACTACACTAGGCGCCTTTGTATTATTACCAGCCTTTTTTGAAATATTAAATGGAAAAATTAACTCCGACACTACTATTTCGCTAGGTTTTCAATTTGCACCATATCAAGCCCTTGATAAATTAGTAATTGGAGCATTTAACTTCACTGAGATGGAAAAAGGACTACCTAACATTTTTCTAACTAGTATTTTTACTTTATTGTGCCTCCTTTACTTTATCAATCAACATTTTTCCCTAAAAGAAAAATTTACATCAGCTATTTTACTATTATTTCTATTCCTATCTTTTAGCTTTAACCCACTAGTTCTGTTATGGCATTTAGGCCAATATCCTGTTTGGTATCCAGCACGCTTTAGCTTTATCTTTTCTTTCTATGCAATCTATCTGGGTGTTCAAGTTCTCGCACATACACACAAATTTAATCTTACGAGCAAAATAGCTAGTCTGCTTTTAGTAATTAGCTTAAGTATCTTTCTTTTATTAAGTATCCATCAAAAAGAATTTTTGAGCCAAACTAATATTATTCTTACCATTCTTTTTCTTTTATGTAGTTTACTCATAATTTTATTTTTTCACTATAAGTGGATCCCAGTAATCTTTTTCGGAATAGTAGGACTAGAAGTAAGTATTAATCTGCTAGCAAGTTTAGATAATATCTCTTATCAAAAAAATTTTGATTATGCTAATTTCACTAGTAATGTTTCTCAAACTACAACCTATTTACATAAATATGACTCTGGCTTATATCGCACAGAAAAGACATTTACTCGTTCCGATGACGACCCATTCAGTAATAATTATTATGGGGTTAGCAACTTTAATTCTATTTCTGATCGTGCAGCTATTAACTTAGTAGATTATCTTGGGCTAGAAAACAATGATAATTCTTTTACCAATAATTTCGCTACGCCCTTATCCGATAGTCTTTTAGGCATCAAATATAATATTGTTCCCATTAAGAATAGGCGTAATTTACCTAAAAAAGAACAAGTTGTATTTACGAGTGCTTTTTATCGACCAGATTTAGTTACAAATACAGTCGTTAAAAGTTTTAAACAATTACAAATTAGAAAAAATTCATCTGCTTTACCACTTATTTTTATTTCAAATACCCATCAGAAACCTACTTTTTATAATAGTATGCCTGCTACAAATCAAAATAATCTCTTTAACAGCATCGTCGGTCAAAAACATAATCTTTTCAATAGTTTATATCTAACAAATCCAAGTAAACTAAAAAACACTAAGCATAGTAAGAATATCAATGAATATAAAAAGATTGATAAAAATAAAACTGCTAACATAACCTTTAATATTTCCTCATTTGAAAAGGGAGCTTATTACCTCGAGCTTCCCTCAAACTTAACTACTAATGTCACTTCTATTATTGTTAATAATCACCAACTTAACAATGATGATTTAGGTATTTCAAGTAAATTATTAAATATTGGATATTATTCAAAAAATACTCCTATTAAAATTGTTTTCAATCTAAACACTGAAAATATCAATTTAAATGGTATTAGAGTTCTTCAATTTAGAGAAGATGAATTTAACAAAATTATTCGTAAATTCAATCAAAAACAGCCAGTAACTCATCAAACAAGTCCTATTTCTTTAAAACTTAATTACACTGCACAAAAAAATGAAACTTTAAATTCTACCATTCCTTATTCAAAAAATTGGCTGATTTTTGACAATGGAAAACTTCTCAAAACCCACAAATTTGCCCAAACATTTTTAAGTACAACTCTAAAAAAGGGTACCCATCACCTTACGTTAGTTTATGTACCAATTGCTTTCTTAATTGGTCTTATAATTTCGATTATCTCAACCATAATTTTATTTATTTTCAAACCAAAAAGGGATTAACTTACTAGCTTTTACGTAAGTTAATCCCTTTTTTGGATAAATTATTTAAATTAGTTCAATGTCTTAACGTCATTGATAGTAACATCAAAAGTTCCACCTGGGGTGTTAATAGTTACTTTTTCACCCTTCTTTTTACCAAGTAAAGCTTGAGCAATTGGTGAATCATTAGAAATTTTTCCATTAAGCGGATCAGATTCATCAGATCCAACAATAGTATAGGTTTCTGGATCATCAGTACCCACTTCAGTGTAAGTAACAGTTTTACCAATAGAAACTTCATTAGGATCAACACTATCTGCATCAACAACTTGTGCATACTTAAGCATTTGTTCAATTTGAACAATACGTTGTTCTACAGCACTTTGTTCATCTTTTGCTGCATCATACTCTGAGTTTTCTGATAAGTCACCGAATGATCTAGCAACCTTAATTCGTTCAATAACTTCTGGACGTTTTACTAATTTTAAGTTTTTTAATTCCTTCTGAAGTTTTTCCTTACCTTCAGCAGTCATTGGATAAACTTTTTCTGCCATACTAAAAAATCTCCTTACCTATACCTATTTTTCTTTGCACCAAACAGCTTATGTTTTCTACCTAAAAAAGTCAACCATTTTTACTGGCCTAAACTACTATTTCGTTTCAAATGTTCATCATAGTTTTCGTTGTAGTAAACCTTACCAGTCTTAAGGTTTGCAACAAAGTAGAGATAGTTAGACTTAATTGGGTTCAATACAGCACTAATTGAATCTAGACTTGGATTGTTAAATGGTCCAGGTCCATATCCTTTATGAACATATAAGTTATATGGTGATTTTACTTTAATATCCTTTAGTGATAAAGAATGTTTATGCTTATTCAATGCATACATTACTGAAATATCTGACTGAAGTGGCATATTAGCTTTAAGTCTGTTAAAGAATACTCCAGCAATCATACGCCTATCTTTAGTTTTAACACCTTCACGTTCTACTAATGAAGCTAAAGTTAAAACTTCCTGTACTGTTAAGTGCTTCTTCTTAATTGAACTGTAGTATGGTTGCAAAACTTGATCAGTCTTATCAACCATTTGGTTAACTAATTCTTTTAAAGAAGCTCCTTGATAAACATCATATTTTGCTGGGAAGAGATATCCTTCTAAATGATAGCGAACACCCTTACTGTTCATAGAACTAGTTAAAAGTTTAGGATATTGCTTCTCCAAACTCTTCATAAAGCTCTTATCTTTCATTAGCTTTAAGAAATCTTGTCGACTATACTTGGTATTCTTGCTAACTGTAGTAGCAATACTATCAATTGTTTGTCCTTCTTTTATTAGAACATGACCAACAACTGGACGACCACCTCCACCTTGCAATTGGCTCACAATCTCTTTGTTATGCATTGAAGGTGATAAATAAAAATTCCCTGCTTGAAAATTTGTCGCACTATGACTCTTTAACCAAAAGTTGAAAACGGCCGCATTTCTAATAATCTTTTTCTCTTGTAAAATTTGAGCAATTTGACTATTAGTTGCTCCCGCAGGAATATGAACACTAACAACATCTTCATCATGTCGATTGACTGGTTGAAGTGCGTATCCTACGTAACAGCCTCCAATCAAGACAACTAAAACTAAAATCGCTCCTAGTCCACTAAGGATCCAACGAGTAACCTTTTTAGATGCCTGTTCCTCTAACTCATGATTTTTCTTTTTGTCTTGATTTAGCAAATGCTTTTCCTCCGAAAATCACAAAAATCTAAGACAATTATAGCAAAGCTCCCCAGAAAAGAATTAACGAACTTTAATCTTTAGACTTTCTTTCAGATCTGCTTCAATTTTTTCCATTGCTGTAGCTACAACTTCATCAGTTAATGTGTCTTTTTCATTTAAGAAAGTTAATGAGTAAGAAATTGATTTATGACCTGATTCAATTTGACTTCCGGCATAAACATCGATTACTCGAATATCGTAAAGATATTTGCCTCCATTTAACTTAATTTGAGCTTCAATTTGTGCATTAGTTACATCATTAGGTACTAATAGAGATAAATCTCGCTCAATAGCTGGGAATTTTGGAGCAGCCTTAGCTTTCATCCCTTTATGAAGCATAGAAACAATTGCATCTAAATCAATTTCATAAACATATATCTCACTGCCACGTAATGCTTTGTCAAGCGTAGTAACAGCATGTGCTAGCATTCCAATTAGACCAACGTATTGGTCATTAATATAAATACCGGCAGTTCTAGTTGGATGCATTCCTTGAACCAGTTCAGCGCGATACTCTACATCTTCATCTTTGATACCAATTGCTCTAAATAAGTTAGTTAATTGGCCCTTTACAAAATAGAAGTCAATCTTTTGGTCTAAATGTTGCCAATTGGCTGCTAAAGTATGTCCTGAATAAAGAGCAGCTAAATGTTCATGTTCATTAAATGTATTATTTTCATGATCATAAACTCTGCCTTGTTCAAATAAAGCTAGTTCTTTTTGCTTACGGGCCATATTATAGCTTGCAGCATCAACCAATCCTGTTATTAGGTTTTCTCTCATAGTTGAACGACTTGAGTTTAATGGCCATTGAACTTCAACTACTGGTTTAGGATCTTTAGTAAATGAAATTGCTTTTTCTGGGGAAGTCAACGAGTAAGAAATTGCTTCCATCAATCCTTGACCTTGAACGATATCCTTAATTCTACGCATAGCAGTTTCTTTAGCTGAGTAACCACCATGAGTTTCAGCTAAAAGCGGTTGAGTAGATTTCAAGTTATCATAACCATAAATTCGGCCAACTTCTTCTACTAAATCTGCTGGAATAGAAATGTCCCATCTTCTATTAGGAATGGTAACTACTAACTCATCTTCAGAGCCTGCAACAGTAAAACCTAACTGATCAAAGATCTTTTCCATTTCAGCTCTGCTTAACTCAGTTCCCAATACCTTATTAATATAAGATACTGTGGTTTTAACTACTGAAGGATTTCTTTGAGCATCAGTTGCTTTTATTTCACCTTCATTAACTGTACCATCCGCATCATTACGCAATAACAATGCAGCCATATCCAAGGCTTTTTGAGTATTATCCCAGTTAACACCTTTTTCAAATCGACTTGATGCTTCAGTTCTGTTAGCGTGACGCAATGCAGATTTTCTTACACTAGTTCCATCAAAAACGGCAGATTCTAAGATTACATCAGTAGTATCGTCTTCAACTTCTGAGTTCTTACCACCCATGACACCGGCCATCATAACAGGCTTTTGACCGTCAGTAATGATGATATCGTTTGGATCTAATTCCACTTCTTTATCGTTCAATAATGTAAGCTTTTCATTTTTATTTGCTTTTCTAACTTCTAGTTTACCGTCCTTAAAAGTACGAGCATCATAAGCATGCATTGGTTGACCAGTTAAAAGCATTACATAATTAGTAACATCGACCACATTATTAATCGGACGAATTCCTGCATTCCAAAGGCGTCTTTGCATCCACAATGGACTTTCACCAATTTTTACATTAGAAATTTTTCTTAGGTAAAATTTAGGTGCTAATTTTTCATCAACTTGTACATCTAATTCCTGAGTCCAGTCAGGTCCATCTGCCTTAAGCACCACTGGTTCAACTTTAGGTTTTTCATCAATAATTGCACCAACTTCATAAGCGGCACCTTCCATTGATAAAGTATCAGCACGGTTTGGAGTAATATCAAAATCTAAAATATAGTCATCCATGCCAAGTGCTTCGTATACTTCTTCACCTGGTTTTACATCTGCATCTTTAGGGAAAACAAAAATTCCATCTGCATATTTTGCAGGAACTACCTTATCTTCAAAACCAATTTCTTGAAGTCCGCAAATCATGCCATTTGATTTAATTCCGCGAATTTTACCACGCTTAATTTTTTCATTTCCGGCAATTCTTGCCCCGTGTAAAGCAACAATAACATCTTCACCAGCTGCAACATTAGGAGCACCACAAACAATCTGGATTGGTTCTTCTTCACCAACATCAACTTGACATTTGTGTAAGTGAGTCCCTTCAATATCCTCACATTCTAAAATGTGTCCAACTACTAATTTTTTTAATCCTTCTGCTGGGTGATCTACAGATGCGATCTCAACACCAGTTCTAGTAATTTTTTCTCCTAATTCTTTAGGATCTTCATCTAAATTAAGAAAATCTTTTAACCAATTATATGAAACAAGCATTAATCTTCCTCCTTACGGAATTGTGCCAAGAAACGTACATCATTAGTATAGAAATCACGAATATCAGAAATGCCGTATTTCAAAATTGCAAAACGATCTAAACCTAAACCAAAGGCAAAACCACCATAGACTGTTGAATCTACACCAGCATTTTCTAAAACATTTGGGTGAACCATACCAGCACCAAGTACTTCGATCCAGCCAGTATACTTACAAATTGGACAGCCCTTACCATCACAATTAAAACAAGAAACATCCATTTCAACTGATGGTTCAGTAAATGGGAAGTAAGATGGACGCAGACGAGTCTTTCGATCTTGACCAAAAACGTGCTTAGCAATCATTTCTAATGTTCCCTTAAGGTCTGACATAGTAACATTTTTATCGATTACTAAGCCTTCCATTTGTTGGAATTGATGAGAGTGAGTTGCATCATCGTCATCTCTACGATATACCTTACCAGGACCAACCATCTTTAATGGACCTTTAGAAAAATCATGCTTTTCTAAAACTCTAGCTTGGTCTCCTGAAGTTTGCGTTCTAAGTAAGTTTTCCTCATCAATATAGAAAGTTGCTTGCATATCACGAGCAGGGTGATCTTTTGGTAAGTTCATCATTTCAAAGACATAGTGATCAGTTTCAATTTCTGGACCTTGAACTACTTCATAACCCATTCCAATAAAGTAGCTTTCTAAATCATCCAAAATAATATTAATAGGATGTTTTGAACCTAAATGTCCCTCACGACCAGGCAAAGTAACATCAATTTTTTCTTCTTCTAGTTTTTTAGCAATTAAAGTTTGTAAGAAGTTATTTTTTGCTTCATCTAACTGCTTTTGAAAGAGATCACGAACTTGATTTACTTCTTGACCCACCTTAGGTCTATTTTCTGGGGCAATATCTTTCATTGAGTGAAGAATTTCAGTTAATTCACCCTTGCGCCCCATTAACTCTACTCTAATCTTATCAAGCATTTTCTGGTTTTCAGCTTGCTTGATTTGGTTCAATCCTTCTTCTTTTAACTTATTTATTCTATCGAATAAGTCCATCTCATTTTCCTTTCCAACAAAAAAGCCCCGTCCCAAAAGGGACGAAGCTTCGCGGTACCACCCTAGTTTGAACTAGCACAAATAAAGTGCGTGTTCACACTCTTTTCGAATAACGGTGAAATACCGGAATTGATTAGATTCTGCTCCTAAGATGAAATTCATGCTTCTAACTTAAGTTTCTTCCACCAGTGAAACTCTCTCTAAAAAGCTATCCACACTACTAATCTTAATCATCGCATTTAATTATAATAGTATCTTAAAACTTTTTACCTAACTTTGCAATTACCTTTAAGCCCATTTATCAGCCCAATTATGGACTTGCTCAAAAACGGGTTGTAAATCGGCACCCTTTTGAGTCAAGGTATAGCTGATAATTCCACTCTTTTTGTCTACAGTACGGTTAACAATTCCGTCTTTTTCTAGTTCTTTTAGTCGTTCAACTAAAACACGATCAGAGCATTTACTAATGCAACGTGCTAAATCCTTAAAACGCATTGCATTAGTATCACACAAAGAGCTAATAATTAAGCCGTTCCATTTTTTACCAATAATTCCAAAAGCATCAATAAAATGCGAACACAGTGAATAATCTTCTGGATCCGGACAGTCAGTCATTTTAGTTTTGCTTTCAATTTCTTGGGACATCTGTATTCCTCCTAAAAAATCAAAATAATTTTAAATCATCTATACTAAGATTATAGTGATTACACTTACTAAAAACAAGCTGCAAGCTTATGAAAAATGATAAATCATAATACCAGCCGCTACGGCCGCGTTCAGTGACTCTGCCTTTCCCTTTATCGGGATATAGATCTTTTTATCTGCTGTTTCAATTACCTCTTTACTTGCCCCATGAGCCTCATTTCCAATTACCAAAGCTAATTGAGGAACCGGGGTACAGTTATTTAAAGACTTAGCAGTTTTATCAAGGATACTTACATAGACTGGAAGACCATTTTCCTTAAAACTACTAATAGCTTCTAAAATTGGATTTTGGATAATTTGAATATGGAACTGGCTTCCCTGCATGCTACGTTGAACTTTGGGATTATATAAATCTACACTTTCTTCAGATAATACCACACCATCAAAACCAGCTGCATCGGCTGTACGAATAATTGTTCCAACATTTCCTGGATCAGTTAAATTATCTAGAACAACCCATTTTCCATATTCAAAACTAAATGATTTTGGTTGATTAATTGGTAGCACCATAAAGATATCTTGACTATTTTTAGTACTACTTAAATGCTGAGCAATTGCATCGGTAATCTGGATGACTTTATCATCTTTTAATTTATAGCTCGCATCTAATTTTTTTAAAGCTTCTGCTGTTCCTAAAACATAAAGATAGTTTTCATGACTCTTTAAAGCTTCTTCAACTAAATGAAAACCTTCAATTAAATAAGTTTGGGTCTTTTTACGATACTTTTTTTGTTCAAGCTTTCTAAGGCTTTTAATTGTGGGATTATTTACTGAGTTAATTTCTATCATAAATTTCTACTTCCTTCTAATCTAATATTTTAAATTACCTCGCCCAAAATTAACATGTTAAAATTTAAGTTAGAATACACAGAAAAGAGCGATAATTATGAAGACAGTCACAATGAGAGTTACAGGCTTAGTACAGGGAGTTGGCTTTAGATGGACAACTCAAATGATTGCTCAAGAGTTAGGAATCACTGGTACTGTTAAAAATAATCCAGATGGATCTGTATCAATTGTAGCTCAGGGGGATGAACTCCCTTTAGAGCATTTTATCAAAAAAATCAAAGCATCTCCTTCAGTTGCTGCTCATGTTGATCATGTGGATTTAAAGACAATTCCCAATACAGAAAAATTTACTCGCTTTAGCGTGGTTTATTGATACTTTAACAAATAACTAGTAAACTTTATTGCAGTAACAATAAAGTAGGAAAGGTTATAGTTAATGAAATCAAAAACTAAATATTTTAGTCTCTTTGCCATGATAACTGTGCTAGCACTTACCTTAACAGGATGTGCTAACAATGGTCAAAGTATCTATCAAGCACCCACTAGTGGGCCATATGCTTGGATCTTTAGTCTATTTGGCAAACCAATTCAAAATATCATGTTGGCCGTTGAACATCAAATTGGTGGATCAAATGGAGCTGGCTGGGCAATTATTATCATTACCTTTGTTGTTCAGCTCATTGTTATGCCACTTCGACTAGCTTCTCAGCGTAAAATGACTACCCAACAAGAAAAAACGCAAAAACTTCAACCTCAAATGAAATTGATCCAAGAAGCACTTAAGAAGCCAGGACTAACACAACCACAACAAATGCAAATTAGCCAACTTCAAATGCGTGTTTATAAAGAAAATAATATGTCAATGATGGGCGGAATGGGCTGCTTACCATTACTTATTCAACTTCCAATCATGATGGGAATTTATCAAGCTGTAGCTTACTCTAAAGAATTAGCAGCTTCAAGTTTCTTTGGCATTTCTCTTGGACAACGATCCATTATCTTAACAATTATTGCTACGTTGCTGTATGTAGTTCAGGGTTATCTTTCAATGGTTGGAATACCTGAAAAACAAAAGAAAGCAATGCAAATGACTTTAATTCTAAGTCCAGCTATGACTTTCTTTATTAGTATTTCTGCTCCAGGCGCTCTAGCACTTTACTTCTTAGTCGGTGGGCTTATTGCTATCCTGCAACAATTAATTACTACTTTTGTTATTATGCCAAAAGTAAAAAGAGATGTTGCAGCTGAATTAAACGAACGTCCACTTAAAGTAGTTGTTACTCAAGAAACAATCGATAACATTCTTAACACTACTTCTTCATCAAACTCCACTCCTGAGGCAAATAAAGATCTTCATCAAGATTTACGTGCACGTAATGCAGGTAAACAAAAGCGTCCAAATGATTCTGACAAAGATTAATAAACATAAAAATAGGGAATCCGTAACGGATTCCCTATTTTTATTTATCTGACTCAGATTTTAATAATGGAAATTCAATCATGAACTTACTGCCCGAGCCAAGTGTTGAACTAACACTGATTTTTCCATGATAACTTTCAACTAGTTTTTGAGCAATAGCTAAGCCTAGTCCATTCCCACCCTTTTCACGGGTTCTAGCCTTGTCTACACGATAGAAACGATTGAAAATCTTGTCCTGCTCATCAGGAGCAATTCCTTCACCAAAATCTTGAACTGAAATCTTAACTTTATCTTTTTCAGTAGCAGCAGCCACTAAAATTTCTTTTCTATCGGTAGAATATTTAATAGCATTATCAATCAAAATGATTAAAATTTGCTCGAGATGATTACGATATATCTTGACTATAGTATCAGGTTTTAAGTCTGCATCATCATAGGTAATAGTAAAGTCTTGATGAATCATTCTCATGTCATTAACAGTTCGGTTTAAGACTTCATTGACATCAGTTGTTTTATCAGGGTACTGTAAATCAACCTGCTCAGCCCTAGTTAGATCTAGCATTTCTTGAATCAAATGTTTCATTCTCTTGCTCTCTTGCAGAGAAGCCTGAATTGATTCTTCAAGTACTTGAGGATCATCTTTTCCCCAACGCTCTAATAAGTTTAAATGCCCTTCAATTACAGCTACAGGAGTCCTCAATTCATGAGATACATCTCCCACAAATTGTTTTTGCTGCTGCATATAGGCTTGCATTCTATCAAGCATCTCATTAAACGATGTTGCTAATTCCCCTAACTCATCATTTCTATGAAGATTGGGTACTCGCCTTTTATCAGTGGGGTCTTTATTAATATCATGAGAAATTTGAGACATTTTCTTAATTGGTTGTACAACACTATTAACTATCAAGTAAGACAAACCAATAAAAATCACAATAGCAATAACTGATAGACTAATCATCCAGTGTCGAATAGATTTCAATACTTGATTTTGTTGATCCATGGAATTATCCACAATCAAATACCCAGTTAACCGATGCGTCCTCTCAGAAAAAATCTTCTGATAGACTTTCATATGAATTTTTCCGCGACTCGTTACAACCTTTAACACATGATTTTCAGTCTTACTAAATTGTGGCATTCCTTCATCGGGAACATTTCCATTACTAAAAACAACATCTCCAGCAGGATTATAAATCGTAATACTAGTATCACGATTAGATAAAGTAGCTAATACGTCATCATTAAAAACATTACCACCATCATTAGAAGTAATTGGTGTTTGTCCTTCTAAAATACGATTTGTATTCGGAGAAAGCTGAGGTACAACATTTGAAATTTGTAAACTTGTTGGAATTTCAACTAGTCTTCTTTGAAATGTAGTTGCTACACTCTCTGTCAAATTTCTTTCCTGTGAGATAATTTGTTGCTTAACTAAAGAATAGATTGCAATTGAAAATATAACAAAAGAGACCGTAATTGTCGTTGCAACTAAACTTACCCACTTAAAAGTTAGTGAGGACTTTAGGGTCTCTTTCTTAGATTTATTTTGTTTCTTCACGTGCTTCATCATTTTCATCAGTTCTTACCATATAACCGGTACCACGAACAGTCTTGATGTATGATGGACGGCCCGGTACATCAATCTTATTACGTAAATAACGCACATAGACTTCAACAACATTCGTTTCAATCTTAGATTCAGGTCCCCAAATTTTGTTTAAAAGCTGCTCTCTTGTGACAACATTATTCTTATTTTCAATCAATGTCATTAACAAGTTATATTCACGTTTAGTTAGATCAACTGTACTATCTCCGCGGTGAACAATTCGATTAGCTGTTTCAATAGTTAAATCATTGAAGTGGACTACCTTTTGAACTCCCATCGTATCGCCCATAGCTCTCTTTTCAATTTGTACTCTTCTTAAAACAGCACGTAAGCGAGCTAATAATTCTTCGATTGCAAAAGGTTTAACGATATAATCATCAGCACCGTGGTCTAAACCTGAGACACGGTCAATTACTGAATCTCTTGCAGTCATCATAATAATTGGAGTTGTTTTTTCTTGGCGAACACGACGAGCAATTTCTAATCCATTAAGATCGGGCAACATTAAATCTAATAAAATTGCGTCAAAATCTTCATTTAAAGCTAAATCCAATCCTTTCCGGCCGTTTCCTTCAACTTGAGTTTCATATTTTTCATGTCTTAATTCTAGTTCTACAAAACGGGCAAGATTTTTTTCATCTTCAATAATCAGAATTTTACTCATTATTTTCTCCACTACTATTTAATCTGGTTAAAAATTTTATTAATAAATTAATATTAAATTTAAAGATACATTAATGCAAGGGTTTATTACTTGTTTTTTTCATCTTTAAATAAATCCTTAAGCTTAGCAAAAGCAGGATTTTCTTTATTAGATTGCTGTTCTTGATAAGCTTCTTGAGAAACAACCTTCCAGCCTTCTCCTTCAGGAAAGTCTCCTTCGGCCTCTTCTTTAGGAGTCAAGATCACTGATGGTAAGCTTAAAAGCAAGTTATCTTCTACAGCCTTTTGAAGATCAATTGTATCGTCTTTAACAGTTACAATTGTATCTTCTTCATCAAGCTGTTCTTGAGTTGGTTCAACTTCACTATAGTTCTCAGTAAAGTTGAATTTTTGATGCATTTTTACTGGTTTTAAGCTACGAGTAGAAGGTGCCACAACATCTGCTTCGACAGTAAAATTACCAGTAACAAAAGGTTCATCATAGAAGAAGTCACCAGTAACATGAACATTATTTGCATCTTCCAGTAATTCTTTACTTCTATCAAAAAACTCTTTACTTAACTCAACGTTCTCATCAACATGAGTTAATGGATTACGACTATTTTTAATTTGCGAATATGAAAACTTTAACATTATTTTACCTCGATTGGTTTACGACCAAAATTTTGATCTTCACCTATAATTTGTTCAAAAAGCCGATCCACTTTTACTTGTAAACCTAAAGTTCCACTTGCAGCATTTTTCTTATCAACTTTTGAAATAATCGGTACTTGAACATCTTTTCTAATTTTCTTAAGATAATTTCTTCCTCGACTACTGTAACCTAACAGTAGGGTTGAAACATCTTGATAAGAATCCTTTATTTCGTTCTCAGTGACATTTAAAAGCGTGTAAAGACATAATCTTCTTAAACGAGCATAAGTATATCGCTTAGACTTAATTTGCCGTAAAAATGAAGTAAAATCTTCTGCCGTGTGAATTTCTTCCTTCATTTTATATTCTAGTCCTTCACTCATTTGATAAATTGACTGCAATTCTTCTAAACTTGCACTTTCAATTCGATACTTCAAAAAGTTAAATAAAAGATTCCAGTTTGGATAAACTTTTTGACTTTCTAAACTTACCAATTCTCCTTTAGGAAGATATTTTTTTAATTCAGATAAGTCATTGGGATGGTGCAAACAATAATTTCTAATCGCTGTAGCTGAGGAAACTATTTTATCTTGTAAAAGTGGATCATCATGTCCACTTCCTACTCTTGTTATAGGATGTAAATGAAGTGGATTTTTTAATTGTTCACTTGCAACTGCATAAGCAACGGCTAACATCATGTTAGGCTGATTTACTTCATGCCCCACTTCTCTAGCAACCATTTCATTATATTGAGTGGCATAAGTTTGAGTGTAGTCTCGAAAGTCCATCCGATTCTTTGGAATTTGATTTATTTTTTGACCTAAATAAGAGAAATTTAAATTCGCATCCTCTACTCCAAAAAATAACTCTGACACTCCCAAATCACTCAACATTTTAATACTACCATTAGCAAAAATATCAGCTGGCTGTACAGCAAAAGAAAATGGTAGTTCGAATACTAAATCAGCTCCAGAAGCTAAAGCGGCCTTTGCTCTTTGCCACTTATCCATAATTGCCATTTGTCCACGTTGAACATAATTACCTGACATTACAACAATTATTGGATCATTTTTAGCTGCTAAGCGGGCTTGATTCATTAAAAACTCATGGCCACTATGAAAAGGATTATATTCGGCTACAATGCCAATTACACTCATACTCTTACCTTTAGTCTAAGTTTAATTCTAGTTTCTTACCATTGCTCCAAAGCTTTTCTAAGCCATAAAAGTCTCGGGCATCTTCAGTAAATACATTTACAACTACATCTCCCATATCTACCAAGAGCCAGTTAGAATCACGCGTTCCTTCAATACGGTAGTCTTCTTTTCCATGTTCATGGATCTTATCAATAATACTGTTAACGATGGCATGAAGTTGACGGTTTGAGCCAGCTGTTGTTACAACATAGTAATCAGCTAAAATACTAATTCCTTGCATATCGTATGCTTCAGTATCTTCACCATGTCTTTCATCGATTGCTTCTACAGTTAGGTCTAATAATTTTTTACTATCCAATTTTATTTTTCCTTTCAAAATTCTAATCCTTTACTGCCCATTTATTGTAAGCAGCAAATGTCTTAGGATAAATCTTTTTTCTATTAGTTATTAAAAAATCAAGTGTGTGGGCTAATTCAAAGCCTACCCCATCATCTAAGTTAGCAAAAGCTACTTTTCTTGCTTCTTCTACGCCAGGAAAGTCACGACCTGGTTCAATAAAATCTGCTACAAAGACAATTTTATCTAGCGTGGTCATTTCTACATCAGCAGTAGTATGACGTTTAATAGCAGTTAAAATTTCTGGATCAGTTATCTTTAATTCCTTTTCAATAAAATATGATCCCACAATTCCATGCCAAATAGCTCGATTATAATTAAGTAAATCTGGATCAAAATGCTGTTCCTTAATCACTTCAATAAATCGGGCAGGAGAGACTTGTTTTGCATAATCATGGATAAATCCTGCTAAAGCTGCCTTATCAGGATCATAATTATTAAGTTCAGCTAACTTACGACTAGTTTCACTTACACCAATACAATGCTTAAATCTCTTTTCATCCATGTTGCTTTTTTCTTTGGCAACAATCTCATCAGAAGTTAACGGGGAATATGTTTTAACAAAATTAATTTCAGTCACGATATAAGCCTCTTGATTCAATATATAAGCGTACACTTTCCGGTACTAAATACCGAATAGAATTACCGGTAGCTATATTTTGACGAATTAAGGAAGATGAAATATCTAAATTAGGTGCATCAACCCAAATCATTGGAAACTTGGGATTTTGCGGATAATTTGGTCTCCTAACGCCAACCAAAGTAGATAAAAGTGCTATAGTCTCTGGTTCACGCCAATTTTCAAAGTCGTTTACTTCGTCACTACCCATAATTAAGTAATATTGATTACGTGGGGCTCTCTTCTTTAAGTAACGTAAAGTATCAACCATATATGAGGTTCCACCACGCATTATTTCAAAAAGCTTAACATGGAAGTGTGGATTATCATGTGTAGCCAATTCAAGCATTGCACACCGATCTTTAGTGCTTATATTTCCCGCTATTTTTTTATGTGGCGGCGTATTATTTGGGATAAACCATATTTCATCTAAATGAAGCTGTTTTCTAACTTGCTCAGCCATTGATAAGTGAGCTAAATGAACTGGGTTAAAAGTTCCTCCCATAATTCCAATTTGCTGAGCAGAACTCGTAACTGGTTCAAATTGTACTTGTGGTTTTTCTTTTACAACACATTGCATTATATTAACGCTCTTCTAATTCCTAAACCAATTCCTTCTGGTGTATAAGCTTTTACTACAACATTAGCAGGTGTGGTAATAAACCCAACTCCGCCAAATAAAATATCGCTTTTTTCTTTTGGTGAAAAAGTTTGGCCTTTTAATGGTCCGAGATTATCTTCTTTACTTGGTGGGAGTAATAAATCATCTTTATGTTTTTCATAAAATGCATCTGCATTTTCAGTCTTTGTTCTGTGTACATAAAGGTCGCGTGCAACATAAATTGTAAATCCAGCAGATGGACCATCTACATAGTCAAAACGTCCTAATCCAGCTAAAAAGATTGTCTGTCCAGGCAAAAGTTGGTAGGTCGCTGGCTTTAATGGCTTCTTTGGTTCAACAACTTCAAGTTCTTTTCCACTCAAATGACTAGCCAATTGATTGGCATTCAAAATTCCGGGTGTGTCAATTAAATAATGACCATTAGAAAGTGGAATTTTAATCTCATCTAGTGTTGTTCCAGGGAATTTAGAGGTGGTAATAACATCTTTTAAATCACTGTTCATATTGATAATCGCGTTGATTAAGGTGGATTTTCCAACATTGGTTGTTCCAACAAAGTAGATATCTTTCTTTTCGCCTTTTTTAGCTAAAAATGCCATCAACTCATCTAAATTTTTCTTTTTAGCAGCTGAAACTAAAAATATTTTTTCTGGTTTTAAACCATTTCGATTAGCTTCTTGACGCATCCAATCTTTAATTTTGGACTCTTTAGAATTTTTTGGAAACAAATCTACTTTATTACCAACTAGAATATATTCATTACCACCAATAAAACGCTTAATTGAAGAAATCAATGAATTACTAAAATCAAATAAGTCAACCACATTAACGACTAATGCCTTCTTTTGACTAATTGAATTAAGTAAAGCCAAGAAATCATCGTTATTTTCTTCAACGGGCATAATTTCATTATAGTGTCTTAATCTAAAGCAGCGCTGACAATATACCTCATTATCATCACTCTCTAGTGCCTTTTTTAAGGCAGAAGATGGTAAGTAGCCCGATTTTTTAGGGTCTTGATCTTGTAATATACTTCCACAACCAATACAACGTAATTCTTCACTCATTCTAATTTCTCCTTAAAAACTACAGGTTTTCTTAAATTCAAAAAGAAAAAGATAAATTTCTCAAAGAAGCGGTTGATTCTTGTATTCCACTTATCCGTTTCAACTAATGGTTTTACTAAAACCGTAGCTACACCAGCTAAATTACCCGCCTGTATGTCAGTAATCAACTGGTCTCCTACCATTAAAACTTGATCTTTTTGTAGATTCAAAGCCTTTAATTCCTTATTAATACCGATGGGCAAAGGCTTGCGTGCTTTTGCAATAAAGGAAATATGGTATGGATTCAGAACTTTTCCAATTCGTTCTGCATTATTATTTGAAATAACAACTAAGCGAATTCCATCCTTGGCTAAGCGTTCATTAAGCTGTTTCATTTCAACAGCTGTAACTGCTTTATTCCAAGCAAGCAATGTATTATCCAAATCGCTAAACACAGCTTTAATTCCCATCTTCTTTAACTGTTTTGGATCTAAATGATAGATAGTATCTATTGTATAACGAGGTCTAAATAACATTAAAAAATCTCCACTTTTTTCTCATATCTATAGTATCAGAAATCTTTAATCTTTAGAAACATTTGATGATTGAAAAATTAAATTTTACTTTTCTTTGACAGAAAAGATGGTAAAATGGTAACAATTTATCTCTCTACCGTATTACATAAAGGAGTTAAATTATGAAAAATTTTATCGATCTCCATCTACATTTAGATGGTTCTTTGCCATACCCTACGGTTAAAAAATTAATGAAAATTCACAACTTTTCAAGTTTAACTGAAGCACAACTCAAAGAAAAGCTATCTGTCTCTAAAAATTGCATTGATTTACAAGAGTATCTAACTAAGTTCGATTTTCCTCTACTATTTTTGCAAACTAAGAAAGATCTAGAAACAGCGATTTTTGATCTTTTAAAAAGTCTACGCTCCCAAGGATTAGTTTACACAGAGATCCGATTTGCTCCGCAGCTTCACACTCAAAAAAATCTTACTCAAGAAGGAGCAGTTAGAGCCTGCATTGCAGGATTGGAAAAATTTTATAAGTGGCAGGATGAGCAACAAGATAATTCCTACCCTTTACATGCTAATTTAATTCTTTGTCTCATGCGTTTACCAAATAGAGAACACGAAAATAGCTTAACAGTTAGACTAGCTGCTAAATATGATCAACATCATGTGGTCGGAATTGATTTGGCAGGCCCGGAAGGTCCAATTCCTAATAAAGCTTTCAGGCCATTCTTTAAAGACGCAAAAGCAATGCATATTCTGTTTACCATTCATGCCGGAGAAGCAGCTGGTCCTGACTCAATGCAAGAAGCCCTAGATTTAGGTACTAAGAGAATTGGTCATGGAATTCGCTGTTTAGAAAGCAATCAAATGGTTAAATATTTAGTCGACCACAACATAACTCTGGAGTGTTGTGCCACTTCTAACCTCAACACTAAAGTATTTAAGGATATTGATTCTTATCCCCTAAAAACACTTCTTTCAAAAAGAATAAAAGCAACCCTAAATTGTGACAACATGACTGTTTCAAATACTAACTTACCTAAAGAATTTAAATTACTTGAATCAAAAACTAGCCTTACAGAAGTAGAGGAACACCAATTACTATTAAATTCTATTAATGCTGCTTTTGCGTCTGATAAAGAAAAAAATCGTTTACTAGCTATATTCAATTAAATTTGAGAAAAAAATGCTCCGCATATGCGGAGCATTTTTAATATTCTTAGTTCAAAGCTTTCTTAGCAGCATCTGCTAAATCAGCAAAAGCTTTTTCATCGTTGTAAGCAATGTCAGCTAACATCTTACGGTTCATGTCAATACCAGCTACTTTCAAGCCGTGCATTAACTTAGAGTATGAAAGACCATTTTGTCTTGCAGCAGCGTTGATACGAGCAATCCATAATTTTCTGAATTCGCTCTTACGCTTCTTACGGTCACGGAAAGCATATTTACGAGAAACAAATACTTGAGTACTTGCTGCTTTAAATTGTAAGTGTTTTGAGCCACGGTAACCCTTGGCTAACTTCATGATCTTCTTACGACGAGCGCGTGTTACGGTTCCACCTTTAGTTCTTGGCATCTAAAATTCCTCCTCAAAAAGTCTTCTAATAATTAACGCATTTGGGAAAGCATCTGTTTGATGCGCTTTAAGTCACTTGCTGAAACCATAGCAGCTTTTCTCAAATGACGACGTTGTTTCTTAGTCTTACCGTGGAAACGGTGTCCAGTGTAAGCATGGTGACGCTTTAAACCACCATTAGCAGTTCTCTTGAAACGCTTTGCTGAAGCGCGGTGTGTTTTTTGCTTTGGCATATCTATTCCTCCAATTAACTACTTTTTCTTTTTATCTTTCTCACTTAATGGAGCAAGCATTAAGAACATTGAACGGCCTTCCATCTTTGGCTTAGTAACTACATTAGATAAGTCACTAGCTTCGTCAGCCATCTTTTCTAAGACCTGTTTACCTAACTCCTTGTGAGTAATTGCCCGGCCTCTAAAGCGAATAGAAACTCTAACTTTAGCGCCCTTGGTCAAGAATTTACGAACATGCTTTAACTTAGTGTCAAAGTCATTTCCTTCGATTGTTGGACTTAAACGAATTTCTTTGACAGCCATAACCTTTTGATTCTTACGGTTTTCTTTGGCTTTCTTTTGTTGTTCAAAACGGAATTTACCGTAGTCCATAATTCTAGCAACAGGTGGCTTAGCATTAGGAGAAAGCAAAACCAAATCAAGGTCAGCGTCAGCTGCTTTACGTAAAGCTTCATTCTTGGATACAACACCAACTTGTTGGCCATCAACGCCAATTAAACGAACTTCACGAGCACGAATATCTTCGTTTAAGATCATATTTCTTGGTATGAGTATTCACCTCCACGTTAATTTCGAGGACAAGAAAAAAGCGGGCAAAGTTAACGCCCGCTTTTAATCAACAGATA
The DNA here is from genome assembly GCA_949888035.1 of Lactobacillus johnsonii. Lineage (GTDB taxonomy): Bacteria > Bacillota > Bacilli > Lactobacillales > Lactobacillaceae > Lactobacillus > Lactobacillus johnsonii_B. The sequence goes on along the minus strand of CATLCE010000010.1, from coordinate 2,659 downwards.
TTATCGATCAGCCCAGAGGTAATATTAACTTAGGCGAGAAGCGGGAGCTTCTTCTTGTTCTCAACTTCTAAATTATACCATCTAATTAATTTACGTCAAGAACTAATTAAATGCAACTATTCTTTTTAGTGCCGATTAAACTCTGGTGATAAATTCATCAATCGATCAGCATTTTCTTCTAACACCTCTCGCCTTTTACCATACATCATCCAAACTGTAACAGCTAATGGAACTAAGACCATTAGAACTTCAGAGATATAATCTGTAGCCCAACTATTGAATTGCCAGCCTGCAGAATTCCAACCACTTTGCAGGTTTGCAAGGTAATCCATCAAGAAGTGAAAAATCATTGGGAGCCAAAGTTTCCCACTATAAAGGTAAAGCACGGCCCATAAAAAACCACTTCCCATTACTCCAATTACTTGAGCAATTGTAGCTTCAAAGGTTTCACCATTCCAACCAACGTTTCCTAGATGAGATAATCCAAAAAGAAGCGCAGACCCATAGATAGCTATTGGTACACGCAAATTTCGATATTGATTAAAGCCAGCAAGCAGAATTATAATAGCCAAATATCTTTCAGTTTCTTCAAAAATGCCTGGTTCTAAAGCAGCTGTAAAGCTTGCAATAGTAAAATATTTTTTCTGCAAATCAATTGAATACCTAAAAAATGCAGTCCATATTTGCTTATCGTAATTAATAAAGGCATTGTAAAACACATCAATAAATGCAAACAATACTAGTAATAATAAGACTGAATATTGAAAATTTCTGCTTTTTACAAACTTCAAATTAGGATTAAAGTGAAATCCCCATGCTTTTCCTAAAAAGCAAGCTAAAATTAATAAAGCAAACGCTGCAACTACGCCTTGGCTAGTAATTGAATGAAGCCACGGTAAATTTTTGCCAATCTTTAACAAAGAATCAGGTCCATACTGTGTTCCTAGGAGACCAACTCCTATTAAACGTAAAAACCAATTCTTTAAGCTACCCGCAAACAAAATTGCGAGGGGTAATAATAAAACTAAGTAGCTCATCCAGAGTAAAAGAACCCACAGAATTTCCAGCTGAGGGACATTTTTTAAGAAATAATTACCTATTTCTACCCACACGCTTGGGAATAAAGTACTTAGACCAAATAAATTTAGCCATCTTACAATTTCAAAAATTATTCCATTCTGTCTATTTACCCTTTGATTATAGAAATTAAGTCCAAGAACAATTATAAAAAAAAGCTCCTTGAATTAAATTTCCTACACTATTTTTATTTTGGAAAATAACCTCTAAAAGCATCCAGATAAGTGCAATTAATAATTGCACATCAAAAATTTGTTGCCATCTTTTATGTGACAAAGTAAAATCCTTCATTCTATTCCTCCAGTTAGTTATCTAGTTTTTTTATTATAATGATCTCTCAATTTTTTTAAAGATATTTCATGCATAATAAAAAGAACTCATCTGCTGTGAGTTCTTAAAAACTAATCAAATTTTACTTTAGTCTAAAATTACAACTTAAAATTTCGTTCTCTATTTAGATATATCAGCACCGTCTTCATTTATTTCTTAACTCTGCTTTTACTCTTTATTTTTCTTCAATTGAATATTGATTTGTCTCACTTCATTCCACAAGTGAAAAAAGTAAACTCCATATGCAAGAGCATACATCAGAATAAAGTTTCCGATAATAATGGCTAACTGCTTTTCCATAACTGTTAAGCCATCTACAAAGAAATTAAATACTAACCAAGCAGTTAAGCAAACAAAAAAATTAATGATAATCTGCTTTCTTAATGACCAACTATCATTGTTAAAAATCCAACCCGCTAAATAAAAAAAGATTCCAATTAAAAAAGATTCTAATATCCAAAATAAAAAATCTGAGATTTTAAGTGTACTATTAGCTAAATTGTTCCAGGAAGACTGCAGAAGAATCTGAACAACTATCCAAGTCATCCCTATTCCAATTCCAATTAAACCACTTACTAATAATTGAACAACCTTTTTCATAATCCTAACCTCTCTTTCAAAACTTTAATCTTTCTTCTTGCAACTTGAATGCGTAAGCCATTTTCTAAAATTGCATCAATATTTCCGCTACTAACAATTTCTAAATGATTTATAGAATGATAGTTGACAATCGAACTTCTGGAAGTAGTAACAAAATCATTAGGTAGAAGTTTTTCCACTTGATACAATCTTCCTCTAAAAATGTAAACATCTCTTTCTGTACAAATCATTGTTTTTTCATTCTCAACTTGAATAGCAAAAATCTGTGAAAACTCGATCATATAAGCATCTCTATTTTTGTAGCCCCAAAGAAAATCTTGCTTTGATGTTAATTCATTCGTGATTCGCTTTATTTTGCTAGTCATCCTTTTCAACCAAAATTCAACTTTTTCTTCTGGTAGATTAGGATCAATCTTAAACTCAACTTTCATTAATTTCCCTCCTTACTTGGTTATTAAGTATAGTTATTTACCGCTTGAAAACCAGAGATTTTCGGTAAATGGTCTTAATCTAACGGTGAATGGTCATTTTTCTACGTAAAGTCAAGTACAATAGGGTGTTTGACCTTATTTTTTAGTTGTATTTTTGATAAATAGAAATTATGGGCGAATTATTTTTAAAAGATGATATGACAAATAAGCCTGTAAATGTA
>CATLCE010000009.1:0-68061 GCA_949888035.1 Lactobacillus johnsonii | reverse complement strand
ATGGGAGGAGAAAATGCTCCTAAGGCTATTGTTGATGCCGTATTAAAAGCAAAGCCAAAATTAAAAGATACAAAATTTGTTTTATTTGGGGATGAAGAAAAGATTAATAAACTAATTCCCACTGAGCAAAAAGATAGAATTGACGTTATTGCAACTAGTGAAGTTATTGTTGATAGTGACGAGCCAGTAAAAGCAATTAGACGTAAGAAGAATTCTTCAATGGTTGTTGCTGCTAACTATGTAAAGTCGGGAAAAGCAGACGCCTTATTTTCACTAGGAAATACTGGAGCACTCCTAGCTTGCGGGATTTTTATTATTGGCCGAATTAAAGGTGTAGAACGTCCGGCTTTAATGCCAACTCTTCCCAGTGCTAAAAGTGAGGATGGCTTTAATATTATTGATGTTGGCGCAAATGCACAAAGTAAGCCTGAATATTTAGTACAATGGGCACAAATGGCTAATTTTTATGCTCAAAAAATTAGAAATATTAAAAATCCAACCGTAGCTTTATTAAATAATGGTGCAGAAGACGATAAAGGAGATCCCCTTCATCAAGAAGCTTATAAGCTTCTTAAAGCAACTAATCTTAACTTCATTGGTAATGTTGAAGGAAATGATTTAATGGAAGGTAAAGCCGATGTGATTGTAACAGATGGTTTTACTGGAAATGCCACTCTGAAGGCAATAGAAGGGACTGCAAGTGTAATTTTACGTCTGCTTAAGGATTCTTTGCTAAATAATGGATTACGTCCTAAGGTGGGAGCTTTATTAGCAAAGCCAGGACTTACTGCATTAAAGAAAAGATTTGATACGGCAAGATATGGGGGAGCAGTTTTACTTGGGGTAAATGCACCTGTTGTAAAGACGCACGGTAGATCGAATATCCGTCCTATTTACTACACTTTATTACAAATTGATAAGATGTTGAGTCAAGATTTGGTTGGCGAATATAAAAAATACTTTAGTGAATCTCGCTAGACTTTAATACAAAAATGCCTTAGAATTAAACTAAACTTTTTTGGAGGTTAAAAAATGACCGAAGAGGAAATTTTTAATAAAATTGCTGATATGATTTCAGAACGCTTTAGTATTGATCGTGAGAAGATCACTAAAGATTTAAATTTTCAGAATGATTTAGATGCAGATTCAATTGATTTCGTTGAGTTAGTAATGGATCTAGAAGATACATTTGGAGCAGAGATTCCAGATGATGATGCAGAAAAATTACAAACTGTTGGTGAAGCAGTAGAATATATTAAGAGTCACCAAAATTAAAATTTTAATCATTGAAATTTCAGAAGATACTGTCATTTTTCATTTACTTTTATAAAAGTTGTTGAAATAGCAGTATCTTTTGTTTATAATAATGACATTAAATTGAAAATCTAATTGACTTTTAATAATGTCGTAAGGTTTGAGAGGAGAATGGCCTTTGGAAAAGCAAAGTGATCTTTTACTAGATATCGAACACTTGCATACCGCATATCGTTTACACGGTAAGTTTTATGATGCCGCTGATGACATTAACTTAACCTTGAAACGAAATGAGATTTTGGCAGTTGTTGGAGAATCTGGTTGTGGTAAAAGTACAATTGCTTCAAGCATTATTGGTTTGTACGACCACAAAAATACGAAAGTAACTGGCGATATTTTATACAATGAATTAAACCTAGTTAACTTAAATGAATCATTGTTTAATAAAATTCGTGGTAATAATATTGGGATGATTTTCCAGGATCCATTAGCATCTCTTAATCCATTAATGAAGGTTGGAGATCAAGTTGCTGAGACACTTTACTATCATACTGATATGGATGAAAAAGCTCGTCATGCACGCGTAATTGAACTTTTTAATCAAGTTGGAATGCCTCGTCCAGAAGAAATGTACGAGATGTACCCACATGAATTATCTGGTGGTTTACGTCAACGTGTCGTAATTGCAATCGCAATTGCATGTAAGCCAGAAATTATTATTGCTGATGAACCAACTACCGCGTTGGATGTTACTATTCAGGCACAAATCTTAGATTTACTCAAAGAAATTCAAAAAGAATCTCAGTCAGGAATTGTTTTAATTACACACGACTTAGGTGTTGTTGCTGAAACTGCTGATCAAGTAGCAGTTATGTATGCAGGACAAATTGTTGAAAAAGCTGATGTTAAAACAATTTTTGAAAATCCTCTTCATCCATATACACGTTCACTTTTACATTCTATGCCACAAACAGATGATGAAAGTGAAGACCTACATGTGATTCATGGAACAGTTCCTTCATTGATTAATATGCCAAGAACTGGGGATAGATTTGCAGCTAGAATTCCTTGGATTCCAGCTAGTGCTCATGAAGAGAACCCTAAGATTCATGAAGTTGAACCAGGACATTTTGTAAGATGTACTTGCTGGCAAAGCTTCCATTTCCAAGATGAAGAGAAGAAAGGATAGGAAATTATGGCCGATGAAATAATCGAAATAAAAGATTTAAAAGTTCACTATCCAATTCGTTCTGGATTTTGGAATAGAGTTACTGGATATGTCAAAGCCGTTGATGGGATTAATCTTTCAATTAAAGAAGGAGAAACCTACGGTCTAATTGGAGAATCAGGTTCCGGTAAATCAACTACTGGTAAAGCAATTGTTGGTGTAGAGAAAGTAACTAGCGGACAAATTTTGTATAAAGGTGTTGATGTTACTAAAGCATCAAATCGTAAAAAGCTTAACTACAATAAAGATGTTCAAATGATTTTCCAGGATTCGATGTCGAGTCTAAATCCTAGAAAACGAATTGAAGATATTATTGCTGAACCTATTAGAAACTTTGAGAACTTAACAACTGATGAAGAAAGAAAACGAGTTCAAGAATTACTAGATATTGTTGGTATGCCTAGTGATGCTATCTACAAATATCCACACGAATTCTCTGGTGGTCAACGTCAAAGAATTGGGGTAGCACGTGCTGTGGCTACTAGACCGAAGTTGATCGTAGCAGATGAGCCAACCTCAGCTTTGGACTTGTCTGTTCAAGCACAAGTTTTGAACTTTATGAAACATATTCAACAAGAATATAATATTGCCTACCTCTTCATTTCACACGACTTGGGTGTTGTAAAGCATATGTCAGAAGATATTGCTATTATGCACCGTGGACGTTTTGTAGAAATTGGTAAACGTGATCAAATTTACAAGAATCCAATGCACATTTATACAAAGCGTCTACTTTCTGCAATTCCTGTTGTTGATGTTGAAAATAGAGAAAAACATAAGGAAGAGCGTCAACGTGTAGAACAAGAATTCTTGCAAGATCAAGATAAATGGTATGAAAAAGATGGTCGAGTATTACCACTACAAAAAGTTGCTGATCGTCATTTTGTCGCTTTACCTAAAGGTATGATTGAACAAGAATTGAAGGAGGGAGAATAGGTATGTGGAAAACGGTTTTACGTCGAATCCTGATTATGATCCCCCAGTTACTTATCTTGAGTTTACTAGTCTTTATTTTGGCTAAAATGATGCCTGGTGACCCATTTACTGGAATGATTAATCCGAATTCGGACCCTAAGGAAATTGCAAGATTAAGACAAGAATATGGATTGAATGATCCAGTTTGGGTGCAATATACTCGCTGGCTTGGAAATATGTTCCACGGTGATTTAGGACAATCATATATTCAAAAGGTTCCAGTTACTTCTTTGATTTGGGATCGTGCAGTTAACACTTTCTGGTTGTCTTTAATGACTGTTGTCTTAACTTATGTAATTGCTATTCCATTAGGTGTTACGGCAGGTCGTCACCAAGATGAATGGCAAGATCATGGAGTACAAATTTTTAACTATATTACATTCGCAGTACCTCCATTTGTTTTCTACATTTTAGGTATTTGGCTATTTGGATTTACTTTAGGTTGGTTCCCAATCTCAGGTTCCGTTAGTGCAGATGTCAACCCAGGAACTTTGGCTTATTTCTGGAGTAGAATTTATCACTTGATTTTGCCTTCAATTCTTTGTGCTTTAATCTCTACTACAGTTATTGTTCAATACTTAAGAACCGGAATTGTTGATAACAAGGTTGAAGATTATGTAAGAACTGCACGTAGTAAGGGTGTACCTGAAAATGTTGTTTTCAATAAACATATTTTAAGAAACTCACTTTTACCAATTGCTGCATTCTTTGGTAACACTATTACTGGCTTACTTTCCGGTTCAATGGTTATTGAATCAGTATTTAGTTATCCTGGTATGGGTAAATTGTTCCTTGATTCTATTGGACAACGTGACTACACAACTTTAACTGCATTGATTTTATTATTTGGTGTGTTAACTTTAGTTGGTAACTTGTTATCTGATATTATCATGAGTATTATTGACCCAAGAATTCGGATTAAGTAGGGAGGAGTAGTAAATTATGGCTAAAGATAAAAATACATCGAAAAAAGATCAAAATGCTAAAACCTCTCTCCCACCATCTGGATTTAAGATCATTGTACGTGAGGTTTGGCGTGATAAGGTAGCATTTGTTTCATTCTGTATTATTGTAGCTATCTTATTATTCACTTTTGTTGGTTCTTTATTCTTAAATAAGAGTCAAGTAACAGAGATTAATATTGCAGAAGCATATTATGCTTGGGGTGAATCTGGTCACGTCTTTGGTACAGATGATGGTGGCCGTGATATCTTGAAGTTACTAATGATGGGTGGCCGTAACTCTATTTTGATTGGTCTATCTGTTACTGTTCTTTGTGAAGGTGTCGGACTTTTAGTTGGTTTGTTCTCAGGTTACTTTGGTGGGGTAACTGACGCAGTTATCATGCGTATAGTTGATTTCATCCAAATTTTGCCTCAATTCCCAATCATTATTGTTTTAACTACTGTTATTCCTAACTACAATGCTTGGACTTTGGTATTATTGATTTCTATGTTTGGGTGGACTTCAACTGCAAGATATTTCCGGGCGTTTGTTTTGTCACAGAGAGAACGAGAATATGTTTTGGCTTCCAAGACTTCCGGTTCTTCTAACTTAACAATTATGTTCCGTGAAGTTTTGCCTAACATTACTTCAGCTTTGGTAATTGATGTCGTATTGATGATTGCCGGAAACATTGGTATTGAAACTACTTTATCCTTCTTGGGATATGGATTACCAACCACTACACCATCCCTTGGTACTTTAATTGGATTTGCTAATGACCCAGTTAACGTTACTACACGTCCATGGTTATGGATGCCAGCAACTATTTTGTTGTTAATTATTTCCTTGAGTATTAACTATGTTGGTCGTGCTCTTCAAAAAGCTGGGGATGCTCGTCAACGTGAAAATTAAATTTGATTATTTAAACATTAAAAAGCAACTCATAATTGAGTTGCTTTTTTGTATGTCTTTGCATAAAAGTTAAAGGATGTAGGAGATATTTATATTATAAATGGGCATAAAATAAGTTTTTTATGGTAAAAATCATAGTGAATAAACATTGATGTGTCAATGTTTTATAGCAATTTGCTCAAATGTAAATTAAAAAATATTAAAAATAATTGAGTAAAAACATTGTATTATGAGTTTGATGATGATAATATTAAATCATCAACTTGTCCCAAATAGATGGAGGAATATAACTATGAAGAAAGCCAAACTATTTGGAAGTTTAACTTTACTTTCTGGTGTTGCTTTAACATTAGCAGCATGTGGTAACAATTCAAATTCAAAAGTAGATAACCCAACTAAGAACTTTAAATCAGCTACTCCAAAGAAAGCTGTTAAAAAGGGTGGTACAGTAAGTGTTGCACTTGAATCTGATACACCATTTACTGGTATCTTTTTAAATGAACTTTCCGATACTCAGAATGACTCTGATGCTATGGCACCTGCTAATGAAGGGTTATTTGATACTGATGATACTTATCAAATTAATGACAAAGGACCAGCTACATTAAAATTAGATAATGATAACAAAACTGCTACTATTAAAATTAAGAATGGTGTTAAGTGGTCAGATGGTAAGCAAGTAACTGCTAAGGATGTTGAATATTCTTACGAAATTATTGCTAACAAGGCAACTAAGTCATCACGTTATACTGACTCACTTCAAAATATTGTTGGTATGAGTGAATACCACGATGGTAAATCTAACACTATTTCTGGTATTGAAATGCCGGATGGTGAAAATGGAAGAACCGTTGTTATTCACTTCAAAGAAATGAAGCCAGGTATGAAGTTCAGTGGTAACGGCTACTTCTGGGAAACTGCAGCTCCATATCACTACTTGAAGGATGTTCCATTTGATAAACTACAATCATCTGATCAAGTAAGAAAGAAGCCACTATTCTTTGGTCCATATAAGATGAGTAAGGTTGTACGTGGTCAAGCAGTAACATTTGTTCCTAACAAGTACTACTGGAGAGGTACACCAAAATTAGATAAAGTAACAATTCAAGTTTTGAACCCAAACTCAGCTTCTCAAGCCATTAAGAGTCATAAATATGATATTGCCGGTGTAATCAATACTCAATGGAAGAACGTTGCCAATACTGATAATGTTAACTGGATCGCTAAGATTCCTTTGTCTTATCGTTACCTAGGTTTTAAGGTAGGTAAGTGGGATGCAGCTAAAGGCGAAAACGTAATGGATAAGAATGCAAAAATGAATAATAAAGCATTACGTCAAGCTATTGCTTATGGTATGAATATCTCCGCTGTAAACAAACGTTATACCAACGGTTTGACTTTCCATATTCCAACTTTAATTCCAGCACAATTTGGTAAGTACTTCGATAAAAATGTTAAGGGCTACGATTACAATATCAAGAAGGGGAATGAAATTCTTGATAAAGCTGGATATAAGAAGAAGGGTAAGTACCGTGTTCAACCAAACGGTAAGCCTTTAACTATCCATTTTGCAGCTATGAGTGGTGACTCTACTCAAGAACCAATTATTCAAAACTATATCCAACAATGGAAGAAATTAGGCTTGAATGTTAAGTTAACTGGTGGTCGTTTGATGGAAATGAACTCCTTCTATGACAAGGTCCAAAATGATTCTAAAGACGTAGATATGTTCATGGGTGCATGGTCATTATCTTCAGAACCATCACCAAATGACTTGTACAGCGCAAAAGCACCATACAACTTTAGTCGTTTTGTAACTGCTAAGAACACTAAGTTACTTCAAGAAATGGATTCACAAAAGGCATTTAATACTAATTACCGTGTTAAGAAATTCCATGAATGGCAAAAATATATGGATGATGAAGCCTACGTTGTTCCAGTATCTAACAGTTATAGTCTTGATGCAGTTAACAGCAAGATTACAGGTTACTCATCTAAACCATCAGCAGCAAACAGCTTATGGTACAATGTAGGAATTGCAAAATAATATTAGATAAATTTCTTCATAAAGATCGTCTTAAGTGACGGTCTTTTTTTATTTAAGTTGTTTTAATCGTTTTCAGTGCTAAAATTAAATATATCAACTTGTCCAATGTTATTGGAGGAAAAATTAATGAAGAAAGGCAAATTAATTGGTACATTAACTTTGCTTTCAGGTGTAGCTCTAACTTTAGCAGCCTGTGGTAATAGTAATAGCAATAATACTAGTCATCCTAATTTCAAGGAGTCAACTCCTAAGAAGACAATTAAGGATGGTGGAAATGTCAGCGTTGCTGTAGTTACTGATACACCGTTTACTGGTATTTTTAATGATGAATTGTCTACCAACAATACAGACTCAGAAGTAATGCAATATGGTGATGAATCATTATTTGCTACAAATAATACCTATAAGTACGTTAAGGGTGGAGCAGCAGACATTAAAATTAATAAAGATGCTAAAACTGCAACAATTACCATTAATCCTAAAGTTAAGTGGTCTGATGGCCAACCTTTAGTTGCAAAAGATTATGAATACGCCTATGAAATTATTGCAAATAAAGCAACACATTCTCAGCGTTACACTTCAAGTTTAGCTAATCTTGAAGGATTAGAAGAATACCATGATGGAAAGTCTAATACTATTTCAGGTATTGAAATGCCAGATGGCGAAAATGGTCGTACAGTAGTACTCCACTTTAAAGAAATGAAGCCAGGTATGACACAAAGTGGTAATGGATATATTTGGGAAGCAGCAGCTCCATATCATTACTTAAAAGATGTTCCATTTGATAAACTTATTTCAAGTAATAAGATCCGTAAGAATCCATTATTCTATGGTCCATATAAAGTAAGTAAAGTGGTTCGTGGATAATCAGTTTCATGGGTTCCAAATGAACATTACTATAAGGGTAAACCACACTTAAAGAAGATAACTGCTTCAGTAATTACTCCAGCTTCAGTTGCTCAATCAATTAAGAGTAATAAATTTGATGTAACGCAAGTAAGTAATTCTCAATGGCCAAATATTAAGGGTGCTAAAGGAGTAAACTTCATCGCTAATATTCCACTTGCATATAGTTACTTAGGCTTTAAGGTTGGTAAATGGGATGCAGCCAAAGGCGAAAATGTGATGAATAAGGACGCAAAGATGAATAATCGTTCTCTTCGTCAAGCTATTGCCTACGGTATGAATGTTGACCAAGTTTATAAGAGATACTCATCAGGTCTTTCATTTAGAATTCCAACTTTAATTCCAAAGCAATTTGGCGATTACTTCGATAAAGATGTTAAGGGCTACACTTATAACATTAAAAAAGGTAATGAACTATTAGATAAAGCTGGTTACAAGAAGAAGGGAACTTACCGTGTTCAACCAAATGGTAAGCCTTTAACTATTCGTTTAGCTGCTATGAGCGGTAGTAAAGTTCAAGAGCCAATTATTCAAAATTATATTCAACAATGGAAGAAAATGGGCTTGAACGTTAAGTTAACTAGTGGTCGTTTAATGGAAATGAATTCATTCTACGACAAGGTTCAAAATGATTCTAAAGATGTAGATATGTTCATTGGTGCATGGTCACTCTCCTCTGAACCATCACCTCAAGACTTATACGGCGCAAAGGCACCATTTAACTACAGTAGATTTGTCACTAAAGAAAACACTGACTTGTTAAACGATATTGATTCACAAAAGGCCTTTAATAATAGCTACAGAGTTAAGAAATTCCACCAATGGCAAGCTTACATGGATAAGGAAGCTTATGTTGTGCCAGTTGCTAATAGCTACAATATTTACGCAATTAACAATAAGTTGACTGGATATTCATTAGAGCCATCTAAGAGTATGGGTGGCGGATTCCCTAACTGGTACTACGTTGGCTATGCAAAATAAATAAAAATTATTTAAAAGTGCGACTTATAGTAGGTCACACTTTTTCTTTATCTTTTTTTAATAGGTTAAAATAGGTATAATTAAAGGGTTAAAGAAAGGAAGCAACTATGGTTTCAGTAGCTTTTAAACAAAATTTAAAGAAAAAATACGGAATAAAATTTAATAACGAAAAATTGCTTGAAGATGCATTTACACATTCTTCTTATGCTAATGAGCATCCCGGAAGAAAGGACTATGAAAAATTAGAGTTTCTTGGTGATGCTGTTCTTGAATTAGCGGTATCTGATTATCTGTATCGTCATTTTCCCAGATTAAATGAAGGGGAATTAACAAGAATGCGATCTAACATTGTTAGAACAGAAGGATTTTCTGAATTTGCCATTGAATGTGGATTTCCAGAAGAAATTAATTTGGGTAAAGGAGAAGAAAAAGCTGGCGCTAGGAAGCGGAAGACACTTCTTGAAGATGTGTTTGAAGCTTTCAATGGTGCACTTTTCTTAGATCAAGGAATGCCGGCAGTACAGCACTTCTTGCATTTGACAGTTTATCCATTAATTGCTGAAGGAGATTTTAATGCCTCACGTGATTATAAAACTGAACTTCAGGAACGTTTGCAGGTAAATGGACCAGTTAAGATTGAATATCAAGTAATAGATGAAGATGAATCAAAGCCATCTTTTAAAGTTCAGCTACTTGTAAATGGTGAAAAAGTTTCAGAGGGACAAGGACGTAATAAAAAAGCTGCTGAGCAGCAAGCAGCTCAAGCTGCATTAGATAAAAATAAATAAGAAAAGGTGAGTCTGTGCCACTACAACAATTAGTTTTAAATGGTTTTAAGTCTTTTGCTGATAAGACGACAATTAGATTTAATAATGGTATTACCGGCATCGTTGGTCCAAATGGTAGTGGAAAAAGTAACATTACTGAAGCAATTCGGTGGGTAATGGGTGAAGGATCTGCCAAGTCTTTACGTGGTGAAAATATGAAAGATGTTATTTTCGCTGGTAGTCAAATGAGAGCTCCAATGAATCATGCTGAGGTTGAGTTGGTTTTTGATAATCGTGATCACCAACTTGCTTCTGATAATGATGAAGTGGTCGTAACGAGAAAGATTTTGCGTAACGGCGAAAGTGATTATCTTTTAAATCATCATCCAGTAAGATTGAAAGATGTTAGGACATTGTTTATTGAATCAGGGATGTCATCTGATAGCTTGGGAATAATTTCCCAGGGTAAGGTTGACGAGATTCTTAATTCTAAGCCCCAACAGCGTCGAGGAATTTTTGAAGAGGCTGCCGGTGTCCTTCATTTTAAGCAGCAAAAAGAAATTGCACTCAAGCAATTAGACAAAACTAATGCCAATCTAATTAGAATTAATGATTTGGTTAAAGAATTGGAAGGTAGAATCGAGCCTTTACATGAACAAAGTTCTTTAGCAAAAGAATATAAATTTCAAAAAGAACAGCTTGATCATAAGTTAAAACAACTTTTGGGCTTGGAGATTGAAAGTTTAAATGAAGAGAAGAAGGCGGTCGCTAAGAAGGCGGCAGCAAATCAAGGGATTTTAAATAAGCTTGATGACGAGGTTAAGCAATCTCAAGCTGATTTAGAAGAAAAACGTAAGCAATCAAATGAGCGCCATGCTGAAAAAGATGAAAAGCAGCAAGAATTATTATCTTTAACGCAAAAAATTGCAGCTCTGACTACTGATCTTCAAATGCATCAACAATCTCGAGAATATGATGTCGCTACTCAAAAAGAATACAGTGCACAATCTGAAGAACTAAAAGAGCGAAGAAAACGTTTGTTAGATCAGCTTGCAGCTAATGAGAAAGATCTAAACAGTCAAAATCAAGTCCTTGCTGATTTCGTAAAAAATCAAAAGAATTTGAAGCAGGAACTTAAGCAGGGTCCTGAACAATTAAATAATCAATTAGAGCAAGTTCGATCTGATTATATTCAAACTTTGCAGGATCAAACGAGTAATAATAACGAGATTGTTTATTTAAAAAATGAATTAACTCGTAGTAAAAAATCAAATGATAATCGCCAGCAAGAGGTTGAAGAACAATTAGATGAAGCTCAAAAAATTCTTGCACAATTAAAAAAACAAGGTCAAGACCTTGTTTTAAAGAGAAAACAACTAAATGAAACTATTGCGACTCTTGATAGAAAAATTGCTGAAGAGAGTAAGCTTAAGGAGCAAAGCGAACAAGCTTACTTAAAGGTTAGAAATGATTTACAACAAATTTCTGCACAAGTAGAAGGCCTAAAGAAAATTAGAGATAGGCATGAAGGATACTATTATGGGGTTAAATATGTTTTAAACCATCAAAGTGATTTTCATGGAATTGTAGGGGTTATTGGGGAGTTAATTTCTTTTCCAGCTGAATTAGAAGCCGCTTTGTCAACAGCTTTAGGTGGTGGCGTTCAAGACTTAGTTACTATTGACCAAAGTAGTGCTAGGGATGCCATTAATTTGTTGAAGCAAACTCGTACAGGTAGGGCTACCTTTTTACCTCTAGATGGATTACGTCATAATGAGATTGCTGTGTCTACTTTAAAATCCTTACAAAGTATTGAAGGATTTAAAGGTGTAGCAGCAGACTTAGTAACATCAAAAACTGAGACTGATATTTCTAATGCTATTTCTTACCTTTTAGGAAATGTTTTAGTGGTAGATACTATTGATACGGCTTTGCGTGTTCAACGCAGAATTGGACGATATTATCGAATTGTGACGCTGGATGGAGATATTATTAGTCCTGGGGGAAGTATGACTGGTGGGACTAGAAATACAAGAAATAATTCCCCTCTGGCAACAAATGCTGAGATTGATAAATTAACATTACAAATTAAGACGGGGAAGGTAGAATTTACTAAACTACAAACAGCCCTAAACGAACTAGATAAAAAATTAACCGAGTTACAAACTGAGCTAGAAGCTAAAAATACTGATTTAACTGCCCTAAATCAAAAAATCAGTGAGCAAGCTATTAAGTATGAAAATGAAGAAAAAGAAGTTCAAAGGCTGACTCAGTTAAATGATTTACAGCAAAAGGCCCAACTTGAGAAGAAGCAAGAAGAAGCAGAACTTACTAGTCGTCTTGAAAAAGAGCAGGCTAAAAAGAAAGAACTTGAAGAAGTTGCTCAAACACAACGAGCAAAAATGGATCAATTAAAGACTGACTTGACCGATTTTGATGAAGCTTATCAAAAATTACAGGCAGAATTAAGTAACTTAAATTCCGACTTGGCCGTAGTAAAGAATAAATTGGAAAATATTACTACTAAGAAATCTGAATTGGAAGAACAGCTTGAAAATACCAATTCTAGACTTAAGGATATTGAGGAAAAAATTAAAGCTTTGTCATTGTCTCAAAATGGACAAAGTGAGTCAGAAATTGAAGAGCAAGTTGCTAAGCTAAGTAAGCAGAAAAAACAAATGCAAGAGGCTTTAGCTGAAATAAATAAAGATTTAGGTAAATTTGATGCTCAAATAAATAATCTTGATCAAGTTGCTACAAGAAATTATAATTTGCGTAAAAATACTGCTGCGGAGCAAGAAGAGTATTCTGCAAGGCTAGGAGAACTTAAGTCCCAAATTAATCAAAAACTTGGTATTTTAAGTGAAGAATATTTCTTAACTTTTGAAGCAGCTTTGCAATTATCTGAGGGACAAAATACAACAGATTTGCGTAAGAAATTGGAACGTGAAGTTCATCTACATAAAATGTCTTTAGCAGATATTGGTGAGGTTAACTTGAACTCTATTGAAGAGTATGAAGATGTTAAAACGCGTTATGATTTCTTAAATGGACAACAGAATGACTTGCTAAAGGCTAGAAAAGATATTGAAGAATCAATGTCTAAACTAGATGATGAGGTAAAGAGTAGGTTTAGTGCAACCTTCCACCAGATAGAAAGAAGCTTTGCAAAGATTTTTCCAATTATGTTTGATGGTGGTCATGCTAGATTAGAGTTAACTGATCCAAAGAACTTACTTGAAACTGGAATTGAAATTATTGCGCAGCCACCTGGTAAGAAGTCCCAGAAGTTAACGCTTCTTTCTGGTGGGGAAAGGGCATTAACTGCAATTACTTTATTGTTTGCAATGCTTCAAGTTAACCCCGTACCATTCTGTATTCTAGACGAGGTAGAAGCAGCTTTAGATGAAACAAACGTTGATCGTTTTGCTCAGTTTTTGAATCATTATGATATGAAAACTCAATTTATTGTTATTACACACCGTCGTGGAACTATGCAGAAAGCAGATAATTTGTATGGAATCGTAATGCAAGAATCAGGTATTTCAAAAGTGTTATCTGTATCGTTAAATGAAATTAAGAAAGAAGTGAATTAGTAGTGGGATTATTTGATAAAATCAAGAAATCGCTCTTTGGTCATAAAGATGAAGAACAAGAAGAAAGTAAAAAAGAACTAACTGAAAATTCAAATGAAGAACTTCAAGAGCCTGAACAAACCAATGAAGCTGAAGATATTCAAAAAAATGAAGAGGTTGTAGAACCTAAGTCAGAATCTTCTGAAGATGAACATGAAGAAGAAAATGAAGAAGTTAAGGAGACTCCAGGCTGGAGTGATGCCGGAACTGCTTTTGAAGAAAAACAGGATGAAGTTCAAGAAGCTGAAGATCTTCAAGAAGATCAAGAATCATCTAATTTAGAAAAAGAAGAAGAAAAGCCCGAAGAAACTGAATCTTCTGAAGAGAGCGCTGAAGAAGTAACTACAGAAGATGAACAGGAAAGATATGACAAAGGGTTAGAAAAAACCAATCATTCTTTTGGGGCACGCCTAAATGCATTTTTTGCTAAATTTAGAACAGTTGATGAAAACTTTTTTGATGATCTTGAAGATTTATTAATTGAATCTGACGTCGGTTTTGAAACTGCTGAAGAATTAACTGATTCTTTAAGGGATGAAGCCAAACTCCAAAATGCAAAAAGCCACGATGCCTTAAAGCAAGTAATAGTTGAAAAATTAGTCGATATTTATGATAAAGGCGGGGAAGGTGAAGATTCTAAATTAGCCGATGATCCTTCTGCAAAGCCTAATGTTTATCTTTTTGTTGGTGTTAATGGAGCTGGAAAAACAACAACAATTGGTAAATTAGCTAAGCGAATTAAAGACTCGGGCAAGTCTGTCATGATGGTAGCTGCCGATACTTTTAGAGCCGGTGCTGTAGAGCAATTGGTAGAATGGGGTCGACGTGATGGCGTTGAAGTAATCACTGGTCCTGAAAAAGCTGATCCGGCTTCTGTAGTTTATGATGGTGTTAAAAAAGCTAAAGAGAGAGGAATCGATTTCTTATTAGTTGATACAGCAGGTCGTCTTCAAAATAAGGTCAATTTAATGAGCGAGCTTGATAAAATTAAGCGAACAATAAAGAAAATCTTGCCAGATCAACCAAATGAGGTTCTTTTAGTCCTTGATGGCTCAACAGGTCAAAATGCATTACTACAAGCAAAAGACTTTGATAAAACTACTAAACTTACAGGTTTAGTTTTAACTAAGCTTGATGGCTCATCTAAAGGTGGAGTAGTATTAGCAATTAGAAATGAAATGGATTTGCCAGTTAAATTAGTTGGGCTGGGAGAAAAAGTTGATGATTTAGCAAACTTTGATGCAGAAAAATTTGCAATTGGTCTCTTCCAAGGATTAATCTAATAATAGGCAAAGCTACAATTAATATATAAGGAGTAAATAATGAAGCATTTAAGTGCATGTACGACTATTTTAGTTGGAAAAAAAGCATCAATTGATGGATCAGTAATGATTTCACGTAATGACGATACTGCAGGTGCAATTACGCCACAAAAGTTTATTATTGAGCCAGCTGTTCATGGTGAAAAGGGACGTAAAATTAAATCTTGGCTTAATAAGTTTGAAATGGAGCTTCCTGAAGATGCTCAAAGAGTTCCAGCAGTTCCAAATGTTGACTATAAAAAGTTAGGTTATTATGACGAAAGCGGTGTCAACCAAAAGAATGTTGCTATGTCATGTACTGAATCAACTTATGGTAACGAAAGAACGTTAGCATTTGATCCATTGGTTAAAGATGGTTTAGATGAAGATTGTATGCAGACCGTAGTTTTGCCATATATTGATTCTGCAAGAGATGGTGTAAAACGTCTTGGTTCCTTAATTAAAAAATACGGGTCACCTGCTGGAAACTCAGTTTTGTTTGGTGACAAAGACGAAGTATGGTACATGGAAATTGTTACAGGACACCACTGGGTTGCTCAACGCATTCCAGATGACTGTTATGCAGCAACTGGTAACCGTGTTGCTATTCAACAAGTTAACTTTGATGATCCAGATAACTTTATGTGGAGTGAAGGAATTCAAGAATTCGTTGAAGAACATCACTTAAATCCTGATCATGAAGGTTGGAATTTCCGTCACATTTTTGGAACTTATACTGAACAAGACCGTCACTACAACACTAGCCGTCAATGGTATATCCAAAAACTTTTCAACCCAGAAATTGAACAGGATCCTGAAGACCCAGATATTCCTTTCATTAGAAAAGCTTCTAAGAAATTGGCTAAGGAAGATATTGAATTTGCACTTGGTTCTCATTATCAAGATACTCCATTTGATCCGTTTGGTCATGGAACTGAGGAAGAGAAGCATCGTTATCGTCCAATTGGTTTAAATAGAACTCAAAACTCACATATTTTGCAAATTAGAAATGATGTTCCTGAAGAAATGGCTGGTATTATGTGGTTATGTATTGGTGGACCAACATTTACTCCATATATCCCATTCTTTGCTAATATGAACGAAACTGACCCATCATTTAACAATACGTCAATGACCTATAATAAAGACGATGCATGGTGGTACTACAAATCTTTGGCTGCTTTAGTTGAAAGTCATTATCCTCAATTTGTTCAGCTTGATACTAAATATCTTGAAGAGTTGAATAGATACTACCGTGGTAGAGTTGAAGAAATTATTGGAAATGCTAAAGACTTAAGTGGTGAAAAATTAACCGACTACTTAACTCGTGAAAACCAAAAGACTGTTGCTCATACTAAGAAAGATAGTGAAGAATTAATGGGTCAAATGTTTACTGATGCAATTAAGATGTCTAAGTTAACATTTAAAATGGATCCAAATCTTTAATTAAAAGATTCGTATACAAGAAGGTTAGGAAAAATTGCCTAACCTTCTTTTTTGAAAATTAATTAAACTAAAAGTGTCTTAAAACTACATAGCTATTATTTTAGAAATACATTTTTTTTGCTATACTGTTTCAAGGTGAGACAAATGGATGAACTTGAAAAAAATGAAAGATTAGGCGACTTATTTGCCTACTACGGTCCATTATTAACAAAAGGACAACAAGAGTATTTTGAGGATTATTATTACAATGATCTTTCTTTAGGAGAAATTGCGGATAATCACCATGTCTCTCGACAAGCTGTTTATGATAATTTGAAACGAAGCAGCCGTGCTTTAGAAAAATATGAAGATAAACTTCATATGAAACGTGATTATACTCAAATAGAAGAAAAAATTACTGAGGCAGTATATGCCCTTGAACATGGCAAAATTAATCGAGCTCAGATTGAACTTTTGAAATTATTAAGACAAATGGGAGTAGAATAGTATGGCTTTTGAAAATTTAAGTGAAAGACTTCAAAAAGCATTAAAAAATTTAACTGGTAAAGGTAAGATCTCAGAAGCGGATATTAATGACGCTAGT
Organism: Lactobacillus johnsonii; assembly: GCA_949888035.1. Classification (GTDB taxonomy): domain Bacteria; phylum Bacillota; class Bacilli; order Lactobacillales; family Lactobacillaceae; genus Lactobacillus; species Lactobacillus johnsonii_B. The sequence continues at coordinate 51,081 of CATLCE010000009.1, read as the reverse complement.
CGTGAAATTCGATTGGCTTTATTAGAAGCGGACGTTAACTTTAAGGTTGTAAAAGACTTTATTAAAAAAATAAAAAAGGAAGCTTTAGGTAAAGAAGTCCAAGATAGCTTAAATCCAGGACAACAAATCATCAAAATTGTTGATGACGAGTTAACTAAAATGATGGGAGAAGAGGCTGTTTCTCTTAATAAATCTCCGCATATTCCAACAATCATTATGATGGTTGGTTTACAGGGTACTGGTAAAACTACTACCGTTGGTAAACTTGCAAATTACTTAATGAAGAACGAAAAAGCTCGTCCATTGTTAATTGCAGGTGATATTTACCGTCCAGCTGCTATTGAGCAGTTAAAGCAAATTGGTCAACAATTAGACGTACCGGTTTATAGTGAAGATAACCAAGATGTAGCAGAAATTGTAAAGCATGGTCTTGAAGAAGCTGATAAAAATAAAAATGACTACGTCTTGATTGATACGGCTGGGCGTCTTGAAATTGATGAGCAATTGATGGATGAATTGAAGCGTGTAACTGAAGTTGCTCATCCTGATAATACTTTATTAGTTGTTGATGCAATGACAGGTCAAGCAGCTACACAAGTAGCAGAAGGATTTAATAATGACTTAAATCTGACTGGAATTGTTTTGACTAAGCTTGATGGGGATACTCGTGGTGGTGCCGCACTTTCTATTCGTGCTGTCACTGGTCTTCCAATTATCTTTACCGGTCAAGGTGAAAAATTAACCGATCTTTCTACTTTCCATCCTGATCGAATGGCTTCACGTATCCTAGGTATGGGTGATATGTTGACCTTAATTGAGAAGGCTCAGCAAGATTACGATGCTAAAGAAGCCGAAAAGATGGCTGAAAAGATGCGGGAAAATACTTTTGATTTTAATGATTTTATTGATCAAATGGAGCAAGTTCAAAAAATGGGTCCTCTAGATCAAATCATTAAAATGATCCCTGGATTGGGTAATAATCCTGCTCTTAAAAATATTCAGATTCCGGAAAAACAAATCGATCACATTAAGGCTATTGTTTATTCAATGACCCCAGAAGAGCGTGAAAATCCTGATATTCTTAATCCATCCAGAAGACGTAGAATTGCTGCCGGTTCTGGTAGATCAATCGCTGAAGTTAACCGAATGATTAAACAATTTAAGCAATCAAAAGAAATGATGCAAAAGATGACCAAAGGTGATATGGGTGAATTGGCTAACTTACCAGGAATGAATTCACCAATGGGTAAGATGGCGATGAGATCAATGAATAAACGCTTTAAGAAAAATAAGAAGAAACGGATGAAGAATATTAAGCGTTATCGTTCAAAATAATTTTTAACTGTTAAGGAAAAAACCTTTACACACATTTCTCTATATGCTATATTATTTAAGTCAAGAAATTTAGGAGGAATTAATTAATGTCTGTTAAGATTCGTATGCGCCGTATGGGCTCAAAGAGAAAACCTTTTTACCGTATCGTAGTTGCTGATTCACGTATGCCACGTGATGGCCGTTTCATCGAAGAAGTTGGTTACTATAACCCACTTACTAACCCTGATGAAGTTAAGCTTGAAGAAGACAAGATTTTTGAATGGCTTGAAAAAGGTGCTCAACCATCAGATACTGTAAGAAGCTTACTTTCAAAAGCTGGTTTGATGACTAGATACCACGACGCAAAGTACGGTAAGTAATTTACTATTGCAATTAGAAGTTTGGGAAAGCTCTTCCCAAACTTTTTTATTTAGAAAGAATAAGTTCTATGACTGAATATTTTGAAGTTGGAAAGATATTGTCTCCTCATGGATTAAAGGGAGAAGTTAAAGTAAATGCAACAACTGATTTTCCAGAGGAAAGATTAGCTACAGGAAGTAGATTGTTTATTAAGAATAATAAACAGTATGAAGAATTAATTGTAGAAAATACTCGACGCCATAAACAATTTTATTTAGTTAAATTTGAAAAGATTGATGATATTGATCAAGCTGAAAAAATTTGCAGTAAAGAATTATATGTAGCAGAAACAGATCAACAAGAATTACCTGAAGGTAGCTATTACTTTAAGGACATCTTAAATTGCCCGGTCTATGATGCTGAGACTGGAGAAAAGCTAGGAGTATTAGAAAACATTGAAACTCCTGGTGCTAATGATATTTGGGAGATAAAGCCAGAAAAAGGAAAGAGTTTTTGGATTCCAAATATTGAATCAGTAGTTAAAAAAGTTGATCTAGCCAATAAGAGAATAGAAGTAACTTTGCTTGAAGGATTACGAGATGAAAATTAATGTTTTAACCCTTTTTCCAGATATGTTTACTCCTTTGCAGGTCTCAATGTTAGGAAGAGGTCTAGAAGACAAAAAATGGGAATTAAACTTAGTTAATTTCCGTGACTTTACTAGCGACGTACATCATCATGTCGATGATACTCCTTATGGGGGTGGAGCTGGGATGGTACTTCAAATTATGCCAATAAAAAAAGCTCTAGATTCTTTAACTAATAAAGGAAAAGTAATTATTACTGCTCCACAAGGAAAAACTTTCAATGAAAAAATGGCCCAAGATTGGTCAAAAGAAGAAAATTTAACTTTTATTTGTGGTCACTATGAAGGTTTTGATCAGAGAATCTATGATTTGGCTGATGAAACAGTATCAATTGGCGATTACGTCCTTACTGGTGGAGAATTACCAACAATGAGTATGATTGATGCTACTGTTCGTCTCTTACCGGGAATTTTAGGAAATTCTGCTTCTCCAGTAGAAGAAAGTTTTTCACACGGTCTTTTAGAATATCCGCAATATACGCGTCCTGCTGATTTTGAAGGTCAGAAAGTCCCTGAAGTATTAACATCGGGCAATCACCAAAAAATTGCTGAATGGCGCCATAAGGAAGCCTTACGAGCAACATATCTCTACCGTCCCGATATGTTAGCTGACCGTGAGTTAACAGATGAAGAAAAGAGAATGCTTGAAGAAATTAAAAGTGAAAAAGAGAATTAGTATTTACAAGCATTTTTCTATTTGGTAAACTAGTCGTTGTGGCATAAGCCACTGATTTATGGGTATTCCGCTGGCACAAGATGTTGATGAATGCCGTAGAAGGAGAGAAAATAATGGATCCATTAATTCAAGAATTAACTAAAGAACAATTACGCGATGATATGCCTGACTTCCGTGCAGGTGACACTGTTCGTGTTCACGTACGTGTTGTAGAAGGTACTCACGAACGTATTCAGATGTTCGAAGGTGTTGTAATTAAGCGTAAGGGTGCTGGTATCAGCGCAACTTACACTGTACGTAAGATGTCATCAGGTATTGGTGTTGAACGTACTTTCCCAGTAAATGACCCACGTGTTGCTAAGGTTGAAGTTCTTCGTCACGGTCGTGTACGTCGTGCTAAGCTTTACTACTTACGTGAACGTCACGGTAAAGCAGCTAGAATTGCTGAAAAGCGTCGCGGTTAATTTAATTAATCAAGACAGTATTAAAAGCCATCTCGAAAGAGATGGCTTTTTTTGTAGATAAAAAAAAGAGTTTCAAAAAAGAAACTCTTTTTGATTAATAAAATGTAATGTGATTTAGTGGCCAGTAGCGCATCTTCACTACTCCCACAATTTTACTTCGTGGAATTGTTCCAATATAGCGACTGTCTTTAGAAACGCTTCTGTGATCTCCCATTACAAAATAAGTATTAGCAGGAACTTTATTAGTCTTTTGCATTTCTTTTAGTTGCTTTGAAGTATAAAATTGACGATAATTTTGAGTTTTAGCTAGAGAACTCAGAGTGAAATTTTGGGTATTAGTATATTTAGTACCGGAAATTCCGTCCTCTCCATTGTCAATTAATTTTTGACCAGCCTTTAACCATGGTTGATTAAGTTTTTTACCATTAATATAAATTTGATTATTTTTACTTACAATGGTATCTCCCGGTAACCCGATTACTCTCTTAATATATACGGCTCCTGGTTCGTCAGGCGCATCAACAATTACAATGTCGCCTTCCTTAATCTTGGCGTGCCTAAGAGCAATAACACGATCGTTATTTTCAAAAGTAGGTTGCATTGAAATTCCAGATACAGTTAAGTTGGCAAAAACATATTTATTTAGTACAAAAAAGATACCAAAAAATATGGCTGCTAGAATTAGTACCTGGAGAATCCACTGACCCCAGCTTTCAGATTGTTCTTGTTTTTTCAATTTTTTCACCTTATTTAATCTATTTCAACATAAAGTGTAACCCTAAATTAGTATTTTGTCGATTAAACAAAAAAGATGAAAAATAATTTTAATTTATATAATTAAATAGGAGATAAAGGTCTTGAAGAGGTCGAAAATTTTAATTTAGCTTATAATGAAAACAACAAGAGCAATCATAAGAAGGGAGTAAAAAAGATGCATGAATATTCAGCTGGTAGTATTGTTTATCGTATTAAAAATAATAAAATAGAATTTTTACTTGTCCAAAGTAGGCTTAACCGAACTTGGGGCTTTCCGAAAGGGCATCTAGAAAAGGATGAAAATAATGCACAGGCTGCTCAAAGAGAAGTCTATGAAGAAGTGGGACTAAAACCAGATTATGATTTTGATTTTGAGGAAAGTATTACTTATAAAATTGCCCGAGATCGATTAAAAACTGTAACATTGTTTTTGAGTAGATTTAACCCGGATCAAAAAATAGAGCTGCAAAAAAGTGAAATTGGAGATTATAAATGGGCAACTTTAGGAGAAGCTAATTCCTGTTTAAATTATGAAGAATTGAAAGAATTATTGAAGAAGGCACAGGAATATATTGAAAATGAAATATCCAGATAAACTCTTAGCTGAAGTTAAGGAAAGATCAAAGGGGATGAAATTAGAAGGAATTAATTTTGGTGCTGGTCCAGTTCATCCCAAGCTTATGATTGTAGGAGAAGCGCCAGGAAGAGAAGAGATAGAGTCGCTAATCCCGTTTCACGGTGCGTCTGGAAAAGAATTAATGAAATCTTTAGCCTCAATCGGGCTTAAACGAGACGATGTATATATAACTAGTGCTGTCAGAAGCCGTCCTTATAGTATTAAGCACACATTTAGTAAAAAAGAAAATAAAGAAGTAATCAAATATCCTAATCGAAAACCGACTAAAAAGGAAATTTTGGCACATGCACCATTTTTAGATTATGAAATTAAGTGTGTTAAACCTAAAATCATTGTAACAGTGGGTACTACGGCTCTAACAAGATTGCTAGATGATAAATATGAAATTAGTAATGTGCATGGAAAAATTATTGAAAATACTCCAATTTTAGAATTAAATGATAAAAAAGATGGTTATATTTGGTCTAAAGAAAAGTATATCGTTGTACCGCAATACCATCCCGCAGCTGTTTTTTATAATAGAAAATTAGCCGAAGTAATTGCGCAAGACTGGTTAAATGTAAAACCGCTAATTAAATAGCAAAAAAATGGTAGGAATGACACTTCCTACCATTTTTTAATCAATATTATTACGATATAGGCCTACAACTTTACCTAAAATTTGAACCACAGGTAAAATAATTGGATCCATTGTATCGTTTTCCGGCTGCAGACGGTAATAACCGTCTTCTTTGAAAAATCTTTTGACAGTTGCTTCGTTATCTTCAGTCATAGCGACAACGATTTCACCATTATTAGCACTAGATTGTTTACGAACAATGACATGATCACCATTTAAAATTCCAGCATTAATCATTGATTCGCCATGCACACGTAACATGAAAAGCTCGCCAGCGTCATTTTCGAGATCAGGAGGAAGAGGGAAATACTCATCGATGTCCTGAACGGCTAAGATAGGTTGACCAGCAGTAACTACGCCAACAACAGGAATATCTTTAGGTTTAATTCCCAGAGCTTCTCGACCTTTTTCAGTTACTTCGATTGCTCTTGGTTTCGTGGCATCTTTTAAAATATAGCCTTTCTTTTCTAGGCGTGCTAAGTGACCGTGAACGGTTGAAGTAGAAGAAAGATCCACTGCACTACAGATTTCTCGCACTGTAGGAGGAAAAGCTCGTTCTTCAACAGTATCGTAAATAAAACGTAAAATTTCTAATTGTTTATTTGCATGTGGTTCAGTCATAATTTTTTCTCCATTTACTTACTTATTAGTATTCTAACAAAAAAATATTATCTCGGCAAACAGGCGTTCTTAGTAGTTGAGTCTTTTTTTATTGGTATAATTAAGGTAAACTAACATTGTTTAGTGAGGTGTTTATTATGGACAAAAAAGAAGAAGAAAATTTAATTAAGCGAATCAATGAATTAACTAAAATTAGTAGAGAACGTGAATTAACTCCTGATGAGTTAGAGGAACGTAAAAAATTAAGAGCTGCTTTTCTAGAAAACTTCCGTGCTGGATTTAGACAACAATTAGAGGATACTGTAGTCATTGACAAAGATGGTAAAGAAGTAACCTCCGAAAAAGCTAAAGAGGCACAACGTCGTAAAGGATTAAGAAAAGATTAATATTTTACTTTAAAAAATACTATTTTTTTGGTATGCTGAAAAAGTACATTAATTTTTGGAGGTTTTTGGGAAATGAATTTAGGTTTAGCAATTTTTCTTATTATTATCGCATTATTAATCGGTCTTGTTGGCGGATTTTATGGTGCTCGCGCATACATGAAGAAGTATTTCCAAGACAATCCTCCTATTAGTGAAGATATGATTGCAGCTATGATGGCGCAAATGGGACAAAAACCATCTGCTAAGAAGCTTAATCAAGTTATGAATATGATGAAGCATCAACAACAAAAATAGTAGCTTACTTTACTAATATTTGGTAATAGACAGAGGATCGTATTCCTCTGTCTTTTTGTATATGGTGGGGTGAAAAATGAATATTTTTAGCAAATTAGGATGGTTTTTTAAGCAAGAGAAGAAAAGATATATTATTGGTATTAGTTTTTTAGCTTTAACTTCAATTGCCAATTTAGTCCCACCTAGAATTTTGGGACTGATGGCTGACCAGCTAGATAAAGGGTCAATTAGCTGGGGTGAGTATAGTGCCTTAATTTTAGCTGTCATTGCTGCAGCTATAGTCTTATATTTATTGCGCTACTTTTGGCGTAAGCAAATTTGGGGTGGAGCAGCAGAGTTAGAAAGACAAATGCGATCCCGCTTATTCAAGCATTTTATGATAATGGATAAAACTTTTTATCAAAGGCACCGCACCGGGGATTTAATGGCACATGCGACTAATGATATCAATTCCATTCAAAATGTAGCTGGAGATGGAGTTTTGACTTTAGTTGACTCTTTGGTTACTGGTGGAACTACAATGATTGCAATGATTATTTTTACCGATTTTAGGTTAACTATTATTGCCCTTTTACCACTTCCTTTTCTTGCTTTAGGTGCTTGGAAGTTAGGAGATAAGCTTCATTATAGTTTTGACAAATCACAAGCTGCATTTTCACGTTTAAATAATAAAACTCAAGAATCAGTTTCCGGAATTAAAGTATTAAAAGCCTTTGGTGAAAGTGAGCAGGATTCAGCTGCCTTTAATAAGATGGTAGATGATACCATTCAAATCAATAAGAAAGTTTTTAAATGGGATTCAATGTTTGATCCATTAGGGACATTAATTATTGGAGCAACTTATGTAATTACGATTATCTATGGTGGGTTACTGGTATCAAATCGTACTTTATCAGTTGGTCAATTGGTTTCCTTTATTGCTTATATTTCTAATATGGTATGGCCGATGTTTGCAATTGGTTATTTATTTAATATTTTAGAGCGTGGATCAGCCTCCTATGATCGTGTTGAACGTCTATTATATGAGAAACCTCAAATTACTGATGAAAACGCTGATCAGAGCTTAACAGCTCGAGATATTCAAGGTGATTTAAAATATGAAATTAAATCCTTTGCCTATCCTGATGAAAAAGAAATACCAGTTTTGCAAAATATTAATTTTACATTAAAACCAGGACAAACATTAGGTTTAGTGGGAAAAGTTGGATCCGGAAAGACCACTATTATTGAGCTTTTATTAAGAGAGTTTGATCAATACCAAGGAAGAATAAGCTTAGGTGGTCATGATATTAGAAATATTCCTTTAAAATTACTTTTAAGTGAAATTTCGTATGTTCCACAAAATAATTTCTTGTTTTCTACCTCCATTGAAAAAAATATTGCTTTTTCTGATGAAAATGTGGAGAAGGATAAAATTGAATCTGCAGCTCAAAAGAGTGATTTACACGATGACATTTTGCAAATGCCAAATGGGTATAAAACATTGGTAGGTGAGAATGGAGTATCTTTGTCTGGGGGACAAAAACAAAGATTGTCAATTGCACGAGCCTTGTTAAAAGAAAGTCCTATTTTGATATTAGATGACGCTCTTTCAGCGGTGGATGCAAAGACAGAGACCTCTATTTTGGATTCACTTAAATCGGAAAGAAAAGGAAAAAAGACCTTGATTGCGGCCCATCGTTTGACTTCCGTAATGGATGCAGATCTCATCTTAGTTCTAAAAGAGGGGAAGATTGTTGAAAGAGGAAAACATGCTGACCTTTTAGCTCAAAATGGTTGGTATGCTGAAATGTGGCGTAAACAAGAACTACAAGCAAAGGTGGGTGAAGTAGATGGACAATAATGAAGAAAGCAAATCAGTTTGGTCTAAGGCCATCCCATTTAAAGAACAAGTTCAAATATTTAAAAGAGTTTTAAAGTACGTAAAGCCTTTTAAAGTGGAAATGGGAATTGCAATTTTTGGAGCTTTCTTAGTAAGTGTAATTAATATGCTTTTACCAAGAGGACTACAGTTTTTCTTAGATAATTATTTGATCAAACAAAAAGCGACAGTACAGATTATAATTTGGGCTGGACTATTATATGGGCTTGGAACAATTATTAAGGCAATTCTTCAGTTTGTATATCAATATTTATATGCACTTGGCGCTGAAAAGACACTTGAAAGTGTAAGAAAAGATTTATATCGAAAACTTCATAGTTTAGGGATGCGCTATTTTGACCAGACCCCAGCAGGTTCAATTGTATCAAGAGTCACTAATGATACGATGACTCTAAGCGACTTTTTAGGAGTACTTTGTCAAGTAGTCATTGGAGTATTTTCTTTAGTAACTGCTTTTATAGCGATGTATGTAACCAATAAATTTGCGGCGTTAATTGTCTTGCTGTTTTTACCAATTTTAGGTTTTATTTTCTGGATTTATACACAAAAGAGTTCTAGATTGTATCGTGCTTTTAGGGAACGGCTTAGTCGAATTAATACTAACTTAAATGAATCTATTGAAGGAGTTTCTCTCATTCAGCAATTTAAGCAGGAAAAAAGAATGACAAACCATTTTGAAAATGAGAATGGTACTTTAATGAGAACACGTTTTAACTTGATCCGAGTTAACTCGCTTTTGCTCTCGCCAATGACTAGTTTGCTTTATTCATTGGCTCTTGCATTAGTGTTAATGTATTTTGGATTCCCATTACAAAAGACTTTTGTTCCTGCCGGAATTGTATATGCTTTTTCTCAATATGTACAACAATTTTTTAATCCTATTTCTACTATGATGGATCGAATGACTTCTTTTCAGGATGGGATTGTGGCAGGTAAACGTATTTTTAGAATTATGGATGAAAAAGAATACGAACCGCGACAAGAAAATGATGAAAGAGCAGTTATTTCAAAAGGAAAGATTGAATTTAAAAATGTCAGCTTTTCTTATGATGGAAAGAATGAAATCTTACATGATGTATCTTTTGTAGTTAATCCGGGTGAAACTTTAGGAATTGTTGGTCATACTGGATCAGGAAAGAGTTCAATTATCAATGTAATGATGAGATTTTATGAATTTGGTAGTGGGGAAGTACTTATTGATGGCATTGATATTAGGAAGTTTCCAAAGAAAGAATTACGTAAAAAACTAGGATTAGTTTTACAAGAACCCTTTATGTTCTATGGGGACATTTCTTCAAATATTCGCTTGTATAATGACAAAATTACAGATCAACAAATTAAAGATGCTGCTAAAACCGTACAAGCAGATTCATTTATTGAAAAGATGCCTGGTAAATATCATGCAAAAGTGATTGAAGGTGGATCAGAACTTAGTCAAGGACAACGACAATTAATTTCATTTGCACGAACCTTAGTAACTGATCCTAAAATTTTAGTTCTAGATGAAGCAACGGCTAATGTCGATACAGAAACCGAAAATTTAATTCAAGAGGGATTAAAGAAGCTTCGTCAAGGAAGAACGACTTTGGCAATTGCGCACCGTCTTTCAACAATTGCAGATGCGGACCAGATTATTGTTTTGGATAAAGGAAGAATTGTTGAACGTGGTACACATGAGGAACTATTGAAGAAGAAAGGGTATTACTACAATCTTTATAAGCTTCAACAAAATAGCGATAAATAAAAAGCTCGGTCGTTTAAGACCGAGCTTTTATTTGAATTATATTTTATTTATCATTCAGCATGTATTGACGAGTCATTGGTAAGGTTTTACCAGATGGGCCCTTTGTTAATAGGTATTGAATAACATCAATGTTTCCTGATTCAAAGGAAGCTGCACAGGCTTGAAGATACATATCCCACATTCTTACAAAGCGTTCGCCCATCATTCCTTCAACCTCTGAACGATGGTCATTAAAGTTTTTATCCCAAATTTCAAGAGTTCTTTGATAGTGGCGACGAAGCATTTCCATGTCAGCAATTTGTAAGTTAGCTTCTTCAATTCTTGAGACAATTTCTACTAGGCCAGGGATGTAGCCACCTGGGAAGATATATTTGTTAATCCAGGCATTGGTAGCCCCGCCTTGTTGACGAGTAATACCATGAATTAAAGCAACACCGTGTGGCTTTAGGTATTTAGCAACGTCTTTGAAGTATTCTCCTAGGTTTTCTGAACCAACGTGCTCAAACATACCTACAGAAGTAACATAATCAAAATCACGATTACCTAATTCACGGTAATCTTCAAGTAAAACTTCGGCTTGATTTTCAAGACCCATGTCCTTGATCTTTTGGTTGACTAAATCAAATTGTTCTTGGCTTAAAGTGACTCCGGTAACTTTAAGTCCATATTCTTTAGCTGCAGTTAGCATTAAGGTTCCCCAGCCACACCCAATATCTAATAAAGTCTTACCTGGTTTAGGATCTAATTTTTGAAGAATATGATGAACTTTAGCAATTTGAGCAGCTTCAAGATCATCTTTATTACCATTAGTGAAGTAAGCACATGAGTAAGTCATAGTTGGATCAAGCCATAGTTTATAAAAATCGTTACCGATATCATAGTGACTTTGAACATCTTCTTGACTTTGCTTCTCAGTATGCTTTTGCTTAGGTAAAAATTTTCTAAATTTTGAAGCACGCATAAATGATTCACTACTTTCATATGCTGCTTCAATTAATTTTTGGATACTACCCTTAATTTCAAGATCCTTATCCATATAAGCTTCACCTAAAGCTAAAGAGGCGTTACTTGTTATTTCTTTAAAAGGAATCTTTTTGTTAAAAATAACCTCCACTTCCGGTGTGCCATTTCCATAAATTTCTGATTTTCCATCCCAGTACGTAACTTTTACAGGGACATTAAATGAATGACTAAGCATCATTTTATACAAAGGTTTTTCTAACATTATCGATTCTCCTTTTCTACACTAGACTATGTCATTTTAACACTAAAAATCTTGAATAATAAAAAAATTATTTTGCGATATAGTGAAAGTCAGGATTTTGTTCTTTATCTAGCTTGTCCCAAGCTTCTTCCAATTGCTGGTATAGAGCAGGTGTAGTTTCTTTATTAATCTTTTCGCGGCGTGGAATATAGATTGGATCACCAAAACAAATGTCTAAGGATTTTCTTTTTAGGAAGCCTTTAAAGGTCAACGGTCCTTGATAAACAACTGGCACTAAAGGCTTATTAGCCATTTTGGCAATAACAAATGCGCCACTTTTAAGTTCTTCAGAATGACGAGTTCCGGAAGGAAAAATAATCAACGATAGATCACCTTTGCGTAATCCTTTAACAGGAATTTTAATTGCAGAAGGACCAGGATTATCGCGATCTACTGAAAAAGCATGTGCATGCACTAAAATAAATCTCAAAATAGGATTTTTAAAAAGTTCTTTTTTTGCCATAAACATAAATTCCATTGGACTTGCAGCCAAGGCAAAAAGAATTGGTTCCCACCAAGTTCGATGAGGGGCTACTAAAATATAGTTACCTTTTGGTATACGGTCTTTATGATGAACATGTAAATGTCCATTAAGTACCCAGACAATAAATCGGGCGATTGGGCGAATAATTTTATAAAACATAATCTTTCCTCCAATTTTATCTATAGTATTATACAATACAGCAAAGAATTTTTAGAAGGGTATAGAAAATGGATCTATTGAAACCTAATGAACGAATTGATTATATGTACAATGATGACCTACAAATCATCCAAGAAAAAGATGCGTTTTCTTTTTCTTTAGATACGCTTCTTCTTGGATATTTTGCGCAAAATAAAATACATGATAATTATAAAGTTGTTGATTTATGTAGTGGTAATGGGGCTGCTAGTATCTACATGTCCTATTTTAACCGGGCACATTATGATGCGGTGGAGATTCAAAAAGAAATAGCTGATCAGGCAAGACGAAGTATTAAATTGAATAAATTAGAAAATCGGATAGAAGTCCATTGTCTGAATGCATTAGATGCCCCGAAAAAATTAGGTAAAGATAAGTATGATGTAGTTGTTGTTAATCCTCCTTATTTCAAAGTTCCTAAAGGTCATATTGTTAATCCAGATGAAAAAAAGGCCTTAGCAAGACATGAACTAGCAATTAACCTTGAGCAAATAATTAAAGTATCAAGTGATCTGCTGAAGATGAAAGGCAAAATGTTTATGGTTCATCGGCCTGAGCGTTTGGGTGAAATTATGCACTATTGTTTAGAAAATCAACTGAGTGTAAAGTGGGTGCAACCATTTGTCTCTAAGAGAGAGGCAGATGCTAATTTAGTTGTGGTAGAAGCAATTAGAAATACTGCGAGTGATGGTCTAGTTTTGAGGGATGCAATTGTTGTTCATAATCAAGATGGATCGTTTACACCTGAAATAAAAAAAGTTATCACTGAAAATAAGGAAGAAGGGCCTAAAAAAGAAAAATATTATTTTTACTGCTTATTGTGTAATGATGGAAGTTTCTATGGTGGTTTTACAAATGACTTAGCTCATCGATTAAAGATGCACAATGAAGGAAAAGGAGCTAAATACACAAAAACACGTCGACCAGTAAAAATGATTTATCATGAAGAATTTGATGATAAAAAACTGGCCTTAAAGAGAGAATATTGGTTCAAACACCATTCAAGAAAATGGAAAGAAGAGTTTTTAAAAGAACATAATGTAAAATTTTAATTGCATTTATAAAATTAATTAGTTACAATGTTCAAGTATGCGTTTCGCATATTAAATTTATATCACATCAAGAGCGATTAAATTCCTAGGTGCCATTTATTGGTCAGAATTTAATACGACCTCTTGAGAGGAATTAACCAGGAGGAATTTTTTATGACAGTTGTTACTATGAAGCAATTGCTTGAAGCAGGTGTCCACTTTGGTCACCAAACTAGAAGATGGGATCCAAAGATGGCTCCTTACATTTTCACTCAAAGAAACGGAATCTACATCATTGACTTACAAAAGACTATTAAGATGTTAGATGACGCTTACAACTACGTTAAGGCAGTTGCTCAAGACGGTGGCGTATTCTTGTTTGTTGGTACTAAGAAACAAGCACAAGACGCTGTTAAAGAAGAAGCTACACGTGCAGGTCAATACTACGTTAACCAACGTTGGTTAGGTGGTACTTTGACTAACTGGACTACTATCCAAAGCCGTGTTAAGAGATTAAAGGAATTAAAGCAAATGTCAGAAGATGGCACTTTCGACGTATTACCAAAGAAGGAAGTTGCACTTTTGACTAAGGAAATGGAAAAACTTGAAAGATTCTTAGGTGGTATTGAAGATATGCCAAGAATCCCAGATGTTATGTTTGTTGTTGATCCTAAGAAAGAAAAGATCGCTGTTCACGAAGCAAACATTTTAGGTATCCCTGTAGTAGCTATGGTTGATACTAACACTGATCCAGATCCAATCGACGTTGTTATTCCAGCAAACGATGACGCAATTCGTGCAATTCGTTTGATTTCAGGTGCTATGGCTGATGCAATTATCGAAGGTAAGCAAGGCCAAGATGACAGCGAAGATGTTGAAAAAGAAATGGCTGATAAAGCAGCAGCTGAAGACGATGAAGAAGAATCCATCGAAGTAGTTGTTGAAAAATCAGAAGACTAATTTGTTTTTACTGTTAGTTCTGTAGGAGGACATATTAATGGCAAAAATTACTGCTCAATTAGTTAAAGAATTACGTGAACGTACTGGTGCTGGTGTTATGGATGCCAAGAAAGCATTAGTAGAAGTTGACGGTGACATGGATAAGGCAGTTCAATACCTTCGTGATAAAGGTATGGCAAAGGCTGCTAAGAAAGCTGACCGTGTTGCAGCTGAAGGTTTAACTGGCGTTTACGTTGATGGTAATGTTGCAGCTATTACTGAAGTTAACTCAGAAACTGACTTCGTTTCTTCAAACGATAAGTTTGTTAAATTAGTTAATGCAGCTACTAAAACTATTGCTGAAGGTAAACCTGCTGACATGGAAGCAGCTGAAGAATTAAAGATGGCTGATGGTACTACTTTGGGTCAGTCATTCGTAGATGCAACTGCTACTATTGGTGAAAAGATCGTCTTACGTCGTTTCGCTTTAGAAGAAAAAACTGATGACCAAGAATTTGGTGCATACCAACACAATGGTGGCCAAATTGGTGTTATCACTGTTTTAGAAGGTGCTGATGCAGCTACTGCTAAGCATTTAGCTATGCACATTGCTGCTATGAGTCCTAAAGTTATCTCACCTGATGAATTAGATGATGAATTCATCACTGATCAATTAGCTGTTATGAACCACAAGATTGATCAAGATAACGAAAGTCGTGCTTTGGTAAACAAGAAGCCATTACCACACCTTGTTTATGGTTCAGAAAAACAATTAAGCGATGATGTTTTAGCTAAAGCTAAAGAAGACATTAAGGCTGAACTTAAAGAAGAAGGTAAGCCTGAAAAGATTTGGGATAAGATTATTCCTGGTAAGATGCAACGCTTTATTGATGATAATACTCAAGTTGATAAGCAATTTGCAGTTTTATCACAAAACTACATTATGGACGACAGCAAGACTGTTGGCGAATTCTTGAAGGAAAAGGGAGCTAAGTTAGTTGCTTTCCAACGTTACGAAGTTGGCGAAGGTATTGAAAAGAAGCAAGAAGACTTTGCTGCCGAAGTACGTGAACAAATGAAGTAATTATTTACTTAAAAATGGGAGTAACGCTTAGGCGTTGCTCCTTTTTTTCGGTATAATATATTGCAGTGATTTTATGGTAAAATGATAAAAGCAATGAGGAGGTAAATTTATGAGTCAAGTTAAGTATAAACGTATTATTTTAAAAGTTTCTGGTGAGGCCCTTGCTGGTGAAAAAGGTACTGGCATTAACCCAGAGGTTATTAAGCATCTAGCTGAAGAAATTAAGTCTGTTCACGATATGGGTGTTGAAATCGGCATTGTGTGTGGCGGTGGAAACATGTGGCGTGGTGAAACTGGTGCAAATCTGGGTATGGAAAGAGCTCAGGCAGACTACATGGGAATGTTAGCAACAATTATGAATGGTCTAGCATTACAAGATGGATTAGAAAACTTGGGCGTTCCAACACGAGTACAAACATCAATTGAAATGCGTCAAATTGCGGAGCCATATATTCGTCGTAAAGCCGTTCGTCATTTAGAAAAGGGCCGTGTTGTTATTTTTGGTGGTGGTACCGGTAATCCTTACTTCTCAACCGATACTACTGCAGCTTTAAGAGCAGCTGAAATTAATGCAGATGTAATTTTGATGGCTAAAAATGGAGTTGACGGCGTTTACTCAGCTGATCCTAAAGTTGATCCAAATGCTAAGAAATACTCTGAATTAACTCAACTTGATTTGATTTCAAAGAACTTAAAAGTAATGGATAGTACAGCTAGTTCATTGTCTATGGATAATAATATTCCACTAGTTGTCTTTAATGTAAATAAGCCTGGTAACATCAAGAAAGTTGTTATGGGTGAAAATATTGGTACTGTAATCAAAGGTGATAAATAATGGCTAATGAAGTAATTGAGAAAGCAAAAGATAATATGAAAAAGTCTATCGCTGTGTTCCAAAAGGAATTAGGCGGTATTCGTGCCGGCGTTGCAAATGCAAGCTTATTGGATGGAATTAAGGTTAACTACTACGGTGTTCCAACTCCACTTACACAAATGTCTAGTGTAAGTATTCCTGAAGCTCGTGTTTTAATGGTAACGCCTTATGATAAATCAACTTTAGATGACATTGAACATGCTATCTTAGCTTCTGATCTTGGAATTACTCCAGCTAATGATGGTACTGTAATTAGAATTGTTATTCCGCAATTAACTGGTGAACGTCGTCAAGAAATTGCTAAGCAAGTAGGCAAGCTTGCTGAAAAAGGTAAGATTGCTGTCCGCAATGTTCGTCGAGATGCAATGGATATTTTGAAGCGTCAAGAAAAAGATGGCGATATTACTGAAGATGAACAACGTAGTTTAGAAAAACAAGTTCAAAAAGTAACTGACGATGCTACTAAAGAAATTGATAAATTAGCAGATCAAAAGAGTCAAGAAATTACTCAGGGTTAGTTTAGGACTTGATAAGATATGTCAGAATCAAAAAAACCACTTAATCATTTAGCCATAATTATGGATGGAAATGGTAGATGGGCAAAAAAAAGACATTTACCACGTTTTGTCGGACATCGTCATGGTATGGATAATATTCGAAATATTGCTCTTGCCGCCAATAAATTAGGAATAAAAGTTTTAACACTTTATGCTTTTTCAACTGAAAATTGGGCTCGTCCGACTGACGAAGTAAACTATTTGATGCGTTTACCAATTGACTTTTTTGATAAGTTTATGCCGGAACTAATGGAAAATAACGTTCGGGTTAATATCATGGGATTTGTAGACGAATTACCTGAGAAGACATATTTAGTAACCCAAAAAGCCATGGCAGAAACAGCTAATAATACAGGAATGGTATTGAATTTTGCCTTTAACTATGGATCGCGTAGAGAAATAACGGCTGGAGTACAAGAAATTGCTCGTAAGGTAAAAGTCGGGGAAATTGATATTGATGATATTAGTGAAAAAATGGTCTCAGATCATTTGCTGACTCATTCTTTAGCTCCATATGAAGATCCTGATTTATTAATTAGAACATCTGGAGAAGAACGTTTATCAAATTTCTTATTGTGGCAAATGGCCTATACTGAATTTAGTTTTTCAGATAAATTATGGCCAGATTTTGATAAAACTGATTTAGAAGAATTAGTTAAAGATTATCAAGGACGTAATCGTCGTTTTGGAAAAGTATAATTTTAATTAGAACTGTAGAATTTTAAATGAAACAACGTGTAATAACAGCTATTGTAGCTTTAATTTTATTTATTCCGATTGTTTTAATGGGCGGCATTTGGATTGATGTCCTAGTTTGTGCGTTTGCAGCAGTTGGAATTAGCGAAATTTTTATTATGAAGAAGCAAATTATTGTTTCTTGGGATTTTATCTTGGCCTTATTAGCAACCTTGACTATGGCAGTCCCCGATTCATTCTTTAAATTTTTACCTGCGTTTTTAAATAAGTATGATATTTTTTATATCTTCGTAATGTTGATGCTCGTAAGAACGGTTTTGTCTAAGAATAAGGTTACATTTGATGATGCCGGAGTTTATACTTTGGCTGCCTTATACATCGGAACTGGCTTTCACTTCATGGCCGCTATTAGAAATGCCCATCTTGGATTAGCAATTTTAGGCTATGTATTTGCAGTTGTTTGGTCAACGGATATTGCAGCGTATATGGTGGGACGTAAGATTGGAAAGCATAAATTATGGCCAGTTATTAGTCCTAATAAAACATGGGAAGGATCTATTGGAGCAGTAATTTGTGCAGTAATTATCGCAGCAATTTATGTTACCTTAGTTCCTACTGGTAGGAATAATGCTATGATGATTGTTCTAGCCTTCTTCTTATCAATTGTTGGTCAGATGGGAGATTTAGTTGAATCAGCCTACAAACGCTTTTATGGTGTGAAAGATTCAGGTAAGATCTTGCCTGGTCATGGAGGAATTTTAGATCGATTTGATAGCATGCTTTTCGTTTTACCTGTTGTTGCATTTATGGGTATTTTATAGGAGAGCTACTGAATGAAAGGTATTTTAATCTTTCTAGTTGTTTTTGGGATACTTGTTTTTGTTCATGAATTTGGACATTTTATTGTTGCAAAAAAGTGCGGTATTTTAGTTCGTGAATTTTCAATTGGTATGGGGCCAAAATTGTTTCAAAAGATGCGTGCTAAAACCACATATACCATTAGATGGCTTCCTTTAGGGGGATATGTGCGCTTAGCGGGACCTGATGATGCCGCAAAGATTGATCCTGGTACTACAGTAGTATTGCAGTTAGATGATCAAAATAAAGTTAAACGAATTGATGCATCAGGATCTCAAATGCCAATTGAAGGAATTCCAGTACAAGTCAATGCCGCTGATTTAGTAGATGCATTAACTATTCAAGGATATGAAAATGGTGATGAAGATCAGCTAAAAACTTATTCTGTTGATCATGATGCCACGATCATTGAACAAAATGGAACTGAATTGTTAATTGCACCCCGGGATACACAATTCCAAGAGGCCAGTGTTGGTAAAAAACTAGCTACTAATTTTGCTGGTCCATTCATGAATATTGTCTTAGGATTTGTTGTATTTATTATTTGGTCATTAGCAGCTCCCGGTGCACCGACTACAACAGTGGGTAGTACTATTGCTCATCAACCTGCTCAAGTAGCTGGAATCAAAGCTAATGATGAAATTATCGCGATTAATAATAAAAAAATTAGTAATTTCAATCAAATTGCTGCTGAACTAGCTGAAAGTAAAGGTAAGACTGTTGAAGTAAAGGTAAAAAGAGATAATAAGGTTAAAAATTTCTCTATAAAGCCTAAAGCTAATAAGATAGATGGTCAAAAAGTCTATCAACTTGGTTTTTATGGAAAGCCTGATAATAGTCTTGGTGCAAAAATTAGCCGTGGATGGAATACAAGTATTAGTACAACTGGTTTAATCTTTAATGCCGTAGGTAATTTGTTTAGACATTTTAGTTTGAACAAGCTTTCTGGACCGGTAGGGATTTATTCGCAAACCGTTCAAGTTTCAAACATGGGCTTTACATACTTGCTAGCATTTTTAGCAATGATTTCTATTAATTTGGGAATTGTAAATTTGATTCCAATCCCTGGGTTAGATGGTGGAAAATTATTACTTAACCTGATTCAGCTCATTATTCGAAAACCAATTCCTGAAGATAAGGAAGCAATTGTAGATGTAATCGGTTTTGTCATTCTCTTACTGTTAATTGTTGCAGTAACTGGAAATGATATTTATCGCTATTTTATTAAGTAAATTTTTGGAGGAATAAATGCGTCAATCAAAATTTTTTATGCCAACGTTAAAAGAGGCACCTTCTGATGCTGTAGCAAAAAGTCACCAATTAATGCTTAGAGGTGGCTATATCCGTCAAGTAACTGCCGGGGTTTATGCATACTTACCTTTGGGTTACCGCGTCCTACGCAAGGCGGAAAATATTATTGAAGAAGAAATGGATAATATTAATGTACCTGAAATGATCATGCCTCATCTCTTGCCTGCAACCCTTTGGCAAGAATCTGGTCGTTATAAAAAATATGGCGCAGAAATGTTTAAGCTTCAAGACCGACATGGACGTGAAAGTTTGCTTGGACCAACACATGAGGAAACCTTCACTGAAATTGTTGCTAAGAACTTAAAGAGTTACAAGCAAATGCCACTCGCTCTATATCAAATTCAAACTAAATTCCGTGATGAAAATCGTCCACGTTTCGGTTTGCTCCGTGGTAGAGAATTTGTCATGTTAGATGGCTACAGCTTTGCAGCAACTCGTGAACAATTAGATGAACAATTCGATGATCAAAAATCCGCATATTTAAAGATCTTTAATCGTGCTGGTGTTACTGTTCACCCTGTTATTGCAGATTCAGGTACAATGGGTGGAAAGAACTCAACTGAATTTCAAGCTCCTGCTGCAATTGGTGAAGATACAATTGCTACTAATGAAAAAGGCACTTACGCTGCTAACCTTGAAATGGCTAAAAGTATTGATACTTTTAAACAAGAACCAGAAGAAGCAAAAGACTTAGCTAAAGTAGCCACTCCAGGAATGGATACAATTGAAAAGTTAGCTGATTTTCTTAAAGTTCCTTCAACTAGAATTGTTAAGAGTATCTTATACATTGCAGATGACCAAAAGGTCTTAGTTCTCATCCGTGGTGATAAGGAAATTAACGAAGTTAAATTAGGTCATATCTTAGATGCAGATGAAGTTAGAACTGCAAATGCTGATGAATTAGTAGAAATTACTGGTTCAGAAAAGGGCGGCGTTGGACCAATCAATGCTGACTGGGCTGATAAGATTATTGCGGATGAAACAGTCAAAGATTTGTACAATGTAGTTGTAGGTGCAAATGAAACCGACTATCAATATCAAAACGCTAATTTAGATCGCGACTTTAAAGTTGACGAATTTGCGGATATTCGTACGGCAAACGAAGGAGAACCAGATCCAGTTGATCATTTACCATTGAAATTTACTACTAGTATTGAAGTTGGTCATATCTTTAAATTAGGTACTTACTATACTGATACGATGGGTGCTGATTTCTTAGATAATAATGGTAAAGCTAAGCCAGTAATCATGGGCTCCTATGGAATTGGGGTAACCAGAATGCTGTCAGCTGCAGTTGAACAACACTTAACTGAAAATGGAATCGCATGGCCAAAAGAAATTGCTCCATTTGCCATTCATTTAATTCAAATGAAAATGAAGGATGAAACTCAAACTGAATTAGCTGAAAAACTTGAAAAAGAACTTTCAGCCAAGTATGATGTTTTATACGATGATAGAAATGAACGACCAGGTGTTAAATTTAATGATGCTGACTTAGTCGGAGCACCATTAAGAATTACAATCGGTCGAAAAGCAAAAGATGGTATTGTAGAAGTAAAGCGTCCAATGGATGAAAAGGCTACTGAAGTTAATATTTCTGATTTGGATGCTGTGATTACAAAAGAGTTAGGATAATTTTTGTGACAAAAAAGAACGAACTTTTCAAAAAACTATTAGATCAAATCAAGTTTCCTGATAAGTTTGAAGATAACGATATTGTCCAAAATGGTGAAATTGAAAACGTGGATGTATACGCTAATGAAAGAAAGTGGAAAATCCACGTTTTTTTTGATACGCCATTAGATTTTGAAACTTATCGCTCTCTTAATGAACTTATTCATGAGACTTTTGAACCATTTGTGAATGTTGAATTATTAGTTCAAACACGCGATGGAAGTAGTAAAAAACTACCGGCCTACTGGACTTATGCCATTCAGAATTCAACTAACCTAAAACCAGCGGTTCGGGAATTTTTACAAGGACAAGCTCCTTATTTAGAAAAAGAAAAATGGCTAATTCCCACTCAAAACCAAGTAGTAAATGGCTTGCTTTCAGAACAAGTTTTAGCAGAACTAAATAAAGAATTCAGACGTTATGGTTTCTTTAATATCAAGTTTACAACGAAAGTTGATGAAACTAATATTGATGAAAATTTAAGAAGTCTAGAACAAGAGCAGGCTCAGCATGAGTCTGCTATGCAAGAATTCTATGAAAAACAACCGGCAGAACCTAAGAAAAAAATGCCTGTTAAGAGTACAAGAATGGGCAACAAAAAGGTCGATAAAAAAGCTAAATTTATTCAAATTAAAGACTTGGAAGATGGCAGTGGAAACGTAGCTATTGAAGGCCATATTTTTAATACTGATATTCATGAATTAAAATCTGGAAGTGTAATTTTTACTGGTGAGATTACTGACTATACAGATTCAATTAGCTTTAAAAAATTTGTTTCTGACAAAGATCAAATTGATTATCTAAAGGGAATTAAACCTGGCGTTTGGGCTAGAATGCAAGGTTATGCAGCTGATGATCAATATCAACATGACGTTGTTTTTAATATTCGAAACTTAGAATTAATTGAACATAAGGGTCGAGAAGAAAAGTATGAAGGAGAGAAAAAGCGTGTAGAATTGCACCTTCATACAAATATGAGTCAATTGGACGCAACTAGTACGGCGAGTGACTTTATCAAAACTGCGAAAAAATTTGGTCAAAAGGCAATTGCAATTACGGATCATGCAGATGTGCAATCTTTCCCAGAAGCTTATCATACTGGTGCAAGCGAAAAAATGAAGATTTTATATGGCTATGAGGCCAATATGATTGATGATCATGCTTTGCTTGTCCTTAATCCTACGGAAATGGATTATCGAGATCGTGAATATGTAATTTTCGACGTTGAAACAACAGGACTATCTTCTGTTTATGACACCATTATTGAAATTGGTGCGGTGAAAATGAAAAATGGTGAGGTCCTAGAAAGGTTTGATGAATTTATCAATCCTCATCATCCCTTGAGCGATACAACTATTAACTTAACATCAATTACTGATGAAATGGTTGGTGCAGCTGATGATGAAAAAGATGTAATTAAGAAATTTAAAGAATTTTATGGTGATCGTCCTCTCTGTGGACATAATGTTCAATTTGATGTTGGGTTTGTAAATGCGGCTTTACGCCGTGCAGGTCTAGAGGAAATTACGCAACCTGTTGTTGACACGCTTGAAGTTTCAAGACTTTTGCATCCTGAACAAACTCGCCACACCCTTGATTCTTTAGCTAAGAAATACAATGTTGTTCTTGAACATCATCACCGCGCTAATCAAGATGCCGAAGCTACAGGATACTTAATGTTTAAATTGCTAGATGCTTTTAATGAACGTTTTCATGAAGCAGATTTAGGCAAAATGAATGACTATGCTAAATATGGTCAAGTTTATAAGCGAGCTAAGCCAAGTCATATGAGTGTTCTTGCTTTAAATCAAGAAGGACTAAAAAATATGTACAAGCTTGTATCGCTTGCAAGTACTAAATATTTCTATCGTATTCCACGTACCCCAAAGTCGGAATTAAGAAAATATCATAAAGGGTTATTATTTGGTAGTGGTTGCTGGCAAGGTGATGTATTCATTTCAATGATGCAAAAAGGATATGATGAAGCTCGTGAAAAAGCACGTTTTTATGATTATCTTGAAGTCCAACCGCCAGCAGCTTATCAAACCTTAATTGAAGATGATCTAATTAAAGATGAAGACGAGCTGCATGAAATTATTCAAAATATTTATAAATTAGGTAAAGAACTAAATAAACCAGTCGTAGCTACCAGTGACTCGCACTATGTTGAACCGCATGAAGCAATTTATCGTAAAATTTTATTAGCGGCTCAAAAAGGAAATCCTAATCGCAATAAAAATTTACCGGATTTACATTTTTATTCAACGCAGGAAATGCTTGATGCATTTAGCTTTTTGGGTGAAGATGTAGCTAAAGAAATTGTAATTGATAATACTAATAAATTAGCCGATCAAATTGAGGAAATTGCTCCGATTAAAAGTGGACTATATCCACCGCATATTGAAAATGCGGATCAAGAAATGAAGGATTTAACCTATAATAAAGCCTACGAATTATACGGAAAACCTTTACCAAAGATTGTAGAAGATAGAATTGAACTTGAATTGAATTCTATTATTTCAAACGGATATGCAGTTATTTACTTAATTTCTCAAAGGCTTGTTGCCAAATCAAATAAAGACGGATATTTAGTAGGGTCACGTGGGTCAGTTGGTTCTAGTTTAGTAGCGACGATGTCTGGAATTACGGAAGTAAATCCTTTGGCTCCGCACTATCGTTGTCCGAATTGCAAGTATTCAAAATTCTTTGAGAATGGAGAATATGGGTCAGGATATGATTTACCTGACAAAGAGTGTCCAAAATGTGGAACTCCATTAGTTAAAGATGGGCAAGATATTCCGTTTGCTACTTTCTTAGGATTCCATGGAGACAAGGTGCCGGATATCGATTTAAACTTCTCTGGAGACTATCAACCAGTAGCTCATAACTACATTCGAGTTATGTTTGGTCCAGACAATTCATTTAGAGCGGGGACGATTGCGACTGTTGCTGATAAGACTGCTTATGGGTATGTTAAGCATTATGAAGATGAAAATGAACTACATTTAAGAAATGCTGAGCTTGATCGTCTAGCAGCCGGTGCTTCTGGAGTAAAAAGAACAACTGGACAACACCCAGCAGGTATTGTTGTAGTGCCCGATGATATGGATATTTATGACTTTACTCCAGTCCAGTATCCAGCAGATGATTTAAGTGCAGCTTGGCTTACAACTCACTTTGATTTCCATTCTATCCATGATAATATTTTAAAATTTGATATTCTGGGTCACGATGATCCTACCATGATCAGAATGCTACAGGATCTATCCGGAGTTGATCCATTAACTATTCCTCCTGATGATCCGGGAGTAATGTCTCTCTTCTCAAGTCCTGAAATTTTAGGTGTTACCCCTGAACAAATCCAATCAAAAACGGGAACACTTGGTGTACCAGAATTCGGTACAAAGTTTGTTAGAGGGATGCTTGAAGAAACAAAACCAACTACTTTCTCAGAATTATTGCAAATTTCTGGCTTATCGCACGGTACTGATGTATGGTTAGGAAATGCAGAAGACTTAATTAATAATGGGACTTGTAAGTTGAAGAATGTGATTGGTTGTCGTGATAACATCATGATGGACTTGATTCACTGGGGTGTAAAACCAGAAGTTGCTTTCTTTACAATGGAATCTGTACGACATGGTAGAGGAATTAGCGATGAAAATATGGAAATCTTGAAAAAGAACGATAAGATTCCTGATTGGTACATTCCCTCATGTCTTAAGATTAAGTATATGTTCCCTAAAGCCCATGCTACAGCCTATATCCTGATGGCACTGAGAATTGCTTGGTTTAAAGTATATTATCCAGTAATTTATTATGCTTCTTACTTCTCTGTTCGTGCTGACTTGTTTGATTTGGTAGCAATGAGTCACGGCAAGAATACAGTTAAAGCTGCAATGAAAGAAATTCAGGATAAGGGAATGGATGTTTCTGCAAAAGACAAGTCATTACTTACTGTACTTGAAATTGCAAATGAATGTTTAGAGCGTGGAATAAAGATTAAGATGGTAGATGTAAACGAATCTGAAGCCACAGACTTTAAGATTATTGATGACCATACAATTTTAGCACCATTTAATGCTGTTCCTGGGTTAGGTGACAATGCTGCAAAGCAAATTGTAGCTGCACGTGCGGAACAGAAATTTCTTTCAAAAGAAGATCTTGCCACTCGCGGCAAAGTATCACAAACAATTATGGAGTATTTTGAAAATAATGGTGTTCTTGAGGGAATGCCTGATCAGAATCAATTGTCACTATTTTAGCGGGATAATTTACAAATTGCAGTAAATATGCTATTCTAAAAACGAAGTTCGAATAGCAAATTCGAGTGAGCAGTAATGCTCACTCTTTTTATTACGGAGGAAGAGATTTGACAAAAGTTACCGAATTGGTGGCAGACGTAGTTACGCCTTTAGCCGAAGCAAGAGGCGATGAACTGGTCGATGTTGAATATGTAAAGGAAAAGAAGCAATATTATCTTCGCATTTATGTTGATCGTCGCCCAGGCGGAATTGATATTGAAGAGATCGCAAATTTAAGTGAATTGGTATCAGAAAAACTAGATGAATTAGATCCTGATCCTTTTCCCGAACCGTATATTTTAGAGCTTTCATCTCCTGGTTTAGAGCGTCCAATCAAGAATGAAAAAGATTGGGAACGTGCCAAGGGATCCTACATTCATGTTAGTCTTTATCAAAAAATTGATGGTGAAAAGACTTTTGAAGGTACTTTAAAAGATCTCAATCAAGATCAGATCGTCTTAGAAGTAAAGATCAAAACACGACGCAAAGACATCACAATCCCTAGAAAGGTGATTGCTTCTAGTCGCTTTGCAGTTGAATTTTAGAAAGGATGATCAAAAACTTATGTCTAAAGAAATGGTGGAAGCCTTTGCAACCTTAGAAAAAGAAAAAGGCATTAAACAAGAAGTTATTGTTGATGCGATTAAGGCTGCTTTAGTAGCTGCATATAAGAAAAATTATAACCAAGCTCAAAATGTAGAAGTTGTTTTTGATGAAAAGAAAGGCAACTTCAAAGTTAATGCAATTAAAACTGTAGTTGATGAAGTTCAAGATAGTCGTCTCGAAGTAAGTTTGAAAGATGCTCTTGAAATTAACCGTGCTTACGAAGTTGGTGACGAAATTCGTTTTGAAGTAACTCCTAAAGACTTCGGACGTTTAGCTGCTCAAACTGCTAAGCAAGTTATTATGCAACGTTTACGCGAAGCTGAAAGAGAACATATTATTAGCGAGTACTCTCAATATAAAGATGAAATTGTTACTGGTACAGTTGAAAGACGTGACAATCGCTTCGTTTATGTGAAGATTGGAAATGTAGAGGCTGTAATGCCGCATAATGATCAACTACCAGGTGAAACTTACAATCCTCAAGATAAAGTTCGTGTCTTGGTTACTAGAGTAGGGTCTGATTCAAAGGGAGCACAAATTACAGTTTCTAGAACAGCACCTGATTTAGTAAAACGTCTTTTTGAACAAGAAGTACCAGAAGTTTACGATGGAACTGTTGAGATTGTATCCATTGCTCGTGAAGCAGGCGATAGAACCAAGATTGCAGTTAAGAGTAATGATTCTGATATTGATCCAGTCGGTACCTTAGTAGGACCAAAGGGAGCTCGTGTTCAAAACATCGTTAATGAATTGGGTGGAGAAAATATTGATGTTGTAAAATATGAAGATAATCCATCTGATTTTATTGCCAATGCTTTGAATCCAGCAGAAGTAATTGCAGTTCAATTTAGCGGGGATGAAGATGATAAGAATGCTTTGGTAATTGTACCTGATTACCAATTGTCATTGGCCATTGGTAAACGTGGTCAAAATGTACGCCTTGCTGCTCGCTTAACTGGCTATAAGATTGACATTAAACCTGAATCACAAGTTGAATTTGTTGATTCTGAAGGTGATGATGTTGAAGCAGATCAAGAGACTACAAATGATAATGTCTCAAATGAAGAAACACCAGAATATATTGCTGAACAAATTGAAGACGATCCAAGCGATAAGTTTCCAAATGGAGAAGACGTTAATTCAGCATTAAATGATGATGCAGATAAAGATGAGGAATAGGTGACTTTCTTTGAAGAAAAGAAAAATTCCAATGCGTAAAGACTTGTTAACAAATACTATGCAACCAAAAAAAGAATTGGTGCGAGTAGTTGTTGATAAGGATAAAAATATTTCGGTTGATCCGACTGGAAAGAAATCAGGTAGAGGTGCATATGTATCTTTAGAACCTGATAAAATTGCTGAAGCACAAAAAAATCAAGTTTTGGAAAAAAGCTTAGGGGTTAAAGTTTCAGCTGATTTTTATGATGATCTTTATGCATATGTTGATCATCAAAAAGCAAGAAAAGAATTGTTTGGTGATAAGTAATTTTGCAAAACAAACAAAAAACTTTAAATTTACTTGGATTAGCGCAAAAAGCTGGAAAGTTAGCAACGGGATTTGATGCAGTAAAAATATCTTTAAGCAAAAATCAAGCAAAATTGATTTTTATTGGG
This sequence comes from Lactobacillus johnsonii, assembly GCA_949888035.1. Classification (GTDB taxonomy): domain Bacteria; phylum Bacillota; class Bacilli; order Lactobacillales; family Lactobacillaceae; genus Lactobacillus; species Lactobacillus johnsonii_B. Next base: position 23,188 of record CATLCE010000009.1, on the reverse strand, counting down.
AATGATGTAAGTCAAAATACTAAAGATAAACTGAATTTCCTTATAAGAAAAAAAGATGTCAAACTAGTAGACACTTTTTCTAGTGCTGAAATAACACAGGCCCTTGGAAAAGAAAGAAAATTAGTTTCTGTTACGGATTCCGGTTTCAGCAAAGCAATGATAAAGAATTTAAACGAAGGAGTGTGATTTGATGGCTAAAAAACGTATTTATGAAGTAGCGAAAGAATTAGACATTGAAAACAAAATTGTTGTAAAAAAGGCACAAGATTTGGGTTTTGATGTAAAGAGCCACATGTCCTCCCTAGATGATAAGCAAGTTTCTAAGTTAGTAGATAGTTTGAAGTCTACTAATACTACGCCATCTACTGAAAAGGATTCTAAAAATTCAAGTCGTAAAGAAAAAGCTAAAATAAAGGTTTCTGTGGGTGCAATTCGTCGCCGTGATAATAAAAATGAACATGATAATCGTCACGGAAATAACAAGCACAGAAATAATAATTTTAAAAAACAACAAAATAATCGACGTGAGAATGAAGATAAAAAGACAACTTCTGCTAAACCAGCAGCACGTGATTTATTAAATAAATTTAAGAAAAAACAAAGAGCCGAAGCTAGTGAATTAAACGCTCAGACTGAGGCTTCCCGCCGTAAATGGCATCAAGAACAAAATCCTCAAAGATCAAAGGTTAAAAAAGTGGAAAATACTCGTAAGCCAAAAGAAGAAAAACTCGAAGGAGCTGCAGCTGTAAAAGCTCGTGTTCAAGCTTCACAAAAACCAGTTGGTCCAAAGATTATTAAACCATCGCCGGCTAGAAATAAGGCTAAGAGACCTACTGTAAAAAAGGTAGAGCCTATCGCTCCAGTTGTACCTGCTCCTCAAAAAGAAGAAACAAAGCCAACTCGTAAGAAAGACTTTACTCGTAAGAAACGTGAAGTGCCAGATTATGAACGTGAAAGAAGCGAACATTCAGATAAGGCACGTCGTCGTAGAAATAAAAAGAATAAACGTATCAACCAAAGTAAAGAAGTCAAGAAGCAACCAACTCAAAGAAAGGAACGTCCATTGCCAGAAACATTAGTTTATGAAGAAGGCATGAATGCTCAAGATTTAGGAAAACTTCTTCATAGAGAGCCTGCAGAAATTGTTAAGAAGCTATTTATGTTAGGTGTTATGACTAACCAAAACCAATCTTTAGATAAGGATACTATTGAGCTTTTAGCAGCTGAATATGGTATTGAAGCTGAGGAAAAAGTGCATGAAGATATCTCTGATATTGATACTTTATACACTAAGGAAATGGAAGAATCTAAAGCTTCTAAGCATCAAGAAAAACGTCCACCAGTTGTAACAATTATGGGTCACGTTGACCACGGTAAGACTACTTTACTTGATAGATTGCGTCACACTAACGTGTCTGAACACGAAGCCGGTGGTATTACTCAGAGAATCGGTGCTTATCAAGTAAGAATCGATGATCGTTTAATTACTTTCTTAGATACTCCAGGACATGCCGCTTTCTCAAATATGCGTGCCCGTGGTGCTGAAATCACCGATATCGTTATCTTAGTAGTTGCAGCTGATGATGGTGTAATGCCACAAACAATTGAAGCTATTGACCATGCTAAGAGTGCTGGGGTTCCGATTATTGTTGCTGTGAACAAGATTGATAAGCCAGGCGCAAATCCTGATCATGTTATGGAACAACTTATGAAATATGGTTTAGTTCCTGAAGATTGGGGTGGCGATACAATCTTTGTTAAGATCTCTGCTAAAACTGGTAAAAATGTTGAAGAGCTCTTGCAAATGATTTTACTTCAAGCTGATGTCATGGAACTTAAGGCTGATCCAGATCAAAAAGCAATTGGTACTGTAATTGAAGCTCGTCTTGATAAGGGCCGTGGTTCAGTAGCAGATATTTTAGTTCAACAAGGTACATTAAAGGTTGGAGATCCAATTGTTGTTGGTGATACATTTGGCCGTGTGCGTGTTATGACTAATGATAAGGGACGTAGAGTGAAGAAGGCTACCCCATCTACTCCTGTAGAAATTACCGGTTTAAATGATGTTCCAGAAGCAGCTGATAAATTGGTTGTCTTTGATGATGAAAAGACTGCTAGAAGCGTTGGTGAACAACGTGCTAAGAATGCCTTAGAAAAACAACGTGAAAATGTCCAACATGTTACTTTAGACAACTTGTTTGATACAATGAAGAAAGAGAACATGAAGGAAGTTGACATTGTTCTTAAGGCTGACGTTCAAGGTTCAGCAGAAGCATTGCAACAATCTCTTGAAAAGATCGAAGTTGAAGGTGTAAGAGTTAACATTATTCACTCTGGTGTTGGTGCCATTAATGAATCTGATGTTACTTTAGCTGGTGCTTCAAATGCATTTATTGTCGGTTTCAATGTTCGACCAACTAATACTGCTAAGAGTCAAGCAGATTCTGAAGGTGTAGATATTCGTCTATATAACATTATTTACAAGGTTATGGATGATGTAGAAGCTGCAATGAAGGGTATGCTTGAACCTACATACGAAGAAAAAGTTACTGGTAACTTAACTGTTCGTGAAACTTGGAAGGTATCTAAGATTGGTACAATTGCTGGTGCCTTTGTTTATAACGGATATGTTACTAGAGATTCAGGTATTCGTGTAATTCGTGATGGTATTGTTAAATATGATGGAAAAGTTGCATCTCTAAAACGTTTCAAGGATGACGTTAAGGAAGTTAAGCAAGGATTTGATTGTGGTATCACAATTGAAAACTTTAATGACATTAAAGTTGACGATCAACTTGAAGCCTACGAGATGCAAGAGGTACCTGTTAAATAGGCATCTTTTTTCACAAAAAGGAGCTTAATTATGAAACATAGAATTGGTCGTGTAGAAGGCGAAATTTTACGTGAATTGACAAAGATATTACGTAAAGATATTCGTGATCCACGTTTAAATGATGTCACTATCACAGCTGTAGAATGTACAAATGATTTATCATATGCGACTGTTTACTACAGTATGTTGACAGATGATCCAGCAAAGGAAAAAGAAGTAGCTGAAGGACTTGATAAAGCAAAAGGTATGATGCGTCACTTGCTTGGTCAAACTTTAACTGTTTACAAGGTTCCTGAGTTGATTTTTAAACGTGATACTTCTGTTGCTTATGGTTCTAAGATTGATAAGTTAATTAATCAAGTCAAGAAGCAAGATCAAGAACGCGAGAATAAAAATAAATAAATGAAAGAGACGCCGAAAGGCGTCTTTTATTTTGGAGATTAAATAATGCTAAATGGAATTGTAGTAGTAAATAAGCCACGCGGAGTAACCAGTAGTGACTGTGTTTATAAATTACGAAAAATTTTACAAATTAGAAAAATTGGACATGCAGGTACACTGGATCCAGAAGTAAAGGGGGTATTACCGATTGCAATTGGCCAAGCCACAAAGCTAATTGAATTGATGCATGAAAAACCAAAGTCATATATTGGAAGTGGAATGTTTGGTAAAGCAACCGATAGCTATGATTTAGATGGAACAACCACTGCAGAAGAAAAGATAGTTACTCCATTTACAAGTGATGAAATTATTAGTGGAATGAGGAAACTTACTGGAAAGATTGATCAAGTTCCTCCAATATATTCTGCTGTCCGTGTTAATGGTAAAAGACTTTATGAATATGCTCGAGAAAATATTCCGGTAGAGCGTCCAAAAAGAAAAGTAAACATCTATAATTATGAATTAACTCAAGATCCAGAATATGATCCACTAGAAAAAACAGAAAGTTTTAATTTCGCCATTCGCTGTTCTAAAGGAACCTATGTAAGGTCTCTAGTAAATGATTTGGGAGAGGAATTGGGAGTTCCAGCTGTGATGACCAGTCTTACTAGAACTAGCAGTTCAGGTTTTGACTTAAGTCAAGCGGTAGATTTAGAAACTATTGAAAAAGAAATAGAGTATCCTGAAAAATGGCTCCAACCAATTGATAGCTTTTTTGTAGATTTACCCCAGCTTCAAATATCGCCAGATCAATTTAAAAGAGTTTCAAATGGAGCAAGCATTAAATTGAATACCAGTTATGCTAAGGTAGCTTTGGTTTATAATGGACATATAAAAGCTATTTATCAACGACAAGGTAAAATTTATCGTCCTGAAATGATGCTTTTAAAAAATGAATAGTGAGAGTAAAAAATGAAAGTAATAACCTTAGATTATCCTATTTCTGCACCTATCACGACTAAAAAGGTAATCTTAACGCTAGGTTTTTTTGATGGGGTGCATATCGGACATCAAAAACTCATTAAAGATGCCAAGCTCATAGCAGAACAAAAGAACTTACCATTGATGGTAATGACTTTTGATAAACATCCTAAAGAAATTTATAACAACGATCATAAATTTGTCTATTTAGAAACTGAGCGAGAAAAAGAGCATAAAATGGAGAAGTTGGGAGTAGATTACTTAGTCATTATTAAATTTACTAAAGAATTTAGCCAACTTTCACCTCAAGATTTTGTTGATCAGGTGGTAATGAAACTCAAAGCTGATACAGTAGTAGTGGGTTTTGATTATACTTATGGCCCCAAAGATATTGCTAATGTAGAAAATCTACCTAAATTTGCTAAAGATAGATTTAAAATTGTAGTGGAGCCAAAACAAGCAATAGATAAAATAAAAGTGGGATCTACTTATATTAGAAAAGCTATTCAGCATGGAAATGTTGAACTAGCAGCTGAGTTACTTGGCCAGCCTTATGAAACTTCTGGCATTATTGTTCACGGCTTCAGACGTGGACATAAAATTGGCTTTCCAACTGCTAATCTTGAAATTTCTGACTCTAAAGTTTTACCAGCTGAGGGAGTTTATGCAACTAGAGCAAAGGTAAATGGAAAATGGCATGATGCTATGACTAGCGTTGGCTATAATGAAACTTTCAAAACAAATCATGGTTTGACAATTGAAACTAATATTTTTGATTTTGATGAAGAAGCCTATGGTAAGCCACTAACTTTAGCCTGGTACAAGTTTATCCGTAAAAATAAAAAGTTTTCTGGTATAGAAGAACTTTCACATCAATTAGATCAGGATAAGCGTGATATTAAACAATATTTTTATAAATTGAAAAACTAATTTTAGGGTTACTTTTATATAATCTATGTGATAGAATATTTCTATCAATTGAAATTTAATATTTGAAAGAAGGTTACGCCGTTGCGTTTTTAATCTTGCAAAATAGCATAGTTGAATTTTAATAATTATTTTTCTTTTATAAGGACAACTGTGCACTTTTGACAAGATTAAACGTAGATGGGGATCTTCTTTTTTTGCTTAACTAGGAGAAAGTCTACACTTGTCAAAAGTGTAGGCTTTTTTCGTGAGGTGATTAATATGAGTAATATTAATATTTCAAATCTTTCTTTTAGATATCAAGATAGCTCAGATAATATATTTAATAATTTAAATTTAGAGTTGGATAGTAGTTGGAAATTAGGTTTAGTAGGAAGAAACGGAAGGGGAAAGACAACCTTCTTAAATCTTTTACGAGGTCATTTAAGGGGAACAGGAAAAATACAAGCTAAACTTGAATTTAACTATTTTCCACTTACTGTTAATAATCAGGATCAATTAACTTTATATGCGCTGCAAGAACAAGTTTCATTTGAACAGTGGGAGCTTGAACGTGAATTAAATTTAATGAAAGTTGATCCTGAACTTATTTGGCAGCCTTTTAATTCTTTAAGTGGTGGAGAACAGACTAAGATTTTGTTGGCACTATCCTTCATTAATAAAAATAGTTTTCCTTTAATTGATGAGCCCACTAATCATTTAGATGAAGACTCCAGAATGCAGGTTATAGCTTATTTACAACAACATTCTAATGGCTACATTGTGGTGAGTCACGATCGTGCTTTCTTAAATCAAGTAACAAACCATATCTTAGCAATTGAAAATACCGAAATTCATTTGTATCAGGGAAATTTTGCCAGTTATGAAGATACAAAGACAAAGCGAGATAAGTTTAATCAAGATAAGAATGAAAAACTTCAAGGTCAAATTAGAAGTTTGAACGAAAGTAGAAAGCGAGTAAAAGGATATTCTCTTCAATCAGAAAACAATAAAAAAGCAAGTGCTCATAAAAATGAAATCCATGCATTCATTAATAAAGGTTTCTTTAGTCATAAAGCGGCTAAAATAATGAAAAGATCGAAGAATCTTGAAAGAAGAATGGATAAGAATATTCAAGATAAAAAAGGCTTAATGACAAATATTGAGTCTATTTCTGAATTAGAAATGAACTTTCATCCCAACTATCATGGAACTCTATTAGAAGCGCAGCATTTAGATCTTACAGTCCAAAATAAGAAATTGTTTGAAGATTTAAATTTAACTATTAAAAATCATGGGATTGTAGCTCTAGAAGGAAAAAATGGATCTGGAAAGTCTACATTTTTAAAAAATATTTTAAAACCAGATAAAAATGTGATTTCTCAAGGAAAGCTTGATATTGTTAATGGCTTAAAGATATCATATTTACCACAAAATTTTATTGAATATTCTGGTACTTTATCTCAGTTTGCAGAAAAAGAAAAAATATCTTATGAAAATCTATTAAATATTCTTAGAAAAATGGGTTTTCCGAGAGAAAGCTTTGCCACGAAAATTGAAGAAATGAGTATGGGACAGCAAAAAAGAGTGGCGATTGCCAAATCATTGGTAGAAGAAGCAGATATATATTTATGGGATGAGCCAGCTAATTATTTAGATGTGTTTAACCAGGATCAGTTAATTAACATGTTAAGAAAAGAACAACCGGCAATGCTATTAATTGAACATGATAAGTATTTTATTAGTCAGGTTACAGATAAACGAATAAAATTAGGAGATGTAAAAGCTAAATAATTAAAGGAGAAAAAATTGGTATTTGACTATAAAAAAGAATATAAAGATTTATATTTTCCAAAAAAGAAACCTGAATTAATAACTATTCCTGAAATAAACTATCTAGCAGTTTCAGGAAGCGGGGATCCAAATAAAGAAGATGGAACATATAAAAATGCTCTAGAAATGCTCTATAGGGTCGCTTATACCATTAAAATGAGTAAAAAAGGAGAACACAAAATCCTAGGTTATTTTGATTTTGTTGTTCCACCTCTTGAAGGTCTCTGGTGGATGAGGGATGATTCAAAAATCGACTACTCTCATAAAGAAAACTTTTCTTGGATTTCAATGATTCGCTTACCCGACTTTGTTACTTCTAAAGAATTTAATTGGGCAATTAAAACCGCTAGTGAAAAGAAGAAAAAAGATTTCTCGAAAGTAAAATTTTTTAAATATAACGAAGGACTATGTGTCCAGCAAATGCATATTGGTAGTTATGATGACGAACCGACGACAATTGAAAATATGCATAAATTTGTTAAGTCAGAAAATTATCAAATTGATATAAAAAATCCACGCTATCATCATGAAATATATTTAAGTGATCCGCGAAGAACTAGAGTAGATCGTGTAAGAACTGTAATCAGACTACCGATTAAATAAATTTGAGCAAGTACTAAGTACTTGCTTTTTTTGTTAAAAATCAAATTGATTTAGCACTCTACTTGAACAATTGCTAAAGTATGGTATTATATAAATTGTTAGCACAGAAGAAAGAAGAGTGCTAATGATGGGGGCGAGAAAATGTTGACTGAACGGCAAGAACTTATTTTAAAGACTATTATTATGGACTTTACTCAGACACATGAGCCAGTAGGTTCCAAGACCGTGATGAATCAACTGCCTGTCAAGGTCTCCAGTGCAACGGTTCGAAATGAAATGGCGGTTTTGGAAGAGAAAGGGCTACTTGAAAAGACACACTCTTCAAGTGGACGAATTCCTTCTACTGCTGGCTATCGATACTATTTGGATCATTTAATTAATCCAGTAAAAATACCAGCGTCTGTCTATAATCAAATTGTTTACCAGTTAGACCAACCCTTTCAACAAGTTAATGAAATTGTGCAGGAAGCTGCGAAGATTTTATCTGATTTGACTAACTATACAGCTTTTGCAGCAGGACCTGAAACCCATTCGGTAAAAGTTACGGGTTTTAGAATTGTTCCTCTATCTAGTCATCAAGTGATGGCCATTTTAGTCACTGATGATGGTAATGTAAAGAATCAAATTTATACTTTGCCTCATCACACTAACGGGGAAGAAATTGAAAAAGCTGTTCGATTGATTAATGATCAATTAGTTGGAAAATCACTTAGTTCAATTAATGAAGTATTACTCAAGCGAATTGCTGATCATCTTATTGCTCGAGGATCTGCACCGGAAATATTAGATCTCTTACAAGATGTCATTAAAGATGCGGCCAGTGAGCAAATGTATGTTGATGGTCAAATTAATCTTTTGAGTAATTATGAAAATGATGATTTAACCAAGATAAAATCACTTTATAAGTTAATTGATCAAAATGACGCACTTTCAAGTTTAATTGGTTTTAATCCTGAAGATGAACTGAAAAATGATTCTAGTTCTAAAGTTCAGGTTAAATTAGGTTCAGAATTACCATCCGATTTACTTGAAAATTATAGCTTATTAACTGCACAATATAGTGTTGGTAAATATGGTAAAGGAACAATTGCACTACTAGGACCAACAAACATGCCATACTCGCAGATGATCGGATTACTCGAGTATTTTAGGAATGAACTAGCAAAGAAATTGTTAGATTATTATGGTAGATTTAAGTAAGGAGGTTAGCTGTGAGTAAAGAAGAGTTTCCGCATGAAAAAGATTTAAAGGACGAGGTGACCCCAGATAAGGCACCAAAAAAAGATCCAAAAGCAGCTCCGAAAGAGGAAGTTAAGGAAAATCCAGTAGAGAATTATGAAAAAGAAATTGCTGAATTAACTGCTAGAAATAAGGATCTTGAAGATAAATACTTACGTAGTGAAGCTGAGATTCAAAATATGCAAGCGCGCTATGCAAAAGAACGTGCTCAGTTAATAAAATATGAGTCTCAAAGCCTAGCTAAAGAAGTTTTGCCAGCAATGGATAACTTGGAGCGAGCATTAGCTGTTAAAGCCGATGATGAAGCTGCTAAGCAACTCCAAAAGGGCGTTCAGATGACTCTTGATTCATTAGTTAAATCGATGAAAGATCAAGGAATTACTGAAATTAAAGCCGAGGGTGAAACTTTTGATCCTTCTCTTCATCAAGCTGTTCAAACTGTAGCAGCAGAAAATGATGAACAAAAAGATCGCGTAGTTAAAGTTTTACAAAAAGGATATCAATATAAAGATAGAACATTAAGACCAGCGATGGTTGTAGTGGCTCAATAAGAAAGGAAGTTCCATATATGTCAAAAGTTATTGGTATTGACTTAGGTACGACTAACTCTGCTGTTGCCGTACTTGAAGGTAAAGAACCTAAAATTATTACTAACCCAGAAGGTAACCGTACAACTCCTTCTGTAGTTGCTTTTAAAAATGGTGAAATTCAAGTTGGAGAAGTAGCTAAGCGTCAAGCAATCACTAACCCTAACACTATTGTTTCAATCAAGAGTCATATGGGTGAAGAAGGCTATAAAGTTAAAGTTGGCGATAAGGAATACACTCCACAAGAAATTTCAGCTTTCATTTTGCAATACATTAAGAAGTTCTCTGAAGATTATTTGGGTGAAAAGGTAACTGACGCAGTTATTACTGTTCCTGCTTATTTCAATGACGCACAACGTCAAGCTACTAAAGATGCTGGTAAAATTGCTGGCTTAAATGTTCAAAGAATTATCAATGAACCAACTGCTTCAGCTTTAGCATATGGTCTTGATAAAGATGAAAATGATGAAAAAGTATTAGTATACGACCTTGGTGGTGGTACTTTCGATGTTTCTATCTTGCAATTAGGTGATGGAGTCTTCCAAGTATTGTCAACTAATGGTGATACTCACCTTGGTGGTGACGACTTTGACCAAAGAATTATGGATTGGTTAATCCAAAACTTTAAGGAAGAAAATGGTGTTGACTTATCTAACGATAAGATGGCACTACAACGTTTAAAGGATGCTGCAGAAAAGGCTAAGAAAGACTTATCTGGTGTTTCCTCAACTCACATTTCACTTCCATTCATTTCTGCTGGAGAAGCTGGTCCACTTCACCTTGAAGCTGATTTGACTCGTGCTAAGTTTGATGAATTAACTGATGATTTAGTTCAAAAGACTAAGGTAGCATTTGACAATGCTTTAAGTGATGCAGGTTTGACTGTAAATGATATTGACAAAGTTATTTTAAACGGTGGTTCAACTCGTATTCCTGCAGTTCAAAAGGCTGTTAAGGATTGGGCTGGAAAAGAACCAGATCACTCAATTAACCCTGATGAAGCTGTTGCTTTAGGTGCAGCAATTCAAGGTGGTGTTATCTCAGGTGATGTTAAGGACATTGTTTTACTTGATGTTACTCCATTATCACTTGGTATTGAAACTATGGGTGGTGTCTTCACTAAGTTAATTGACAGAAACACTACTATTCCAACTTCAAAGAGCCAAATCTTTTCAACTGCAGCTGATAACCAACCAGCAGTAGATGTTCATGTTTTACAAGGTGAACGTCCAATGGCCGCTGATGACAAGACTTTGGGACGCTTTGAATTAACTGATATTCCACCAGCACCACGTGGTGTTCCACAAATTCAAGTTACTTTTGATATCGATAAGAACGGTATTGTAAATGTATCTGCTAAAGATATGGGTACTGGTAAGGAACAAAAGATTACCATTAAGAGTTCTTCTGGTTTATCAGATGAAGAAATCAAGAAGATGCAAAAGGATGCTGAAGAGCATGCTGAAGAAGATAAAAAGCGTAAAGAAGAAGTTGATTTACGTAACGAAGTAGACCAATTAATCTTTACTACTGAAAAGACTTTAAAGGAAACTGAGGGTAAAGTTCCTGAAACTGAAACTAAGAATGTTCAAGATGCTTTAGATGCTTTGAAGAAGGCTCAAAAAGATAACAACTTGGATGAAATGAAAGAAAAGAAAGAAGCTTTATCAAAGGCTGCTCAAGATTTAGCTGTTAAGCTTTACCAACAAAATGGTGGTGCTCAAGGTGCAGCTGGTCAAGCTGGCCCTCAAGGCCCACAAAATGGTGGTCAACCAAACAATGATAATGGCTCAGACAACGGTCAAGGTGGTTCAACTGTTGATGGAGACTTTCATAAGGTAGACCCTGATAAGTAAAAAGTTTTATAATTAAATCAAACAAGAAAAGAACTGCGTGATTGTAGTTCTTTTCTTTTATGAATAAAGGAGTTTTCAGATGGCACAACGTGATTATTATGATGTGCTGGGTGTTGATAAAAATGCTAGTGAAAGTGATATTAATAAGGCATATCGTAAACTAGCAAAAAAATATCACCCAGACTTAAACCATGAACCTGGTGCTGAAGAAAAATACAAGGAAGTAAATGAAGCATATGAGGTTCTTCATGATAAACAGAAAAGAGCTCAGTATGACCAATTTGGCCAAGCAGGTGTAAATGGTCAAGGTGGCTTTGGTGGTCAAGGCTTTGGCGGTTTTGGCGGCCAAGGTGGATACTCATCTCAAGGCTTTGGTGATTTTGGCGATATTTTCGGTGATATCTTTGGTTCAGCATTTGGCGGAGGCAGAAGTCGTGTAGATCCAACTGCACCGCAAAAAGGTCAAGATTTAGATTATACAATGACGATTGACTTTATGGATGCAATCAAGGGTAAAAAGACCGATATTACCTATACTAGAAGTGAAGTTTGTCCTACTTGTGACGGCTCTGGTGCTGAAAAAGGTACTCATCCAATTACGTGTGATAAATGTCATGGAAGTGGGGTAATGACGGTAACTCGTCAAACACCACTCGGTGTTATTCAACAACAAACTACTTGTGACAAGTGCGGAGGACGCGGAACAATTATTGAACATCCATGTCAAACTTGCCATGGTCAGGGCACCGTCGACAAAAAGCAGACTCTTCAAGTTACTGTTCCAGCTGGTATTGATAATGGACAACAGATTCGTTTAAGTGGTCAAGGCGAAGCTGGAAAAAATGGTGGTCCTTACGGTGACTTGTACATTGTATTTAGAGTTAAACCAAGCAAAGAATTTAGAAGAAATGGTACAACCATCTATACTGAAGCTCCAATTTCATTTGCTCAAGCAGCTTTAGGAGATAAAATTCGTGTAAATACAGTTCATGGTCCAGTTGATTTAACTATTCCGGCAGGAACTCAACCTAATACTAACTTTAAATTACGTGGTCAAGGTGTACCAAAGATAAATGGTACAGGCAATGGAGACCAAGAAGTAACAGTTAAAGTAGTTATTCCAAAGAAGATTAATGATAAGCAGAAGGAAGCTTTGGTTGATTACGTTAAAGCTGGTGGCGGTAATATTTCCCCACAAGAAAAGAATTTCTTCGAACGTTTAAAAGATAAGTTAAACGGAGAATAAAAGTGAAAACGTATATCTCTATAAGTCTTGAGGTATGCGTTTTATTTTTGTAATAAATAATTACTTCAATAAAAATGTTGCATTAAGAATTTTATCTAGTCGTAGGCCTTTGATATAATTAATAAAGCGAAAAGGGTGAGAACATGGATATAAAAAAATTACAAGATTATCAAAAACATATTCGAAATTTTTCAATTGTTGCCCATATTGATCATGGAAAATCAACGATTGCAGATCGTATTTTAGAATTAACAGATACTGTTTCTGAACGTCAAATGAAAAATCAATTACTTGACGATATGCCACTAGAACGGCAACGTGGTATAACTATTAAGCTAAATTCTGTAGAAGTAAAATACCACGCTAAAGATGGTGAAACATATATCTTTCACTTAATTGATACTCCAGGCCACGTAGACTTTTCATATGAAGTTTCAAGATCTTTAGCGGCCTGTGAGGGGGCACTCTTAGTAGTGGATGCCACTCAAGGTGTACAAGCACAAACTTTGGCTAATACTTATTTAGCTATTGATGATGACTTGGAAATTTTACCAGTTATTAATAAGATCGATTTACCATCAGCTGATCCCGAAATGTGTAAAAACGAAATTGAAGAGATGATTGGTCTTGATGCTTCAGATGCAGTAGAAGTTTCAGGAAAAACAGGCCAAGGTATCCCTGAATTACTAGAAGAAATTGTGAAAAAAGTACCTGCACCTGACGGTGACCTCAATGCCCCATTAAAGGCTTTGATTTTTGATTCAAAATATGATGATTATCGCGGTGTTGTTTTATCTGTTCGAATTGAAGAGGGAACGGTTAAACCAGGCGATAAAATTCGTATTATGAATACTGGAAAAGAATTTGAAGTAACAGAAGTAGGTGTTTCAAGTCCACATCCAGTTAAAAAAGATATGCTTATTGCTGGGGACGTAGGATATTTAACTGCTAACATCAAATCAGTTCGTGAAACTCGTGTTGGTGATACCATTACTAGTGCTGAAACTCCAACTGAAAAGCCACTTCCAGGTTATCGTCAAATTCCACCAATGGTTTACTCTGGTATGTATCCAGTTGACAATCAAAAGTATGATGATTTGAAAGAAGCGCTTCAAAAGTTACAATTGAATGATGCTGCTTTAGAATTTGAACCTGAAACATCTCAAGCTTTGGGCTTTGGTTTCCGGTGTGGATTTTTAGGATTGCTTCATATGGACGTTGTTCAAGAAAGACTTGAGCAAGAGTTTGGTATGGATTTAATCATGACCGCACCAAGTGTAGACTATCATGCTATTATGAACGACGGATCAACTAAGCTGATTGATAACCCAGCTGATTTGCCTGATGCTGGTGAATATAAGGAAGTTCAAGAGCCTTATGTTAAAGCAGAAATTATGGTGCCAAATGATTTCGTGGGACCAGTAATGGAATTATGTCAGCGAAAGCGCGGCGAATTTGTAACGATGGATTACTTAGATAAGTATCGAGTAAATGTTATTTACAATATGCCATTAGCCGAAATTATTTATGATTTCTTTGATGAATTAAAATCTTCAACTAAGGGCTATGCATCCCTTGATTATGAGATAACTGGTTATCGTGCAACGGACTTAGTTAAAATTGATATGCTTCTTAATAAAGAACCTATCGATGCTCTCAGCTTTATTGCACACCGTGAAGAAGCACAAAATCGTGCTCGTCAAATGACAACAATGCTGAAGAAATTAATTCCGCGTCAGAACTTTGAAGTTGATATTCAAGGTGCCATTGGAGCTAAAATTATTTCTCGTGCAACCATTAAACCATATCGTAAAGATGTTACTTGGAAGATTCATACCGGTGACCCTGATCGACGTGCAAAATTGCTTGAGAAACAGCGTCGTGGTAAAAAGAGAATGAAAGCAGTTGGTAGAGTAGAAGTGCCTCAAGATGCATTTATGGCTGTTTTAAAAATGAACGATGACGACATTAAAGGTAAATAAATAACATGACTTTATAGACGTACCAAGGCTTTTGGTGCGTCTTTTTTTGATTAAAATATAAATCCACGTAAAGTCTACGTAAAATCTATTGCTAAGGTAATTGATATTCTTTTTCTAAATTTGTGTTAGAATTTATAACAGTATCAATTAATTAAGGAATAGAAAAAATGGCACAAACAAAGAAAAATAATTCCAAGAAAACTTGGATCATTAGAATTGCTGCAATTATTTTATTAATTATCGGATTAGGGATGATTTTCAATAGTCAGATCCGAGATATGATGGTTAGACAAAATCAAACGACTGCCTTAAAAAAGTTGAATAAAGAAACTGTTAAAAAAAATCAAAAGAAAAAAGGAATGTTTGATTTTTCTAAGGTCGAAGAAATCGACTTTGGTCAAGTAACAAAATCGCGTGTCAATAATACAGCGGATGCAATTGGTGCGATTGCGGTTCCTAGCGTAAACATGTACTTACCAATTATGAAAGGGTTAAGCGATGATGCCATGTCAACTGGCGGAGGAACTATGAGACCTGATCAAGTGATGGGAAAGGGAAACTATCCGTTAGCTGGACACTATATGACTGCTAAGGGAGTATTATTTTCACCACTAGAAAACACTAAAATAGGCGAAAAAGTATATTTGACTAATCTAGATAAGATTTATGTCTATCGAATATATATGAAAAAAATTGTTGATCCAACAGCAGTTTGGTTAGTGGATAATACTAAGGAAAATATTGTTACTTTAATTACTTGTGCTGATGGTGGGGTTAATCGTTGGGCAATTAGAGGAAAATTAATTGCGGAAGAACCAGCAACAGACAAAAACCTTCAAGTGTTCAAGCTTAAATAAAAGGATTTACTTCTTAATTGAAAGGAAGTAAATCCTTTTTAACTTTTGCTATAATAGAAACTTAGATGTTTATAGATGATTTAGGTGAACTAGAAAATAATGAAATGGCAACAAAGACAAGCAACTAATTTAGATCAAGAGTTAATTAAGGATTATGGTTTAACTGATATTCAAGCTAAACTTTTTGCTTTAAGAGGGATAAATACTGCAGAAAAATTAGATTTTTGGTTAAATGCAGACGAAAATGATCTAGCTGATCCTTTTTTGATGCATGATATGGAAAAGACAATTGATCGAATTAATCAAGCAATTGATAATGGTGAAAAGATAACCATCTATGGTGATTATGATGCGGATGGAATCACAGCAACTAGTATCATGATGGATACTTTGGAAATTTTGGGTGCCGATGTTCATTTTTTTATTCCAGATAGATTTAAAGATGGTTATGGACCGAACATGAGTCGCTATCAAGAGATAGTAGAAGATGGAACTAAGTTAATTATTACTGTGGATAATGGTGTAACTGGTGTTGAAGAAATAAAGTACGCTCAAGAACATGGTGTCGATGTGATTTTAACTGATCATCATACTTTTCAAGATCAAAAACCAGCAGCCTTCAGTACTGTTCACTGTAATTATCCTGGCCAGAAATATCCATTTGATGATTATTGTGGAGCAGGGGTTGCGTATACAATTTGCCGTGCATTAATGCAAGATACAATGCCTGAGCTATTAGATTTGGCCATGATTGGAACAATTGGCGATATGGTAAAAGTTACTGGTGAAGGTCATATTGTTGTTAAACGGGGATTAGATATTCTGAACCAAACTGAACGACCAGGCTTACGCGCTCTAATTAAACAAGCGGGTCTAACTATGGGACAAATTACGGCAACAGATGTTGGCTTTAATATTGCACCTAGATTAAATGCTGTTGGACGTTTGGCAGATGCTAGTTTAGCCGTGGAATTACTTTTAAGTGATGATGAAGAACAAGCTGAAAAAATAGCCGCTAGGATTGAAGAATTAAATAATGAGAGAAAAGAACTTACAAGTAAAGTTTATGAGGATTGTTTAGCTCAAGTTGAAAAGAATGGCTGGCAGCATCGAAATACTCTAGTTATTTATAATCCTGATTTTCATGAAGGTGTCTTAGGACTCGTAGCAAACAAAGTGGTCGAAAAGTTGCATAAACCTACTCTTGTTCTCACTAAGGATGAAGCTGGTGAATTAAAGGGATCTGGCCGATCAAGCGAAGGATTTAATTTGTTTGATGCTCTAGAACCAATGAAGGATGATCTTTTAGATAAATTTGGTGGTCATGATTTTGCCTGTGGTTTATCTTTAAAAGCCGACAAGCTTGAAGAATTACGAGTACGCTTTGAGGATAGCTTTAAACCAAGTACTGATCTTGAGGTAAAAGATTTTGACTTTGAATTAAATTTAAAAGAAGTTACGCCTGATACGATAGCTGAGATTAATCTGGTTGGTCCATTTGGAACAGGTAATCCTGAACCAATTTTTAGTATTAGCGAGCCCCATATTAAGAGTCTATTTAAAATGGGAAAAGATAAAAATCATGTAAAGTTTACAGCAGAAAAGAATTCTGGGAAGCTTACAATTGTTGGTTTTAACAAGGGATTTTTAAATCAAACATTACTTCCTTTTATTAAAGAACTTTACGTTACTCTTTCTCTTAATAGTTGGAAAAATATTTCGAATGTTCAAGGGATGCTAGCAGGGATTGAATATGGAGCTCCAAAATTAGCTGTTTTTGATCAAGTAATTGATATGCGACAAGAAGACTATGTGATGGGATTTGCTGATAAGTATTTGATTTTTGATAAAAAGATTATTCCGTGGGCTAGGAATGGATTAGGGATCCCAGAAGAAAAGATTAGTCTAGCAAAAGATTACAATGGAGATTCTGAAGTAGTAGCTTTATTAGATACGCCACGCAATCAAATGGAGTTAAATGTTGCTTTGGAGAAGAAGTATCAACAGCTTTATTTACGCTTTTTATTTGATCAATTACCAATCAATACTTTGCCAAGTAGGGATGCTTTTGGTGCAACTTTAAAATATATCTATGCACATCCAAACTTAAGTATTGATGATTACCAGGCTGTATCTTCTTATCTTGGTTTAGATTATCAAGCTGTTTTATTTATTTTACGTGTATTTTTTGAATTGAATTTTGTCTCATTTACTGATGGAAAAATTATCGGGAATAAGAACCCCGAAAGTAAAAAACTAACTGCTTCAAAATATTTTAATAGTGTGTCCTCTCAGATAAAATTTACTAATCAGTTAAGAACGATGCCATCAAATCAATTGATTAATTATGTTAAGCAATATTTGAAGTGATCATTACTAGTTATAAATTGTTAAAAAGTTCGGTTTAAGCCTGATTTTAAAGCAAAAATTTGGTAAAATATACAAGTCAAAGACCGCTAGGTCTAATTTTTCAATGAGAGTCTAAAATGGAGGTTTCTCTTTAAATGGCAATTGATTTTAAAGAACACATTGCAAGTGTACAGGATTTTCCAAATAAGGGGATTGTCTTTCGTGATATCACCCCAATTTTACAAGATGGGAAATTATATCGCGCTGCTACCCATGAATTAGCTGATTATGCTAAAAGTCGTGGAGCAGAAGTAATTGTTGGACCAGAAGCCCGTGGATTTATTGTTGGCTGTCCTGTTGCAACAGAATTAGGAGTTGGTTTTGTACCAGCTCGTAAGCCTCATAAGTTGCCACGCGAAGTAGAAAGTGCTTCTTATGATTTAGAATATGGTTCTAATGTCTTAGAAATGCATAAAGATGCAATTAAGCCAGGTCAAAAAGTTGTAATCTGTGATGACTTGATGGCAACTGCTGGTACTCTTCACGCAACTAAGGAATTAATCGAAAACTTAGGCGGAGAAGTAGTAGGGGCAGCATTTTATATTGAATTAACTGATCTTAAGGGAAGAGAACAATTCCCAGATTTAGACATATATTCTTTAGTAAAGTACAGTGATGCTTAATGCTTGAACGGAACTCGATTGAGTTCCGTTTTCTTTTGCTTATTTTTAATCTCTTTTGTATTAATTTAACAAAAAGCGCATAATAGTTAATGTTTGTATGAAAGAGGGAGTGTTTTAGTTTTTTATGAAAAAAGACAAATCAGTCAAAATTGGGCTAAAGAGTCTAGTTCTGATGATCTTTTCAGCTATTTTTGGCTTTAGTAATTCTTTAACAGCCTATTACCAAATGGGTTATGCAAGTATTGTGTGGTATATCATAACCGCAATTTTATTCTTTTTACCATCAGCTTTAATTTTTGCCGAATATGGTGCAGCTTTTAAAGGAGTTAAGGGCGGAATTTTTTCTTGGCTTAAAGGCTCAGTTAGTGAAAAAACTGCTTTTATCGGTACTTTTATTTGGTTAGCTGCTTGGGTGGTTTGGCTTGTATCATCGACACAATTTTTCTTAGTATCGGTATCAACAGCCATTTCAGGCCATGATACTACTCAAAGCTGGCACTTTTTAAATTTGACATCAACACAACTTTTAGGAATTTTAGAAGTAGTATTTTTAGTAGTCGTAACATTCTTTGCTGCTAAAGGTGTTGATAAGATTGCAGCTGTAAGTAATGTTGGGGGCTTTTTTACTTTAGCCATTACAATTGGTTTTACTTTGGTATCAATTTTAGTATTCTTTTTGAATCATGGAAAGTTAGCAGAACCTTTAACAGCTCAATCACTAGTTCATTCACCCAATCCGGCTTTCCAATCTCCAATTGCCGTTGTGTCTTTCATTGTTTATGCTTTGTTTGCTTACGGTGGTCTAGAAACATCAGCTGGTGTGATTGATTCAGTAGATAAACCTGAAAAAACGTTTCCTAAGGCTTTAATTACTGCAATGATTTGGATGACGGCATTATATGTTTTAAATATTTTGATGTGTGGTGTAGCTGCTAACTGGAGCAGTCAATTAAGTGGTAAAAATGTTGATTTGGCTAATGTTGAATATGTTTTAATTAACAATTTGGGAGTTGAAACAGGTAAAGCATTTGGACTTTCTCATTCAGCATCATTAGCTTTAGGATCTACTTTTTCCCGTTTTGCTGGATTGGCTGACGTTTTAGCAGGAATTTCAGCAGCATTTTTAATGGTTTATTCACCTGTTAAGTCCTTTATTGAAGGATGTGATCCAAAACTCCTGCCAAAATCCTTAGTTAAATTAAATCGACACGGAATGCCAGAGCGTTCAATGTGGCTTCAGGCTGTTATTGTTAGTGTTATTATTTTATTTATTTCCTTTGGTGGTAACGCAGCCGGACAATTCTATACTATTTTAATGGATATGATGAATGTTTCTTCATCTGCCCCATACTTATTCCTGATTGGTGCATATCCATTCTTTAAGATGAAAAAAGATATCGATCGTCCATTTATCTTTATTGAGGGTAAAAAACGTGTGTGGGCCGTAACAATTGTTGTTTGGCTTGTAGTAGCAGTAGGAATCGTCTTTACTTGTATTGAGCCATTATTTACTGGTGATTATGCAACTTCATTCTGGACCGCTATTGGACCAGTGGCATTTGGTGTTATCGCTTGGATATATTATTCATATCAAGAAAGAAAAACTGTTACTGTAGTTGATGAAGAAGAATAAATAAGAAAAAGAGACATACTCAACTAAAAATTGAGGATGTCTCTTTTTTTATAAAATTGGTGATAATAATCTTGAAAAGTATTGTTTAAATTTACGCCAATGAGATTGTTTGTCAAAGTACTCTTTTGTGAGTAAAGTTGACTCTTTTAAATCTTCTTCAAAAATTTCTTTTAATTCCTTGGTGAGAGCTGGGCTATATGTAAAAGCATTTACTTCAAAGTTTAATTGATAACTACGAAAATCTTGATTTGCCGATCCGACTGAAGCAATATTAGAACCGCTAACCATAGTTTTCGCATGAATAAATCCATTATCGTATTTATAAACTTTAACTCCTTGATTAACTAGGTACTTTGCGTAGTATTCGGTTGCCCGGTAGACAAAGGGATGATCAGGCATAGAAGGAATCATAATTCGTACATCAACGCCACTTTTTGCTGCAATAATTAAAGCCTCTAGGATTGAATCACCTGGAATTAAGTAGGGAGTTTGAATGTAAACATAATTTTGTGCTTGAGCAATTATTTCTTCATAAGCTCGCCGAATGCCAAAATGACTATTATCTGGTCCAGATGAAACAATTTGCATTGGTACCAAGTCTTTAGATTGAACTACTTTTAATTTAAATGTTTCAATCAAGTTATCAATATTATATTTCGGAAGGTGAGATCTACGACAGCTGGTATTCCAATCCATCGCAAAGCGAATCTCCATTAATAGGGCGGCTTGTCCTACTACGCGTAGATGTGTATCACGCCAGTGTCCAAATTTTTTACTTCGATCAATGTATTGATCACCAATATTGAAGCCGCCAATATATCCAATTTCATTGTCGATGATTACCAGTTTTCTGTGTAAATGATAGTTAGCACGAGGAGTAGTAAAAAGACGGTTTCCAGCTGTTGAAATGAAGGGCTGCGCTTCTCCTCCCAACTGACGAAGTTTTTTAAAAAAAGATGGTCGTGTACCACGCGATCCGCTTGCATCATATAAAACTCTAATTTTAACGCCCCGACTGGCTGCTTTTTCTAAAGCTTGTAAGACCTGATTTCCTAATTGGTCATCATAAAATGTATAAAATTCTACATTAATACTTCTTTTAGCTTCCTCAATATTTTTTATAAGATTTGGAAACAAAACTTGTCCGTCGATAAAAGTCTCAACTTCGTTATTAAAAGTTAAAAGGGCATCATCATTGTTTAAATTTAGTTCTACTAGCCGTCTTGCACGTGGATTCTGAGATTTACTTGGTAGCAAGTCATGGATTCGTAATAGCCTATTTTGTTCATTAAGAAAATGATCACGAATTTTTTTCTGTTCAGTTTCAATTGAGAAAATATCATCGTGTGATAATTGTCGGCCAGTAAATAAATATAAAACAAATCCAACATACGGTAAGATACATAAAATCAAAAGCCAGGCCCAAGTAGAAGCAATGTCACGATGACTACGAAAAACAGTCCAAATTGCTAGCCCAACATTAATTAACCAAAGAATTTCAATTATCCTTCTAATTATGTCCCAAGTTAAAATCATTAGAATTCCCCCAAAAGTTTATAATATATAATTCTACCATACCGATGAATATACAAAATGTAGTGTTTGTATTTAACAATACACAAAATATATGGTATTTTAAGATGAAGACGCGGAATAGAAAGAAGAAATAAAATGGCAACTTTAGAGCAACCATATTTAGATTTACTAAGTAAAATAATGAATGAAGGGCATGACAAGGAAGATAGAACTGGAACAGGTACTAGAAGCCTGTTTGGAGCCCAAATGAGATTTGATTTAAATGATGGTTTTCCGATTTTAACTACTAAAAAAATACCTTTTGGACTTATTAAGAGCGAATTATTATGGTTTTTACGGGGAGACACTAATATCCGTTTTTTGCTAGAACATAATAATCACATTTGGGATGAATGGGCCTTTAAAAACTGGGTAGAGAGCAGTGAGTATCAGGGTCCAGATATGACTAATTTTGGTCTTAGAAGTCAAGAAGACCCAGAATTTAAAAAGATCTATCAAGAAGAAATGAAAAAATTTGATCAAAAAGTCCTAGCAGATCAAACTTTTGCAGAAAAGTATGGAAATTTAGGAGATGTTTATGGTGCCCAGTGGAGACATTGGCAGAAACGTGAGGGTGGTTTTATTGATCAAATTCAAAATGTAATTGATCAAATTAAGAAAACACCATACTCTCGCCGCTTAATTGTGAGTGCATGGAATCCAGAAGATGTACCAATGTCCGCTTTACCTCCATGTCATGTTTTGTTTCAGTTTTATGTTAATGATGGTCGTTTAAGCCTACAGCTGTATCAAAGATCCGGAGATATGTTTTTGGGTGTACCGTTTAATATTGCAAGTTATGCTTTACTAGTAAATTTAATTGCACGTGAAACGGGTCTAAAGCCAGGTGAATTTATTCATACTTTAGGGGATGCTCATATTTATAAGAATCACTTTAACCAAGTTAAAGAATTATTGAATCGATCTGCATACGATGCTCCTATGCTTTGGCTAAATCCGGATAAAAAATTAGTACAGGATTTTGAAATGAAAGATATCAAGTTAATTAATTACCGGCATCATGGCACTATTAAGGCGCCGGTAGCCGTTTAAATGTTGAGGAAAGAACAATGATTAGATTTATTTGGGCAGAAGATGAGGATGGACGTATTGGTTACCAAGGTGCTTTGCCCTGGCATTTGCCCGCTGATTTAAAACATTTTAAAGAGCTGACTAGTAATCATATTATCGTTATGGGACGAAAAACATTTGATAGTTTTCCAGGATTACTTCCTAAAAGAAAACATATCATCCTTTCTACTAATCCAATTTTACAACGTAAATATCAAGATAATTCACGAGTTAAAGTTTTTTCACAAATTAAACAGTTGAAAAATTGGATCGAAGATCACACTGAAGAAACAATTGATATTATTGGGGGTGCTGAAGTTTTTAAAGAATTTAAGGATGAAGTAGATGTTCTTGAAAAGACAAAAATTCACCATATATTTAAGTGTGATACATGGATGCCGGAACTAAAGTACGAAGACTTTAAATTAGTAAATTCCGAAAGTCATCATCCAAATGGAAATAATAAATTTGATTACGACTTTTTAGAGTATAAGAGAATATAAGGAACTTCACTTATAAATTATTTAGAAATGCTGATATTTATTACTTTTTTGTAATGGTATCAGCATTTTT
>CATLCE010000008.1:0-72858 GCA_949888035.1 Lactobacillus johnsonii | reverse complement strand
TTGTTTATTAGGCTCACGATTTTATTTTCTATAATTTTTAGAAATGAATATATTGCTGAAATATTAGCAACTATATTTGCAATTAGTGGAAAAGTTTTCTATTTTTCTTTAGGAATGGGATATGTATATCCGTTTTTACAAAATCTACCAATGACATATTTCTCTATTGGAGAAAGTTTAACTGGAAATTTAGCATATTTAATGGATTCTCCAGGATGGGGATTTGTAGCAGGACTTTATCCGCTTATTTTTGCCATTTTAATAGTTGAAATTTGTATGATAATGATTAGTCATTCAAATAGAGTTTCATTAGTAAAGGGATGAAATTAAATGCTTAAATTAAAAGATATCACCTTATCTTTTGGTAATCATACTGTCTTAGATGGTTTTAATTATAATTTTCAAAATGGAACAATTTATGGCTTAGTTGCACCAAATGGTACAGGAAAATCGACTTTGATCAATGTTATATTGAACAATCTGAAACCTCAAAAGGGATACGTAGAATATAACGATTTACAGTATAAGAACGAAAAGACAACAGTTAAATTGCATCAAGAAATTTGCGCTTTTCCTGACCAAAGTGAACTTTTTTCTTTTATGACTGGGAGAGATCATTTAAAACTTTATGCTAACTTATGGCATAATGATCCGCAGAAAGTAAAAGATATTATTTCAATCTTAAAAATGGAAACTTATATTGACCGTAAAGTAGAAACCTATTCACTAGGGATGAAACAACGTTTATGTTTTGCAATGGTGGTGGCTACCAATACGTCAGTCATGCTTTTAGATGAAGTAATGAATGGATTAGATCCCCAAAACGTTCAGTTAATTTCACAGGTATTGTTAAATTTGCGAGCACAAGGTAAGTTAATAATTATGGCCTCACATTTGTTGCAAAATTTACAGCAATATGCAGATCAAGTTTTATTTTTAAAGAATGGTAAAATAATTGAAAATCTAAACAATAAAGCTGAAACAAAAAAATATTTAGAATTTCATAATTCAAGTTTGATTAACGAGATTCTCGAAGAAAGTAATTATCAAATTTTACCCAATCAAACGATTCTTTTATCAATTGATGAATTAAGTCAAGATAAATTTGACTCAATAATTCATATACTACTTGAAAATAACGTTTCATTTACTGTTAGGAAAATTTCACTAGAAGACTTATTTAACAAGTTTTATGAGTAACTTATCCCTTATTTCACTGGCAAAATCAAAGATAATGAAAAATAAGCTCTATTAGTTTATTTATTGCATTTTTAGACTTAGAATGAAGGAGAATGAGTAGAAAAGGGAGGACTTATAAATGACAGAAGTTCCAACTATTACATTAAATGATGGCAATAAAATGCCTTTACTTGGTTTAGGCGTCTTCCAAATACCAGATCATGAAAAAGCAAGACAAACGGTTGAGATGGCGTTAGCTAATGGTTATCGGATGATTGATACTGCGGAAGTATATGAAAATCAAATTGCTGTAGGTGAAGCAATTGCAGAGAGTGCAGTTAATAGAGACGATATTTTCTTAACTACAAAAATTTGGGTTTCAAACATGTCATTTGAAAAAGCTACTAAAGCAATTGATCATGACTTAAAAGAATTAGGAACTGATTATTTAGACTTAGTATTACTTCACCAACCATATGGGGATACATTCGGCGCCTGGAACGCTTTAGCTGCTGCTAAGCGCGCTGGTAAAGTTCGTTCAATTGGTTTATCAAATTTTTATCCTGATCAATACATGAACTTAGAGCTTGCTCATGAAGATAAGCCAGCAATTAACCAAATTGAAATTAATCCATGGTTCCAACAAACTAACGATGTTAAATTCTTCCAAGGAAGAGATGTAGCCGTAGAAGCTTGGGCTCAATTTGCAGAAGGTAAACATGATATTTTCAATAATAAGACATTGAAAGAAATTGCCGAAGCTCACCACAAGACTACTGCTCAAGTTATTTTGCGTTGGCTTACCCAACAAGATATTGTTGTTATTCCAAAATCTGTTCATGAAAAACGTCAAAAAGAAAATCTTGACATTTTTGACTTTGAATTAACTAAGGATGAAATGGATAAGATTAAAGGATTAGATAAGGGCGTAAGTCAATTCTTTGACCACCGTGACCCAGCAGTAATTGATGATATTTTTGGCGAAAGTCTAAAGCAATTACGTGATTCAGAATAGTCAGTAACATTAACACAAAAAATAGATAGAAGCATGATTTATGTTTCTATCTATTTTTTATGTTATTTAAGGAGGGCGTAATGATAGCATATATTGTGATTATGATTCATATATGCTATCATTAGTATATGGAAAGATTAAATTTTGAATTTTATACTCGTCCTAATGGTCATACAGAATTTCAAGAATATTTGTCAGAATTAAATGAAAAAGAACGTGCTAAATTATTAGCCCGTATTTATATGATCTCACTTAATGGCATTAAAGTAGGGATAGAACATGATTGGGTCAAGCCTCTTGAAAAGAATTTGTATGAAATTCGATCTCGAGTTAGTAATAATCAATATCGTGGTATATATTTTCATGTTGATGGCGAGCATTATGTTATAACACATGGGTTTACTAAAAAAACTAGGAAAACTCCGCTTAGAGAAATTGAGCATGCCAAGACTTTACGTACTGAATATTTTGCTCATAGAAAGGGAGAATAAAGATTATGAATAATGTAAGTTTCAATGATTATCTAAAAGATCAATTAAAGAATCCAACATTTAAGCAAGAATTTGATAACGAAACTACAAAATTAGAGAGTGCAATTGCGTTAACCAAAGTAAGAAAAGAATATGGTCTTTCTCAAAGAGAACTAGCTGTTGCTGCTAAAGTTCCCCAATCTACTATTGCTAGAATTGAAAAAGGTTCTAATACTAGTATTGAAACTTTAACTAAAATTGCTAATGCATTAGGTAAGCAATTAACAGTATCTTTTTCATAAATAAGATTAAGTCAATTGAATAATTTTGAAAATAGATAGAAGCATGGTTTATGTTTCTATCTATTTTTTACTATAATCTTAATGCCAAATATGATATTTTAAAGATAATAAAAAGTATAAGAAAGTAAGGTGTAAGAATGGAAGAAAATACTAAAAATATGCTAGCAGGATTACCTTATCGCCCTGACACGGAAGAATTAAGAGCTATTTCGACAAAGGCGCATCGCTTAAGCCGTGACTATAATCAAACAGCAGATGAAGATAAGGAAGTAAGAAAAGCAATTATCGATAATTTATTTCCAGATCATGGAGAGGGAGTTTACCTGCAGGGGCCAATTGAA
This sequence comes from Lactobacillus johnsonii, assembly GCA_949888035.1. GTDB lineage: Bacteria > Bacillota > Bacilli > Lactobacillales > Lactobacillaceae > Lactobacillus > Lactobacillus johnsonii_B. Next base: position 69,551 of record CATLCE010000008.1, on the reverse strand, counting down.
GTAGATTATGGTAAATTTACAAAATTAGGTAAAAATTTTTATGCTAACTTTAATTTGACTATTTTAGATACTTGTCCAGTTACTATTGGAGACAATGTAATGTGTGGTCCTAATACTTCATTAGTTACACCTCTACATCCCTTATTGCCAGAGCAAAGAAATGCGCGTTTGCAAGCAGATGGGGAAGTAGCAGATATTGAATATGGAGCACCAATTACAATTGGCGATAATTGCTGGTTAGCTAGTAATGTAACTGTTTGTCCAGGAGTAACGATTGGAAACAATTGCGTTATTGGTGCTGGCAGTGTAGTTACGAAAGATATTCCAGATAATTCTTTAGTTTTAGGTGTTCCAGGCCGAGTAGTTAGAAAAATCACTGAGAAAGATCGTCTAGATAATTATCCGTATTAATTAGGTGCTAAAATTATATCTTGCGAACATTTGTTCAAATAAAGTATAATACTTATGAAAAAAGACTGTTGAGGATTTTACCTAAACAGTCTTTTGTTCTGATTATTTATTTTTAGCATTCTTTTTTAGCAATCCATGAGACTTTTTGTACCAATACCATAGTCCAAAAGGAACGATATTTTCTTCATGGTTAATTAGGCGCTTGATATTGGAGCGGTGTCTTACAAAGAGCAAGATCATCATAATTCCTGTAATGATTGTAAGAAATATATCATGAAACCAGAAGGAACAAATGAAGATGATAACTATTGAAACCAAGCTTGATAAACTTACATAAGAAGTAATAAATAGCATTGGTAAAAATACTAAGGCACATAGTCCAAAGAATTTTAAATTATAGCCAAGAAAGACGCCGGCGCTAGTTGCTACCGCTTTTCCTCCCTTAAACTTTAGAAAGATGGAAAAGGTATGACCTAGAATGGCACAGGCACCAGCAATTAGTAATAAATACTTTGGTCCCTTTAGATGGAAAATTAATGGTAAATCGGTTGCAAGTGTCCCTTTTAATACATCAATGACTAAAACTGCACTGCCTGCTACAGGTCCCATTACTCTAAATGAATTGGTTGTACCAATATTTCCTGATCCAAAGTTTCTTATATCTTCATGAAAAAATATCTTTCCGACTAACACACCTGTGGGAAAGGATCCAATCAAGTATGCTAAAATAAAAATTAGTAAATAATTCAACGTAGACATTCACTTTTCAACCCCATTTAAAATCTAAAGCTATTTTAACAAAGATTATAATAGCTGTGGGGTTGATTTTGATTGTCTGTTAAAAATGGAGGCATTTATTTGGCTAAAGCAAATAAAACTACCAGTTCATATGATGATTCTTCGATTCAGATTCTTCATGGGCTAGAGGCAGTAAGAAAACGTCCAGGAATGTATATCGGTTCAACGGATCGGCATGGGTTAAATCATTTGATTTATGAAATCGTCGATAATTCAGTTGACGAAGCAATGGCTGGTTATGGTAAAGAAATCAATGTAACTATTCATAAAGATAATTCAGTTACGGTTCAAGATTTTGGACGTGGGATGCCAACAGGAATGCATGAATCAGGAATTCCTACTATTGAAGTTATCCTTACTGTGTTACATGCAGGTGGTAAGTTTACCGAAAAGAATTATCAAACTTCTGGTGGTTTACATGGAGTAGGTTCTTCTGTTGTAAATGCACTATCTTCTTATTTAAAAGTAAGAGTAGTCAGAGACGGTCAAGCATATGAAGAAGAATTTGAAAATGGTGGCCATCCAATTGGTACGCTTAAGCATTTAGGCAAGACTAAGGATAAAAATGGAACTACTATTACTTTTAAACCAGATCCAACTATTTTCTCTACTACCACATATAATTACGAAACCATTCAAGAACGAATTCGTGAATCAGCTTTTCTATTAAAAGGTGTTAAATTCACACTAACTGATGAACGAGAACCAGAACATCATGATGAGTTTTTATATGAAGATGGAATTAAGTCATTTGTATCTTATTTAAACGAAGACAAAGATACAATGGGAGATGTTTTTTACTTTTCTGGTAAACAAAATGGAATTGAAGTTGAATTTTCAGGCCAATACAATGATGGATATTCCGAAAACTTTGTTTCATTTGTAAATAATGTTCGTACAGCTGATGGTGGTAGTCATGAAGCGGGAGCACGTAGTGGGTTTACAAAGGCTTTTAATGATTACGCTAAAAAGCAAGGGCTATTAAAGAATAAGGATAAAGGTCTAGAAGGTAGCGATTATCGTGAAGGCTTAAGCGCAGTATTATCTGTTAAGATTCCAGAAGAATTACTAGAATTTGAAGGACAGACTAAAGGAAAACTTGGAACTCCGCAAGCTAGAAGTGTTGTGGACAGCATTGTTTATGAACAACTTTCCTACTATTTAATGGAAAACGGAGAATTTGCTCAAAGCTTAGTTCAGAAAGCACAAAAAGCAAGGGATGCACGTGAAGCTGCAAAAAAGGCTAGAGATGAAAGTAGAAGCGGTAAAAAGAGACGAAAGAAAGAGATTCTTTCAGGAAAATTAACTCCTGCTCAATCACGTAATCCAAAGAAAAATGAGTTATTCCTGGTCGAAGGGGACTCAGCCGGTGGTTCTGCAAAGCAAGGAAGAGATAGAAAGTTCCAAGCTATTTTGCCATTACGAGGCAAGGTCTTAAATACGCAAAAAGCTAAGTTACAAGATATCTTTAAAAATGAAGAAATCAACACCATGATTCATACGATTGGTGCAGGTGTTGGGTCAGATTTTCAGATTAAGGATGCAAATTACGATAAAATCATCATCATGACAGATGCGGATACTGATGGTGCGCATATTCAAATTTTGCTTTTAACTTTCTTTTACAGATATATGCGCCCAATGGTTGAAGCAGGTCGTGTGTATATTGCTCTGCCTCCTTTATACAAATTACAAAAAGGCAACGGAGCAAAAGCCAAGATTAAATATGCTTGGACTGATGAAGAATTGAGCGAAGACTCTAAAGACATGGGTAAGGGTTTTGCTTTGCAGCGTTTCAAAGGTTTAGGTGAAATGAATGCTGATCAATTATGGGAAACAACTATGAATCCTGAAACTCGTACCTTAATTAGAGTTAAGATTGACGATGCTCAACTTGCTGAAAAGCGTGTAACAACCTTAATGGGAGATAAAGTGGCTCCTAGAAGAAAATGGATTGATGAAAACGTTAAATTCCGTATGGGTGAAGACGGATCAATTCTAGAAACAAGTAGAGATTAAGAGGTTATATTTTTAAATGACACAAACAAATGAAAGAATTAGGGAATTACCTCTTGAAGAAGTTATGGGGGAAAGATTTGGACGATATTCAAAATATATTATCCAAGAACGTGCTCTCCCAGATATTCGAGATGGCTTAAAACCAGTTCAACGTCGTATTCTTTATGCGATGTATAAAGATAATAATACATATGATAAGCCTTATAAGAAGGCGGCAAAAGCTGTCGGTAATGTCATGGGTAACTTTCACCCTCATGGTGATAGTTCTATTTATGGTGCTTTGGTTCACTTATCGCAAGATTGGAAAATGCGAGAACCGTTAATTGAAATGCACGGTAATAATGGATCAATGGATGGGGATGGTCCAGCAGCCATGCGTTATACCGAATCTCGTTTAAGTAAAATTTCTAATTTACTTTTACAAGATATTGATAAAGAAACTGTTCAAATGATTTTGAACTTTGATGATACAGAGTATGAACCAACAGTTTTACCGGCCCACTTTCCTAACTTATTAGTTAATGGATCAACAGGTATCTCAGCTGGATACGCAACTGAAATTCCACCTCACAATCTTGCTGAAGTTATTGAAGCAGCTGTTTACTTGTTAAAGCATCCCGATGCTACAACAGATGATTTAATGGAATTTGTTAAGGGACCTGATTTTCCAACAGGCGGCATTGTCCTAGGAACTAAGGGCATTAAAGAGGCCTATGAAACTGGTCGTGGAAGAATTCAAGTTAGATCTAAGACTGCAATTCAAGAAATAAAAGGCCATCGTCAGCAAATCGTTGTAACCGAAGTACCTTTCGGCGTAAATAAAGCAATGATGGTTAAGAAAATTGACGAAATCCGTTTAAATAAGGAAATTGACGGTATTTCAGAAGTAAGAGATGAAACTGATCGTCACGGCCTTTCAATTGTAATCGAACTTAAAAAGGGTGCTGATAGTCAAAACATCTTGAACTATCTATTTAAAAACACTGACTTACAAGTTTCATACAATTTCAATATGGTTGCTATTGATCGTATGACTCCCGTACAAGTTGGATTAAAGCGTATTTTATCTTCTTACTTGGCGCATAAAAAAGATGTTGTAACTAAGAGAACAGAATTTGATCTAAAGAAAGCTAAACAGCGTCTAGAAATAGTTGAAGGTCTTATTCATGCCTTAGATATTTTAGATCAAGTAATCAAGACTATTAGATCTTCTAAAGATAAAAAAGATGCTAAAAAGAATTTAATTGCTAAGTATGATTTCACTCCTAATCAAGCGGAAGCTATAGTTTCTTTGCAGTTATACCGTTTAACTAATACTGATGTTAACCAACTTAAAAAGGAACAAGCAGATTTAAATAAAAAAATCGAAAAGTTCAATAAAATATTAAGTGATAATAAGGTTCTTGAAAGAGTTGTAGTTAAAGAATTAAATGCGGTAAAAAGAGAATTCGGTTCACCAAGAAGAACAGAAATTACTGCTAAAGCAGCTAAAATTGAAATTAATGAAAAAGCTCTAGTAGCTGATGAAGATGTACGAGTATTAGTAAGTAAAGACGGCTACTTGAAGCGTTCATCTCTTCGTTCATTCCAATCAACCGATGATGAAGATAATGGATTACCTGCTGGTGATAAGGTTGTGTTTGAAAAAACAATGTCTACCTTGGATAACCTTTATATTTTTACTAATAAAGGAAACCTAATTTATCGTCCGGTACATGAATTAATTGAAACGAAATGGAAAGAAACGGGGCAGCACCTGTCTCAAGAAATTGGTCTTGATAGTGATGAAGAAATTATTCGGGTGTTTGAAGTTAATGATTTAAAGGCCAATTTAAACTTTTTGATTGCTACCAACGATGGATATATTAAACAAGTTACATTAGCCGATTTACAACCTACTAGAACATATAAGTCTCGTGCAATTACTGCTATTAAGCTTAAGAGTAATGACAGTAAAGTTGTCCGCATTGATCAAGTTCAACCTGATAGTAAAGAAGAAATTACTCTAATTACTAACCAAGCCTACGCAGTAAGATTTGATATTAATGAAATACCTACATCTGGTTCAAAAGCCGTAGGGGTCAAGTCAGTTAACCTTAAAGATGATGACTACATAGTAAATTATGTTTTAGCTGATCCTAAATACATTGATTTAATTAAGGTTGGAATCATCACTCAACGGGGGGCCTTTAAGCAACTCAAACTTAACCTTATAAATAAAGTTACACGTGCAAAACGAGGTGTCCTTGTACTACGTGAACTTAAGACTAAGCCTCATCGAATTATGGCAATCAGTAGTTATGGTGAAAATCATATTCTTCATCTGAATACTTCTAGTGATCGTCATATTGAGCTTAATACTTCTGAATTCCCATTGGGCGATCGCTATTCAAATGGATCGTTTGTACTAGACCCAATGACAGATGGGACTCCTGTCTCATTAACGCTTGGTCAGCCAATCGCAGATGGAAGAGATAAAACTGAAGATTTATTTTAATTAGTTAAAAACTAAGGATAATGATTTAACTGTTATCCTTAGTTTTTTTATTAAAATAAGAATTATAGGAAAATAGTATGCATTTTATGCAAAATTTTTTATTATTATTGGCACAGGTGTTATTATAAAAAGTGTGAGATGAATATTAAGCTTTAATAAAGAACTATCAGAAAATAATTAGTTGTATTTAAAAATCTTATTCATTAGCTATTATTCCAGATTTATATAAGAGGTATTCAATTATGAAAACAAATACTGATGCGGTTTTATCCGCGAAATCGTTACGTTACTTTCTTCAATTAATTGATAATATGAGTTATACGCAAGCAGCTCAAATTTTAGGTATTACTCAGCCGGCCTTAACGCAACAAATTAAAAAACTTGAACGAGCAGTTGGGTCACCATTATTTGGCCAAATGGGCAAAAAATTATATTTAACTGATGCTGGCCTAAAGATGGAAGAGACAGCAAAAGCACTATTTTCAACAGTTAATAATGCTGTAGACAGTATCCAGCAGTACACTAAATCAGATACCGGAACTATTTCTTTAGGAATATTATCTACTATTGAAGCAAGAGTAATTGATCAATTCTTAGTTAAATTCAACCATAAATATCCTGATATAACATTACATGTGGGTTTCTATAATAGGACAGAGCTTTGGGATAGACTAGATAATAATCAATTAGATTTAGCAGTTCTTTACATGCCAGATCATAATTCAACTGTGAAGAACATGAAACAGTATATGGCAAAACAAATTTATCCTGAAGAAGTTATTTTCTTAACTCACGATCCAGAAGATGAGTTTAATAAAACAACTCAGCATAAATGGGTTGCTTATCCTAAGGATTACTACTTACCACAAATTGTTCGTCGCTTTTATGCTAGTGAGTTTCCAAACAATGAATTAAATACTACGGTAACCTTTACTGCTCCGTATCAATTAATCAAATTTGCTGAACAAACTGACTATAACACCTATGTCTCCAAGAGTTTTTATAAGGCACACAAGGCTGAAATTACATTATCTCCAGTAAAGACAAAGAGTGAGACAAACTTTGAAAGTTGTTTTATTTATCGTAAAAATAAGAGTGAAATACCTCGACTAGTCAACTTCCTAAAAGAGTGGGATAAGTTTATTGAAGAAAAAGATTATGATAGTAGACTAGAGGATATTAAAGTTAATATTTAGTTTTAAGGCATTCTTTTTATAGCAAAAGGATGCCTTTTTAATGCGTGATAGATTTGCTTAAGTTTAACTTTTAATCTAAAATAATTAGGTAGATATAATTTTAAAGGAGCTCTATATAATGGCAAAAGAATTGATTTTTGGTCACCAAAATCCTGATACAGATGCAATCGGAACAGCAATTGCATACTCATACTTACAAAATAAGTTAGGTTACGATACCGAAGCGGTTGCTTTAGGTGAAGCTAATGATGAAACTAAGTATGCTTTAAATAAGTTTGGGTTTACTGCACCTCGTGTTATTAAAACTGCTTCAAATGAAGTTGATGCAGTAATGCTTGTTGACCATAACGAACCTCAACAAAGTGTTTCTGACATTGATAAGGTTAAAGTAACTCATGTAGTTGATCACCACCGTATTATGAACTTCAATACTGCTGATCCTTTATACTACCGTGCAGCTCCAGTTGGTTGTACCAGTACCATTATGTGGCAAATGTACAACGAAAAAGAAATTGAAATTCCACAAGATATTGCAGGAATTATGCTTTCAGCTATTATCTCAGATACTTTACTCTTAAAGTCACCAACTACTACTGACCAAGATAAAGAAGCTGTAGTATCTTTAGCAAATATTGCTGGCGTTGACTACAAAGAATACGGTCTTAAGATGCTTAAAGCTGGTACTAATATTGCTGACAAGTCAGAAGAAGACCTAATTGATTTAGATGCTAAGAGTTTTGAATTAAACGGTAGCAACGTTCGTGTAGCACAAATTAACGTTGTTGATTTACCAGAAGCCTTAGAACGTAAAGACGCTTTCTTAAAGGCTATGGATGAAGCTTCTAAGCGTGAAGGTTACGATATGTTTATGCTTTTAATTACCAACATCCTTGACTCAGATTCAGAAGCTTTAGTAGTAGGTAGTGATGAATCAAAAGCTAAATTTGAAAAAGCATTTAACGCTAAATTATCAGATTCAGAAGTTAAATTACCAGGCGTTGTTTCAAGAAAGAAACAAGTTGTTCCTCCATTAACTAACGCTTTTGAAGCTTAATTATTTGGTTTAATTTAGAAAAAGACAGGTATGATCCTTTCATACTTGTTTTTTTATTTAGTAGAGGAAAATGAAATCATCAATAGAAGTACTAAAGAATGTTTTTGGTTATACAACTTTTCGTCCTGGACAAGAGCGAGTTATTGAGCAAGTTCTTAAAGGAAGAAATGTTTTAGCTGTAATGCCAACTGGAGCAGGAAAGTCAATGTGCTATCAGATACCGGCATTAGTTAATCCGGGTGTAACGTTGGTAATATCTCCTTTAATTTCCTTAATGAAGGATCAGATAGACTCTCTAAAACAAAATGGCATTAATGCTGCTGCTTTAAATTCAGCAACTCCTCAAGAAGAAGTAAACCCAATTTTGAGACAAGCCTATGAAGGAAAAATAAAACTTTTATACATAACTCCTGAGCGGTTAGCAATGGATTATTTTCGCTATCAATTAAACTTTTTGGATATTTCTTTAGTTGCAGTCGATGAAGCACACTGTATTTCTCAATGGGGCCATGACTTTAGACCCGCGTACCGCCAAATTATGGAGGGAGTAAAGTCAATTAAAAGCCAGCCTAATATTTTAGCTTTAACAGCAACAGCAACCCCTTCAGTGCAGAAAGATATTGCAGATCAATTAAATATTCCGGCTGAAAATTATGTTATTACTTCATTTGCAAGACCAAATTTGAGCTTCAAGGTAGTAGATAATCCTAAAAATACTAACTTATATCTTTTAGATTATATTAAAAAGCATCCCAATCAATCAGGGATTGTGTATGCGAGTACAAGAAAAAATGTTGAAGAGTTGACTGACTATTTAGCTCAAAATGGAATTTTAACAGCGAGTTATCATGCTGGGCTATCTAATAAAGAAAGAGCTGATGTACAAGATGCCTTTCAATTTGATAAGGTCCAAGTGATTGTTGCAACAAATGCTTTTGGTATGGGAATTGATAAAAGAAATGTTCGATTTGTAATTCACGCTAATAGTACTCCAAACTTAGAATCATATTATCAAGAGGCCGGGAGAGCAGGCAGAGACGGAGAACCATGTGAAGGAATATTAATTTATCACCCGAAAGATATTAGACTATATCGTTGGTTTATTGAACAATCTGATTTAGATGATGAATACCAAAAAATTCAATATCAGAAATTAGCTGCAATTACTAAGTACGTCAATACAACGGAATGTTTACAACAATTTATCGTCAGATATTTTGGTCAGACTTGCTCTCCATGTGGCAAATGTTCTAATTGTTTGGGAACATTTATTGAAAAAGATATTACTGCAGAAAGCAAAAAAATCATTTCAACAATTTATGAACTTGATGGACGTTTTGGCAAAAATGTAGTTGCCGATGTAGTTACAGGTGCCAATAATCAGCGCATGCGAGAAATTCGGGCATCTAATTTTAAAAATTATGGTAGTTTGAAGTTGGGGAAGAGGGCTGCCTTAGACTTAATTAATTATCTAATCAGTCATAACTACTTGGAGCTAACAGATACTCAATATCCTGTAGTTCATGTAACTAATTTAGGATGGGACGTTTTAGATGATAAAAAGCAAGTAAGTCAAAAGATTTCAAAAAATATCAGAAAATCAATACAACTTACTAATCAAATTTCAGAAAAGGAGAATAATCTATTCTTGCGTCTAAAGGAAACACGCTTAGAGTTAGCTAAAGAGCAGGGAATACCAGCATGTTATATTTTCTCTGATAAATCATTAAGAGATATGGCACTTCAAAAACCTAAAACAAAAACAGACTTTTTGAATATTTCAGGTGTTGGTCAAGCAAAATTAAAAGCATATGGCCAAATTATGCTTGATACCATTAGAAAATATTTGAAAGAAGAAATAGATTAATGAAGTGTCTAGTAATAAATAGTAGAATAGACTAGAACAGATTAAAAATAGGAGGACTAAAATGGAATATCCACAATTAGACCTTGAAAATGTAAAAGGTCCAAAAGCAGTAATTAAAACTAATCATGGAGATATTAAAGTTCAATTATTTGAAAAAGATGCTCCAATGACTGTAGAAAATTTTGTTCGTTTAGCTAAAAAGGGTTACTATGATAATACTACTTTTCATCGTGTAATTAGTGACTTTATGATCCAAGGTGGTGATCCAAAGGGTGACGGTACTGGCGGTGAAAGTATCTGGGGACATCCTTTTGAAGATGAGTTTTCAAATAAACTCTTTAACTTACGTGGTGCACTTTCCATGGCTAATTCTGGTCCTAATACTAATGGTAGTCAATTCTTTATTGTTCAAAATAAGAATGTGCCTAAACGAATGATTAAGGAAATGGATGCAGCTGGCTATCCAAAAGAAATTGTAAAAGCATATAAACAGGGTGGAACCCCATGGTTAGATGGTCGTCATACAGTTTTTGGTAAAGTAATTGATGGTATGGATGTCGTTGATGAAATTGCAAAGGTTCCACGTGATAAGACAAATGATAAGCCTAAAGAAGATGTAATTATTAAGAACATTCAGATTGAAGATTAATTCAGTTAAAACATGGTCTACCTTGATCATGTTTTTAATTTGGGCCTATAACACGGGGGTTAAATATGGATATATTTACTAATGATAAGTATCGGCCATCAGAATCACGTATTTTAGCTACATCCTTAACTTTTTCAGCTGGTTTTATTGATGCTTATACTTATATTCAACGAGGACATACTTTATCTGCAGGTCAAACAGGAAATGTTATCTTCTTTGCTTCAGCATTTGCTGATCACAATATAGCCGGTATGTTAAATAGAGCAACTACATTTATTGCATTTACTTTAGGGTTATTACTGGTAGGTCTTTTTCATAAATACGTAAAAAGTAATTATTGGCGCGTATTTTGTCTATTTCCAATTTTACTTATTTGCTTAGGAGTAGGCTTTGTTCCTAAAACTGTTCCGAATTATTATGTCGTGCCTGTAATTGCCTTTGGACTGGCTGTTCAAAATGCTTCCTTTAGTAAGATCGAAGGTATGGGGTATAATAATGCATTTACAACTGGTAATTTAAAAAAATCTGTCGTTGCCTGGAGTGCATATTTCTTTGGTGAAGATAAATCTCAGCATAATGCAGCTGTTAACTATATGTTTTTAGTTATTGCTTTTGCACTTGGCGCCATTGTGTCAGCATTACTTCAAAAAGTATTTTTCTTAAAAACTATATGGTTTGCAGTATTACTTCTGGGAACTATTAATGTTGTTTATACAATTTCATTAAGTAAACGGAAAAAATTAAATTTCAAAAATGACTAGTCGTTAAAATTTTTAGTACATGTTTTAAAATCTCACTAAATTGAACCATTGAATCCGCAGTTCAATCTAGTGAGATTTTTTATTTAGAAAAAATAAGTGGTAAGGATTAGAGAAAAGGAGCTAATAAATCATAAAAGCATAAATTCGTATAATATATATTATGTAAAGTAACATATAAAAAGTATAGAATATATCAAAAGTACCTTGTTCATATGAAAATTATATTTTAGTCAGATAAATCTTTATCAATGCACCTAAAATAATTTTTCTGAGTTAATTAGATTCTTATTAACTAAAAAATATAAGTTAAGGATTTTTATTTTGAATCTTCATTGTAAGCTTAAATAAAAATTTTTATAGCTATGTCTATCTCTTATCTATAACTTTGTGATGCTGTGACGGCCATTCTATGGCTTTTAAAATAATTATTGGTTAGAGTTAATCGATTTGATTTAAATTTTCTGCTATATGTCCTATGCTAAATGTTTGCTATTGCCAGAGCGTATTTGTGGATTTAGATTTTAGCTAGTTGTACAAGTAATAAGTATTCTCGATAAAAGCTTAGATAGGATAAGTATTTTATCTTAAACTTATGATATTATTGAAAATAATTGAAATATAAGGGATTGCTAGTTTTTGTATTTCTTACTGAATATGATCATGGTAATACATAGAGTAATAAATTAGGACAATATTACTCCTGGCTGGGGCACTAATACATGATTTTTCATTAAAATTACCTTTCATTAAAACAATAATTTTAATGAAAGGTATAGACGTATATCCTATAAAATATGGATTTTTAATTCATTCAAATCGATCTATTTTTTCTTTTAAAGTTAACTTTTAAAATTTGTTTTGCTCCCAACAGCTACAAATTTATTTTAACCATATGTAATTCAGTCCAATATTTTAAATATTTTACTATATCATTTTTGAACTAATACTTTTATTCTCCTTTAATACCCCTTATTCGGTTTATGTTTATCTCCTATTTTAACCTTAAATTCTCATACATTATAGTTGATTTTATTATTCATGCTTTGAAACTACGCTTATTTACAGCAATAATTGCTTTTTACTTAATGATTTTTCTTAAATACCCTTTATTTATACTAAAAATCCGTTCTTTTTAGATTAATTTATTGTTCTGATCCTGTTAGTTGTAAATTGATCTAAATTCCATACGCGTTATAACTAATTACCAGCCTTTTCCATAGTATACTAGCTTGTCTCCCCTCTCTCCTGCTAGGGGACAGTAACAAAACTTTTTTTAGGTCAATAAATAAGATATAATATTATACAAACCTACGTTCGAGGAGACTATAATTTGGAAACTAATAAATACTTAGAACTTATTAAGCAAGAATTGGCTAATATGCCACATTTTGTAAAGGAATACAATCTAGGAACTTCTCATTCATTAACTACAACCTATCAATATTTAACTGAAATTCGACGTTTTTTCGACTGGCTAAGACAAAATAATATTGCTTCGGTTTCTTCTAATAAAGAGATTGAAGTAACGACGTTGGAAAATCTACAAAGAAATGATGTTATGCTGTACATTCATCATCTTAAACATACTAAAAATCAACAAGGTCGCTTAAATTCGCCAACTACCATTAATCGTTCTATTAATGCTCTACGCTCCCTCTATAAGTTCTTAACGATTACTTCTGACAATAATCATGGTGAACCATATTTTGACCGTAATGTCATGTTAAAAATCAATTCATTAAATGACACTAAGACATTAAATTATAGAGCTCATGTTTTAGAGTCACATATGTATATGGGAGATTTAAAATACCAATTTTTAGATTTTATTGAAAATGAATATGTACATAAATGTAATAAGCAGTCCCTACCTGCCTTTAAAAAGAATCACGAGCGAGATATGGCTATTATTGCATTGATTTTAGGAACTGGAATTAGAGTTTCTGAATGTGTTGGCGTAAATATGCGTAATATTAATTTAAAAGATGCTATGCTGGATGTTACACGCAAAGGTGGTCAAAAAGATAGTGTTCCTATTGCTGAATGGACGATTCCTTATTTAAAGAAATATAGAGAAATACGGGCCGATCGGTATCATGCTGAAAAAGAAGATACTGCTTTCTTTTTAACTAGATGGCATGGAAAGACTAAAAGGATAACCACTAATGCAGTTGAGAAAATGGTTAACAAGTATTCTGCAGCTTTTGGAAAACCTCTTACTCCCCATAAGTTACGCCATACGCTAGCTAGTGAACTTTATGAAGTAACTAAGGATCAAGTGCTAGTCGCACAGCAATTGGGTCAGAAAGGAACAACAGCTACCGATTTATATACTCATGTAGATCAAAAAAAACAAAAAGCGGCGCTAAATAAAATAAATAGATATACATCTTCTGATTAATTCAACTCTAATCTTATTATTTAGCCTATAATAAAAGTGTTTACTTTATGTAAAAAGGAAGGAACACTCCATGGAATTAAGAGTTTTAAGATATTTTCTTGCGGTTTGTGAAGCAAAAAACATATCAAAGGCAGCTGAAGCTCTTCATATTAGTCAACCATCGCTTTCACGCCAATTGAAAAATTTAGAAGCTGAACTTGGCGTAACTTTGTTTTATCGTGGACATCAGGAAATTACTCTTACTCAAGAAGGATATTATCTTCAGGAACATGCAGAAGAAATAATTTCCTTGACCAATAAAACACAACAAAATCTAAAACGCTCTCAAATTATATCTGGTGAATTATACATCGGAGCAGGAGAAAGTATTGCAACTAAACGTGTAATGGATATTATCCATCAAATTTTACAGAACTATCCTCAAGTGAAGATTCACTTCTTTAATGGAAATGCATCTATGATTGAAAGCAAGCTTGAGCGCGGACTATTAGACTTTGGAATTACAATGGGCCAATATGATACTACTCAAAATTTTAATAGTCTGACCCTTCCTGAAATTAATGAATATGGTGTGATTGTAAGTAAAAATCACCCATTAGCTGATCATTCCTGTGTTACTGCCAAAGATTTACAAAATTATCCTATCATTATGTCGAAACATACGGCTGATTCTGATAACTTTAGAGATTGGTATACTGAGTCACAAAAGTTAAATATCGTGGCTACATTTAACTTACCTGATAATTTGCAGTATCTCGTAGACAAAGGACCTTATTGCCTATTGATATATAAAGATTTGCTTCCTTTAGATAAGAGTAACTTATGCTTTTTACCACTTGAGCCTAAAATTATTGACCATAATCGGTTGATTTGGAGTTCAAGAAATCAACTATCAAATGTTGCAAGTCTATTTCTTAAACTGATACGAGATTCTATAAAAAGCAAAAATTAATTTATACATAAAAAAACGATTTGAAGATCTAAAAAAGATTTTCAAATCGTTTTTTAATTAATGACTTTGCTGACTAGCAGCAGATTGTTGGTTGTTTTGTGCTTGTCCTTGATTATTGTGGTTGGTATCTGAGCTGTTGTTACTATTATTGGCTTGTGATTGTTGACTAGATTCTTTATTGTCAGAGGATTGCGTTGATGTACTACTTTGACTTTGAGAATGTTGACTTTCATCGTTATGTTCTTCTGATTTGCTGCTTTGCGATGAACTGGATCGTTGGCTACTACTTGAAGAACTTTCACTTGATTGACTAGATTGAGTATTTGAATTTCCAGAACCAATGTCAATATCAAAACTATCGTCGGCTTTTGGATGGTATACTCTATGACTCTTCTTTGTGGCTGTCTTAGATCTCAATGCTTTTGGAGTACTTACCTTAATTGCATTGATTTCTGTATATGTCCCCTCTTGAGAAATATCGTATCCAGCATAAGCAAAACGCAAGTAGAATGAAAAGCTCGTCAAGACTAAGTGGCCGCCCTTTTCTTTTAAGGTATATTCAACCTTTAACCTTTTAAGTGCTCCCTCATTATCTAATCCAGATGCATTACCTTTAAGCTTTTTAATTAGCTTACTGTGGGTCTTATTCCAGAACTTTAGACTATTACCACTGTAGCTAACGCGATAGATAGAGCCAGATTTCTTAAGTTTCATATCACCTTTAATTGCTTTACTTCCGCTTAAAATAATTGCTGGGTCGAATTGGCTAACTACTTTATTAGGAGTCATAGTAGAAGAAGCCTTCCACTTTGGACTACCAGTATTATCCCACATTTTTTGATATACTTTGTCTTCATTTAGCCACATAGATGTCTTATCAACTTTAGCTTGTGCCTTAAGGGGATCATTTTGATATTCTCCAGTCCAAGTTCTTGTAGCTTGAATTCCGGGTGAATTCTTTACATTAAATTTATAGCTTTTGAAATCGGTATTGAGTGCTTCTGCAATAATTTCTTTGTCACTACTATTACTTGTAGCAGAATTAACAGCGGTAGGACTACTATTTTTAATAGCACTTGTGTTCATAGCTAATATAACTTGAAAAACGATTACCAGTCCTAGACCAATACCAGCGACTAGTCCTAATATTTTTAAAAACTTATTTTTCATTTAATCACTCTCGTTTTAAGTTCATGTAATTTACTTTATTAAAAAAATAGGAAAGCAACTTTAGCTCTCCTATTTTTGATATGATTATTTTTTACTAAAGTCCATTTTATCTATGTCTGCCATCCAAGTAATACCAAGAGATTTTTCTCCTAAATAGGTAGCAATTACGGAACTAAAATTGAACATTTTAATGGTCATATTAGGGAAAGCAGCTTGAAAATCATTTTTAACCTTAGTAGCCTGCTCTAAATCATTAGAATTATAAACTGCTAATGACAATTTATCCTTAATAGGCGAATTATTAATTCGCTCAATAGTGATATTTTCAGCCTTCTTAACAGCTCTCTTCATGGAACGAACTTTATCAAAACTTACGATTTGATAATCATCCTTTTTAAATGTTAAAAGTGGCTTAATTTGAAGCATAGTACCAATAAAAGCACTTGCATTACTCAAACGGCCGCCGCGCACTAAGTTATTCAAATCATCTACAACGAAAAGAACATCAATTGTATCTCTAATTTCGTCTAACTTAGCTAGAATTTCTTTAGGTTCCCAACCATTTTTAATCATTTTAGCAGCTGCTAGCACTAGATTTCCCATTGAACGAACAGTCATTGCTGGATCATAAGGATAAAGATTAAATTCAGGATGATTATGAGCTAAAGTAACTAAACTGTTATAAAAGCCAGAAATACCAGATGTTAAGGGAATAGCAATAATAGCTTCATAACCTTCATTTTTCAATTTTTGGCATAATTCAAGCATAGTACCCGGACTAGGCTGCGAAGTCTTAGGAAAAGGTGCTCCATCGCGTTCTAGCTCAAAAAGCTTCTCTGCAGTAATATCTACCCCATCCATGTATTGCTTATCTCCAATAATAACCGGAATAGGTACTACTGTAATATCATTGGCCTTGGCTTCTTCTGGGCTTATATCACTAGTACTATCTGTAATGAGTGCTATCTTCACGTGTGAAAACCTACCTTAAAATTAAAATGGCAGCATTAAGTTGCATGCTGCAATACTACTTATCAAAATGAAATTATATCATAAAATCCAACGTTTTTTAAACATAATCGATGATTTATACTTCATCTGTTACAAGGTTATTAACAATAATTTGTAATTTACTATCAAAATCCTGTATTTTTTCTTCACTCCAACTAGAAAAAATTTGTGCTTCAATTTGAGAAAGAACTTTTTTTAATTCTTGGGCTTTAGCTAATCCTTCATTGTTTAAATTTAAAGATTTGCTAGAATCCTTCTTTGAACGTTCTACTTTAATTAAAGAAGCAGTTTTTTTCTGCTTGATTTGTCTACTTAGGGTCGAAAGAGATATACTTAATGCCTGTGCTAATTCTCCCATCGTCAAAGTCTCGTTCTGATGATGATCAAAGAATAGTAATAAGCGAGTTTGAGAGAGGTTTAATCCACACTTTTTATTAATCACTCGCTTAATATTCTCACTAACGCTATTAAATATTAAGACATTCATTTTATTTACCACCTATACTTAATTTTCCCATTTTTTCTAATCAACAATAATTCTAAGACATAATTTAATTTTTCACAAGATTCGTGAAAAATTAACAATATTAGTGAAAAAATCACATGTTTATTTAACAAGGAAATTCAAGGGATTAAAGAGTATAATTAAATATACTGTTTTAAAGGAGGATATTTATGGCTTTTGATGGTTTATTTATTCATAGTCTTCTGCAAGATCTCTCCCCTACTTTGGTTGGAGGAAAACTCACTAAAATATACCAACCATTTGAACAAGATTTAGTTTTAAATTTCAGGAAAGATCGAAAGAATCAGCGTTTGCTGATTTCTGCTAATGCTCAAAATCCGCGCTTTTATATTACAAATGATACAATTGCAAATCCTGACGTTGCTCCTACTTTTGTTATGGTTTTGCGGAAATATTTAGAAGGATCAGTTCTTCAAAAAATCGAACAAATCGGTGTTGAGAGAATAGTTAACTTTCATTTTTCTAATCGAAATGAATTAGGAGATGAAATGCAGCTTATTTTATCAGTAGAATTGATGGGACGACACAGTAATGTGATTTTATATAATGCGGATGATAATAAAATTATTGATTTGCTTAAAAGAATCAACCCTGATGAAAACCGCGCTCGCTTATTACTTCCACATGCTCCTTATGAACTCCCTCCTCTTCTTCCAGGAATCAATGGCTTCGATCTTTCTGCTGACAGCTTCAATGACTTAAAGGAAAAGTATCCTGAACCAGCAGATTTTGTAAGACAATTTAATGGTTTAGATGGAGATGATAAAAAAGAATTTACTGGTTATTTAGAAGACGATTTTTCATATAGTTCTTTACAGACATTTTTTAATCAATTTAATAGACCAAAAGGATATGTATTACAAACCATTAAGCATAAGGATCGTGTATATACTTACCTTCCCTATCATCTTGAATTAAATTTGATTTATTCTAATGACGATGTCAATAAAACATTAGACGAGTTTTATCGTGATCAGGCCAATCGTGAATGGGTAAAGCAAAAGTCTAAAAGAATTGAAAATATTGTTAATAATGAGCTTAAAAAACTTAAAAAGAAGATTATTAAGTTACGTAAGCAATTAGATCAAGCCGAGAATTCTGAAGAATATCGAATTAAGGGTGAATTACTTAATGCTTATCTTCATGAAGTAAAGGCTGGGATGACAAGTATTGATCTACCAAATTATTATAAAAATAATAAGCCCTTAAAAATAAAACTTGATCCCGCACTTTCACCTGCTAGAAATGCACAAAAATACTTTACTCGTTATCAAAAATTACGTAATTCAATTAAACATGTTAATGAACAAATTAAATTAGCAAACGAGAATTTAGATTACTTTGATTCTATTCAAACTGCAATTGATAACGCTGATCCACAAGATATTGATGCAATTAGCGATGAATTAATTAATCAAGGCTATCTAAAAGAACAAAATCATAATCATCGCCGGAAGAAAAAGATTAGCGAAAAAAATTTGAATACTTTTAAATTAAGCGATGGTAAAAAAGTATTAGTTGGTAAAAATAATTATCAAAATGATTGGCTAACTTTAAAAAAGGCAGACAAACGTGATTACTGGTTCCATGTCAAAAATATGCCTGGCTCTCATGTCATTTTGCAGGACAATGATCCAAGTGATGAAGATATCAAAGAAGCAGCCGAAATTGCTGCCTATTTCTCTAAAGGAAAGAATTCTAGTCACGTCCCAGTTGATTATGTGCAAGTTAAAAGAATTAAAAAACCTAATGGTGCTAAGCCTGGTTTTGTCATTTATACTGGTCAAAATTCAATTGAAGTCACTCCCAATGAAAAAGATATTTTAGAAAAAAGAATATAGAAAAAAGCGTTCATATCAAAATGAGCGCTTTTTCTATATTCTCTAAATTTACATAATAAATAATATTTAATTTTACAAAGGCTGAGTAGTCATTGCTAAAGTTTCAAGTACTATTAAAACATCTTGCGCTGATTGTAAACTAGAAAAAACAGGAATATGTGTGCTTAAAGCTGCATCTTTAATCATAATTGCATCATGACTGGCAGAGTCGGATAAACTGGTTACATTGATTACTAGATTAATTCGGTGCTGCTTTATCTTTTCAAGTAAGCTGTTGCTTCCCTCTTGAACTTTTTCAATAATTCCTGTTGTTATTCCCTCTTCAGCTAATACATTTGCAGTACCTTCAGTTGCTAACAGTTTAAAACCTAACTGGTGGAAGCGGGCAGCTATTTTAATTGCATTATGTTTTTCAGAATCTTTAACCGAAATAAAGACAGTACCATATGTTGAAATCATTAAATCACTGCCTTCATATCCTTTAAACAAGGCAGTCGGCAAATGCTTGGCTCGTCCCATCACACTACCAGAGGTCTTCATCTTAGAATCAAAGGTATTTTCACTACTATATGATAAATAAGAAAAGACGGGCATTTTAACGTGAATTAAGTCGTTTGATGGCCAAATATCGCTTGGAAGATCTAATTCAGATAATGTACTTCCTAACAAAACTTTCATTGTTATAGCTGTAATATCTTTTTTTAATGCTTTAGTTAGAAAAGCTACATTGTGCCCAGAGTAACTTTTAATTTGTAATAAATAGATTTGATCATTAGCTAGTAAAAAGTGTAAGTTAACTGGTCCTCTTATATTAAGTTTAGTGGCAATACTAATTGCACTATCACGTAATCTACGCTGATCATTAGTTGATAGATTTTGTGGACGATAGACAGCTATAGAGTCACTGGCATGTGAACCGGTCTGTTCAAAGTGTTCAATAATTCCGGGAATAGTAACATTTTTACCATCAGAAATAGCAGTCACTTCATACTTTTTGCCTTCAATAAACTTCGAAACATTCATATGTTCTAATGAATTTTCAGCAATATATCTTTGTAAAGCTGGTAAATCAAATACCACAGCAGATTTTTGCTTCTTACCATTACTTGTACCACCAATTAAAGCTGGAAAACCATTTCTTTTAACAAAAGCTAAAATGCTTTCTTCATTATCGCATTGAAGAGCTGGGACTGGATTAACGCCGGCCTGATATACTTCGTCTGCATGATCTTCCCTTAGAATTTCCTTCAAATTAGGCTGACCTAAAATTGTTAGCCCATGTTCTAAGAGTGAACTGCGATATTCATTAATCTGTTTGCCAGAAAATTGCGTTACCACTTCTTTGATATTTTCTTTCCATGCAACTTCAAGAATATTTTCTAAAGTAATTGGTTCAAAGTAAATTCGATCGCATACATCATACGCTGCACTCACACTTTCTGGATTATTACTAATAATCACAGGGCTAATTCCTTGCTCTTTTAAGGTCTTGGCAGCATGGTAGAGCATATAATCAAATTCTCCAGTTAGAGATACTTGAAATGGTTTTAATCCTAAAAGAAGGCATTTTTTCGAATTAGATAGTGGTATTATTTCATCTTCAATTCCATAACTACTGTAAACAGCTTGAATATTAGGATGAATTAATCCAGCTGTTCCATCAATTTCAATATAGCTAGGCTTAATTGACCATTTTTTACATAAATCAGCAATTGATTTTTCATCTCGCTGCGTAATTTCAGCAATTAATCGATTAGAAAAACCATTTTTCTTTACTTTCAGCATTAAATCAGCTGTAAGTTCATCATTACGTAATTTCTTTAATAAAATCAAAATATGATTAAACTTCTGCAAAAATACTAAATGAATATGTAAAAGCTGGTGAAGAGTGTGGTAATTAATTCCCTTTGCTATCGCGGCTAATAGTGTAATTAGGTGTATTTCATTAGGCTTCGATAGATCTTGCAATAATTCTTTTTCGCTTTTTTTATATTCCTTTTTAAAGGTCTTAACATTATTAGAAAAACCAGTAGTTGACTGGAGAGCCTTTAAAAATGCACTTTCAAAGTTACGACCAATTCCTAGAGCTTGGCCTCCGGAAGTGGTTTTATTATTAAGAGTGTAGTGATTATAACCAGCTTCTGTGAAAGACCAATAAGGTAATTTTACAAAGCAAGCATCTTGCACGGGATCAACAGCAGCAGAAATTCCAGATTGTGGATCGGTAATTTCATTTAAATTATAGCCAAGTGCAATTTTGGCCGTTACATATCCAATAGAATATACGCCACTTCTATAAGAAAGCAAACTACTCTGAGTCAAACGGGGCTTAATACTTAATACTTTAAAATTAAAGTCTTCCCCACTTTGCTTAACAGCAAAATGAATACTCAAAGCTCCATGTAAATTAAGACAATTAGCAATCTTTCGACAGCAATTCCTTAAGCGTTGAATTTGATTATTATTTCTAGTTAAAATTGGCGTCACTAATAAAGAATCTGAAGAATTAATACCAACTGGTTCTAAACTACCAATATTTCCTACAAATACAAAATTTCCATTATTATCCCGAACAATATCAAAAATTAATTCTTCCCAATTCGATAAATCTTCAGTTAAACGATAATCTTTCCAATTAAAATGGTCATCAGCTTCTTCGTCTAAGAAGTATTGCTCTAATTGAGTTAGATTTTCTAAAGAGATCATGCTATCGGGGCGATAATGCTGCTTTTTTGATAAAAGCAAAGGAAAATGAGCATGTTCAATTACTCGCCTTAAGTCCTCTTCTTTTTCTAACAGCCATTGATTGGCCACCGCAATCTTATTTGCTTTAAGAAAACTATAGAAATTATGAGGAGCTGATAGACTCAATGCCAAGCTGTTAATAGTTAGTAACTCAATATTCATTTGGGTTAAGATGCCCGACTCTAATAATTCGCTGGTAAGTTTTAAAGCCGGTTTGCCCCCAAAAGCCGGAATAATAGCATCTGGCTTCTCCATCCGAATGATTCGCTTCACAAAAGGCAACGTCATTGGTTCAAGATATACATTTACATTAGGATGCGGATCTGTTGTGACGGTTGCAGGATTAGGATTAATCAATACAACTTGTACGTTACTTTCTTCAAAAGCCGTTAACGCTTGTTTAGCAAGAATATCAAGTTCTGTTACTTCTCCAACAATACTTGGCCCCGCTCCAATAACAAGAACTTTATTAATTTCATTATGTAAAGGCATAGTCTACTCCATCATATTTAAAAACTGATCATAAATGCTGGCTGCATCAAAATTACCTGGTGAGCCTTCTGGATTAAAGGCAGTTGCTAAAACTTTATCTTCTTTGATACTATAGCCCGCTAATAACTCCGACCTTAAATCAAAATATTTACGTGAAAGATTCAAAGATAAATTATCAGGTACTACCAGTTGATCAATATTCATTGCAGTTTGCCAAATTCGATTATTAGTTTGTTCAATAACTGGAAAATTGCTGCCATTATAGGCTGGAATTAAGTCCAAGAGTTCTAGGTCTAAATAATTACTAATTGCTAAAAAGCCTAAGCCAATTCCTAGGATAGGCAATTTTCTGTAAAACTTATCAAATACTGGTTTTAAAAATGGTGCAACTTCTTCTACTCTACTTGGGCCATTAGAAATAACAATTGCATCAGCTCGAAGATTAATAATGTCGTAAATTGATGCATTGTATGGTAAAACCACACTATTAATTTTCCGTAAAGAAAGGGAGCGCAGTAATGAATGCTTTAAACCAAGATCAATTACAGCTACAGTTTTTCCAATATTTGGGGCAGCATAAGGATGCGTTGTAGATATTTGTGCTGTTTTGTTTTTTGGTAAAACCAGGGCCTTTATTTGATCAAAAGCATGGGCATCATCTGTATCCATAATAGACGCTTTAATAACCCGCTTATTCTTCAATTTTTGAACTAAAGCGCGAGTATCAACACCGTAGATTGCTGGAATTCTTTTCTCTTTTAGAAAATCATTTAAATCTTGAAAAGTTGGATTGGCAGAAATATGAAAAGCAATATCATTCGCAATTATGCCACGTACACTTGGATCAATTGATTCATAGTCGATTGCATTAATACCACTTCCACCAATCATTGGAGTAGTAAAAGCCAAAATCTTACCAAAATTGGCAGGGTCTGAAATTGCTTCCTGATATCCAAAATTGCTCGTTTGAATACCGAGCTCCCCTGTAGCAGTAATGGGAGCACCAAAACCATGCCCCGAAAACGCAGTTCCGTCTTCAAGAATTAAATATCTTTTCATAATCTATTGCTTCATTTCTTGTCGTAAATTCTCTAATTGTTCTTCAAAAATTGTTGGCAATGGTGCAGAAAATTCCAACCATTCATTCGTAGAAGGTTGATAAAATCCCAAAGTCTTGGCATGCAAAAACTGTCCATGACCCAACAAGGTTTTCTTTGGACCATATAAGGGATCACCAGCTAATGGATGCCCAATGTACTTCATATGTACTCTAATTTGATGCGTTCTACCCGTTTCCAGTACACATTTGACTAAACTATAATTTTTGAATTGCTCTAGTACTGTAAAGTGTGTAACTGCGGCTTTCCCTTTTGGATTAACCGCCATTTGCTTTCGATTATTTGGATTTCTACCAATTGGAGCATTGATTACACCATTTTTAACTTCAAAATTACCATGAACAATTGCCAAATATTCTCTTTTATTTATCTTTTCTGCTAATTGCTTTTCTAAGCTTTCACGTGCTTTATCATTTTTAGCTATCATTAATAAACCAGAGGTATCTTTATCAATTCGATGCACAATCCCTGGACGAAAACCTTCAGGACTATCAGCTAAATCACGTGTATGATAAAGCAACCCGTTTACTAAGGTATGATCAGGATGACCTGCTGAGGGATGAACAACCATCCCTTGAGGCTTATTAACCACAATCACATCCGAATCTTCATAAACAATATCAAGATGTAAGTTTTCAGCTTCTAATGATAATGGCTTAACAGGCGGAATAGTAACATCAATTACATCCCCAGACTGTACTTTATAAGATACTTTTTCAGCTTTATTATTAACTAAAATATTTTTATCATTAACTAATTCCTTAATCTTAGTTCGACTTAAATCTATAATTTTCTCAGCGATTACCTTATCTAAACGTCCTTTTTCGTCATCAATTACTAATTTATAATTTTTAGTCATTTACTCTTCGTCCTTTAGTCTTTTTCGCTTATAAATATTAGATAGATAAAAACTAAGATAATTCCAACTGTAATTGCGCTGTCAGCAATATTAAAGATATTAAATTGAATAAAATCTAGTTGCAACATATCAATTACATATTTTAGATGCAAACGATCAATAAAGTTACCAATGATTCCACCTAAAACTAAGGCTAATCCTGTATCAAAAAGGCCATTTTTATACTTTGGATTAAAAAGATAGTAAATTACAACTGCAATAGCGGCAATACTGATTAAATAAAATAAAATCATTTGTCCACTGAAGATATTCCAGGCTGCTCCATCGTTTTGTAAATATGTAAATGAAAGGACACCAGGAATAATGGTCTTTTCATCACCAATTTTAAAATTAGTAACTATATAATTCTTTAATAATTGATCTGCAATAATTACTAATAAAGAAATTATTAGATATAAGGCTTGTTTAGCTTTACTCATTAGAATAATCCTGAAATCTTTCCGTTATTATCTACATCAATATCTAAGGCAGCTGGATGTTTTGGCAATCCTGGCATATCTAAAATAGATCCCGTAGCTACCACAATAAAACCTGCTCCATTTTTAAGAGATAAATTCTTAACATGGAGTGTAAAATCTTTTGGAGCTCCTAAGATACTCTTTTTATCAGTAAAGCTATACTGTGTTTTAGCCATAATTACTGGTAAGTTGTCTTTACCCATTTTCTTAATTTCTGCTAATTGATCCTTAGCTTTATCAGAATATTCAATATCCTTGGCATGATAAATATTATGGGCGATTTTACTAATTTTTTCTTCTACAGAGTCAGTAGGTTCATATACTGAGGTAAAGTCACTAGCTTTATTAGTTAACTCAACCACTTTTTCTGCCGCCTTAATTCCGCCCTTTGATCCTTCATCATGGTAAGAGACCACTTCACATTCAAAACCATCAGCTTTAACAAGTTCTTTCAATTTTGATAGTTCTTGTTCAGTATCACTAGCAAATTTATTTATTAGTACAATTACAGGTACACCATAATGAGCCATGTTTTCCATATGGCGCTTTAAGTTCTCAAAACCTTTTTCTAAAGCTGGAATATTTTCTTCATCTAAGTGATCAGTTGTCTCTTCTGCTTGATACTTCAACGCTCTTACGGTTGCAACAACTACCACAGCATCAGGACGTTTGTCCAAATGGTTAGAAACAAAGTCCATAAACTTTTGGCCACCCAGATCTGCCCCAAAACCAGCTTCAGTCAAAACATAGTCGCTTAAGTGTAAAGCAGTATTAGTAGCAATTACTGAATTAGCACCATGAGCAATGTTAGCAAATGGACCGCCGTGAACAATTGCTGGGGTATGTTCAAGTGTTTGAACTAAGTTAGGCTTTAATGCGGTTGATAAAAGCGCAGCAATTGCCCCCTCAAACCCTAAGTCTTTAACATAAACAGGTTCATCTTTCACAGAAAAGCCAACTAGCATATTTCCAATGCGCTTTTTCAAGTCATCAATATCAGTTGCTAAACATAAAATAGCCATTAATTCATTAGCTACAGTAATTGCAAAGCTAGCTTCATGTTCTATTCCATTAAAACGTGAACCTTGTCCGATAGTGATTTTTCTTAAAGTACGATCATTAACGTCAATTCCACGTTTTAATAAGATACGATTAGGATCTAGCTCTAGACTATTATCTTGATAAATATAGTTATCAACTAAAGCAGCCAAAGTATCAATTGCACTAGTTAATGCGTGCATATCACCAGTAAAGTGTAAATTAATATCTTCCATTGGGATGATCTGTGCATATCCACCACCAGTTGCACCACCTTTTAATCCAAAAACAGGACCCATTGAGGGTTCTCTTAATGCAATTAAAGTATTTTTGTGAAGTTGGTTGCTGATTGCATCCCCTAAACCAATGGTAATAGTAGATTTTCCTTCACCAGCTGGCGTAGGACTAATTGAAGTAACAAGAATTAACTTACCAAGCTTTTTACTTTGTTTAATTCTGTTAATTCCCTTCCAGCTAATCTTAGCCTTATCATTACCATAAAGTTCAATTTCATCTGGTTGAAGATCAACTTTTTTTGCAATTTCTGTAATAGGTAATTCTTTAGTGTCTTGTGCGATTTCAATATCTGACTTCAAATTCATTTCTTCTTTCTTTTAAGTGCTAAAAGCAAGTAAGTATTAATCTTACTCTTTGCTTCATATACAACAAATGCCTTCCATTGCCACTTAATCTTTAAATTTTGAAGCTGAAGTTTCTGACGATATGGTAGTTTTAGCCAGTAAACACTTGCTTCTTTCTGAAAATAAGAATTAAACCAGGTATAAATAACTATAACCACAAAAATAGCTCCTAAGCTAAGTGCAGGATAGCTAATTGCTTTATTGCTTTCATACCCGACAATAAAGGCTACAAAAATTAGTGCTAGGAGCCAGGAGTAATAAATTACACCCGCAGCGCCTAAAAAAATAAAATGTTTTTTCATAATTTAGAATTTAGGTCACACCCTATTTGTTAATTACCTCTATTGTAACAAAAATCAAGCAGATTTACGTTTTTGTTTAAAATAGCGTTCTAGACTATAATATTAAACAAGAATATGGAGGAAAATAACAACATGAAAATCGGCGTTTTAACTGACAGTTCATCTTATTTAACTAAAGAACAATGCGAGAAATATGAAATTGATGTCTTACCAATTCCAATTATCTGGGATAATAAAGAATATCTGGATTTAATTGATATTGGTTTCCATGAATTCTATGAAAAGCTAAGCACTTCTTCTACTCTTCCCACTACCTCTCAACCCTCAACTGGAACCGTAAAAAAATATGTTGATAAATATGTTGAGCAAGGTTATACCGATCTAATTATCATTACTCTTTCAAGCGGTATTTCTAGCTTTTACAATAATATTTTAAGTGTGGCTGATGAAGAAAGCAGAATTAATATTCATCCCTTTGATTGTAAAATAACCTGTGCAGGAGAAGCTAATGCCGCAATATTAGCTGGTCGACTAGTCAAGGCCGGGGCTAACATTGATTTAATCATGCATGACTTAAAGGATTTAAGAAACACTACCGATGTTAGATTTATGGTAGACAATCTTAATCATTTAAAAAGAACAGGCCGCTTATCAAATGCCGCTAGTTTCGTAGGTTCTATTTTAAAGATCAAGCCAATCTTATCTATGGACGTTCAAAATGAGGGTAAAATTTCAGCAATTGCCAAAGAGAGACATTATAAACGTGCCTATAATCATATTAAAAAGGACTTTGATAGTTTAACTTCTGATATGCCCTATCCAATTCAGTTGACAATTTTTCATGCTGATGATGAAGAAAGAGAATCTGAATGGGTTAATGATTATGAAAGTAGTTTTCCTAAGGTCAAAATTTATCAAAGTATTATCGGACCAGTAGTTGGTGTGCATGTAGGACAACATACTATGGCTATGATTTGGGGCAGAGATTTAGATTCTTATTTCGATGAAAATGGCAAGCCGATTAAGGATATTAAGTCAAAAGTTGTTGAAGATTGATACTATTTAACTAATATAATTAAGAGAAGCAAGAATTTTATTAAATTTGCTTCTCTTTTTAATTTATAATCTTACGGTGCTAATTATGAAAAAATATAAATATTCTAGTTACGATATTGCAGATATTGGTGACTATTTAAAAGTTTTTGCTTGTACAGCTGTTATGTCACAACCAATTATGAGCATCATTATTAATATGCCCCAATCTCAGCAAACGCAAGTTGGTTTTGGTATTCTTTATAATCTAGTTAAATATACTGCTCCAGCCTTTATTTTTGGTATTTTATACACGACTATTAGGACTAGTGACTTAAACGGTCATTTTTCTTACTTCAAGCATCTGCAAAAGAATTGGTCCAATCTCTTTGTACCAACGATTTGGTGGACTTTAATTTATTTATTAGGGATGCCATGGCTTCAGCAAGGTAATAAGTTTAATAGCTTTGGTACTTTTTGCTGGCAATTTATTAATGGTAATGCAGCACCTCACTTATGGTATAACACGATGATGCTCCAGTTTATTATCCTAATGCCGTTTTTCTGGTTAATTAGTCGCTATGTAAGAAATAATATTAAACATGGTTTTGCAGTGGCAATTGTTACTTTAATTCTTTACTTATCCTGGTTAGCATTTTACGACTATTATGTTTTTCATGGTGTTCACCAAAATGACTGGTATTTATTAGATCGAGTATTTATCTCTTTTTTTATTTATGCTGTTTTTGGTGTTTTAGCCTGGCAATTTAGATCGTACTTTAATGAATTTATAACTAAGTTTTGGTGGTTAATTGTAGTAATCTTTATTCTTTGCTTCATCTGGACTAATTATGAATTAAGTCAATTCGGTTATCCTCTTAATTTCTATAATGCGCCTTACTATAAACCATCAATGACATTTTACTGTTTGGCAGTAATTTGCTTAATTGCTGCTTTCTGTTTATATCAAGTTCGTAAAAGACAAATAAATAGCTTGAAAATATTCCATTTTTTAGCTATTTATGCTTATAGAGCCTATCTTGCTAATGTCTTTTGGAATCAGTTAATCTGGCACGGATTAAATATGCAATATCATGCAAAATTCCATCCATTTTTAACCTTATTTGGTTGCTGGTTATTAACCTGGATCTTATCATTTTCATCTGCGTATCTTTTACATATGTGGTGGACAAAAGTAAAGAAAATGATAGCTAGAAATACCCACCTATATATCTAAAAAACTCTGAAAATTGCCGCTAGGAGCAGTTTCCAGAGTTTTTTATCTTTAGTATTTAATTTTTACATGTAAGTTATCATGAGCTGACGTATCATACAATGTTTGTAAGTACAATTCATAATGTGGACTTTCCGCAATTAAACGTTGATAAATTGGTGACTTTTTAAGTTTTTGCAATTCTTCACTTTCAATATGATTTTTTCCAGTAAAAAAGTGATAATTCATTTCGCCGAAAAGACGCCCCATTTTTCTGACAGTATCTAAATCATCATGATTTTGATAAAGATTTTTCTGCATTAATTCTGCCGAAATAGTTCCTAGTTGAATATTTTCTAAATAATCATGAAAGTGAGTTAAAGTCCAGTTTTGTTTTTCTTTGTCAGTTAAATAGTCTTTCATCTTAAAATGATGACAAGTATAACTAACTTCTTTCGGCGAAACCTTAACTACCCCATAGCATTGATCATTGGAGCAAAAACTAGCAGTTACAACTTCGGTAGCTGGGCAAGGATCTTGCGGCAACATAATATTCTGAGCATGAATATGACCAGAGAAAACTAATTTCACATTATATTGAGCTAATAACTTACGCAGTTCACGATAATCATCAACAACATATCCTTTGTTTACAGCTGGATTATGAGCATAGAGGTTATGATGCATACAAAAAATCACTTGAAGATTATTCTCACTAGCATATTGAAGTTGCGCCTTAATCCAGCGTCGTTGCTCTCTTCCTAAAAAGCCAGCTGTCGCAGGTGCAGTAGTAGCTTCTTCTTTACCATAGTCATTAGAATCAGCTAAAATCAACAAATAATCAGGATTAAGCTGAACACTATAAGCTAAAGATTCATCATCAACACTAACTGCATTTTTATAGGATGTTTTAAAAATATTACGCCACATTCTAGGACTAATTTGACCAGCGTAGTATTGTTTCTTTCCGCGGAATTCTCTGGCCCAGCCATCATAAATATCATGGTTCCCAGGAAGAACTAAAAGCTGTGTTTCTTCTAAAGGTTTAAAAATCTCAGCGAATTTTTCTGCTGACACTCTCTCGCCATTAAAAGTTACATCCCCCGTAACAACGATTGCGGCCGGTTTCTTTTTTTGCGCCATTCTTACAAATGCGCTTAAAGCAGTTTCTTGATAGTATAGATCTTTACCCTGACTAGTTTTTTGCATTTGTGAAAAAGCCTGTCCATGATCATGTAAGCTATCTGCAATTAAATGAGTATCACTAATAACCCAAAAACTAGTCTTCTTATCTTGCGTTAACATAATTGTTATCTCTTATTAGCCCAATATTGATAATAGTCGGTCCGTAAATTACCATTATAGAATTTTCTCTTCTTAGTGGCCTTTGCACCAAAGTATTTTTCAAATTGAGGATCAGATGTAAGGTAGTACTGACTAAAAGAAGTAAGAGGACGCAATGTCTGTCCCATTTCTTCATAGATTTTTTCAGC
The DNA here is from genome assembly GCA_949888035.1 of Lactobacillus johnsonii. Taxonomy (GTDB): domain Bacteria; phylum Bacillota; class Bacilli; order Lactobacillales; family Lactobacillaceae; genus Lactobacillus; species Lactobacillus johnsonii_B. The sequence continues at coordinate 38,947 of CATLCE010000008.1, read as the reverse complement.
TGCTTCTCGATCCTTAAGCCGTTTACCATAAGGAGGATTTGCAACAATAACTCCATTTTCTAAGTCAGTTGAAAAGTCTTTTACAGCGACTTGCTTAAATTTTATATCTTGCAATACGCCTGCATTATGAGCATTCACTTTAGCAATTTCTAAAATTGATTGATCAATATCGCTAGCTAAGATTGGAGCATGATCCTTTTTTTCTTGTGCTTTAGCTTCTTCTACTAATTCAGGATGCAATTTCTTATCAAACCAATCAAAATTATCAAATGCAAATTTTCTCCAAATACCGGGAGCTACATTCTTTGCCTTAAGGGCAGCTTCAATTGCAATTGTTCCTGAGCCAGTCATAGGGTCAATAAAGGGATGAGAACCATCAAAAGGAGTTAGTTCAATCAAACCTGCTGCAAAATTTTCTTTTAAAGGAGCTCCACCATGCTCGACACGATAGCCACGTTTAAATAAACTTTGACCAGTAGTATCTAAGCTTAAACGTGCAGTGTCTTTGTAGAGATGGATGTCTAGCGGATACTCCGCCCCACTTTCTGGTAAAAATCCACGTCTTCGATATTGATCGGTCAACTTATCTACAATAGCCTTTTTTACAATTGATTGAACATCAGGTTCAGAATGTAACTTACTACGGACGCTTCTTCCCTTTACAGGAAATTGAGCATCTACCGGTAATAATTCTGCCCAATCATAGCTATAAACTTCATCATATAATTGGTCAAAACTGGTGGCCTTAAATTCTTTTAATAAGATCTTTACGCGGTCAGCACTTCTAAGCCATAGATTAGTTCTTACAATGTCTTTTTGGGTTCCTTTAAAAAATACACGGCCATTTTCAGTTGTTGTTTCATAACCTAAATTGTTTAATTCTTTTGCAACTACACTTTCAAATCCAGCGCCCATTGTTGCATATAATGTATATTCTTTCATTTTATATTTTCTCTATCTATATAAATTTTTCTATAAAAAAAGGCTGAGCCAAAGCTCAACCCTAACCTACAAATCTCTATAAGCCACGTTCTGTTCCAATAGGATTTGGTTAATTCCTATTTTCAGCGACCATCTATCTTCATTAAAAATGACCTCGTCTTTAGTTCATTTACTTAGACGAAAGCGCCCCTACCAAATTTGGGTTGCCCGCTTGCAGGGTTTACCTCGTTCCACCAGCAAAGTTTCCTTCACTGCTTCGTCACTGTGGCACTTTTCAGGATAGTCACACATGTCAAAAATGATTTAGTGCTTTTTCCGCCGTAACTTGTAAAAACAAGTTCCCCAGCTTATTGGGCTGAGTACAAAAACTACAAGCATCTCAGCTTGTGCGTGCGTGGACTTTCCTCAGCTAGCATAAGCTAACCGCGATCGCTCGAAATTTGCAATAATTATTATACCATAGTTTTAATTAGCTTGGTAAGTTCTATCTTGTTGATTCATTCTTTGTTCAAGGTTGTAAACTTTACGCTCTAAAGTAGAAATACGTTGAATCATAGCAACATTAGTAGTTAATTCCGGTGCTTCTTTGTCTTCATTAGTATTATTTACAGCAGCTTTTTGTACTTTCTGAGGAGTATAAGTTTTAACATCATCTTCAATTTCCTCATTCTTAAAATCTAACTTAGGTGCAGTACTTTTAGCTGCAGTTTGTTTTTGTTGAGCTTTTAAATCACTGATTTGTGTTTGCAAATCTTCAATAATAGTCGCAAAAGTACTGTAGTCTGAAATAATTGTATCAAGATATGAATCTACTTCATCGGAATCATACCCCTTCATTTTTGTTCTAAATTGCTTTTTTAAAATACTTTGTGGATTTAATTGAATATCATTTAAACTTGCCATTGGTTTCGTCAAACTCCTTAGTTACAGACTAATGTCTGTTTTAATTTAGGCGATAAAATGTTAGCTAGTTGATAGCTTAATGGCACTCATTCTATCGTATACAACTAGTATAAGTTATAAGTATCCTTCAAGCAATAATAGTAATACCATCTAAAAAAAATCTTATTTTCTTAGGTATATAAAAAATTAAAGAGTATATTTATTTTCAATAAAAATTCTTTCGATGATTTTCTTCATATTCTTCTGCAGCTTCTTGTAAGTCATAAAAATCAATTATATCCAGTGGATAGTCACTTTTTTCTTGATACTTTTTAATGGCTTCATAATCATACTTTGGTTTACCGGGATGTTCAGGATCATAAAGTAAAAGAGCTCGATCTGTGTGTTCTAACATAAAATTTTGATAGTTTTTAAGCTGGGATGGCCTCATGTAGGGATAGTCGGAAGTAGAAGCAGTAAAATCAACCTGTTCAGTAAGGTTTTGATACTTCATTTGATTACTATCATTCCACCTTTTGGAAAATTCTAAATAAGGTGTCATCAAAGCCGTATGAACACTGTATTCATTTTGAAAACTAATTGCTGTTTCTAGCGCCCATTGTTCGACACCAAGGTTTGCTCCACTGATTACCCAGTCAATTTTTCCTTCTTCAAGTAAACTCTTTAAATAATTATTGAGAGTGTACTTAATTACAGTTAATTTCGGGTCTTTATCACTAAAAATTCCTAATTCATAAGAACGATAACCGGTAACCCATAGTCGCTTCATTCTGATCCTTCCTTTCTCTAAAAATGATTTAAAATCTTTGCTATAATGCTAAACAGGAGTGATGTTGATGGTAAAATATCCAACAGGCAGTTTAACACATTATACTAAAGATCAAACTGACCTTTTACATCCAAGAAAGCAAAAACATCGTAAAGATGTTGTATTTTCTGATCGTGGAATGAGCCTAGAACAACAAATCAATGAGTCTAATAAGTATTATCTTCTTGAAGATATTGCCGTTGTTCATAAAAAGCCAACCCCAGTCCAGATTGTTAAAGTAGACTATCCTAAACGATCCCGTGCAGTTATAAAAGAAGCCTACTTCAGGCAAGCTTCTACAACTGACTATAATGGCGTATATCAAGGACGCTATTTGGACTTTGAAGCTAAGGAAACGAGAAATAAGAGCTTGTTCCCTTTAAAGAACTTCCATGAACACCAAATTATTCATCTTGAAAGATGTTTAAAGCAAAAAGGAATTTGCTTTACGATTATTCGCTTTGTAACTCTTAATCGATATTTTGTAACTCCTGCTAGTTTTGTGATTGAAGCTTGGAAGACACCACATAAGAGTTCAATGACCTTGCAAGAGTTAATTGATAATTCAGTTGAAATTAAAAGCGGATTTCGTCCAACTCTCCCATACTTGGATGCAATCGATAATTTTATAGATAGATAGGAACAAAAGAATGGCAGATAATAATCAAAAGCCAAGTAATTCTAGAATGGCTAAACTTCATCCAAAAAGTAAGCCCCGCAAACGAATTTGGCTACAAATAATCAAGTGGTTCTTTATCGTAGCAATGTTAGTAGTTGTTTCTGGAGTAGGTTTATTTGCATACTATGCTAAAGACGCTCCAAGCATCTCACAGGCTCAACTTCAAAGTGGTGGTACGAGCAGTTTGTATACTCGGGATGGAAAATTTCTTCTTTCTCTAGGGTCAGAAAAAAGAACTTATGTTGATAATAATGAAATCCCTAAAGAACTTAAAAATGCCATTGTGTCTGTTGAAGATAGGCGTTTTTATAAAGAAGGCATTGGACTCGATCCAATTAGAATTATTGGGTCTGTCTTAGTTAATGCTAAAAGTAAAGGCGTAGCTGCAGGTGGATCAACTATTACTCAGCAATTAGTTAAGTTATCGGTCTTCTCCACTGCTGCTTCTCAAAGAACTCTTCGTAGAAAAGCTCAAGAAGCATGGCTTTCAATGAAGGTAGAACGAGAATTTAGCAAAGAACAAATCTTGGAATTTTATATTAATAAAGTTTATATGAACTATGGTAATTACGGGATGGGTACAGCAGCCGACTATTACTATGGGAAAGATCTAAAAGATCTTGATTTAGCTCAGACTGCTCTACTTGCAGGGATGCCTAATGCCCCGGTTACATATGATCCATATGTTTATCCAGAAAAAGCAAAATATAGACGTGACATTGTATTAAAAGCAATGCTCAGAAATGATAAAATTTCAAAAGCCCAATATAAACAAGCAGTTAATGAGCCCATTACTCAAGGCTTGCAGCCTAAGAAGAATAATTCTACTTCTGAATTACGAAAAGTAGATGATCCATACATCAAAGAAGTAATTAATGAAGTTAAGAGTAAAGGCTTTAATCCATACAACGATAACTTAAAGATTACAGTTAATATTGATCAAGATGCTCAACAAAAGCTTTATGACTTAGTAAATGATGGTTCGGTTCCATTTACTAATGATAAGATGCAAGTTGGAGCTACAATTATTGATCCTCGAACTGGCCATGTTATTGCCATTATTGGTGGACGTAAACTTCCTGCAGTTCAATTAGGTTTAAATCGTGCTGTTCAAACTGGTCGTTCAACTGGTTCTACTGTTAAGCCTGTATTAGATTATGGTCCTGCAATTGAGTATCTTAACTGGCCAACTTCTCATATGTTAGATGACTCTAAATATGTTTACCCTGGTACTAACATTCAACTTTATGACTGGGACAATAAATATGAGGGTAAAATGACTATGCGTCACGCTCTTGAACAATCTAGAAATGTTCCAGCTGTTAAAACTTTAAGCAAGGTTGGAGTGGCAAGAGCTTCCCTTTTTGCAAGAAAACTCGGAGTTAATGTTCCTTCTGATTCTGGTCTATCAGTCGCAATTGGTGCTAATGCATCCTCTCTTCAAATGGCAGGCGCATTTGGTGCATTTGCTAATGACGGTATTTACCACAAACCACAATTTGTTTCAAAAATTGAAACTCCAGACGGCTTGACTAGAAATTATGATAGTAGTGGTACAAGAGTAATGAAGGAATCAACCGCCTATATTATGACCGACATGCTTAAAGGGGTTATGACTAAAGGTTCGGGTACACAGGCACGTATTAAAAACTTATACGAAGCTGGTAAAACAGGAACGGTTAAATATTCTGATGAAGAGTTAGTAAGATATCCTCAATACAAAAATTCACCAAAAGATTCTTGGTTTGTTGGTTATACCAAACTCTATTCAATGGGAATTTGGACAGGATATGATAATCTGAAAGATGGTACTCCTTCAGGTGTTGGCTCATCGTCTGCCCAACTTCTATATAAGCAAATGATGTCATATTTAATGAGTGATAAAGCTAATAAAGACTGGTCAAAACCAAGCACAGTTGTTAGACGCAGAATTGCTAATGGTACCCAAGATAAAGTCGTTTCTCCGAATGCAAGTAATTCTAGCTGGCAACTATTTGTTAAAGGTCATGCACCAAGTAATCCGTATAGTGATGTGACTGTTGATAGACGAAAAGAGGAAGACGACGATATTGATACACGAGTTGATACAGAAGATGATACTTCTTCTAAGGGCCAATCTCGTTCCCAAAGCAGTAGTTCTTCATCATCGAGTCGTGCTGAACAATCTTCAAGTCAAAGACAATCTTCTTCTACTTCTAACAACAACTCCAATACTCAAACGCAAAATAATAATCGCCAGACTGAAAAACAACCAGAAAATAATAACAATAATTCACAACAGAATCAGAATACAAATAATCAGGGTAACAATCAAAATCAACAACAAAATCAGGAAAATAACTCCAATAATAATCAATAATTGAAATTAAACTAAAATTAAAAGATCCCAAAGTCGTTTTAATGACTTTGGGATCTTTTTTATATTATTTATTAGTTTAATGGTGGTAAGAAAGAATACGGATCTTGATTTTTAGTCCGAGCGGGCATTGTATATCTGCCAAATAAAATCATAGCATGATGAGTATGAATCCATTCTTCTTTTGGAAGCAATTCTTCAAGCCGCTTCTCAACTTCATGAGGAGTCGCTTTTGCACTAACGATATTAAATCTTTTAGAAATACGAGATACATGTGTATCTACTGCAATTGCTGGTACTTTGAAGCCTTCTGCTAAAACAACATTAGCCGTCTTTTCTCCCACGCCAGGTAAGGTCATTAAAACCTTTTTATCTTTTGGAATCTGACCATCAAATTTTTCGGTAATAATTTGTGCTGTCTCTTTTAAATGCCTAGCTTTTGTACGATATAAACCAATTGTACGAATGTGATTTTCAATATCTTTGATATCTGCTTGGGCTAAAGTGGCACTATCTGGATAGTCCTTAAAGAATTTAGGTGTAGTTCTATTAACCATTTTATCAGTGGTCTGGGCACTCATTAAAACAGCACATAATAGGTGAAACTTTGTGTCCCAATTCAATTCTCCTTTAGCATCTGGATATAAAGAAAGAATCCTTTTTAAAACCAATCGTGCTTCATCGTCTGATAATAATTCTTCCATCTTAATTACCTAGTTTCTTTGAAGAAAATTTTTAATTTGATCTAGCGTAGTAAGGCCATGGCGCTGCCAATTTAGGAGGATTCTGTCAACATATTTAAAATTATATACCTGCGCTAAAATGGCTTCTCTAAGAGCTAGCTTGACTATTTCTGGATCATAGTGATCAATATTAATCCAAGCAGCAATCTCTTGTTTTTCAATTGGGCTCAATAGACGGCCAAATTCTATCTCAAATTGTCTTACCAACTCTTGAATTGGATTTGCGGATTGTTGAGTAGATGTAGAGGATTTAAAAGTAGCTTGATCTTGATAAGATTCTTCCCTCTCATCAATAAGCGTATCTAATTTCTGATATAAATGATTTAAATCATAGAAATTAGTTATGCGACCTTCCCCATCCCTTTTTTGCCCCAATTCAATTAAATCTTTATCAATTAAGTTTTGAATTAGCTGGGAAATCTCAATCGGAGATAAATTCATTCTCTCTGATAAATTGTTATCGCTAGGGAAAAACTTTTTCTCCTGTTTGAAAGATTCTAGCTGCAATAACAGCATTGCTTCAGTTTCAGATATTTTTAAAGAGGGATAGTAACGTAAAAGACTATTAGAAATAACCGTAAAACCTTCATTTTGAATAGCCGAAAAAGACGCCATATAATTTTCCTTTCAAAAAAAGCTGAACTAAAATAGTTCAACTTTTTATATTTATGATATTAGATTATCAATTATGGTTGCATTCTGTTGATCAATCTTGGGAATGGAATAGCTTCACGAATGTGATCTAACTTACAAATCCAAGCGATTGTACGTTCAAATCCCATACCAAATCCAGAGTGAGGAACACCACCGAATTTACGCAAGTCAAGGTACCATTGGTAATCTTCTAAGTTAAGACCTGCTTCTTCAATTTGTTGTTTCAAAATTTCGTAGTTACCTTCACGTTCAGAACCACCGAAAATTTCACCGTATCCTTCTGGTGCAATTACATCAGCACATAAATATTCTTTAGGATTATCAGGATTTTTCTTCATGTAGAAAGGCTTAATTGTGGTTGGGTAGTTAACGATGAAGACTGGACGATCAAATTGTTCTGAAATGTATCCTTCGTCAGGTGCACCAAAGTCGTCACCCCATTTAATATCACGACCAGCTTCTTGAAGCATTTTAATAGCATCATCGTATGAAAGACGAGTAAAGTTACCTTCAGTAGTCGGACGTAATTTTTCAGGATCTCTACCCAAGATCTTTAATTCATATTCATTATTTTCAAGAACTTGTTTAACCATGTAAGCCAAGTATCTTTCTTGGATATCTAAAGACTCATCTTGGTGCATCCATGCCATTTCTGGTTCCATCATCCAGAATTCTGTCATATGACGACGGCCCTTGGATTCTTCTGCTCTAAATGTTGGTCCAAAAGTAAAGATTTTTCCGTAAGCCATAGCACCAGCTTCACCATACAATTGACCAGATTGTGACAAGTAAGCATCATTATTGAAGTATTCTACATGGAATAATTGTGTAGTACCTTCTGGAGCAGAATGCATGAAGATAGGAGCATCAAACTTAATGAATCCTTCTTTTTCAAAGAAATCAACAGTTGCTTTAAACATAGTATTTCTAATTTGCATAATAGCAAACGGACGCTTAGATCTTAACCATAAATGACGATTATCAAGTAAGAAGTCAACACCATGTTCCTTATTACCAATTGGGTAACCTTCGTTGTTAGAAACAATTTCTAAATCTGAAATTTGAATTTCATAGCCAAAGTGTGAACGCTTATCTTCGTGAACAGTACCAGTGATGTAAAAACTAGCTTCTTGACGCAAAGATTTAGCAGCTTCAAAAACTTCTTCAGAAACATCATTCTTACGAATAACACCTTGGAAAAATGCTGTTCCATCACGTAATTGTAAGAAGATAATCTTACCACTTGATCGTTTATCAGTTAACCAAACATGCATTTTAACTTCTTGGTCTACATGTTTAGAAGAATCTTTAATTGAGATTAATTCTGTCATTACTTACCAACCTTTTTAATTAAATTTAATTTTATTATACTAAAAAATCACTCTTTAGTTTAACAAATTTATAAATTATCCGCATAGACTACTTCTTTTCCATTTCTAAAATCATAAAGAACATAGCCATAATTACCATTTTTCTTTTTATATGTTACTTCCCAAACTGGCATCCCCTTATACCAACCTAGCTGGCATTTAGGGTTATTGTGTCCAGGATGCTCATCATTAAAAGTATTTAAAATCTGTTCTTCACTTTTACCTTTATTTGCTTGATAAAGGTAAGCTTTTTTACTTTTTGGAAGATAAATGAAGTAATACTTTTTCCCCTTCTTACTCATTCCTTCTAAACTATTGCTCTCAACGCTACGACTTAAATGGTAGTTCTTGGTAACTGTAGTAATTGGGGTCTTTTCAAGGGCAATCTTATTAGTTTCTTTAACTGTGTCACTTGCTGGCTTAGTTGCAATATAAAACACAATACAAAGACATAGATAAATTGCTGCCAAAATCCCAACCACAATTCCAGTGATTTTAAGTCCTTTTTTTACATATTTATTCATTCTGTTTACTATTCCTTAAAACATTTAGTAGTTGCTGCTTGCTAACCTTTTTAGCACTCACAGGTAGTCCTGATAAAAACTGTTCGCCATAAGATTTATTCCAAACTCGTTGATCTAAAACTACAAAGACTCCATGATCACGCTCATTTCTGATCAAACGACCGCATCCCTGCCTAAATCTTAAAATTGCTCGTGGAAGTGTATCCACTTCAAAAATTTTATCAGCTCCAACTTGCTTTTTTAAACATTCTGTTCGTAATTTTACCTCGGGTTGATCGGGTGACTCAAAAGGTAAACGCGTAACAATTGCAAGATCTACCCCATTATGTTTAAAATCAATTCCTTCCCAGAAACTACTTGCTCCAAGTAAAATGGCTTTTTCAGCAATTCCGAAACGTTTAGCAATTTTTTCATTAGAACCAGTTAAGCCTTGAGCCAAAATTTCATAGTCCTTTAAAGCATTACTGTTTTCACTTAATCTGCTAAAAACATCCCGGATAACATCTAAATTAGTAAATAAAACTAACACATGCTTATAGTCTTTAATTTGAGTAAGTAAATTACTAATAAATGTTTCATATTCAGGACTGTTTGGATCCTCCGGAGCATTATTATCGGAAAGTGCATATACTTTTAAATGCTTTTCAACTTTGAAAGAAGGCTTTGCTCGATAAGTAAGTGTTTTTTTAGGATCTAAATATAGGTTTTTGATAGTGTATGAGAAGTCGTCTTGTTCTGCTAAAGTAGCAGAAATAAATAATTTTTTATCAAAATAATGATATAACTGTTTAACTTCTTCTTCAGGATCAAGTGTTAACCAAGTTAAATTAGTAGATAGTGGGTCATCTTCATTACTTATTTCTAAAACAAATCCTTCATGATCTAACTTTTTAGGGTCACTTAATTGATCAAGTAAAAGATAGTTTTGCTCTGAGTAATAATCTAACTGATCTATTTCTTCTTGAAGATCTCTTATTAAAACATCATCGCTCGTTAAAAGATTCTTTTGTTGATGATATAGCAAAAAGAGGAGTTGATTAGTCTCTTGGCGCACAATTTCAATATTATCTTGCATAAGATTTAACAAATGCTTGAAGTGCCCAATATTGTTGAACAAATCCTGTCCCTGAAATCCGAGACTAATAGCATTTTGTCTCTTCTCTTCCCAACTGGTAGCAAATTTTCGATTATCATAAAGGGCTTGCTGGATCTTGTTAATAGAATGAATTAAATCATTTGTATCTTTTTCAAGTTTATCTAAGATCAATTTGAATTCTAAATTATTACCAAAACGTGCCTTAGCACTATCTTCTGCATAAAAAAGCAAGTTACGTAAGTGACTACACATCCCCCAGAAGCTTTCAAATTGAAGTGAATCGTTTCTTGAACTTGCTACATTTTCAACAAAACGATGCGCCTCATCAACAACTAGGAACGGATTCTGGCCCCAAATTGAGTCCATATAGTGATTAGCTAAATAGGCATGATTAGTAATTAAAATATCAGCTTGTTCTTGTCTACTACGTGCTAAATTCCAGAAATCATATTCTGCAAAGGCTGTTCCAATTCTCGCATCTCCAGGATGTTCAATTGCTGCAAAGAGAGGTGCCTGATAGTTAGTTAACTGGAGTTCATCTAAATCACCAGTTTCTGTTTCAGTAAGCCAGATCAAAATCCCCATTTGTAAAATTAAAGTTTGCTGAATCGGATTATCAGTCTGATAAAGAGAATTGTAAAATCCATCTAAATCTAAATAATGACTGCTTGATTTAACAATTTGGGCATCTAAGTCTAAATGAGTAACCCGTAAAAGTTGCGGAATTTCCTGCTTTAGAATTTGTTCCTGTAAAACCTTAGTGGGCGTTGCTACGACTAATTTTCTCCCAGAATATAGCTCATACGCATAAGCCATTAAGTAACTAAACGTTTTTCCGCTACCATTTGGTGCTTCAACAACTAGTGAGTTATCTGAGTCACTGTAAACAAAGTCGTGGAGTCTATTAATTAGACTAACTTGTCCCCGTCTAAAGCGGAGATTCTTTTTAAATAATTCTTTCTTTTCATCATCGCTTTGAGGAAATGATCCAGGACTTGCTACATCATTACGACGTGGAGCTATATTTTGCTTTTTCAATATTAAATGTTTTACCTGAACCAAATCTTTAGGCAACGGTCTCTTAGTCTGCCGAGCAACTTGACCAATTTCATAAAAAATATAATCAGTATCTCGTAGCAATCCTTTTGATAAGGAAGTCAAAGTATTGAGAGTTGCCTGAGGAAGATTTTCCAGCTTCTTAATTGCTTTTAGTAGTAACTTTGCTGTTACTAGTGCATCTGAATCAGCTCGGTGCGGGTTTAAGTGTTTAATTCTCAAGCGAGCTGTTAAATCTCGTAATTTATAAGATGGAAAAGTTGGAAAAGCAATTTGTGCTAATTCCACCGTATCAACTGCTTTTCCAGTTAGTGGCTCTAAGCCCGCATTTACAAGCTCATAGTTTAAAAACGGAAGATCAAAGTTTACATTATGTGCAACAAAAATCGTATTTTCTAAGATTTTTCGTATCTTTGGTGCATAGTAGCTAAAATCATGAGCCTGCGCCACGTCTTCATTACTAATATGAGTTAAGTTTTCAACAGCCTGAGGGATTTCACGATGAGGATTGATTAAGAATGAATATGTTTTTACCACCTTACGCTTTTTGATGATTGCACAACCAAATTGAATAATATGATCGCCTTGATTGCGCTGGGTGCCCGTAGTTTCAAGATCGACGACCGCGAAAACATCATCTGTAAAGGCTTTTTTCATAATAATCTCCCTTCTATTCTGTTTCTAGTCTACTGGGACCACTTTCCTTGCGTCAAGCAAAATTAAATATTTTCCAATTACCTTTTTATTTTCCGATATTTCATTTAATGCTTGTTCATATAAACGTAGTTGCCCAGTATATTTTTGCTTAATTTTGTCTATAGCTTGTTCTTCATGAGTTTTATCAACAAAATCAGTTTTATAGTCAAATAAAATTAAACCTTCGTCTGTTTCAAAATATCCATCAATTGTTCCGTGAACTAGAATTTTAGCTGCTGAGTCAGAAAAATCATTAAACAGTTCACTAGCATTCACTAAGCTTGAGAATTGGCTTTCTCTATGTAATTTTTCTGGTTTTTGCCAAAATTCTGCCGCAAATTCACTCATTACAAACCAATTTAAAGCTTCTTTTGATAAATGTGGCACCATCAATGGGTTTAATTTACCTAATTCTACAAGCTCTTCAATTTCTTGTTCTAAATTTATCTCAGTTTTATCACCCTGATAATCATAATACTGTAAAACTAGGTGCATCGCTGTTCCGATCTCTGCTCCAGTAAATTTTTGTTTTTCTAAAAATACGGGAGTCTCATCAATTGGTTGTAAATATCGATTACTTGAAGAAATAAGACGTGAATTCTCAAGTTCAGTATCCATAGGATCATTAAATACTTTTTTTATCTCAGAAACAGACTGATAGGCTGTAGTCTTAGTGGCATCCGCAAATGGATATTCAAAATTATAAAGGGTTTTGACTATATCATTCATTTTATAACTTAATTTTTGAGTATCGTCTTTTTGCTCATCCTTTTCTTCTATATCTGACTGCACAGCAAACTTTAAGTAATATATCTTATCTTGCTCTTCTAAAGCTAAGGTCATGTCTTCAATCGTTTGATCAAATTCATGCTTTTGTTCTAGCTTAGGTCCTAGAAAATCTAGTGGAGACTGGGCATTGATTTTTCTTATTGATGGAAGGATGTTCGTTTTTTGATCAATTTCACTTTCCCACTTTTTCCGCTTAGCTTCCATCTCACTTACACTAGCAACTAAGATGAGCTTTTGTTGAGCACGTGTTAAACCAACGTATAAGATTCTAGCTTCTTCTTCAAGCATTTGTTGTCTTTTTTCGACATCGGCTAAAGATTTAACTAGGGAATCAATTCGATAATCTTTTTCTTTAATTGTTAACCCTAGTCCATCTTTACTAATCGTAAAATTGCCACTTAAGTCACGTGTCTGGTACTTGTGGCCTAGTCCCATGACAAACACTACCGGAAATTCGAGACCTTTAGAAGCATGGATAGTCATTAGTTTTACAGCATTATCAGCCTTATCACTTAAAAGTGGTTGTGCTAAATCCTTTTGATTTTTCCGCATGCGTTCGATAAAACTAATGAATTGATATAATCCTTTAAAACCAGCACTTTCGTAAGAAGTGGCTCTCTCATATAGAGATTCTAGGTTTACTCTACGCTGTTGTCCATTAGGCAAGCCAGTCACAATTTCTAACAGATGGGTTCTTTCGTAAATACTCCAAATCAATTCAGAAATTCGATGGGTTGCCGCAAATGAACGCAGAGATTCTAATTGCTGAAGGAAGTTTTTACATTTTTGACCAAGATCCGAATTGACTGATGCAAAGCTGGTTAAAGCATTATAAAAATTTCCGGATCTAGTTTTGACCCTGATTTGCGCTAATTCAGGCTCTTTAAAGTTAAAAAGCGGTGAACGTAAGACTGCCACTAGAGGGATGTCCTGTTGTGGATTATCAATCAATCTCAAGTAATTCATGATCATCACTAATTCAAATGTTTGAAAATAGTTCTGAGCATCAGTTACAAATAAAGGTAAATCTGCCTTTGCAAATTCTTGCATTACCTGTAAATTGTCACTTCTAGTACGCGTAATAATCGCAATATCAGAATATTCCAGCGGGCGTTTAAGCTGTATTTTTCGATCCCAGACTTGAAAATTTTCTTCTTTAAGTTGCTTAATTCTGGCAATAACCATTTGAATTTCACTGAAGTCCATTTCGTCTCCAAAATTTTCTTCAAATGAAGCTTGTGTTTGTTTTTTATCCGTGAAAATATATTCACTTGCAGTAGGCAGGTCAGCAGGATAATAACTTGCGCCAAATTGTAATTGTCCTTCTTTTTTGTAATCAATTCCGCCAAAATTTGTAGTTAAAATTGGATCAAATAAAGAGTTTACTGTCTTAGTAACTCTTTTGGTTGACCTAAAATTATCTGATAAGACAATTTTTTCACTATCATCATTCTGTCCATAAGCATGATATTTGCTTAAAAACAAGTCAGGACGTGCTTGTCTAAAACCGTAAATAGATTGTTTTATATCTCCAACCATAAATAGGTTGTTTTGTCCCTTCTTTTTGATAGCTGCAATGATATTTTCCTGCAAAGCGTTAACATCTTGATACTCATCAATTAATATTTCATTGAATTTTTCTTGATAGTATTCTTGTGCAATATGAGCATTTGAAGTATCGGTAGTAAGAATGCTGAAAGCAAATTGCTCCATATCACTATAGTCAATTAAATTCTGTTCTCGTTTTAATTGACCAAATCTCTTAATTAGTTTTTTCTCAGCATCAACAATGGTTTTAATTAATTTTTCTGATTTTTTGAGAATATTTACCTGTTCTTTTTCTTCTACTACAAAAAAGTTGGCAAAAATCTTCTTAAGTTGATCATTTAAATCAGATTTTAGCTTTTGACTTTCTTGGTAAGTTTCAAGACTTTCCTCTGACCACTTTTTAGACTTGCGAATATTCTTTTCAAACTTACAATTCATTAGACTAGCTCGAATTTCATTATAAGAATGATCATCTTCCAAAGCATTTAACAATTGCTCTAAACGACTGGTAAAGATATCGTAGTTTTCCTTAACCTTCACTAAATCCGGATTTTCCATTTGAGGATTTTCAAAGAACTGTCTTATTTCAGTTTGTAGATCCTTTATCTCTTTTATTAAAAGCGGTTTAATTTGAGTCTGCCACAGGTCAGATTCAATTAAATCATCTTGAACTTGATAAGAATTAGGTAAATTATTGAGAAATTTTTCATAATTAGGCTCAGTAACTACAGTATTGTACAACTGCAATAAAAGATTTCGAGCTCCTTCTGCATCCCTATCACCAGAAAAATTATCATAGAAATCCTGAAAATCTTGATCATTTTTTTCAAGGTACTCAATTTCTATTTCATGGAGGGCACGCTCTTTTAAAAGCTCAGCTTGGGTTTCATCAGTTAAAACACTAAATTGTGGGTCAAGATCAATTACATAATAAAAACGTCTAATTACATCTAAACAAAAAGAATCAATTGTAGATATATTAGCAGTATCCACATCAAGTAATTGGCTACGAAGAAATTGATTATTAGGCTCTTTCTCAATTTGATCGCTTATTTTTTGCTTGATTCGTTCCTTCATTTCACGAGCAGCAGCTTTAGTAAAAGTGATAATCAAAAGGGATGAAACTGGTGTACCAGATAAAATACGTTTCAAAACACGTTCAACTAATACTGTAGTCTTTCCTGAACCAGCAGATGCTGAAACGAGGATATCTTTTCCATAATCATTAATTGCTTGATTTTGTTCCTTAGTAAAATTCGTCAACTATTCTTCACCATCCAAGTCTAATTTTTCTCTTATTAGGGTCAAAAGTGTCTTTTTATCAATAGATTTAATCTTATGGTAGTTATTTTCTTTAAGCATTGCATCAAAGAAGAATATGTCTTTAAAGTCAGAATAAGTAAGGGATGTTTGTTGCCCATAAGAATAAGGATCTAGCTCAATCTTTCCTGACAAAATCTCATTACCAGCATTTTTTATTAAGTAGGAGTTATAAGCTAATAGCAAATCTAGTTGATCCGGAGTAAAACTCTGGTTTTGTGGCCAGCTAATATCGCCGTTTACTTTTCGTTTAACACTGGTATATAGATCAGAGACAGCACGATCTTTTTCCATTCCAGGTTCTATTAGATCTAGCATTTCTTCATCTGCAATTAAGATGCCATTATACATCAATTTCTTAGTACTCTCTTTAGCTAAATCCTTAATTTGATAATTGCTTAGGATCATCTTTTCACTACTCAATCGTTCAAGACTACTAGTAATATTTTGATAAAATGCACCTAAAACATCTAAATCCTTACCTTGAGCAAAAAACTTGTTATTGTTTTTTAAAACTTCTAAGTAGGAAATCATCTGCATTGAAATTCCGTTTGCAAATAAACCTAGGTCGAATTTTTTTGCGGATGACTTATAATCAATCACTTCACCTAAAACTCGATCATTTACTTGAGCCAAATCAACTCGATCCATCTTTCCCCGAAGATCTACAATCTTCTTTTTATTATTATCATCTTTCCAGCTATATGAAAGACCGCTTACCTTTTGATTTTTACCAAAACTTAATTCGGAATACTGCGGTCTAAAAGTCGTCTTATTTACATTGCTATGCCAGTAATGAGCTACATTAGCTGTAGTTTGATCTAACTTATGGAATAGGTATTTATTGAATGGATCATTTAAAAGCTGACGATATCTGCCCTTTTCTTTTAATTCTTCTCTTACTTCAATTAAAAGCTCGCCTAACTTCTCCTCCGTTAGATCAGCAAAGTTTAACTTCTTTTCTTTAATTCTTTTAACAAGATAATCAAAAGTTTCATGGTAGTAGTTTCCCGCTTGAATTACATCAAGTTCATTTTCAAAGCGTTTCTTCAAATGTAAGCCATAGTTTAGAAAGTATTCAAAAGAATTTTGATAATACGTTTCTAGTTGTGAAACGGAAGTTTCAATACGATCACCGTACAGCTGTTCGGCTAGATCAGGCGAAAGATCTTGAGGTATATTCTTAAAACTGCTCCCTTCAAGCACATTTTTCGCTATTTCACCAATTTTTTCTTCCGTCATATCTAGTAGAGACTCTACATCAGTAGCTGCTTTATTCTTTAAGTAAGTCAGGTAACCTAAACTTGCTTCTGGATTAGTTATAAAAGTTAAAACATCTCCATTATTCTGAGGTAAATCATGTTGGGCAAATTCATCAGCGCGGGTTAACTTTAATAACTGCTTATAAAAAATTGAAGGTTCTAATTGTTCATTTGCAGTATTAATTACTGGATAAGAAATATAAATCTTATCACTAGCCAAGCTCAAAGCATTTCCAAATTGGTAATTTTGGTCTAAGTTATTGATCTTTTGCTGATCTTCTAAGTATCCATTAGCTTCATTTCCTTCATTTAGCTGTTCTAAGTTTTCAGAGCTAAAGAAACCTGGTATTTTTTCAATTTGGGGCAAGTTAGTACTAGTTGCACCAATAATGAAAACCTGTTTATATCCTTGGCCTTGAACCATACCTAATTCAGAAATGTTAACTGCATCAAGAGTAGACGGAATTTGTGAAAAATTAGCTTCACTAAAGCCGCTGATTAACAGATCAAAAAATTGATCTACAGAAAACTTATTTGCTACCAGTAAGTAGTCCTTTAATAAGTCAGTTAAAGTTGACCAAACTTGCTCTGGTTGCTGGGCTAATTGTAAATCACCAGTATCATTAGCTTCTTTGCGCCAACTTTCTAGACGTTTCGCAACACGATTTTTAATTAGAAAATTCCAGAAAACTGTTACTCCAGCTTGGGGATCCTCTTCTTTATCAAGTTGCTCAAAAAACTTAGTTAAAGCATCAATAAAGTAATCTCGTAGTCGATCAAGATCCTCTACTTCTTTCTCAGATTTATCTAAGGCAATTACATCTGCATCTACAAAACTCTTTAGTGATTTAGTCCATAGCTTACCTTTTATACCGTGGGCTAAGACAAAATTTTCAAGTAGGTCAACATCATTTTGATAGCGAGCAGAATTTTTGTACCAGTCAGGGATGAATAACTGCGTCTTCATTAAAGCAATTACATTATCCGTTTGAAAACCACGCTTAAAAATTTGCTGTAGATTTTCAACAGCAACTACTAGGGGATGGTATTTCATTTCTCTTTGCAAATCATTAAAGAAAGGAATCTGGTTTTGCCTTAAAATCGGAGTTAAATATGTTTCATATTCACTTAAATTAGGTGCTAAAACTAGAAAATCCTGATAACGATAGTTATTTAAGGCTACCTGTTGGTAAATTGTCCGCGCAACAAAATAGGCTTCTGCATACCGCGAGTCTGCTTTGACTGGCTGCAAAAACTTACTTAAACGTTCATCAAACCCACTCGTTTTTGTCCAAACCCCATTTAGTAAAGAGCTAGGACTTGTTTGAGTAAGTGGATACTCTTGAGTTTGATAATCTAATTGCTGATTTTGCCAAAAATGCTCTAATTGGCCGATTGTACGTTGCACTACGTAGTCATAGTCACCTGGTTCAGCGTTATTATCAATTTTGCCAATTTTTGTCTTAAAAGCTAAAGTTGTATTTTTTGCTTTTTTTGAAATTAAACGAACCGAGGTTAACTCTTGTAAAGAAAAATGTGAAAAATCAGAAAAATAAAATTCCATCGTATTCAAATTATTGCTTTTTGCTAAGAACTCATTAAGCAATAATTGCATTTCATCTTTGGTAGCAAATTTTTCTGATAAACGTTCAATAAACTCATCATAAATAATTCTTAAGTCATGAATTTTATAGCTGGTCTCTTCATTTAATTTCTTTTCATCAATATTGTCTAACTCAATATTGCCGGCTCGTACAGATAAAATAGCCTCATACATTTGTCTTAAGGCACCGGATGTAACTTGAGTTTGATTCTGAAATAGTTTTAATTCATCTTGATGATCTTTAACAATTTGCTCTAGTAGCATGACACTAGCGGCATCATCTAGAATTTGTGGTAGTTTAATTGCCTCATCTCTCAAGAAATACCAAGCTAGCCGTGAAAAAGAAAGAATGTGCAATTTTTTTACTGCAACTTGTTTTTTATTTGTTAAAACAGAGAGCTTGCTAAGTGCGCGTACTTCTGTGGTAAACTTAATATGGTTTGGCACGATAATAAAAACATCGTGTCTTTTATCTTGGTAGTATGACTTAACAGCTTGAGCAATTATTTCATTTTGCAAGTTGTCTACTTGTCTACCAGTAATTACATTAATCATAAGTCTCTAGTCTCCTTAGCAAATATTTTAGCATATGAGACAAGGCAATTAGACTTAATGAAATTTATAATATAGGAAAGATAATTGTGAATAAAAAAATAGAAGTCAAAGCACATGGAAAAGTGATTCTTATTGGTGAGCATTCTGTAGTTTATGGCTATGATGCCCTCGCTCTTCCAATCCAGGCCTTAAATATCACCACAACTGTTGAAGAAACTGATGGTCCTACTTGGATGGATACAACTCATTATCATGGTGCTTTTTTTGATGCACCTGCTGAATATGATGGTATTAAATATATTGTGAAAACTTTACTTGAAAGAGTAAAGAACGCTCCTAATCTTAAAATTACTTATACTGGTGAAATTCCTATGGAACGGGGTTTTGGATCAAGTGCTGTTGTAGCTTTAGGAACTACCAAGGCTGTCTCACAATTTTTAGGATTAACTCTTTCTGAAGCTGAGATCATGGAAATTACTAATCATGCAGAAATGATTAATCATGGAAAAGCTTCCGGCCTTGACGCTGCTACCGTAAATTCCGATTACTTAGTTTTCTTCAATAAACAAGACGGACCAAAACAGCTTTCTCAAAAATTAGGTGCTACCTTATTAATTATGGATACGGGTGAACTTGGAAATACCAAAGTTGCAGTTCAATCAGTTAAAAAGCAAATGGATGAAAGTGATCTTAAAAAGAAACAAATTGCACGGCTTGGAGAATTAGCTACCGCAACACGACAAAATTGGTTTAACCAAAATGTAGAAGAGATCGGGAAGATTTTTAATGAGGCTGAAGACATCCTTGCCTCCTTTAAGCTTTCAACTGAAAGAATCGATAATATTTGTAAAATTGCCAATGAAAATGGCGCTTTAGGAGCTAAATTATCTGGTGGTGGCTTAGGTGGCATTGTAATTGCACTATGTCCTAATCAAGAAGTTGCTAAAAAAATTGCCGAAAAAGCTAAAGCTAATTTTGATAATGACTGGATTGAGGAAATTTAATGAAGAAAACTGCTCGTGCCCACACTAATATCGCCTTAATTAAATATTGGGGAAAAGCTGACCAAGCTTTAAAGACACCGTTAATGTCTAGTCTTTCAATGACATTAGATGCTTTTTATACTGATACTACATTTGAACATGATTCCTCATTAACTGAAGATACCTTTATTTTAAATGATCAAAAACAGTCAGTAGAAGACAGCAAGCGAGTTTTTAATTATATTCATTTATTACAAGAAAAGTTTAGCGTTAATGACCACTTTACAATTCGGTCTACAAACCATGTTCCTACTTCTGCTGGCCTTGCTTCCTCAGCATCAGCTTTTGCGGCTCTTGCAACAAGCTTTGTTGCAAGCTATGGATTAGATCTTTCTAAAAAGGAGCTTTCAAGACTTGCACGCCTTGGGTCTGGGTCAGCGACTAGATCAGTTTATGGCGGCTTTGTTGAATGGAAAAAAGGATTTGATGATGAGAGCTCCTATGCAGCTCCAATTGATGAAAATCCTGATCTTGATCTTTCTCTACTAGCAATCGAAGTTAATACAAAGCAGAAAAAAATTTCTTCAACAAAAGGAATGCAGTTAGCCCAAACCTCTCCTTTTTATCAACCTTGGTTAGCTAGAAATGAAGAAGAAATTGCTGAAATTAAACAAGCTATCCAAAATAATGACTTTACTAGAATTGGTGAACTTAGTGAACTAAGTGCCAACGAGATGCACGCTTGCAATTTAACTGCTAAAGAACCCTTTACTTATTTTGAACCGGAAACAATTAAAATTATTAAATTAGTTGAAGATTTAAGAAAAAATGGCATCGAATGTTACTATACAATTGATGCTGGTCCAAACGTAAAAATTCTCTGCACCTTAAGAAATAGAAAAGATATTATTTCAGCTGTTCAGAAAACCTTGACTAATGTTAAAATAGTCGTTGCGAGTTTCGGCCCAGGCGTTACTCTGCTTTAGTAATTTGAAAATAAAAAGATTAGAGGAATATTCGTTGATTACAGAACAAGCACCAGGAAAGTTGTATATTGCGGGAGAGTATGCAGTTCTTGAGCAAAACTGCCCTGCCATTTTAGTTGCAGTAAATGAATTTGTACGTGTTTCAATTGCAAAAAGTACAGGTACAAGTGGGTTAATTCATTCTAAACAGTATTCTCAAGATTCAATTCACTGGATCCGTAAAGGTAACCAAATGGTTATTGATAATCGTGATAATCCGTTTGAATACATTTTATCTGCTATTAACTTTACAGAACGTTTTTGTCTTGAACAAAAAGTTCCAATGTCTTTATACGACCTACATGTTAATTCAGATCTTGATTCAGCCGACGGTAAGAAATATGGTCTTGGCTCTTCAGCTGCTGTAACAGTTGCTACAGTGAAGGCTATCCTTAATTTCTATGGATTGCACTGTACAAAAGATCTTATTTTTAAACTTTCTGCTATTTCTCACTACAGCGTTCAAGGTAATGGTTCTGCTGGTGATATTGCAGCAAGTGTTTACGGTGGTTGGCTTGCTTATCAAACTTTTGATAAAGCATGGCTTAAGAAAGAATTAGCTACTAAATCTCTTAGCGAGGTTTTAAATGAAGCTTGGCCTGGTCTTAAGATTCAATTATTAACTCCTCCCGAAGGATTAAACTTGGTAATTGGTTGGAGTCAAAAGCCTGCTTCAACTTCTCAATTAGTTGATAAAACTAATGCAAAGAAAAAGTTTATTAAGACTCAATATGACACTTTTTTAGATGAATCACGGAAATGTGTTCTTGATATGATTAAGGGCTTTAATGAAAAAAATATTTCTTTAATTCAAAAACAAATTCGTTTAAATCGTCAGTTATTAAAAGACTTTGCTTCTCTTAATCATATTGCTATCGAAATCCCACGTTTAACTAAATTAATTAATATTGCCGAACAATTTAATGGCGCTGCTAAGACTTCTGGTGCAGGAAATGGCGATTGTGGTATTGTGATTGCAGATGAAAAAACTGATATCGAAGAAATGAAAAATAATTGGCGTAAAAATGGAATTATGCCATTGAACTTTCTAGTTCACTCAATTGCTTAGTGGGAAAAATTATGTCACAAAGATCTCAAAGAAAAGAAGAACATCTAGCATTAGCTAAGATGTTTTTTAATAGTAATAAAGATAATGATTTTAATCATGTTCATTTAATCCGCCCTGCTCTTCCAGAAAGTGCAGTAAGTAGAGATAGTATTTCAACTGAAATGTTTGGTCATACTATCAGTGCTCCCTTCTTTATTAATGCAATGACTGGCGGCTCTGATACTTCCTATACCATCAATCAACGTTTAGCTAAAGCGGCTGCTGCAGAAAATATTCCGATGGCTTTAGGATCCGCTAGCATTCTTGAAAAAGAAATTGATCAAATAAAGAGCTTTGAAGTTGCACGTCAAGAAAATCCTGATGGACTAATTTTTGCAAATGTTAATCCAACTACTGATCCAAAAGTAGCTCAAAAGATTGTTGATGCTTTAGATGCAAATGCATTACAGATTCACCTTAATAGTGTTCAAGAAGCTGTAATGCCTGAAGGCGATCGAGATTTTCATTGGATAGATAATCTAAAAGAAATTAGAGATACAGTTGATGTGCCAATTATTATTAAAGAAGTTGGAATGGGAATTGATCCTGAATCTCTTCGTACCCTTTTAATCAATGACTTTTCAATTATCGATTTAGGTGGAAGTGGCGGAACTAATTTTGCGCAAATTGAAAATGAAAGACGAAAGACTCAAAAATTAAACTTTTTAGAAGATATTGGTCTTTCTACTGTTAAAACGCTGCTTGCAGCACGCACTATCCCTGTTAATAAAACTATTATTGCAGCTGGTGGCATTACAAATGCACTGGACATTTTTAAGTCTTTAGTTTTAGGTGCACAGTATGTTGGTATTGCAAACTATTTCTTGCAGTATGCTAGCCACGATTCCGAGACTTTGATTGCTGCTATTCAAAACTTAAAATATGAATTGAAACTTTTAACTGCTCTATTTGGTTTAGATCATATTTCTAAAGCCGATGAAGTTAAATATTATTTGGATACTGATCTTTACAATTTCACTCGACAACTCTATAATTAGTGCTGTTTCGTTGGATGGCTGCTATAAGCAGCCATCCTTTTTGTTTTATTTGTTTTTTAAATGTTAAAGTAACAATTTTATTAATTTAAATACAAAAAGTAAAAAAGTTCATTAAATTAAATTTGGATCAATACCAAAAGTTAATTTAATGAACTTTTTTACTAAATAACAAAAGCTAATTAATAATGTTTTTATTCTTTTATCAAATGAATTTCCCGGTCAAATAATTCATGCATTTCTTCAGTAAAATTATGGGCAATAAATACAATTGTTGCTTTACTTTTTAACAATTTGTCTAAAATATCAATGGTTGAATTTTGATCAATCGCACTTGTCCCTTCATCAATTAAAATAATATCACTCTCATGAACTTGAGCCCTTGCTAAAACAATTTTCTGCCTCTGTCCTCCAGAGATGTTTAGTTTATCAAGATCCAATTGTTTATTAATTCCCTCCTCAAATTTTTGCAGATCAGCAGATAAATTTACTTCTTCTACTGACTTTTCAACCTTATTATCTAGCTTGTTGTTAAACATAGTAATGTTTTCTTTAATTGAAGCTGGGAATATAACCGGATCTTGCGGTAAGTATCCAATTGTTTTCAAATCTGGATTAATTTCATTTCCATCCTTATCTTCAAAAATAATCTTCCCAGCACTAGGTGCTAATTCTCCCAATATTAATTTAAATAGAGTTGATTTACCAGTACCAGAATCTCCTGTTAAGAGAATCTTTTCACCCTGATTAATCTGAATATCCGGATAACTTAGTTTTTCGCCATTTGGAAAATTTAGTCTTAATGATTCTGTTTTAATTACAGTAGGCATATTTGTTTTTTGCTTATCTGAAACTTGAACTTTTTCCGCTACTTCATTTACTTCTTCAATTAGACTCTTTACTCCCTTCATTTCTCCCCTAGCCTGAGAGATTTCATTAATTGCTTGATTTAAATAAAATCTGAAATTTCCCACTATTAATAGAGTACTCATTTGTACTAAGCCATTTTTGACTAAAAATCCAGTCAAAACAAATATGATCAACCCAAACAATGCAGAAGCTATCCCGTTAATCGCATTAAGTAATTTAGTATAAGTAGTTTGCTTAACAGTTGCGTCTTCAAGTTTTTTACTAGCATTTTGAGTGACAGAAAATAGCTTTGCACCAGCTGCAAATTGTCTTAATTGATCTAAACCGCGTAGCCAGTCGTTTAAAGTATCTAAATATATTTCATTGCTAGTCGAAATAAGTTTATTAGCTTTTTGGAGTGGTTTTTCAATCAATTTTGGCAAAGCTAGAGAAATGGCTACAATTATACAAATTGTAATTAAGAGAGCCCAACTTAACATAATTAAATATATGATAATTGCAATAAGTTGAACAACTCCAAAAATTAGATTTAGAAGAGAGCCGTAGTAATTATCATTAATTAATTCTAAATCATTAGTTAGTCTACTTTGAATTTTTGAAACCGGATGATCTCTATCATCATGGAAATAATGATCTACTATCTTTTCTCTTACACTATTATTTAAATCTTGCGTTTGAGCAAGAAGTAGATATTGGGTCAAACTAAATAATGCATAAAACATTATACACACAGTTAAACTAATAGCTGAAATTATCAAAAAATTTGGTAAATTTCTTGAAAGAATAATACTCGTCTCTATTTGAACTAAGGCCGTCATCGCAATTGTTAAAAGAGGAGAAAGAATAGCTAAAATTAAAAACAGAAAAAAACGTGTCCTATTAATTCGAATAAAATTTCTTAAATTCATTATTCCTCTTCCCCTTTCTTAGCTAACTTTATTTCTTGATCAAACTTAGCTCTTAACTCTGGTGTAAAATTATGGGCAATCATTAAAATTGTCTGATCAGTTTTTAGCAACGCAGTAATAATCTCTTCAGTAGCTTTTTGATCAATTGCACTAGTTACCTCATCCATTAATACAAATGGTTGATGATAAATTTCACTTCTAGCTAATACGATCTTTTGTCGTTGGCCTCCGGATAGATTATTTTTCTTTAAATTAACTTCTGTATCAATTCCAGAAGGCATTTTATCTAAATCATTTTTTAGTTCGACATTATTAATAATATTCATTAATTGTTTTTCTGTTCTTTTAACAAACATCGTTATATTATCTTTAATTGAAATCGGAAAAACTATTGGATCTTGCGGTAAATAACCAAGGTTAGCATTGGTTATTGGTCGACTTTCTTTATCAAAATAAGTAATCTTACCACATTTAGTCTCAATTTTCCCCAACAATGCTTTAAATAAGGTGGACTTCCCTGTTCCCGAATCTCCAGTTAAAAGTACTTTTTCACCAGGTTTAATAGTGAAATTTGGATAAGTGAGAGTCTCACCTTCATCGTATGTGACTTTCAAATTTTCAACCGATACACCATAAGCAGCTGTCTTTACAGGCTGCTTTTCTTTTTTGCGTAAAGTTAAAATTTCCTCTCTTAATGTTTTAGTTGATTTAACTAAAGTAATTGAATGGGTAATTTCCCAAACTGCTGAAAAGATAGCTGATCCAAATGCACCCGCTACAGCAAATTCCCCAAAAGAAATAATATGATTTAGGAATAAAATTCCTGCAAAAAATGATATTCCTATTTGTGCTAAGGCATTTCCGAAACCATTGAACAAGTAGGAAGTCGTTTGGTATCGATAGTTTTTCTTATTTGCCTTAGTGTAATCGTCACTGGCCTTATGCAGCTGTCTTCTCAATCTCTCATATGCACTAAAGCGTCTTAACTCTTGCAGTCCACCAAACCAATGTTCAATCGTATTTAGCAACTTTTCATTTTTATCATTTACTTTCTTAGTTGCCTGAGCTGTTTTCTTTTCCATAATTTTCGGTAGAAGAAAATTAATCCCTAGTAATATCGCACTAACTAAAATTAAGCTCCAATTCATAGTAAACAACAAAACAACAGCAATTAAAATTTCAAGAGTTCCACTCAAAATTGATACCCATGGAGTAGCAAAATTAGTAGTTAACAGCTTAAGATTTGCTGTTAATTGATTTTGCATTTTGGAAGTTTTTTCAGCTTCTGAAGAAGCATAGTAATGCTCAATAATTTCTTCTCTAATCTTATGAACATAGTCTTGGGTTTGTCTTGTGAAAGCAATTGTTGCAATTGGTAATAAAACTGCCGTCCCTATTTCCATCCCAGCCTGAATAAAAGTCCAAAAAAGATATCCATTTAAGTTACCTTTAAGAATATTGTTTAATGAATCTTTAAAAAGATATTCTCCCATTGAACCCGCAACTGCATATAAAATATACAAACAAAAAATCAGTATTGAACGGGGAACATTAATTTTAACCAACTCTTTAAACGTCATTATTTGCCCCTCCTATTTTTATTTGTTATTAATTATACTAATATTTTTTTAATTTACAATCATATTTTTATAAGCGGACAAATTTATGATCTAAGTGGTATATTTTCGGACTTAGCAAGTATGCTATACTTATTTTATCTATGATAAATCGAGGTGATTACTAAGTGTTTATTCTAAATAACTTAGGATTAAGCTTAAAACTGAATTATTTTCTTTCAGTTATTAAGCTATATTTAATAAATATCCCCAAATTTGATGAAAGTTTGGGGTTTGTTAACTAAAATCTAGCTATCTTTTCCCTAAACTTTCATGTACTCAATAAATTTAAGTATTAAAAAGGAACGGGAAAATGACTAACAAAAATAACTATAATATTATAAACCTCTTAATCGGCCGGATCGGAACAAATGTTGCTGACTCTCTTTTCTATATGGCGATATTGTGGTACTTTAAAACCCATTTTAATTCACCAATGCTTCTTTCCGTAATATTCATAGCTGAATCTAGCATTGATATGTTTTCGTTTACTTTAGGACCTATAATTGATCGTATAGATATCAAAAAAGCATTAAAATTAGTGACAATTACTCAAACAATGCTGAGCGTAATCATTATTCCGCTATTTAATAATCAAAAATTACACTTTTTAGGAATTACATTTTTGATAGTAGTCTATGTTTTGTCAACTATCGGCTCAACATTAATCTATCCTGCTGAAGACAAGATACTGCCCAATATAGTAGAAAAGAAAGAATTACCTAAAGTTAATGGGATTTTTCAGATGTCTTATCAAACTTTAGACTTATTCCTCAATGCTGGAGCAACAATTTTAATTACCTTTTTATCTATAAAAAATACAATTATTATTTCAGCATTAGTATTTGCATTTGCACTTTTGTTCTACACGCGTTTACACTTTAAACTTCCAGCTGCCTCATCACCTGAAGGTAATACTAGCTATTTCAAAGATTTAGTAAGTGGTTGGCAAGCATTACGCACTAATAAAAATATTTTAATTTTAATCTTGCCTTTTGCTCTAACTAACTTATTTTATGGAATATCATCTGTTGGTTTACCTTACTTTGCCACCAAATACTTAAACAATAGTGCACTTAGCTATGGAAGTTTAGAACTTGCCTCTTCAATTGGAGGATTACTAGGCAGCCTTATCGTACAGCGACTTTACGTGAAAGACAGCCAACTAAGACTATTAATTGTTACTTGCTTAATGCTATCTGGATTAGCAATTGTTTTAGAAGTAATAAGTGCCCCAATTTGGCCTATTTTAATTCTAATATTTGCTCTATGTAGTACTTTCTGGATTAGCATCATGAACATTAATTTTAAGGTTCTAGTTCAAGAAAGTTTTTCTTCTAATTTATTAGGACGAATTATCACGATTAACAGCAGCATTGTTAATTGCATGATTCCGATTGGATCATTTTTAGGAGGATTTATTGTTAAAAACTACGGTGCTCGTCCAGCCATTATTCTTGAAGGGCTGGCTCAGCTAGTAACAGCTGTCTTCTATCTAATAATATTTTTAAAAAGAAAAAGAGCATAAATGCTCTAACTAAGGAGTTTTCTAATGAGTAATAAAAAAGTAAAAATTAATAATGCTGAAATAAAAACAAGAGTAGTTTTCTATCGTCCAAGTCAATGATTAATTTTAATTTAGAAAAGAGATTTTTATGGCGAAAGATTTGATTACTACAGTTACAACAAAAAATGATTTCAAACAGGCATTTAACAGTGCTCATCTTAATGCCTCCGACACAGCTATTGTCCATACATCATTAAGTAAGTTCTACTATGTTCCCGCTGGTCCTGAAACGGTCATCCTGGCACTTAAGGAGACAATAAGTAAAGGAACCATTATGATGCCTTCAGAAGTTTCGACAAATTGTGATCCAGCAAGCTGGGAGTATCCTCCAGTTCGTTCTGATCTAATTCAAACAATTAGAGATAATATGCCACCCTATGATCCAATAACCTCAGCTACTGATGGACTCGGAATAACACCTGAATATTTCAGAACTCTGCCTGATGTAGTTAGAAGTAACCATCCCTATCTACCAATCGCAATTTGGGGTAAAAATAAAATTCAAATAGCCAAAGAACAACCATTAAATCTTCCATACGGCATTAATAGTCCTTTAGATTATCTCTACAAAAATAATGGTAAAATAGTTTTTCTAGGGACAGACTATGAAACTTGTACTGCCCTTCACTATGCCGAATCAACAATTAATCGGCCAACCGAAACATGGTCAGCTGCTACTGGTCTTGATGATCAAGGTAAAACTACCTGGACTAAATATCAAAATGTTGACCTAGACTCTTATGATGATTTTAATGAGCTCGGATTAGCTTTTGAGAAACAATATCCCGAGTGCTTTAACCAGGTGAGCTTGAACAATAGTTTTATCAAGGTAATCGAAATGAGACCTTTAATTGACTTTGCTAGAGACTGGTTTAAAAAGAAAGATAATAATTGATAACAAAAAAGTAGGATTTAAATCCTACTTTTTTTCTATATTATATATTCGTTATACGATCACTGTCATCGTAGCAGCTCCGATAATGATGGCTAAACCAATTAAAGTAACTACCATTTCTTTCTTAGTCTTCTTTTCATGCAAAAACCAGATTCCTGTTAAAGTTGCTAATACTACAGATGTCTGTGACAAAATAAAACCAGTTGCTAAACCATTCATATTTGGTTGAGCCGAAATTAAATATGTCAATGCAGCAAATGCAAAGAAAAATCCAGAGATAATTTGTTTGTAAGAAACCCCTTGAGCTAAAGCGCTTCTTTGACTTGGTTCTTTAACTTTTAAGTAAACTGCATAACAAATAGCAACTAAGCACATTCCAATAGCTTGTGGTAAAAATGCTTTGGATCCATCAATTTTAGCAGCTTGAGGGGCTGCAGAATATGCCCAATATCCAATTTCACCAACTAATAAAATGATTACGGCTTTTTTTAACTTAGCACTGTTTTCATCAGTTTTATGTTCACTCCAGGTTGTCATCCAAGCACCTAAAATGATCAGCGCTAATGCAAGAAAACCTACTAACTTATCACTCGTACTTGGCCAATCTCCTAAAGCAAATACTCCCCATAAAGAAGTACCTAACAACTGAAAGGCAGTTGTAATTGGCATTGCGCGTGATGATCCAACCAAAGTAAAAGAATGAAAAGTAAGAATCTGCGCACTAGCCCAGCCTATTCCGGAGATAATTGACCAGATCAAAGCAGCACCGCTAGGCAACGCTATTCCTTGAACTAAGTTATAGACTAAAGCAAAGATAAAAGTACCAAATGTAGTACCAATAATTTGATTTACTGGTTTACCGCCAATTTTTGAGGCAATTGTCGGAAACAAGCCCCATCCAAGTAATGGCCCTAAACCAATTAATAAAGCTATTCCATTCATACACTAAACTTTCCTTAAAATATAAAAGTAATTGTAGTTTACATACGCAATTACTTTTATAGCTAAATATCTACTTTAAAAAACTACTCCACTTTCCAAAATTACATTAGAATATGGAGTTTCTTCACCAGTTCTAATAAATGCTTTGGAAGACTTTAAGTCCTTCTTTAGTTCTGAATGAGGAATAAATTCAATCTCAACATTCGGAACTGCCTTCTTAATAGCTTCTAATTGCTTTGGATTTTCAGTTTTAATTTCCTCTGCAATATACATTTTTTGAACTTCTAATTCTTTCAAGACTTCTTCTAGAACATCAATAAATGATGGCAAGCCTGGACGCACAGATAAATCAATCTTTTCAGTCTCAGCTGGAACTGGAGTACCAGCATCTCCAATTCCTAGCCAATCCATGTGGCCCATGTCCGCAATTACTCTTGAAATATTAGAATTCATTACGCCAGCTTTTTTCATAGTCATTAGTCCTCTTCTTAAAACGTATTTACTAATATTCTAATATCTTTTTTTAATATTAACACTTTTAAAGCAGTTTATGTACCGAATTTATTTTACTTGCTTCTCTCCCCTACCTCCTTAATCTTATATAAAAACCACCTAAGAGTTCCTAGGTGGTTCTATGCCTATTAAATTATTCTACTCGTCAAAAAAAGATTTTTGTATTTTCCATCAAATTATACATTTTCTGGATTATTGCGTTCTGGACTCATCATATCAACATCTAAATGAATATAAATATAATCAAAATTATTTTCTTTAATCCATTCCTTGGCCCTTTCAAAATTCAGAATATTTCCTTTTTCAATCGTATACTTAAGAATACTTTTTGTCTTTCTGTAAAGAAGATTACTACGCATCATTACATGTTCATGGTAAAAAATATTGGGATTAGAAGTATTAGAGTAGGCATCGATCCAAATTAATCCTAATTTTCATCATTAGAAATTCACTCCTTTTAATTGTATGATAAAGTCTATAGCAACTAGAGAGTCAGAAAAGAATATATTTTCAATTGGAAAATATCTGAAGTTGTCTACAAACTTTTACTTGATGACTTAATAGATATTCTATAGATTTATTAAAGGAACTTTGAATACAAATTTTCTGCTCTAAAGTAGTATTTTTTGAAAGGAGCGTTTTCATTAGTGACAAATATTATTAACGGCCATCAAATTGCCAAACAACTTAATCAAGAAACCAAAACCAGAGTTGATAAATTAAAAGAAGAAGGGATAATTCCAGGAATTGTAGTTATTCTTGTAGGAGATGATCCGGCTAGTGTAATTTATACACGTAATAAACAGAAAAATGCTGAAAAGTTAGGCATGAAATCTATCTTGAGGAAATTTCCAAAAGATGTCAGTCAAGCTGAAGTTTTACAAGCGATTCATCACTACAATGATGATCCAACTATTCACGCGATTTTAATTCAGCTTCCTTTGCCTAAGCATCTTAATCAAACTGAACTAATTGAAGCAATTGCTCCTGAAAAAGATGTGGATGGTTTTAATTCAAAAAACGTTGGAAAACTCTATAACAATGAAGAAGGGCACTACCCCGTTTCTTGTACTTCCCGCGGAATTATGACTTTGCTTCATACTTACTTAGATAAAATTGAAGGCAAAAACGTAACAATCATTGGACGCAGCATTTTAGTAAGTCGCCCTCTTCAATCGCTCTTTATTAATGAAAATGCGACCGTCACTATGGTGAGTCTACACACTGATAATATCGATTATTACACTAAACATGCTGATATTTTAGTTGTAGCTGCTGGCAAACCTAATTTGATTAAAAAAGATCAGGTTAAACCTGGTGCAACCGTGATCGATGTGGGGATTAATCGAATGGCAAATCATCATTTAGTTGGGGATGTCGATTTTGATGATGTCAAAGAAGTCGCTAAAAATATCACCCCAGTTCCTGGTGGAGTAGGTCCAATGACTATCGCAACTTTAATGCAACAAACCGTCGATTTGGCTGAATGGAATAAATAGAAAAAGACGTTAAACAGTATTACATTGCTTAACGTCTTTTTCTCTTCTATTACTTTCTCTATCTCAATCGATTCAAGCTAGAGCCAAAGATTTGTTTAATGGTCTGTGAATCATGGTAGTCAAAAGATTGATCTATGTTTTGATCTAATGAATTTTTTACTCTACCTTTTCAAAAACTTTCCATATAATTGCTCTAAGAATATCCTACCTAATTATTTTGGAGATAAGGACAATAATTAGAACGATCTATTCGGTAATCTTTATTTTCAATTGTCCACTCATGCAAACATGCATCCCCAGTCCCAAATTTAATCTTTGCATCTATTGGTAACTTTAATAATGCATGATATAGTTGGGTAATTGTTCCACCATGAGTAACAATTACAATGGTATTATCTGATAAATTTTGACTTAATATCTCTGATAACACACTCTCTACTCGCATTCTAAATTCGAGTTTACTTTCTTGCTTGTACAGTGCTTTGTGGATAGGAACTTCAACCGCAGGATATTTTTGATAAGCTTCTTCATATGGTAAGCCAGCCCGGAGACCATTATTGAATTCTTTCAAATTATCCTTTCCAATAGCTGAGAGACCAGTTAATTCTTCAAGATAATGTGCAGTTTCACGAGCTCTTTTTAATGTACTAGTGTAAATTTTATCTATATTATGGTGATCAACAATCCATTTACTAGTTTCCATAGCTTGCTTATTTCCACGTTCAGTTAAACTGAAATCGGCCCATCCTTCACATACTTTTAAAATATCTGCTTCACTTTCACCATGTCTAACAATTAGTAATTTCATTACTCTACCTTTTCAAAAACTTCACATACCATTGGTGCCTGAGGATAAAATACTTTACCTGCTTCTCGATATTCCCAATCAAAAAAATCATCATGGGCTCGACGCCAATATTCATAACTTCGATCACCCTCACCTTCATGGTAGGCGTGCTCTTTAGAAATCAAATCATAAGGAACAATTTCCACTACCTTATCTTGAATAACACAAACAGCTTCTTCTTTACTATTCAAAATAATACTCCACTCCCCTGCAGTAGGTAATTTTTCATTTTTATCATAAAGTTCGTAAGCAGAAGTAGTAGCCGTTTTTATGCCCTGACTTACTAATTGAGCCAATTCGTCTGCCTGCTGCGGCGTTGCACCAAAAGCCCATGCTTCTACCGGAGTATCATATTCTAAGTTATGACTTTGACAAAAATCTTGCCAAAATTGTTTTAGTTGCTTATTCATTTTTACCTAATTTCGTTAAAACTTTAGATCCAATCTCTAATCCCGCACTGTGAGATTCATACCCCCAGTCGCGTTCATCATAGTTGTCTATATCAGCCAATGTATCAGCAGTAAATAAAATTTGAGCAAAATCCACTTTTCTAAATTGCGCACACGCTGCCAAAGATGCACATTCCATTTCAACAGTTGCCGCACCTAACTGACGAAAATGTGCAACTTTCTTTGGCGTTTCTCTGAAGAAGCCATCAGTTGTCCAAGTTGTAATTTCATCATATTTAAGATTTAAAGTAGCTAATACATCTTCTACCTGTTTTAAGAAATTCTGATTCAAATCGATAAATTGACCTGGCTCCATATAATGAAAAGACGTTCCTTCATCGCGAATTGCCCGTTTGACTAGTAACATCTCATTTTCTGGTAAATCAGTTAACGCCCCCGCATTACCAACAGTTAAAACTTGTTTCACGCCATAACCAATCAACCAATCAAGTAATTGGACCGAAGCCGGTCCTCCAAGCGGTGCTTGACATAAAGTAAAATATTCACCGTTTAATTCAACTTCATAAATCTTAGGACTAAAAGATACTGACTCAAATTCACCTATAGTGCGGTGAAGATGTTGATCTAAAAAAGCATCAATTTCATTTTTAGGAACAAATGCGTAAAGCAAGCGTGAGTGAAAACGAAATGGTGCCTGATCATGATCTGGTTCAATTACTGCATGATGATTTGAGTCAAAGTTTAAAATAAATGGTTGTTCTGTTTTTTCTGTCATAATTATTTCTCCCTATTTTGGACTTAATTTACTTAGAACTTTAGATCCAATTTCTAATCCAATTCCATATGATTTACGTCCCCAACCTCGGCGATTGTAGTTTTCCATTTGTGCTAATGAGTCTCCGGTAAATAAAATTTGAGCAAAATCTACTTTTCTAAATTGTGCGCAGGCTGCTAAAGCTGCACATTCCATTTCAACCGTATCGGCTCCTAATTGACGAAATTGAGCAACTTTCTTTGGCGTTTCTCTGAAAAAACCATCAGTCGTCCAGGTGATGATTTGATTGTATTTATAGCCTAATTCTGAAATTACTCTTTCAACTTGAGACAAGTATGCAGGTTCTAGTTCTACAAACTGACTAGGTTTTAAGTAATAAAATGAAGTTCCCTCTCCTCGAATTGCTTTTGTAGGTACAAGCATTGTATTTTCGGGCAGATCATTTAATGCACCAGCATTTCCAACCGCTAAAATTTGTTTAACTCCATAGTTAATTAACCAATCAAGTAACTTTGTGGCCGCAGGCGCTCCTAATGGAGCTTGGCATAAAGTGAAATATTCGTTTTCAATTTTGACCTCATAAATTTTAGGTCTAAACGAAATAGTGCGGAAACTTCCTAGAGTGCGATGAGGATGTTGATCTAAAAAAGAATCAATTTCTTCTTTAGGAACAAAGGCGTAAAGTAATTTTGGATGAAAGTGAAATGGTAAGTCTTCAAAATCTGGTTCAAGTACTGCATGGCGATTACCATCAAAATCTAAAATAAATGGTTGTTCTGTTTCTTTTTTCATTCTTATTCCTCTTACAATTTCTGTAATATCTTAAAGCAAGTTTCTAATCCACGCCGATGCGAATTAGTTCCGCCATCTCGTGGATCATAGACTAGTTCATTAGCTAAAGTATCAGCTGTAAACAAAATTTGAGCAAAATCTAATTTTCTAAATTGCGCACAAGCTGCTAGTGCTGAACACTCCATCTCTACTACGGATGACCCTAAATCACGAAATTGCTTTACTTTTTTCGATGTTTCTCTAAAAAAAGCATCTGTAGTCCATGTCGTCACTTCATCGTATTTGTAATCTAGCTCAGTTATTACATTTTTTACCTGACTTAAAAATTCAGTGTTCAAATCGACCATTAGACTATCTTCTAAATAATGGAAAGAAGTTCCTTCATCTCTAATTGCCTTAGTGGGAATAAACATTTCATTTTCTGGTAAATCTACAAGTGCTCCTGCATTTCCAAATGCTAAAACTTTTTTGACACCATATGCAATTAACCAATCAAGTAATTGTGTGGCGGCCGGAGCTCCTAATGGCGCTTGGCATAAAGTAAAGTATTCCCCATTCCTTTCAATTTCATAAATATCTGGTTGAAAGGAAATGGTATCATACGCCCCTAACACTTTATGGGGAACTTGTTCTAAAAAATTAGCAATATCTTCTTTAGGAACAAAGGCAAATAATAATTTAGAATGAAATTTAAACGGTTGTTTTTCATAATCGGGTTCAATAACAGCTTTGGGATCTTTATCTATTTGTAAAATACATCGCTCTTCTTTCATACATACTCCTATTCAAAAAATGGATAATCACCTTGATAGTAATGCTCAATAAACTTTAAATGCTGCTTATTAAAAATATCCGGTAAATTATCTTTAGGAAAATATTTTAACTCCAATGTTTCTGAATCTGGTTTCTTATTCGTTTTGCCTACTAGCTCTACCAAGAATTCAATTACGACAGCTTGGGCTACATCCCCATTAGGATAATGCTGGATAAAATCTGTCGAAATTCCTAGCAAAGATTTAACTTTCACTTTCAATCCTGTTTCTTCTAAAAATTCACGCACACATGTCTCTTGAGCAGATTCTCCAAATTCCATTGCTCCACCTGGCAGACCCCATGACTTAAAATCCGACCTTTTCTGCAACAAAATTTCATCTTGATCGTTAACTAAAACTCCACCAGCAAAATTTAAAATTAGTGGTTCATGGCCTACCTTTTTACGCAAGTTTTTAATGTAATCTTGTTCCATCTATTTCTTCTCAATCGTGTCTAACATTGTCTCTCCAATATGTCTGAAAGCCAGATCCTCAATTTTTTCAGTATAGTTAAAAATGCCCACTGCAGTAGTAAAAATCAAATATTGTTTTGTTAAGTCAGATAAGTGATAATTAGGATTCTCACTTGAATACCCCGCCAGAAATGATTGAATCAATCCTTCATTTAAACCAAAGTCTTGGTAAAACAGTTTTATAAAATCTTGATATACTGGCCCTAAACGTGCTTTTTCAAAGTCAATAAGTGGTAGCTTACTATCAACATATTTATAGTTTCTAAGGCCCACATCACCATGCAAGACAAATTTTGAATGTTGAGATAATTCTAACTTAATTTCATTTTCATAAGGTAGAAATTTACTAGTAAGTTTCTTCAATCTTCTTTTGTATGAACTTTCTTTAAAAGAATCTATTTCAGCCAGATAATTATCAAACTGTCCGTTAACAAGTTTAATTCTTATAAATGGTTTCACCTTTAAATAATACTCTCCTAATACTTGTCCCATCTCAAAAGCTAGATTCGAATCAATCCTTTCTCCTATATCTTTTGGTGAGCAATCTTTTAACACTAAAACAAACGTATTATTAAGCGAAAAACCGTCTAAAACTCGATCATTTAACTAATTTGTAACCATCTTTTCAGTGTAATAACCTTGCTCTTTTGCAAATTGTTTTACAAAAATCGATTGCCGATATAAATTACTATAGCCAACAAAAGTGCTGTTAAGTGATTCATGATTAATTGCGTGTAAGTTAGATTTCAACCGCTTATTTAATTGATCAATGATTGTTGACATAGCCAATATCCTTCATAATCTTTTCAATTTCTTGCCTTAAAGTTGTTTGACTAGAAAACCTAGTTTCAGAAATAAAATTTATATAATCTTTTTCTTTCCACCACGAACGCATTTGCTTTTCTCCAAAAGAACTAATGTGACGCTGCTTATGGCGCATTAGAGTCTCCTCAAAAGAAATATCAAAATAATATGCAAAAATTTCCTTACCAAATAACTCCTCTGCTTGTCTAAACAAGGGAAGATACCACTCTGCATTCAAAATACCTTCAAGGATCACATAGTCACAATTTCGATAACCGTAATGAAGTAAATCCTCAAATAATGGTAACCCTAGGGTGTTTTCCCCGTCCTTAACTCGTAGCATATCTCGTCTAACTGTATCTTGCGAAATAAGTAAAGTATTTCGTGGTAAACGATTATGAATTTGTTTGGCTAGAGTAGTCTTACCACTGCCAGAATTACCTCTGATGATAATTAATTTAGACATTCTTATCTCACCTCTTTCATTTGTTGTCAATTTAAGCATTGTGTAATACAGTGGTATTACATGAAAGGAGATGTTTTTATGGATAATATGGTTACTCGTAATAGCACTGCTTCAACTCGTGTTTCTAAAAATGTAAAAGAAAAAGCAGTAAGAAATTTAGCAAAACGAGGAATTACTCTTTCTGAATTTTTAAGATTTGCTGTTGGAAAAGCAGCAGATGATGATATAGAACTCATTAATTTTCTAGATTCACCTGAAGCTTTAAAAGCAAAAAAAGAAGTAGAAACTGGAAATATTGAAAAAATTGGCACTTTAGACGATCTAGATAATTGGATGGATCGTTTATGAAAAATATTAGAATTTATATATCTCCGACCTATAAAAAAGAATTAAAGAAATTAAAGAGAAAAATTATCCAGTTGAATTAATTAGTATCTGCCTAAAGGCTATTTTAGAAAATGACACCTCAAAGTTAAAGAAAATGAAGCACCATCAACTAAAGGGAAAATGAAAAGGTTATAACGAATTTCATCCTTCTCGCATTGGTAACTTTAACAATTCTACCTACGACCAATGGATTGTTGTATATTCGTTAAATCATAATGAATTAATTTTAACTTTAGTTACAACAGGAGATCATAAAATTTTAGATAAACATGCTCCATCCAAAATTTAAATATACATATTAAGAGACAACGATCACTCGATTATGATTGATCGTCTTTTTTTATTTTGCACTTAACTCTTCCTTCTGCTTTATCAACGGAATTATTAATAAAACAATGCTGAAGTAAGCTGCTGATACAAAAAACATTACTTTTAAATTTCCAGCCCACTTCATAATTGCGTTACTTACAAATAAAGAAAGACTGACTAAAATTTCAGCAATAAATGAAACTGTCGAAAGCATAGTGGATTTGTTGCTTTCTCCATAAATTGCTTCATTACTAGTAGCAGAAATCTGTCCTGACATCATCCCCATTAATAATTCAATTAATAGAAAAAGGGTCAATAACAAATATTTATTTTCTATAATTCCACTCAAAACAAACACCAAAATCATGCACACTGTATTTAATATCGTGATACTTCTTGAACTAGCAAATGTTGATATCCTATTAAATATGAGTGAGCCTAAAATAAGTGCACACATAAATAAGGTATAGACAAGAGATAAGTTAAAGCCTAATTTTTCAACGTAGATAATTGACCAATATATTAAAATAAATTGCGTCCCACAATCATATCCAACGTTTAGCAACAACAATATCCAGAAATTCCTTTTTTTAAAGAAACTAGCGATATTTTTAATACTATTATTTTTTCGCTTATGCGCTGCCTTATTATCCGAAAAAGATAAAAACTTTATCATGACAAAAATAAACGCAGGATATAATCCTAAACCAATCAATGCAAACCAAACTGGCGCAATATCTCTAAATACAAAAAGTCCAGTTCCAATATTTCCACCTATTAAGGTGGTTAAATTTAGGATAATAACTTGCATCCCCATTAATTTGCTATTCGGAGAAAGATGATTTTGCTCTTGCAAGTCAGTTATATAGGCAATGAGTGTGCCAGAATTAAGTGCAAGTCCAATTCCATATAACAGTTCTGCTAAAGAAAAGAATAAAAAGTTTCTAAATAGAATTAGGATTAAAAAACTACTCGCAATAACTATTGAAGATAAAGCTAGAACCTTTAACCTTCCAATTCTATCTGCTAAATATCCAGCTGGTAGCA
>CATLCE010000007.1:0-72915 GCA_949888035.1 Lactobacillus johnsonii | reverse complement strand
TAGCACATTTGTTCCCTCCTTTCTTAAAAAATTATAGCAAAAGAAAAGAAGGAAACATAGACTTTAAAAAGAAAACGATGAAAAGACCCGTTTTCATCACGGGATTAAAATCCCGTGTTTTCAACGGTAATTTATTCAATAAAAGCCTCACTTGAAACAAAATAGTGAAATGTTTACTAAGATTAAAAGGGTAAAAAAGACAATCCAATCACCTTTCTTAATAGGAATTGCTACAATCGTGGACCGAGTTTGATCCTCCACAAAGCCGTGTGACTCCATGCCCTGAGCTAAATTTTCGGCCGAATTAAGCGCAACTAAGATAGCTTTAAAGTATAATTGCGGCGACCAGAATGATAAATAAACTCCGCGCATCATCGCTGCGGTGCGAATTTGCTTGATAGCACTTTTCATTTGCGGGATGATACCTAGCGCTGCTAAAACGCCGTATGCAAATTTGCTTGGCAAATGGAGGTTTTGTTCTAAAGAACGGGAAAATTCAACGGTTGTTGTATCGGCTGTAACGCAAGCAATAGTGAGAATGTAGACGTAGACACGACTGGAAAGATTCCATGCATAATAAGGATCAGGCTTAGTTGAAAACCAATACAATGTAGCAAAAATCGTAAAGGCGGCAATAAACGGAATAGTAATCAATTCAATCATTTTTTTGAAACTAGTTCTTCGAATTAATAAATAAACTAATGCAAAAGCAATTATCAAAAAATTGGTAATTAAACTAGGTTTGATTGATATTTCCAGGGAAATAATAAAAGCAAGTAAAAATTCTAAACTAGGATTCATTTTTTCTATCTTTCTAGGTAAGTTAATTGCTTATCTTTAAATTCAAGATGATAATCGCACCAACTAGCAATTTCATCAACTTGATGGCTAATAATTAGGATTGTTTGACCAAGTTCTTTTTGACATTCTGCCATTAAATGGATGACCTTTTTTATTGAGTTAGAATCCAGGCCGCTCAAAGGTTCATCTATCAAAAGAACTTCTTGTCCACTCATAAGCATTAATAGGATCTGGAGTTTATTTTTTTGGCCACCAGAAAGGGTATAAACAACTTGATCTAAGTGGGAATCTAATTCAAGATATTTTAGCCAATCGTCAATTTTTTGAGGAGAAAAGTATTTTTTAGGAAGGTTTTTCTTAGTTAAATCAAGTTCATCTTGAACAGTCACTTTTAAAAATTGATCATCTGCATTTTGGAAAATTTGCCCTACTTGGC
The DNA here is from genome assembly GCA_949888035.1 of Lactobacillus johnsonii. Taxonomy (GTDB): domain Bacteria; phylum Bacillota; class Bacilli; order Lactobacillales; family Lactobacillaceae; genus Lactobacillus; species Lactobacillus johnsonii_B. The sequence goes on along the minus strand of CATLCE010000007.1, from coordinate 71,678 downwards.
GTAAATATTTACGTGAATTTAGCTTCTGCACTTCGCGCTTATGATAGTGAATACTTCCAGTATACGGAAGCATTTTGGATAATGCCTTAAAGAGGGAACTTTTCCCTATGCCGTTTGCGCCAGTCAAGAGAGTGACTTTATTAGCGAAGATTTTTAAATGGGCTTGATTTAGAAGAAGGCGATTTTGGCTAATTTGAACATTATCAAATTCAAAAACAGCGTCTTCGTTGGGATTAGGTAAAGAAAATGTATGGGATGTATTCTTTTTTTGAGTGAAGAGCTCCTCAGCTTCACTTTGAGATAACTTCTTAACCTTGTTTTGTTCGAAGTTATAAACTTGATCGCAAATTTCTTGATAACCACTTAGTACGTGATCACTGATGAGGATAGTTTTGCCGTGAGTGCGTAGCTGGTTGAGCTTATTAATTAAAAATTGACGACTTTCTGGGTCGCAACTAGCAAAGGGTTCATCCAAAATTAAAATGTCTACATCCATCGCAATTAAAACTGCTAAAGCGACACGTTGCTTTTCTCCACCAGACATCGTAGAAATTTTTTGGTCAAGTAGATGATCAATTTGAGTGAAATCGACGGCCATTGCTAAACGCTTTTTATATTCAGTATTTGAGAATTGAAGATTTTCTAAAGCAAAGACGATTTCTTCTCGTGGAGTTGGCATCGTAAATTGTTCACCAGCATTTTGAAACATCATGGCAGTTTTTTGATGATGAAGATCTATATTTCCACTTAAAATTTTCCCAGCGTATTTAGGATAGAGGTTCGCAATCAACTTTAATAGTGTGGATTTCCCACATCCAGTAGGTCCAATGAGAAGAGAGAAACCAGAGGGAAGAGTTAAATTTAAATTTTTAATGAGTGGTTTAGTATGATAAGTAAAAGTTAGATTTTTGATTGTGATCATGAATATATTTCCAAAATAAAAAAAGCGCCTAGAAGGCGCACAAAACATTACATTTTCCCTGCGCTAGAATTACCTAGATTCAGGTTCGATGGGTATTTCTCAGCCAATTAGCATCCCAATTGCTTTTCATTCTACAAGAAAAACTTCTAAATGTCTATTTTACAATAATGTAAGCTCTTACGTATAATTATATTCGCTTTTGCTTTATAATAGGATTATAGTGTTTTCATTGTGTTAAATAGGAAGGTGGACATATGGCAACAGTTGATTTGGATCAATATCTCACCAGCGTTTTAAGAGCTAATAAAGGGAATCAAAGTGAGATTAAATTAAAAGCTGGCAATGAAAATTTTGATCTGTTTACACTCTACCTTGAAAATCATAACTATGGTGTCCATCAATATAAGATGGATGTTTCAACTATCCTATTTGTGATTAGTGGTCAAATCACAATTAAAAGTGGTCAAAAGATAATTGAACTTAAAGTGGGGAATGTACTTCTTCTTACGGAGAATTATCCGTATGAGGTAATGCGTCAAACGCGTGATGCTGTCTTAGTTAAATTGGAATTCCAACCAGGCTTTAGGTATAAAAAGTTCTTTAGAGATCTTGCTTGTAAGAGTGAAGCTGAGCAGAAAGTTATTGAAGGAATTAGTGATAGCTTAGAAAATGAGCATGTGCTATGGCTAAAAAATAATGCAATGACACGCCCTACGCAAGTAATGCATCATATCATTGATGGTTATCTTGGGAATGAACTTTTTATTCGGGCATTGATTGGCGCAGAGTTGACAATAATGTTAATTGTCTCAATTAGAAGTCAAAAGCTTGTTACGCCAGTTAGCCTGGATAAGACTAAATTTGAAAAGGCGACACTAGATGAGTATATTGATAATCACTTTGCAGAAATTACTTTGGCTAAAACTGCACGCTATTTTGGTTTTAATCCGAATTACTTTTCTAATATGGTTAAGCAAAAGACCGGAAAGAGCTTTGTGGAGCATGTTGATGAAAGACGAATGCGTGAAGCTAAGGACTTGTTAGCGCAGCCGGATATTTCCTTGAAGGAGATTATTTCACGAGTAGGATATTCAAGTAAGTCATTCTTCTATAAGAAGTTTAATGAATATTACCATATGACTCCAGCAGTAATGCGAGATGAGCTCTTTGCTCAAGCTAAGATTAATTTGAAATAGAAAAAAGCCAGGTTAACCTGGCTTTTTCTTACATTTTTTCAAGACGTGCAATTCTATCAGCTGTTGGGGGATGCGTATCAAATAAACTTCCGTTATGTTTGAATGGATTTTCAATATACATCCCACTACTTGAACGATCGGCTTGTTTCATTGGTCCACTGCCTTCGATTTTTTCTAAAGCAGAAATTAGTCCCTGTGGATTTCTGGTTAATTCTACGGAACTAGCATCGGCTAAGTATTCTCGATTGCGTGAGAGGGCCATTTGAGCTAGCGACGCTGACAATGGTCCTAAAATCAAGACGAATAAGATTGCGACTACTCTAATAATCATTGCAAAAGCGTTGTTGTCTTCTTCGTCATCATTGCGGCTTCGACCGCCACCCCACCAAATCCACCGACTAGCCATTCCTGAAATAAAAGAAATGACTCCGACCAGCACTACAGCAATTGTTGAAATGCGAATATCATAGTTTCTTATATGTGAAATTTCATGTCCTAAAACGCCCTCTAGCTCTTCACGATTCATCATATTCAATAGACCGCTTGTAACGGCCACAGCGCTATGATCTGGGTCTCTTCCAGTCGCAAAGGCGTTAGGACTAGGATCATCAATAATAAACACTCTAGGCATTGGAACACGTCCTACCATCGCCATATCTTCGACAATATGCCATAACTCTGGATTGTCTTGTTCATGGATTTCTTGGGCATGATTTAAACTCATCACCATATTGGCAGGATTTTGCATGACAATGAATAAATAGATGAGGCTTCCTAAAAAAGCAATAATAATTCCCCCATAGGGAGAGTTACTAAACATATAACCTAATCCGGCCCCAACTAAGGTTAAAATTATCACAAAAAGAACCATAATAATCGCAGTTTTACGCTTATTACGTGCAATTTGTTGGTATAACATCTTTAAAACTTAACCTTTGGCACTTCTTTTTCTTCTTGAGGTGTTTCAAGGTAATCAACTTTCTTGAAACCGTGAATCTTAGCCACAATATTAGATGGGAAAGTTAAAAGACGTTGGTCGTATTGAGCAGCACTTGAATTGTAAAGCTGACGTGAATATGCAATCTTGTTTTCGGTATTAGTTAATTCTTCTTGGAGTTTCAAGAAGTTTTGGTTGGCCTTCAAATCAGGATAGTTTTCTGATAAGGCAAAAATAGTCTTAAGTGAATCAGTAATTTCGTTAGAAACCTTCAAAGTTTCCTCATGATTATCAGCAGGAATTTGAGTTAATTGGTTTCTTAATTGAACAACTTTTTCAAAAGTTTCACTTTCATGTTTGGCATAGCCTTTAACGGTTTCTACTAAGTTAGGAATTAAATCGTTACGGCGTTTTAATTGAACGTCGATTTGGCTCCAACTTTCTTCAGTGTAGATTTTAGCTCTTTGCAAACCGTTGTAAGCTGTAATATAAATTGCAATCACTAAGACTACAATAATTAAAATTATCCATAATAATGGTGACATTGCATTCCCTCCGTTACGGTAAAAGTATTATTTAGATTTTACTAATTTTAGAAATTTTCCGCAATCAAAAAAGATGCTAAAATCAGCATCTTTAGTGAAAATTAGATTTTAAGAAGCAACCAACCAACTGCGGTTAAGATAATTAATCCAACGAATTGCATCACAATCCATTCTTTAAAGAATTTCCCTTTGCTTACACTAGCGTGTTGGTTGAAAGTCTTCAAAACTAGCATGTTAGCCATTGAGCCGATTGGAGAACCAAAACCACCGATGTTTGATCCTAAGAATAAAGCTTCAACGTATGTAGTAAACTTACCAACTAAAATAGTTGAAGGAACGTTACTCATGATTTGACTGGAAAGAATAGAAGCAAAGTAAGTCGAAGTTTCTGAGTGAACCATCATATGAATTGCTCCTACAAGTGCTGGAATTTGTTGGATATCACTAATAAAGATAAAGAATCCAGTAAAAGTTAATAGCAATGCGTAGTCAATTTTAAGCATGATGCGTGGATTAATAAGGAGGGCCAAAAGAATAGAAATAAGCATTGGCCATACAATGTTAACGATTCTGAACACACCAAAAAAGAAAAAGATGAATACAGCAGTAGTGATTAAAGTTGGACGCCAGCTAATTTTAATACTTTCAGTTTTTTGGACAGGGATCTTTTCTTTGGGGATAAAGACAAAGACGATACCCAGAATGATTAGTGACGCAACTAAATAAGGAACAGACCATGCAAAAAATTGCACAGCGTTAACATCGTATCTACTTACCAGGAAAATGTTGTGAGGATTTCCCCACGGAGTAAAGGCAGCCCCAATGTTGGCGCCCATTCCAATTAAAGTAACTGGTAAAATTTGTGGTAATTCATATTTTTTAGCAATATTTAAATATAATGGAATTAAGGTTAGGGCTGTAATGTCATTGCCTAGGAACATCCCTGAAATTACTGCCAAAAGAGTAAACAACATGTTTAGCTTTCGAGTATTATCAGCGATACTAGTGAGTTTATAGGCAAGTACATCAAGCACATGCAAATAAGCATAGATTTGAATAATTGTCAGCATTGCAGCAACTGAATATAAAGTATGAAAGTTAATATCTTCAAATCTTGGTCGCGCAAAAAAAAGACTGACGACTGTTATCAGTACGGTAATTTGTAAAATTCTGTCTTTAGCAATATTCTTTAAGACGGTCATAAAAGGTCCCCCTCACGTATTACAATCGTCCAAAAACTCTATTTACCATTTTGAGCCTTTTTAGCGGTGCTTGCAATAATAAATTTTAGAAAAAGTAAATAGTTTGGTATTTTGAGCAGATAAATTGTGCAAATGGGGGTTAGTTGGTATATTTTTCCTAAGATGTTTAATTAAGAAGGGGTAAAATTATGGATTTAAAAATGAACATTAAAGATGATGCTGCAGAAATCATTAAAAAGCATGTTAAAGATGGTCAAGTTGTTCTCTTGGCTTTGAATGATGGTTCTACTAAATACTCCAAGCAAGGTGGAACTTGTACGATTGGAGCAAACTTTGAGTTTGTAGTATTAGACGAAAAAGATCCAGATTATGATATTAAAATTGAAAATAATGCTGGTCTTGACCTTTACACTGCTAAAGCAGAAACAGGATTTTTAGAAGATAATTTAGTAGTAAATGCTAGAAATGCTACATTAAGCTTATCTGATGACAGTGGAATTATTGATGGGGCAGTTGGGGTAGCTAACTTCAAGCCATCTGAAATCACAGAAAAGGATATGCAAGAAGGCAAAACTTGCTAAAATCTAATCTAAGCGTACTTCTTTGAAGTGCGCTTTTTTTGTAAAATTAAGGAAGGTGAATTTTGAAGGCGAGGAAGATTGAAGTGAAAAGTGCATTTGAAGATATTAGAGTGTATACTAGCGAATTTAAGAATCATCTATTGCAGTATATACTGCTGTTTTTAAGTTTGGATTTAATCAGTCAATTTATTGTGATTCCGCTATTTCGATATGTGACAACTTTTGTGCTGCAAGCTGGAGCAATTCCTTTTGTTTCTTATCAAAATGTGATCACAATCATTACCACCCATACCTCAATTTTTATAATTTTAATTATTGAGCTCATCTTATTGATGCTGATAGTGTACAGTGAATTCGCCTTTTTATTAATTGGTGTAAAAAATATAAAAAAGGCTACATTTACATTACCTCGTGTCTTCAAAGAAACTTTTATTAGCTTAAAAACCTTGCAAATTAGTTCTCTACTTCTTTTAATTGCCTACTTTATATTTATTATTCCTTTTGCCGATATTATATTTAGAACGCCACTCTTATCTAAAATTCAAATTCCAGATTTTATCTTAGATTATATGACTAGAAATTGGATTTTAGCTTTAGTTTTAATTTTGTTTTACTTAGTAATCGGAGTCTTGGGATTGAGATTAATTCTGACTTTGCCTTTGATGATTTTTAAGCAACAGAAAACATGGCCAGCAATGAAGCAAAGTTGGAAATTAACTCGTAAATTGTGGCGTCCGTTAATAATTTGTTTAGGAGAATTAACCTTCCTGGCTGCGATTATACTGCTGGGCTTTTATTGTAGTTTTTATTTATTGCAGCTTGCGTGTGACATATTTCCTAGGAAATTATCTTTTATAATAGCGGTTGTTAACTTAACGATAATTCAGATTATCAGTGAAGTAGTGTTGATATGGTCATCGGTTATTGCAATTTGCTTTTTGTTCAAGCCAATTGGAATTCAAGAAAAGTCTCGTCCAGCTCAAACTAATAAGGTTGTCATTAGCACAAGCAGTATAATTATTGCTGTTTTAGTGATGGGGGCTGCAATAACCAATATTTTATATTTAGGGACAAATTTTTCAGCGCCGTTGATTATTTCTCATCGAGGAGTAAGTGAAGAAAATGGAGTCCAAAATACTATTCCTGCTTTAAAGAAAACAGCTCATCTTAAACCAGATTATGTCGAAATCGATTTGCATGAAACTAAAGATAAGCAATTTGTAGTTATGCATGATGAAAATTTGAAGAAGCTTACAGGCGTAGATAAAAAGCCAAATGAGTTAACTTTGAAAGAGCTGACTCATTTAACTGCTAAAGAAAATGGGTCCGAAGGAAAAGTTGCAAGCTTTGATCAATATTTGAAAGCTGCCAAAAAGCTACATCAAAAACTATTGATTGAAATTAAGACTACTCCTCAAGATTCAAAAAAGATGCTTGAATACTTTAATCGAAAATATGGAAAATTAATTATTGAAAGGCATTATCAAGTTCAATCATTAGATTATGGGGTGGTTGAAAATTTACACCGAATCAACCCAAAATTGCCAGTTTTATATATTCAACCTTATAATTTCACTTATCCTGAAAGTGTCGCAAAAGGCTATTCAATGGAATACTCAACTTTGGATTCAGATTTTATTTGGCAAGCTCATCTGAATAATCATCCTGTGTATGCTTGGACGGTTAATCAGTCGGGTTTGATAAAAAGGCTGATGTATGACCACGTTGATGGCATAATTACCGATGATGTGCCCGAAGTTAAAAAGGCAATAAAGGATTTCGAGAATAATTCTAGCTACGCTAACAAGATTTTGAACTATACTATTATTCTACCGGGGATGCTTGAAAATATGAGGGTTTAGAACTGGACTTGATTTCGCAAAGGGTAAATGGTAAACTAAACTAGATTTTCGAAAATCTGAAAGGAAGTATAGTACTATGCGTAAAGGTGAAAATTACAACACTGGTTGTGAACCAAACCAAAGACCTAAGAACAAGAGAAATGCTAAGAAGCGTGTTGCTCACGTAGCAGCTGTCGTAGAATTTCTTAACAAGGCCGCAAAAGACGAAAACAAGTAGTCTTTGAATTATAGAAACTGAAAGCTAGGGCGTTTTGCTCTGGCTTTTTTGCTTGCTAACTTAAATCTTATTTCTTAACAAAAATATTTGTCAGATAACTGTCAGTTTGTTGACGGGTATTTGTCATGGTCAAGGAGATGTTATTCCAGGTAAAATAATGACCATAAATTAAGAAAAAAGAGGATCAAAAAATGGTTGAAACGCAAGTTAGAAAGCTACGACTAGAAAAAGGCCTTTCTCAAGAACAATTGGCTGAAAAGGCAAAAGTTTCAGTTAGAACAATTCAAAGACTTGAATCAGGACAAGATGTGAGTATTGAAACTCTAAACTTAGTTGCAGGGGCATTAAGTGTTGAAGTTAAGGATTTATTTACTGATCAAAAGACTAAAAAGGAAGAAGAAAAAATTAATCATTTTAATAATCAACTTCAGTATCAATTAGAAAAGCGTCGAGAAGAATATCAAACTATTATTAAGTTTTATAAATCGGTTTATGTTCTACTTATGTTCTCAAGCATAATGCTGGTTACCAATGATATATGGGCTGGTATAAATATCGATGGTATGTTTGCAGCTTTTTGGATATTCGGCTGGATGATAATGAATCCACTTCAAAAGTTAATAGTAATGACAATTGTTGATCCAAAATTAGATGAAAAGTACCCATTAACTATGAATCGGCTGGATAAGGACCACGAATAAAATATAGCTTATAATTACCTAGGAAATAAGTTGATGGAGTTGAGATTTTGCTCTGGCTATTTTGCTTGCAATCATAATCCCCATAGCTGGTAGAATGTAAATAGAGAAGTCTTGCATAACTTTTTGAATTTTGATAACATAGTAAAAATTTTAGACATTTTACTAAGGGGGATAATTATGGGATTAAATGCTTATATTCAAGGATTCAACAGTTTAGAGTCAATCGATCGTGCACCGGGCTACTTTAAATATCAACATCATTCAGTGGCTGATCACTCATATAGAACCGCTGAATTGGCTCAAATGATGGGAGATATCGAAGAAGTTGTAGGAAAGCAAAAGGTTAATTGGAAAGCTTTATATGAAAAGAGCTTGAACCATGACTATACCGAGCGTTTTATCGGTGATATTAAAACTCCCGTTAAGTATGCCACACCACAATTGCGAAAGATGATTGGTGAAGTGGAAGAAAAGATGACGCAAAAGTTTATCAAAGAGGAAATCCCCAAAGAATTCCAAGCTATCTATACTAAGCGACTTTCTGAAGCTAAAGATGATACTTTGGAAGGAAAGATTTTATCAATCTGCGATAAATTGGATCTACTCTATGAAGCCTATGGTGAAATTGAACTAGGTAATCCTAATCCGGTCTTTATGCAAATGTTTAAGGAAAGTCTGGAGACTATTAAAAAGTATGATGATATGGTGTGCGTGCAATACTTTATCAAGCATATTTTGCCAGATTTGTTTAAAGGTGACTTTGCGGGGAAAGATAAGATGCAGAGAATTGCCTTTAGTATTTTGTTGATGGGGGATGCGGATAAATAAGTGAAATTTCAATGTAGTTCATGTGGATTGCGGATTGATTCCCTTCATTTTAAACAAGAAGGTCTAATTAATCCTAAATTGACGAGCATTTGTGATATTTGTTTACAAATGGGGAAAAATGCTGAGGATTATGCTAATTCGACTGTGAAAACTTTTGCCCAAGCTCTTTTGTATACCTATGTTGGAAACAATAATGACGATGATAGTGAAGATTATTTGGTAAATACGAAGCAACTACGCAAGCGTTACGAAGCCTTTATTCAGGATTATGATGGTAATCGCTTGGCACTCCAGCAATTGCCACGTAAAGAATTTAATGATGCTGTGATCAAGAGTGAATTAGGTAAAATTGATTATGTGCCGAATCAAGGGCGTGATTTTGCCTATAATTTAGAAAAATTAGGTCTCACAGTAAACTTTCAACTGAATGAGGTTGATTATATTGATCGGGAGCGCATTCGGGCTAAGTATCATTATCGCTGTCAGTATTGCGGTCGCAAGGGTACCAGTGTCGATCACAAGGACCCAGTGTCTTTGTCGCACAATAATGATTTAGCTAATTTAACCTTGTCGTGCAGTGAATGTAATCGAATTAAATCTGACATGCCCTATGAACTTTTTAAACAGCTTAATGATCAGATTGTAGATGTGAATAAAAAACTCGTTCGCTACGAAAATAGCATTGGCAGTTTGAAGGAAGAATTTGAAAATCGTCGTCGTCAATTGGCTGCTAAGGCTCATCTTAAAGGAGTCATTAATGATCCTGAATTAAATGCAATGAGAAAGCAAAATAAGAAGCTACAAGATGCAATTGACAGTCTTGAGAGCGATTATGGCTCTTTAAGAAAAACGCGTGAGAATCACTTTAATACGGGTTGGAAACTCTATCAGCTAAATCAAAGAAAAGATGTTATTTAAAAACCTCGAGCAAACGCTCGAGGCTTTTAGTTATTTGATTTTATCTTTTTCTTCAAATAAGTAAGTATTCCATTTTACTTCTTTTTCGACTGTTGGATGGAACAGAAGGAAGGGTAACAAAATTGAACCAATGTATGGAATTACGCCGATCCACCACCACCAACCGATAAAGTTGGCATCATGCAAACGACGGACTGTATGACCAATTTGCGCAATTGTAGCCCAAATCCAAAAAGCGGCTAAGACGATTAGAAAGATGATGCTAAAAGTCAAAAGAAATGGATTATTGTTAAATATTTCAGTAAATGGCACTCCTAAGAAAAACATGAACGCAACAAGGTAGTAAACTATGAAGCCAATTATTGAGATAACTACATTAACTGCGCTTCCTACCCAATAAGAAGTTCTAGTGGAGCGGGCATTCCATTTGAAACAATCGAAAAAGTGCTCTTTTAGAATTTGACCGATTGTAGGAACTGGCACCTTTGAACGATCCATTTCAGGATTGTAAACTTGATCGTAATAATTATTGCTTGGGGAATTTGAATTATAGAAAAGATAATTTCCCCATTTTACAGGCCTTTGAACTGATGGTTGAATCATCAAGTAAAAGTTTACAAATAAAGCGCCGTAAGGCACGATTGCTGCCCAATACCAATAGCCACTATAGTTGACATCATGCAAACGGCGGATTCGTTGACCTAATCCTGCTAAAAATACCCAAATTAAAATTACTGCACTTATAACTAAATCGATCCATTTTAGCCCTAAGTTAATATGAGTGTTTAAGGCATAGCTCGCAATTCCACTTACTAAACAAGCCAAAATTGCGTTGATTAAAAAGCTGATCCAATAAGACTTTCTAGTTGTGCGCCCATTCCAGTTAAAAGGCTGCAAGTATGTCTCATTTAAAATTTGACCAAAACTCTCGTGAGGTGGTCTAGCTAAATCTTCGTCATATGGTTTGACGAAGTAATAGTTTTGATTTGTCATCATAATTCCTCCCACTTTGATTTGCTTCATTGTACCAAATTTCATCAAAAATAATAAACATTTTTGATAAAAACTCTTGCAAAAGAAAATATTAATGCTACGATAAAACTGTAAATTGAATAGGTGATGACGTTCACCAATTAAACCGAGTAAAATCTAACGACGTCTACTTCCTACATGCTTTTTAAGTAGTGGGTAGTAGGGGTCGTATTTATTTTGCTCTTTTTTCTGTTTTAGGAGGATTTTGAAATGACTGTTTATGTTGAAAAGTTACGAGCAATGGAAATTTTTGATTCACGTGGTAACCCAACTGTTGAAGTGGAAGCTACTCTCTCAGATGGTACAAGTGCAAAAGCTGAAGTCCCATCAGGTGCTTCAACTGGAGAAAAAGAAGCGGTTGAACTTCGTGATGGTGGCGATCGTTTGAGTGGTAAAGGAGTAATGAACGCTGTAAACAATGTAAATGGACCACTTAATGAAGCTCTCAAGGGAAAGGATCCATTTAATCAAGCTGCAATTGATAATGTGATGATTGATTTAGATGGTACTAAAAACAAAGCTAGACTTGGTGCCAATGCGATCTTAGGTGTATCAATGGCAATTGCGCGTGCAGCTTCAAAGTCTAAGAAAGAACCCCTTTATCGTTATCTAGGTGGGTGTGATCTGGAATTGCCTCAAACTTTTCATAATGTGATTAATGGTGGTAAGCACGCTGATAATGGTATTGATATTCAAGAATTTATGATTACTGCTGTAAATAAGATTTCATTTAGAGATGGTTTTGAAAAAATTGTGAACACTTATCACGCTCTAAAGAAAGTTATTGAAGATGCTGGTTTTGAAACAGGATTAGGTGATGAAGGTGGATTTGCACCAAACTTAAAGAGTTCAGAAGAAGCTTTAAAGATGCTTCAAAAGGCCATCATTAAAGCTGGGTACAAACCAGGAAAAGATATTGCAATTGCTTTTGATGCAGCGGCAAGTTCTTTCTACAACAAAGAAGATGGTAAGTATCACTTTGAAGATCATGTTTGGGATGGTAATCAAATGCTAGATTACTATGAGAAGCTTTTGAAGGAATTTCCAGAAATTGTTTCTTGTGAAGATCCATTTGATGAAAACGACTGGACTAATTTTGAAAAGTTTACTGAACGCTTTGGTTCAACTCATCAAGTTGTAGCTGATGATAATGTCTGCACTAATCCTGAACTGGTTCACAAAGCTATTGAAGATAAATTATGCAATGCTATTTTGATCAAATTGAATCAAATTGGAACGATTACTGAAACGTTAGAAACTATTAGATTAGCTCGTAAGAACGGGATGACTACCATGGTTTCACACCGCTCTGGTGAAACTGGTGATACCTTTATTGCTGATTTTACAGTCGCTACTAATGGTGGCCAATTAAAATCGGGTGCTCCTGCAAGATCAGAGCGTGTTGAAAAATATAATCGTTTGCTTGAAATTGAAGAGCAAATTGGTATTCAAAATGAAAGATTAAATCATTTTCCAAATGATGTTAGGTTAGATTAGTTATAAACGTAGAATTAGACTGAGTAACATCAAAATCAAAGAAAAAAATGGAGCTACTTTCAGCTCCATTTTTATTATTTTAGAAATCCATCTTTCTAAAGTTTCTTAAGAATTTTTGCGTCTTGGCATTTTGAGGATTATCAAAAAGATCCTTTGGATGACCTTGTTCAGTAATCACGCCGTCGCTAATAAACAAAACGTTATCAGAAATACTCTTTGCAAAGCCCATTTCGTGCGTAACGATGATCATTGTTAATCCAGTAGTAGCCAACTTTTGCATAACATCAAGTACTTCACCAACCATTTCAGGGTCAAGAGCACTTGTAGGTTCGTCGAAGAGAAGTACTTCAGGATCCATTGAAATTGCCCGGGCAATAGCCACACGTTGTTGTTGACCACCGGACAATTGACTTGGTTTTGCATTAACAAATGGTTCCATACCAACTTTCTTGAGGTTTTCAAGAGCAATCTTCTTAGCTTCTTCTTTTGAACGCTTAAGTACTAGTTGTTGTCCAATCATACAATTTTGTAAAACGTTCTTGTTTTCAAATAGGTCAAATTGCTGGAAAACCATGCCGACCTTAGAACGAAATTCATTACGATTGTATCCAGGATGAAGAATGTTTTCACCGTGAAAATCAATTTCGCCGCCGGTTGGTTCTTCAAGCAAATTAATGCAACGTAAGGTGGTTGATTTACCACCACCAGAAGGACCAATAATCGTTACGATTTCACCTTTATTAATATCAACTGAAATGTCGCGCAAAACTTGGTGATCACCGTAGGACTTTTGCATGTGCTTTAAACTTAAGATGGTTTGCTTGCTTTCAGTCATTAGTTATTTGCCTCCGTATCCTTAGGTGCACCAACTTGAACTTGGTTGGCCATTAAGTTGTAGTTCTTGTTGCCTTCAAGCTTCTTTTCAATCAAGTTGAAAATACGGGTAATGGTGAAGGTCAAGATTAAGTAAATTACAGAAATAGTTAAGTATGTTGGGAAGAATTGGAAAGTTTGACTCGCAATTGTAGTACCAACGAAGAACAGTTCAGATACTGAAATAATACTCAATACTGAAGTATCTTTAATGTTTACGATAAATTCGTTAGTAATTGATGGTAAACAGTTCTTGATAGCTTGAGGTAAAATGATGTGCCACATTCTTTGGTTGTGAGTCATCCCCAGTGCACTAGCGGCTTCGAATTGTCCTTCAGGTGTAGAAATAATACCACCACGAATAACTTCGGCAAGGTAAGCACCGGTATTAATTGAAACAATAATTAAAGCGGCAACCGTACGGTTCAAGTTTAAGTGCCAGAATTGAGCAATACCATAGTAGATCACGGCTGCTTGAACCATCATAGGAGTACCACGGAAAATCTCTACGTAAACTGATAATAACCACTTAACAAAGTTTAAAGCCCAACGCTTGCCACGAGTGGTAGGGGTTGGAATAGTACGAACGATACCCACGAGCAAACCAATGAAGAAACCAACGATAGTACCAACTAAAGCTAAAAGTAAAGTCATGCCGATACCGCTAAGAATCATATGACCATATTGCTTCCAAGTTGAAACAAGCCAGTTTTCTTTCTTAGCACTATTACCAGCCTTTGGTTGCTCTCTGATGGCCTTAGACATCAATTGATCGCGTTCTTTAGTAGGGATGCTTCTTAAAGTCGCATTAACTTCATTTAAAAGTTTAGTGTTGCCTTTTTTAACACCGATACTAGTTACAGAATCATCGTGATCTACATGAAAACCAGCCATCTTGTTTAAGTTAACGGCAACGATGTTAGGGTTAACATTGTGGTAACTTTCAAATTCGATGTCTTCAGCAACGTAACCATCAATAGTGCCAGAAGCTAAACTTTGTCTCATAGCTGAGAAGTCACGCATTGCTGGTTCTCTCTTAGAACCCTTTAATTGCTTGATTAAGTCATAGTGCAAAGTCCCTTGTTGAGCAGTTAACTTAGCACCCTTAAAATCGCTTAATTTCTTTGCAGTAGCGTACTTGTTGTCTTTGTTCATGATAACAACAAAAGTACTTTTTCTGTATGGTTCAGAAAAGTTAATCGCTTTTCTTCTGGCTGCAGTCGGACTCATACCAGCAATAATCAAATCGATCTTGCCAGAAGTTAATGCTGGAAGTAAACCGTCCCATTCAGTTTTTTCTACAACAACTTTACGGTGTAATCTTTTACCGATTCTCTTAGCAATTTCAACATCATAACCATTTGCATAAGAGTGAGAACCTTCAATTGGAACCGCACCATTTGCACTAGTAGTTTGAGTCCAATTGTATGGCGGATAGTTGGCTTCCATACCAATCTTTAAAGGCTCAGACGTACTTTTTGCTTGAACCTTAGAATTAGTAGAAATTCCAACAATTAAACTAAGCACAACTGCCATTATTGCAGCTAGCCATCTACATTTTGACTTCACAGAAAAAACCTCCAAATAATTATTCAAGTAAAGCCAACACAATAAAAAGCGTAAATAAAAACCTCGCATATGCAGCGAGGTCGTAATCATCAGTAATTAAACCAAATCTTATAGCGCTCCTCGGGGACGAACCGAGACAGTCTGCAGGATCTTCTCCTGCAACCCAACAAACTTAACTCGCGAAAGATAAACTCGTTTCGGCGGCAATCCTTCAAATATTGATCGTTATATTCGCGTATTCACAATATCCTTGTGCTTGTCGCAACCTCTATTGCATTGGAAAATATTTAACTGTTACACAGCTTAAAGGGAAAAGGGCTATTTGTCAAGCCCAACCGTTGTTTTGAGCAAAATCACGTTTTTTCATTTTAGAAACATAGGGATTACCTTTAACATAATAACGGAGTGGCTTATTGGCCCAAAGCGGATCGCTTTGGTTAATCCCAACGCGACTTGAAGCAACAATTTCCTGGGGAATTCTTTTACTTTTATCATCAAGATCAATCTCAAAAGGAGAGTCTGTAAGAAAATGAAGATCCCATTTTCGACTAGTAATTCCTAGAGCCTGCATCATTTTACCGGGACCGTTAGTTAAAAGAGGGCCTGTTTTACCGTTGCGGTTTTTAATCATGGTGTTAATTCCCCAAATGGGTTCAATAGCACGCACAAGTACACCTTGAGGCTCATCTTTTTCTTGACACGCAACATCAAAGAAAAAATATTGACGCTGGGAATAAATATATAAAGTGCCACCCGCACCATAAAGACCTTCATTTGCTGGACTGCGCCGACCGTTGTAAGAATGGGCTGCACGATCCCGTTTTCCCATGTAGGCTTCGGCTTCAACGATATAACCACCCAGTTTTTCACCATTATTAAAATAAAGTGGACGTCCAATCAAATCTTTAGCAATTTTATCGGTTGGTTGAGTAGTAAAATAAGTTTTGTAATCCATATTTTTCCTTTCAAGAGGTAGAAAAATGTCTGAAATTAAATTAGTTAGAATCTATGACCATGAGCAGCCAACGGGCTACCGCATTTTAATTGATCGAATGTGGCCTCGCGGAGTAAGTAAGGTTAAAGCCCATTTGAATGAATGGGATAAGGAAATCGGGCCTACTAATGAATTGCGGAAGTGGTTCAATCATGAGGATGAGAAATTTCCAGAATTCAAGCAAAAATACATTGAAGAACTTAATTATAATCAGTTTACACCTGAATTTGTGGAAAATGTAAAATTAAAACTTGCTACAGAAGATGTGTTGTTTTTGTATGGAGCAAAAAATCGGAAGCACAATCAAGCAGTTGTTTTGAAAGAATATGTAGAGAAAAAATTAAAAATTTGATTCAAAATCAAGAAAATTAGCCTTGGAGAATAAAAAAGCCTCATCTTGACAATAATTCAAGGTGGGACTTTTTCTTTATAGATGTTTTTGACCGTGCTTTTTAACGCGAACAAAGTGGAAAGCAATCGTTAAACCTAAAACCGAGAAAACAATTGCTGCAAAAGCAGCGTTAGGAATTTCAATATTGAATGGTGGAAGTTCCAAGAGCAGTTTCAAAGCGATAATTCCAATTAAAACATACGCCATAGGTTGCAATTCCGGAATAATATCCATCAGTTTGATGATAATTTCGGCCACACCTCTCATGCACAAAATTCCAATCATTCCTCCGATTAAAACAACAACTGGATTATCTGAAACAGCTAAGGCTGCTAAAACTGAGTCAATTGAAAAAACAATATCCATGGCTTCGATGGAGACAACTGTGCGCCAAAATAAAGAAAGTATGTGCTTTTTTGGCTTTTTATTTTTGTGATGGGCAGCTCTTTCAGCTTTCTTTTCTTTTTCATGTTCTGCAGCTTGTTGAGGATGGCGCTGATCATAGAAAAACTTAATACATAGATAAAATAGATAGATACTTCCCAGTAATTTGATTTCCCAAAAATTGATTAAATAAGTTCCAATTCCAATGACGATGAAGCGAAACAAATAAGCACCCCATAGTCCATAAACTAAAGATTTACGTTGTTCTGATTTATTAGGAAGTACTTGAGTCTGCGCAGCTAACACCACCGCATTGTCGACTGACAGTAAGCATTCCATTAAAATAAGGGTAAGAATGATTACCCAGTCGTTGCTGCTAGTTAAAACATGTAGCCAATTATTTCCATCAAAAAAAGGTGCGTACATTTTAAGAATGTTCACGTAAATAGCTCTTTTCTAAATTGATTAAACGAATCTTTTCCTTTGGTCCTAAACGATATCCACCTGGTTTACCGTTTGACATAATTATTCTATGACAAGGAATAAAAATCAAGACAGGATTAAGAGCCACGGCGTGGGCCACGGCACGAACTGACCGAGCATTTTCTAGAGAAGTCGCAATATCCCCATAGCTTACTGTAGTGCCATAGGGTACTTTTTTAACAACTTCTAAAACGCTTCTTTGAAAGGCTGTCCCGAATTCCGAAATATCAATTGGTACGTCGAATTTTCGCCTTTTCCCTGCAAAATATTCTTTTAATTCTTTAACATAAGGTTCCAGTCTTTTAGGATCATGAATAAGCATTTTATTCGGATAAAAGCCAAATATAGGGGTAGAATTATCTTGACTTTTTAATCCTAAATAAGCTATTCCTAAATTAGTAGTAGCTAAAAAATATTCTTGATCATTAATAGTAGTAGTATCATAGTAAAAAACTTCTGTCATGTTATTTCACCACCTGAGTATAAAAGGCCATCATAAAAACTTATGTAAAGAATATCAATATCTCGCAAGTAATTCAATTACAATTTCTTAAAAATATCGAGAGCATCAGCAATGATTTCATTAATTTCAGGGGCGTTAATAGCAGTTTTGTTAATAGCCCAAACTTTAGCGGTTGGCTTTTTGTAAGCTAATAGTTGCGCAAAAGGATAAACGACAAAACTAGTTCCACAAATAATAACGAGATCTGATTTTTGCATAATATTGATAGATTTTGATAGATTTTCAGGATTAATTCCTTCCCCGTAAAGAACGATTCCTGGTCGAATTATTCCTCCACAGTTTTTATGAATATAACTGTCTGCATACTCATTATAAGACAAAGTTTGATGGCATTTTGTACAATATATGTTATATAAATTTCCATGAAATTCTACTACATGTTCGTTACCAGCTTTTTTATCTAATTGGTCGATATTTTGAGTGATTAAATCGCCTTTTTGATTACAAATTTGAGCAATCTTTTCATGAATTAGATTAGGCTTGGCATTTGGAAAATACATGTTGTTCATTACAAAGTTGTAGAAAAGTTCGGGCCGATTAAAGAGGGTGTTTTCGCTTAAAATAGTTTCAGGACTTTCTTTTACACCATTGTAAATTCCATTTTTTGAACGATAGTCAGGGATGCCAGAATGGGTTGACACGCCGGCTCCAGTCAAAAAGGCAATATGATTGGCATTGTCGATATCATTTTTTAGTTCGATAATTTTTTCTGTATTATCCATTTTTTTGTACACTTTCTAATACTTCTAACTCAATTATAGATTATTGCCTTTGTTATAATTAACATAGTGTTTTATTTAAGGAGGGTTATTATGACTAGCTTATCTACTTTTTATTATACTATCGATTTATTATTATTGGTTTATGCATGCTATAGCTGGTATTGGCAAGCTAGCTTGCAAGTAAAAGGACGCTATCGTTTATCATCAATTATTTGGGCAATTATTTTTATTTGGCTAGCCTTTACTTGGAATTATATTGAAAAAGGGGATCCTGGAATCAACGTCTTTTTGGCTTTATTCTTGTTCATTAGTATCATCGATGGCTTTACTGGTTTTGCAGATAAACGGGCAGTCGTTTCTGGCTACTTTAAACGGACGGTTCGCTATTCAGATATTAGCTTTGTGCGCTTGATTAGTGTGCCTAATCCTAAAAAGCCCACGGTAATTTGTATTTTGCAAACTGTTAAAGAGCGCCAATATTACTTACGCTTTAATGGAGAAGTAAATATGATAATTGGGGTTTTGCGTCAGCGTCTAAGTTCTGATGCCAGAATAGAAGTACAAAATATTATTTAAAAAGCAGACTGTTAAGTCTGCTTTATCATAAGATTGGAGAGAGCATTCGAGAAAAGCTTTGTAAAGTTCGTAAATATCGACCTTGATTGGCAATCATTTCTTTAGTTAATAAGGTAGAGCTTTCCATGTCTTTTTTAAAAGTTTCCGCCATTTCCTGAGTAAATTTTTTATCGTAAAAGACGACGATATCTTCAAAGTTTAAGTCATATGAACGATAATCTTGATTCATTGATCCGACGGTGGAATATTTATCATCGATAATTGTCGTTTTGGCGTGTAAAAAACCATTATTATAAATATAAATTTTGACACCATAGCGAGTTAATTCGTTAGCGTACCATTGGGTAGCGCGATAAATAAAAGGATGGTCTGGCATTGAGGGGATCATAATCCTTACATCAACACCCGATGAAGCAATTGTCTGCCAAGTTGCAAACATAGCATCATCTGGGATTAGATAAGGAGTTTGAATCCAGAGTCTTTTTCTAGCCAGTAGCATTAATCTCATCATACCATTTCGCATATAGGGTTCATAGCGGTCAGGTCCATCAGAAATAATTTGGGTAGCGACATCTCCTGGTGTAATATCATGTTCATCAAGATCCGGGAAAAACATTTCGTTAAAAGTAATAATTTGTTCATCGTTTTGAATTGAAGCATTCCAGTCCATTACAAAACGTTCTTGAAGTAGAAGGGAGGCCGAACCTACGATTCTTACCTGGCTATCGCGCCAATAACCAAATTTCTTTTTTCTACCTAAATATTGATCACCGATATTAAAGCCGCCAGTCCAAGAAATACGGCCATCAATAATAACAATTTTTCGGTGCAGGTGGTAGTTGATTCGATATCTGGTAATCATATTACGTGAAGTGATAAAAGGTAAAACTTGTCCCCCTGCATCTCGCAATTGATCAAACCAAGTTTTAGTCGCTCCTTGAGAACCCCACGCATCATAGATTACACGCACTTGGACGCCTTCTTGAGCCTTTTTTATTAAAAGATCAAGAATCTCATTACCAATATCATCATTATAGAAAGTATAAAATTCCACATTGACAGTTTCTTTGGCATTTTTGATATCTTTGATCATATCCCTAAACATTTCTTTTCCATCACTGTACAAAGTGACGTGATTATTTTTAGTGACTGGAGAATAGCCATCTTTATTGAAAAAATTAATGGCAATTTTTCCTTTATTAGAAGTGTCAGAGGGGCTGATTTTTTTAGGAGCTTTGGCGATGGCTTTTTGAACGTTGCGAAGTCCCAAGTGGTGCTGTTTATTAATTGCAAAAATGTTTTCCTGGGAAATACCACGTCCAAAAAAGGCATACAGAATCAAACCGATAATTGGTAAAACTAGTAAAATAATCAGCCAAGCCCAAGTTGTAGAAACCGATCTTCTTCTATGAAAGACGATGTAAAAGGCTAAAATGGTATTAGTAATGATGATGATTCTTGCTATGTCGTGAAGCCAAAGCACCCTAAAATCCTCCTAGTTTTAGTTGTCGTGATTATGATTGCCAAATAGCAAAATTAAGTGGAATATTTGAAGTAAGGATGAAACTACCGCCGCTACATAAGTTAAAGCAGCAGCTGTTAAAACTTTTCTACCAGAACTAAGCTCCTGATTGTCTAGAATTCCAGTTATCTTCAATTGCTTTAAAGCACGTGCGGAAGCATTGAATTCAACGGGTAAAGTTACTAATTGAAAAACTAAGACTGCCGCAAAGCAAAGAATTCCAGCTTTGATAAAAATTTGATTGAGACCAAAAAATAAACCAATTAAAATTAGAGGCATTGCTAAATTTGAACCCAAGTTAACTACGGGCACTAAAGCAGAACGAAAAGTCATCGGTGCATATTGAGTATGGTCTTGGATGGCATGTCCTACTTCGTGAGCTGCAACGCCCACAGCTGAAATCGAAGTTGAATTATAAACTGGTTCTGACAAACTAAGAATTTTAGTTTGAGGATTATAATTATCTGTCAATTGCCCTGAAATTGGTTGAATTTTTACATCTTGAATTCCGACATTTGCTAAAATCATTTCGGCAGCTTCTGCCCCGGTGATGTTGTTATGATTGTTAACATCAGCATAGCGCCCAAAAGTTGAGTTAACATTAATTGAAGCCCAACTACTAATTGCTATAGAAATCAATATTACCCAAAAATAAGGATCGTAAAACATTGGCATAAACATTCTTATTACCTCATCATTTCTTTATTCCAATAAATTTATTAACAATGTCAATTACAAAAGGATTATCATGCATCCAGCTATGTTCGGCATCTCTGCCTCGAATCTCAACTTCCTGATAGAGATGAGCATTAGGAGCTAAGATGTAGCGGATGCTTTTTGCGGATGTGACAGAAATAAACTTATCCGTATTGGTATTGTCTAAAACATTACCGTAAATATTTAAAAAAGCAATATTAGGATTGAAACGCCGTTTTCTAAAAAGTAAATACAAATAATGTGGGTTCATCAAATTAGGACGTCCTTTTTCATTAAGAATGTTGACGTTAGGTATATCCCCTAAATACGTAACCCCGTTAAAAGGTCCTGCAATACAGACACATTTATTTAAATGGGGAAATTTTTTCTTTTTTGCATATTTCATTTCCGTTCTGACAATACATGGAGAAGCTAAAGAGTGCGCAACTGCAGTATAAGTGGAAAATTTGTAGCGTTTTGCCAAAAACGGCAGTAAAAAGCTCATGTAATAATCTATGTCGTAAATTCCCACAATTCTTTGTCTAAATGCGACTTGTACAATAGGTTGTTTATCGCCGGTCCAAGTTCCTTCAAGCTTGAAATTCCCTAATAAATCGACAGTTACCTTTAAAAATTTATTGTTTCCTTTATCTTTGCAGGCTTGTTCAATCATGACCTTGGTAGTATAATCTCCTCCGCGAAAACCATGAAAGTAAATAATTGGAGTCTGTTCAAAACTTCCGCTTTTTTCTTCAATTGTAGCTTTATTTTCAATATGTTGCTTATGTAAACGTAGAAGAAATCGCGTAGGTATAAATGAAGCTAATATTCCTAATGAAATCATGTTAAACATGCTTGGCTCATCGCTTAAGTCATGTCGTCGATTTTTTTCAGCTTCTTGAGTGTATTTTTTAGAGTTGAAGAACATGTTGCCCCACCTTAAAATAGAACTATTAAGTCTATTCTATCATGGACAAAGATAATTTTTTCAATGAGGTGATCAGAGTGAAATTTTACGCAGTAAAAAAGGGACGCAAAGCAGGGATTTATCGAACTTGGGATGAAGCCAAAAAACAAGTTGATGGCTTTTCTGGCGCGGAGTATAAATCTTTTGATAAGGTAACTGATGCTACAGAATACATGAATTTTAGAAAAGAGGAGCGTGACAGAGTTATGGAAAAAGACGAAAGTGCATTAAATGAGGCCGCAAATAAAATCATCAAACTTAATCCAAAATCAGATGATTATTTTGCCTACATTTATACAGATGGGGGTACTCGGAATTCTGGAGCTGGTGTAAAAGGTGGTTCAGTGGCTCCAACTGATAAGGCTGCTTGGGCATATTTAATCGAATGGGATGGCAAGAGAATTTCAAATAGTGGTGGCGAATACGGTGCAACTAATAATAAGATGGAACAAACTGGTTTTATCAATGCTTTAGAAAAATTGATCGAACTTGGTTTCAATGAAAAGAAGCTGATGTTCAGACTTGATTCAAAGTATGTCTTACAACCAATTACTGAAGGCTGGCTTGAAGGCTGGAAGAAACGTGGCTGGAAGAAATCTAGTGGTGAACTTGCTAATGTAGAAGAATGGAAAAAAATTGATAAGCTCCTCGCTAATTTCCCTGATGCTCATTTTGAATGGGTAAAGGGTCATGCTAATCACCCAGGGAATGAATTCGTAGATGGTTTGCTTAATCAATATATGGATGAAGAAATGTAATAAAAGAAGCGTCTGGAAATCCAGACGCTTCTTTTAGTCAAAACTTGCTATCGGTTGAGGCCGCTTTTCAACATCTCCATCAATTCGGATATTGTTGTCTAAAGCCTCAATATTAACATTTTTAAGTTTCAAATTGCGAGAAGGGACAGCTCCTTCAAGACCAATATCTCCAAAATAAGTTGGACTTAAATAATTAATCACCTCATTAACTAGATCATGATCAAGAAGAACTTTTTCAAGAGTAGGACCGCCTTCGACATACACTGATTGAATTTCTTCAGTAGCTAAAATTTCGATTACTTCATTAATATCATCGCTGTCTAATTCAAAAACGCGAACATTAGAATTAAAATGTTGTTTTTTCAAATTGATGTTTTGAGTAAAAATCCAAGTTTCGCTCTTATTGTCATTTAGTAGGTTTAATCCAGGATGGTTGAGAAGACGGCCACGACGATCAATTACGAGTCTAATCGGATGATAATTAGAAGGAACATTGATCAAAAGACTTGGATTATCAATGATTGCAGTTGAGGATCCAATCATTACTGCTTGATAGTCAGCTCTTTCTTTATGAACACGGTCAGAAACTGCTTGATTATTGATTTTATCTCTTTTGCCCGCGGCGCAAATTTTATGATCTAGACTATTAATTTGTTTAATAGTAATCCATGGACGGCCATTTTCGTAGAAGTAATTATAGAATTTGTTCAAATCTTTCGCCTCATCTTTTAAAACGCCTAAAGTTACTTCAATTCCATTTTGTTTAAATTTATCAAGATTCTTTTTTCCAGTAGAATTTGGATCTTTTTGAGCAATTACGACGCGTTTGATGCCTTTGTCGATGATAAGATCAGTGCAGGATGGCTTTTGATAATAATCATCACATGGCATTAAATTGGTGTAGAGGGTAGAGCCTTTCAGTTGGTCATCATTTAACTTATCAAAAGCATTAATGATTGCGTGACGATCGTCAAAACATTTATGGTAACTTTTGCTTAATATTTGATCATTTTTGACTACGACTGCACCAACTAAAGGATCTTTCCAAGCGTTATAGCGTCCCTTTTCTGCTTCTTCTAGTGCGATTTTCATATATTTTTGATCGGTATCCATTCAAAATCCTTCTTTCCAATTCGATTAATAGATTTAGACTCACAATGTATGCTCATCATAAAACCGCTTTCATTGATTGTCAAACCTTATATAGAAGCATTCCCTTTCTTTGGAAAAATGTTATTGATATTAGTTAATAAGTAAACAACTGCTAAGTCTTAAAAATAGTAATGGCTAGTGTTATTTTTTGCTTCTATAGATATTTTTATCACAAAAATATCTATACCAAAAAATATTTACTCTTATTACTTGTTATTGAAAGCAAAAGAAAAGTTTACTAGACCAATTTTGATAAAAAACATCTATAAAATAAAAAAGAAATCAAAAAAGATCTAGTGTAGCTTGTAGAAACTAGATCTTTTTAAAAGTGTTATTTTGAAATAATTACTGTACCAAATAAATGACTAAAGAAGTTTACTACACTATCCCAAATTTGTTGGAACCAATTTCTGTTTTCAGGAGTGTTGAACTTATTGAAGATATTTTGAGCATTTTTTTCAATTTGTTTAGAAAGTTCAGCAGCTTGAGCTTTGAAATTTTTGTTCTTTAAAGCACCTGAATCGCGAACTTCAATTAAAATATTTACAATCTGATTTTTCTGGTTATTGTTAATAGTATTTCCCAGGTGATTAATTTTAATTTGGTTATTAACAATATCGCGGATTTGGCTATCAGAAATATTGTTTCCAATTTTAGCCATATCACTTTTTGCACCAGCAACTGCATTGTTTAATTGTGCATCTGAGTAGCCATCTTTTGATTTGTTTTCTCTTGTGATGCCACTAAGGGTATTCATTTCGTCTTGAGCAGCATTAACTTGTTTTTGGTTTAAGGCATCCCCATTTTTGGCAAAGGCTGCATATACTCCCGCTAAAGCACCGGATCCATCGATTGGAATAGCACTGGTTACGTAAATATTGGCATCCGAAATTCCAGCAGTTAAGGCTGCGTTTTTGTATTGGTTGGCAGTAATAGTTGTAATATTGTTTTTGCCATCGTAATCCAAAATCTTCACATTTATTCCACTACCAGCGCTGGTTTTTTGAATCATTGCGCTGGACCAGACACCAGAATTGGTAGTAAAGTTGTCTCCTGACGGATTGAGGTATTTTACTAAATCACTTCCAGTAACTGTAATAGTTTGATAATTTGCTCCATTCAAAGGAGCAGTGAGAGTTTTTAAAGTACCACTTTTTTGTGATTCAGTTAAAGAACTTCCTAATGTAACTACAGGAGTTTCATCAGCATAGACCGTATTTTGGCTAATTGCAAAAATACCTGCTACAAAAGTAGCTAAAATAGTAAAAAATATCGGTTTTTTCATAATTTTTCTCCTTATTTACTTAATTATACATGTAGGAATAAGTAGCACGTCAAGTTTAGAAAGGTAAAGATTTAGTTTAGAAAAGGATGCATTTCTTACTAAACCCGTAATAATAGGTTCCATGTTATAATAGTAGCAATATAAGGGGGAAAGCTATGAACGGGCAACCTGAATTAACCGTCATCATGCCGGTATATAACATGGAAAAATATATAGCTAAGGCATTAGATCAACTGGCTAAGCAAGAAGATCCTAATTTTAAATTGTTGATCGTTAATGATGGTTCTAAAGATAAAACAGTAGAAGTAGCAGAGCAATATCGTGATAAATTTCGCTATTTTAGAATTCTAAATAAGAAAAATGGTGGTTTATCTGACGCACGCAATGTTGGTATGGCAAATGTAGATACGCCATATTTTACTTTCCATGATGGAGATGATTGGGTAGAGCCAGGATATACCGCTTATTTTGTGCGCGCTTTTCATGATCATCCTAATGTAGCAATGGTAAGTTGTGGCTATTTTATCGATTCACCACATCGGCATAATAAGGTAGTAGGAAGTCCAAATGATGGTGTATTGTCAAAATTGAGAACTTATGGCAAGATGACCAACATCTTTAATTCACCAGTTAAGGGCTATACATGGAATAAAGGCTATAAGATTGCCGTTGTACGTAAATATCACATGACTTTTGTAGAAGGATTGGCTTTTATGGAAGATCAAATATTTAACGTTCACTACATTGCTAATACTAATGGCTTTTATTATAATGCAGTGCCTCTTTATCATTACTGGCAGCGTGAGGATAGCATGGTTCACCACTTTAATCTAAAAATGGTGCCAGATAATGTAAAAGCCAATTGGTATGTTTGGAAGACAATTTTTGCTAGTTTAATTGAGCAAAAAAAAGAACACAAACAAGATCACACAAATCAAAATTTGATTAGTGAAGGGAACAATAATGAAAGAAAAGGTTAACGGCGTAGATCTTTATTATCATAAATTAGGTAAAGGAGCGCCATTATTGCTGCTTCATGGGCATCACTTGGATGGTGGAATGTTTGATAAAATTGTTTCGCCGCTATCCTTATATTACACGGTTTATGTACTAGATATGAGAGGACATGGTCTTAGTCAAGGAGATAGCGCAGAACATTATCAAACTGAAGTTGAAGATGTCTACACCTTTATCAAGCAACTTCACCTTGAGGGATGCTATTGTTTTGGTTTTGATGCGGGCGGATTAGTTGCCATGATGCTGGCCAGTCAATATCCTCAAATTTTTAAGAAGATGATTGTTGCAGGAGTCTTTGTCAATGGGGCAGGAATTCGCCCATATCACTATTTAACGGAAGGATTTCACCGTTTTCTTAGACTTGATCGCGATAGTCGAGTGGAGCTTACGGAAAGTTTCATGTCTGAAGATGCTATGAAGAAAATCGAGATTCCAACTTTGTGTGTAGTTGGTGAAAAAGACTGGGTTAAAGTTGAACATGTTCGTTGGTATAGTCAGATTATTCCAAATGGGCGTTTGATTTTAATGCCACGCCAAACCCACAATAGTTATGCTGTTAAAAGTTTGAAATTGCTAGATTTGATTAAAGATTTTTGCAGATAATTAGTAATTGGTCTACCTTTTTGACAAACTTGCGCTAAAATACAGTTAAAGGTGTTTACAAAAAAGGAGAAAAATATGGTTAAAGTTGTTGTACTTGGTGCTCACGGACAAGTTGCACAGATTGCAGAAAGATTTATGTTTGCAGATAAGGATGTTAAGACTTCATTGTTTTTGAGGGATGCAAAAAGAATGGCTGATAAGGCTAATGAAGCTACTATCTTTGAAGGTAGTGCGATAGATGCAGCTCAACTTGAAAAGGCAATGAAGGGTCAAGATATCGTCTATGCTAATTTAGGTGGTAAAGATGATATCGATCTTGAAGCCGAAGCTACTATTGAAGCAATGCACAATGCAAATGTAAAGCGTCTGATCTGGGTTTCAACTTTAGGCATTTATGACGAAGTTCCAGGCAAGTTTGGCGAATGGAACAGGGAAACCTTAGGTGATTACATCACTGAATATGCCAAGGCTGCGAAGCGGATTGAAGATTCTGGTCTTGATTACACGATTATTCGTCCAACTTGGATGACTGACAAGAATGAAGTCGATTATGAAAAGTCCAAGAAGGGTGAAGAAATCAAGGATACTGAAGTTTCAAGAAAGTCTGTTGCAGCTTACATTTACCACTTGATTAAGAATCCAAAAGAAGATGTCAGAGAATCAATTGGCCTTGGTAAACCTGGTACTGAAGGCGAGAAGCCAAGTTGGTATTAATAAATTGTATAAGTAAAAGCCACTTCGAAATGAGGTGGCTTTTTTCGTAAGAAAATGCTTCAAAGTTGAACAGAAAGAGTAAAATTTGGGTAAGAGAAGGGGATTAAACATGAAAACAACAAAATTAATGGTAATCGCAGGATTATCTGTGTCATTGATGGGATTAAGCAATCTTAGTTCTATAGCAAGTGCTGCTTCAGTTAAAACAATACAAAAAGCTCAAACTAAAGCTGTCTTGCAAAAAGTATCAACCCACTACAACTCTAAAGCTAAATCTCTCGACATTTCGGGATTGGCTTCTCAAGGAAACAAGGTTGTAGTAAAGTACGACACCAAAAAGATCGCGACGACCAGCATCAACGCCAAGCATGAATTTGATGCCAAGGTGAAGTTTACCGGCTACAAGACAATTTCCTTATATGCGGTTAATAAAGCTAACAAGCGCCTTACGCCAATTATTAAGTTAACTGCCAACCGTTATGCTGCTTCAACGCCTACTGTTGAAAAGTCTCATCGAACTTCCAAAGCTATTAATTATGACTTAACAACAGCTAAAAATAAGGGTAGCTTGGTATTTTACTACCAAGGTAAAAAGTTTTATTCTCAAAAAGTTAAGTCAACTAAGACCCGAATTTCCTTTACTCAAGATCAATTGAAAGGCAAGAAAGGTAATTTTACTGTTAGATATTTCCAAACCGGTAAAAAGGCAAGCCCTGCTGTGAAAGCTCCAATTGTAAAAGTAGGATCTGTGACACAGATATTTTATTAGTAGAATAGGTAAAAGCCACTTCGAAATGAGGTGGCTTTTTTGTATAATGGTAAAAATTATAGAAGAGGTGTAATGATGACAATATTAATCAACTTATTCATTGCAATTTTGGCAATCATATTTGGTTTCAAAAGGCGCGAGGAAAAATTTAGTTTCTTTAGCGCAGGAATAGTTTTTGTGATTTTTGCAAGTGTATTATTACTATCATCAATTCCAGTGATGAGTAATTTTGAAACATCTTCTTTGTTGATGTGGTTAGAGATGATCTTATTAATTCTTGGAATTGTCTTTTTAGTTATTAGTCGCATTACTAAGCAAAGCAAGCAGCTTAATCTTCAAGATATCGCAATTGCATTTTTAACCGCGGCTCTCTGCGTGTTAGTGTTGCTGCGTGACCAGAATAATTCCTTAATTGCGATTATAATTCCAGAGCTTTCATTGATTATTGGTTTAGGATTAATGGTTAAATCAAAATTGAACTAAAAATATTTCCAAAATTCTCACTAGCGAGAATTTTGGATTTTTTCTTAGATTTGTTGTTTTTCAAGCAATTAGGCCACTTTTTAGTTATAATAGATCTGAATGTAATTTTTATTAAAAAGAGGTAGCTATGAAGAAGGAAGAACTCCATCAATTATTGCACCCAATGAAGTTAATTGGGTTAGGCGGTAACCCTGCATTAAATGAAAAGATTGCGTCAATTTTAGATCAACCTTTAATTGAAACTGCTGTCCACCACTTTAGTGACGGGGAAATTCAAGTTAACATCGGTGAATCTGTCAGAGGGTGCGATGTATTCGTAATTCAATCAATTCAAGATCCAGTTAACGAAAACTTTATGGAACTTGAAATCGTGCTCGATGCACTTCACCGTGCTTCAGCACATAATGTTAATGTAGTAATTCCATATTTAGCATATTCACGTTCAGATACTAAGACTCGTTCTCGTGAACCAATTACTGCTAAGTTGATTGCCAACTTGCTTCAATTGACTGGCATGGATCGTTTAATTGCAGTTGACTTGCACGCTTCACAAATTCAAGGATTCTACAACGTTCCAGTTGATCACTTGCACGCAATGCCACTTCTTGCACAATACTTCTTAGACAATGGTATTGCTGTTAAGGAAGACGATGATGTAGTAGTAGTTTCACCAGATCACTCAGGTGCAAAGCTTGCTCGTAACTTTGGTCAATACTTCGATGCACCAATTGCTATTGTTGACCAACGAGGTGCTCGTTACGACACTGAAGTTCACGACATGATTGGGGACGTGAAGGGCAAGAAATGTATTATTGTTGACGATTTGATTGATACTGGTTCAAGAATTGCTGCATCAACTAAGTCAGTTTTAGCAGCTGGTGCTAAAAAGGTATACGTTGCAGCTACTCATGCTCTTTTATCAAAGGACGCTACTGAAGTACTTAACGAATTACCAATTGAGCAAATCGTAGTCACTGATACTATCAAGCACAGCCGTTACCCAGATCGAATGGTTCGTATTTCAGTTGATCAATTGCTTGCACGCGGTATTGATTATGTTTACAACGATCGTTCAATTCACCAAATTTTTGATGAACAAAATCGTTTAAAGTAAATAATTTCTAATAGAATAGATATTAAAAATAATCCCTAATTTTTGGGATTATTTTTTGATTTTGTGCTTTTTTCTATTCATATATGTATCTAAATTGATATAATGAAATAAATATAGACAGAGGAATGAGGATAGATTATGGCAAGAAGAAAGAATATGAAGAGACGAAGAATTATCTTAGGTAATACTTTTCGTCTTGTTAGAGAAAACGGGATGGATAAAGTTTCATTGCAAATGATTGCTGAGAAATCAGGCATTTCTAAATCATTGCTGCAATCATATTATCCACATAAAGCAAAGTTGACCAATGATATAGTACACAACTTATTTAATACCTTAGGTGAACAAGTAAATAACTACAATCCTCCAAAGGATGGTAAGGCACCTTATGCGCAAACTAAAGCATTTATTTATACAATTGCAGTGCTTGGGATGCACGATGAGGGCTTAGATCGCATTATTTCCGAAGCATTTACCAATAATTCAACTTTGGATAGTTGGGGTGCAATGCTTAATGAATGGATCAAGACTAATAAGTTATTTGAAGGGTTGGATCTTGATAATGATGAACTTGAGGCCGGAATTGCTTTTGTAACTACTGGAATTGGCCGTTTGTACCATGATAGAAAGAAGCATCATTTATCTGCAGAAGACCTTGCAAATTATGCAACTAGTGCACTTATGTATAGCTTTTTACATTGCTCAGAAGATGAAATTAAAGAGGCCTTAGAGGAAGGTCATGAGATTATTGAATCAGCTGATATGCAAGTAGTTCATCAAGCTATTGATTCAATGTTTGATGAAGGAAAAGACATTATCAGTTAAAGGGGAATTTTTTAATGGCGGATGGATCACGAGCTGATTTGCGCAGAGTAGGTTATGAGCAACTAAAGAGCTACAAACGTAATTTAATTTTTGTAGTCTTTTTGATAGCTATTCTAACTATGATTACGACAACATTTCTCAATCCGATTTTTATGAAACGACAAATTAGAATGAGCAATAATCGAGCAATTGTTGTACGCCAAATTAACAGTCATTTTGATACTTTGGCTGATCTTATCGGAGCAGAACATGAAGATAACGCAAATCTACTAACTATCCAACAAACACAACCTATTGCAGATCATATAATTGATTACTCTTTAGGCTTTCACTGGTTTAAAGTGAATAATACTAAATTAGCCAACCAAGTCCTGCATGATATTAATTTGAATATCGATAAAGGTTCTTCAAGTGAGGCGCAGCGAGTCCAAAGTAAACTTAAAAAGCAAGGGGATAATGCTGTTTATGCAGTTATTCAAGCTTTTGATTTAAATATTGTTACTTTAGGTGCAAATATCGCTATTATTTTACTTTTGGTAAATATCGTAATTGTTATAGTTACTATAATCACTTTATTTTCTTTACTGAGCGATCTGCATTCAAGAACTAACACTAAAATGGTGATTCATATTGCCACGGCTGCGGGGATGTGGGCTGGATTCTGGATGATTTTGATTTTTGGAATTTTAGCCATCATTCCTGTTCTCTTTAATATTGAAACTTTACCACTAGCTGGATTAGGATACTTAATGGAAATTAGTAGTAGTATCTTTTTAGAATATGTAATCGTTGGGGTAGTTATTTATGTCTTATGTGCTATTCCATGGCAAGTTACAGCCAATAATAGTTAATAAACTAGAGCTATTGTGCTCTAGTTTTTGCTTGCAAAAAATATAGAATCCTTATATACTTAATAAATCGTTTAATTATTTTTTAATCATAGTAGTGGGTGAGGATTTTGAGAAAGGAAAAAGCGATTAAGATCATTATTTCTATGGTAATAATGATCTCTGCTTTTTTTACATTGAATACTAAAAGTTATGCTGCTGATAAAGTGGCAGATAATTCTGTGTTGAAAAAAGTGGAAAAATCAAAGGAGTTAGTGGTTGGTACATCAGCAGATTATCCACCATTGGAATTTACAACTAGTGTTGATGGCAAGACAAAGTATGTTGGGGTAGATATTGAACTTGCCAAGGATATTGCTAAAGATTTGCATGCTAAGCTCGTAATTAAGAATATGAGCTTCGATTCTTTATTAGTTGCACTAGAAACTGGAAAAGTAGACATGGTTATTTCAGCCATGACTCCAAGTCCAGAAAGAAAGCAAAGTGTAGATTTTTCTAAGATTTACTACAAACCAAGTGGTGAATATTTCTTAATTAATAAGCGTGATCAAAATAAATACAGAAAGATCAAAGACTTTGCGGGTCAAACTGTTGGTGCTCAAACCGGTAGTATGCAATACCAACTTATCCAGAAGCAAATGAAGAAATCTAAAGTTAAGGGTTTAGGTAAGATTAATAACTTGGTTTTGGCACTTCAATCCGGTAAAATGTCCGGCGTTGTGATGGAAGAATTGACTGCTAAGGCATATGCACAAAACAATAAAAATTTAATCGCTGTAAGAAGTGATTTGAGAGAACAACAAGCCGGAAATGCCGTTGCAATTGCTAAGGGACAAACTGGTTTAGTTAAAGCAGTTAATAAAACTATTGATCGTGTGCAAAAAGAAGGCTTGATTGAAAAAGAATATCTTCCTCAAGCAGCTAGGTATATGCAAACCGCACGAAAAACTAATACGATGATGAAATACGCACCTTACTTTGTTAAAGGTGTGGGTTACACTATTGTTATTACTATCTTTTCCGTTTTGATTGGGGTAATCTTAGGTACTTTATTAGCTTTGATGAGATTGTCTAAGAATAAAGTAGCTCATGGAATTGCAGTTGCTTATATCGAATTTATTCGAGGAACCCCGCAAATGGTACAAATTTTGTTTGTGTACTTTGGAGTAGGTGCCTTAATTTCAAACTTGTCAGCTGTTGTTGCAGGTATTATTGCGATTGGACTTAACTCAGGAGCCTATGTTGCAGAAGATATTCGGTCAGGAATTAGTTCAATTGCCAAAGGTCAAACTGAGGCAGCTAGATCTTTAGGATTAAGCCAAAATAAAACATATCGCTATGTAATTATTCCACAGGCACTTAAGAATATTTGGCCTGCTCTAGGCAACGAATTTATTACTTTGTTAAAAGATAGTTCGTTAGTTTCTGTAATTGGGGTAACTGAATTAATGTATCAAACTGAATTGATTCAAACTTCTACTTATCGTGGAGTATTGCCATTATTTATTGCGATGATTATTTACTTCATTATGACGTTCACATTATCTAGAATTTTGAATTACTTCGAGAAACGGATGAAACACAATGACTAAAATGATTGAAATCGAACATCTTAAGAAAAATTTTGGTAAGAACGAAGTCTTAAAGGATATTTCGGCAACAGTTAATAAAGGTCAAGTGATTTGTATTATTGGGCCTTCAGGTTCAGGTAAAAGTACTTTCTTACGTTGTTTAAATGTGCTAGAAACTCCAACTGCTGGAAAGATTATTTTTGATGGAACTGACTTGGCTAAGTTGAATGACGGAAAAGAACTCGATGAATTGCGTGAAAAAATGGGAATGGTATTTCAAAACTTTAACTTATTTCCTAATATGAACGTGATTGAAAATATCAAGTTGGCTCCAATGAAGGTTAAGGGAATGAGCGATGCGGATGCTGAAAAGTTAGGCTTAGAACTTTTAGATAAGGTTGGCTTGAAAGATCGTGCTCAGCAGTATCCAACTAGCCTTTCGGGTGGCCAGCAGCAACGTGTTGCAATTGCTAGAGCTTTAGCAATGGAACCAGAAATGATGCTTTTTGATGAGCCAACAAGTGCACTAGATCCAGAAATGGTTGGTGAAGTTCTTAAGACAATGCAGGATTTGGCTAATTCGGGGATGACGATGGTAGTTGTTACTCATGAAATGGGCTTTGCACGTGAAGTAGCTGATGAAATTTGGTTTATGGCGGACGGCTATTTACAAGAAAAAGGAACTCCTGAAGAAGTATTTGAACATCCTACAAGTGAGCGCGCTAAAGATTTCTTATCAAAAGTATTGTAAGGAAAAACGAAGGATTTTATCAATCCTTCGTTTTTTGCATATTCAGTCAATTAATTTTGTAAAAATTGTTTGCTGAGAAAAGCTTGCCTCGCGAAAAAGTTCCGGTGCCATTGGCCCTTTTTCAGTGTGTCAAAGTAGTTTGGAGTTTGTGTATTTGACTTGCTTTTGGGAGACAAAGTTGTAGCCCAATACTTTTCGCCTTGGACTAAAAGTGGAGATTTCAAATTAGTATCATGTTGTTGCGATGATACATATTGATATGTCCGTGGCTTTGGTGTAGCAACGGCTGCCGTTGTGGTAGTCATTGCATTGGTATTGGTATCTTGCTTGAAGAGTTTGAAAGTGTATGTATAAGTATCCCCGATTTTGACTTCATATTCATGACCCACCACAATAGGAGTTTTGCCTGGGGAATAAGTTATTACGCTCTTGAAATTACCATATCCTGATTTACTGTAATTCTTAACGTTAGTAGCCGTGTAAGTTTGATCTAAATCCTTATCAGTGATAGTGATCTTAGGATCATTTTTAATCCCTTTGTCGGATAAATAAAGGGACCAAGCAATGTTCTTACCTTTGGTTAATTCAATTGGAAATACTCCAGTACTTGGGTAAGCTACAACAGGTTGACTGGATTCGCGGAAAAGATCATCAACATTGAGAACTTTTTGAACGGAGTAACGATAACCGTTTGTACCGTAGGCAGCTCCAACTCCAGTTGAAGAAAGACGCGTAGATAAAATCCATGCCCGGTGACCTGTGTCAGATCCTGAAAGATTGTAGTGATCTGTAAGTAAATCTGTAATTACATCCCCAGCAGATTGGTTACTTACGTTAAAGTTTAAATTAGAAGTCTCAGAAGTATCTTGAGCGACCTTCCACATTGACTTACTTACATAAGCTGGACGAGTTTCAGTTGGCAATCCATGTTGATTAACAAACGGATTTGCATTAATAGCTGCCATAACAGCGGCCGTTTTTTGTGCATTTTTTTGTGCTGTTTTATTTTCACTAACTGGAGGCAGTCCAAACAAGCTACGATAGTAGTTAATATATTGAAGTTGACTATCCGCATATTTATCTGTGATTTGCCCAGCGTTAAACTTTCGGCTTAAATGCGGGGTTTTTGAATAAAGGGTAGAACTATCATAGTTAGTTTTATTTAAATCGGCGTATTCTTGTTGAAAGTGGTGAACTTGTTTTATTTCAGTTGTGCTGAATGTTGCAGCTTGGGCAGTTGTACTAGCTGAAAGTGCTGGCGTGGTTATCAATAAGCAAGCTGCAAGCAATGAAAACTTATGTAGAAGCATAATCATTCATCCTTTCTTTTTTTCTATTCAAATTAATTATAACCCATCGTGAAAGGGCTTTAGTAAAAAATGTTCCTACTTTTTCATCATTTCTGGTCATTATTGCGTATAATTAAGAAATGGTAACTATTATTAAGAGGTAGAAAACAAAATGACTAAAAAAACACAAGTCGGATTAATTTTCGGTGGAAACTCATCAGAATATGAAGTATCTATCGTTTCAGGTCACAACATTTATAAAGCAATTGACAAAGATAAATTTGATGTACATCCAATCTGGATTACTAATGATGGATATTTTGCTAACGAGGAAGAATCTTTTAAAGTTTTAGAAGATCCAACTTATCAAGTAAAGAATCCATATAAAGTAAACAACATTTCCAACTTGGTTGAACTTGCTAATTTACCAGAAATTGACATCTTTTTCCCAATTGTTCACGGAAACTTAGGTGAAGACGGAAGTTTACAAGGTTTATTTAGAATTTTAAACAAGCCATTTGTTGGTGATGATGTCTTGGCAGCTGCTGTAACTATGGACAAGGAATTCACTAAGATTTTGTCTCAACGGGTTGGAGTTCCAGTGGCTAATTGGATTGCCGTAAAACGATTTGAATTTGACGATAAGTCAAATGACAAGCTTAACTATGATAAGGTAGCCGAAAAATTAGGTACTGACTTATTTGTTAAGCCTTCAAACCAAGGTTCTTCAGTTGGAGTTAGTCATGTAACTAATGCAGCTGAATATGAAGCTGCTCTTGAAGAAGCCTTTAAATATGATGACAAAGTCTTGGTTGAAGAAACTGTTCCTGGTACTGAAGTTGAAACTGCAGTTTTAGGAAACGATAATCCAATTGTAGCAGGCGTTGGACAAATTACCAATGCAAAAGGCTCATTTTATACTTATGAAAATAAATATGAGGATGATTCAACTTCTAAGCTTCAAATTCCTGCAGACTTACCTGATGATATTGTAGAAACTGTTCGTTCAAATGCTTTAAAGGTTTACCAAGCAACTGAATGTTCAGGCTTGGCAAGAATTGATTCCATGCTTACTCCAGATGGTAAGGTGGTATTGACTGAGGTTAATGCTTTGCCAGGTTTTACTAATATTAGTATGTATCCAAAGCTTTTTGAAGAAGCAGGTATTCCTTACACAGAATTAATTACTCGCTTAATAGAAGCAGGTCAAGAAAGATTTGACCATAAGAAGAATTTGCTTCACAAGCATGATTAAATTCTAAAAAAGTGTTAGGGGTATGATGACATGACAAGTAACAAACATGATTTTGAGGAACTTGCAACACCTTCTGTTGCTGCAAAAGAACTAGGAATTAGTGTTGCTACGCTGAGAAAGTATTCATTGATCGTAGAAAAAGTTACGGGCAATAGTGATTATTATGAGAGAACTAAGCAAAAAGCACGTTTATATCGTAAGCAAGATATTAGTGATTTAGACGCTTTTCAACAACTTTCAAAAAAGAGCAATTTAACTCTTCAAGAAGCTGCCAGACAAATTTATGCGGTTAGTGATAAAAAAACTGAAGACAAAAAGCGCGCAGAAAAAGAGAAAAGTCAGGCAATTGCTACGGATCTGATGGATACACAAGAAGTTGTAAAATTGCTTAATACTTTACAACAAACAATTGCTAATCAAAATCAAGCGATTGATTCTTTACAAAAGCAATTAACTAGAGTGGAAAAGCAAAATCAAGAGCTATTAGAAAAGCAAAAAGAGCTTGCAGCACCAGCGGATCAGGCAGAAAAGCCAGCTTTGGCAGCACCGGAAGAAAAAAATGTGGAAATTCCACAAACTCGTGAAGAAGAACGCGAGATTGAAAGTGAAAATGAAGACGAAGATGAAGATCAAGTTCACGATGAAATTATCACTAAAGCTAAGGAGAATGCTAAAAAGCGTGCTACAGCAAATGTGCATCGTACCCTTGAAGATATGCAAATACCAATGAAAAGAAAAAAGCATTGGTGGCAAAGGTTTCTAAATTCTTAAGATTTTGAAGACGACTGTAAAAAAGGTCGTCTTTTGTTTTTAATAGGGATAGGAATTTAGTAAGGGAGAACCAGAAGATGAAAAAGAAGAAATGGCGCTATTTAATTGCGCTAGGAATTTTAGTGATCGGCTTAATTTTGACTGCATGTACCTATTTTGCAACCGATATTTATGCTAAAGATGACGTAGCGCTAATTACGGATACTCATATTCATGATCGTTTAGTCGAAACTAATAAAGATGTTTATAACAATATCGATCAAACTCGGGAACAAACTCTGCATTTGAAGATTTTATCCGGCGAAAATAAAGGTAAAACATATACCGTTAAAAATGTCTATTATCCATCTCAGCTTGTTACCCAAAAGTATCGTGCCAAGCAGAGAATTTTTGTTCATTTTAGAAAAGGTGACTTAGCTTTAGTTAATCCCAAAAGAGATTGGGTTTTGGCACTTTTAGTAACAATTACAGTTGCCTTGATGATTTTAATGGCCGGTAAGCATACTATAGTTCTACTTATTTCAATGGCGATCAGCTGGGTAATATTCTATGGCGTCATTTTACTTGATGTAAAAATGAATGGGACTCAAATCATTCTGTTGTTTGGCTTAGCTGATGTGGTTTTTTCATTTATAAGTCTGGCGATTGTTCAAGGTATAAATAAAAAGATGATGGCAACTTGGTTAGCAACTTTACTAGGGGTATTTATTTCATTTGCACTTTGCTATTTAATTATGAAATTAACTGGTGAATCGGAAATGAAATATGAAACTGGTGATTATGCTACGCAGGATCCGCGCGGGCTGTTCTTAGCGCAAACTCTTTTGGGCATTTTGGGAGCTGTAATGGATGAAGCAACTGACATTGTTTCTAGTCTTTATGAATTAGTTCAAACCAAGAAGGATATTACTCCAAAGCAGTTAATCACTAGTGGCCGCACAATGGGTCAAGAAATCATGGGACCGTTGATTAATGTTTTAGTCTTAATTTTTATTGCGGAAGAATTGCCAATGACAATCATTTACTTGCGAGACAATAATACTATTGGCTCAGCATTTGGTTTTACTTTATCCTTAGGAGCTACTCAAAGCGTAATTTCAGCGATTGGAATCGTATTAACGGTTATTTTTGCAACGGGATGTAGTTTGTTGTTCTTAAAAGATAAAAAACGAGGCGAATTAGAATGAGCACATTAACGACTTTAATTATTGTATTAGCGATCTTGATGGCAATTGTGGGGGGAGAAACTGGTATTAGAAGTTTCTTTAGTGTGTTAATTAATACTATTTTATTAATTCTAGTGGCGATGCTTATTTCTTGGGGAATAAATATCCCGATTTTGATTTTAATCTTTATTCCGCTTAAATTGGTGACAATCATATATTTAGGGACGCATGACTATACCGTAGCCAAAAACTCTTTTTATTCCTCATTTTTAGTATGTTTGATTGTAAGTGTGATCATCTTGGCCTTTCAATGGATGGCACAAGCAGCCGGTCTTGGACCAGAAGCAGGGGAAGTTTTAGTCGGACTTTCTCAGATGCCTGGGTTAAGCTATCCAATGATTGCAGTAGCAGTGGCTATTTTTTCAGCACTGGGAGCAATTGCAGAAGCAGCAGTTGCGATGAGTTCAGGCTTACTTGAAATTAAGAAACATAATCCTGAAATTAGTCGTAAAAACTTAATGGTCAGTGGGAATGCAATTGGTAATGATGTGTTAGGAACATCCATGAATACAATTTTATTTGGGATGTTTGGTAGTTTTTTGTCATTATTTTTGTGGTATTTTCGGTTACACTATTCATTAGGAGAAGTTTTAAATGAAAAGCTATTTGTTAATGAGGCATTGATTATTCTTTACTCCTTAATTGGTGTCATTTTGACGGTCCCACTCTCTACCTTTTTCTTAAGTAGAGGGATGAGTGACCATAATGAGGTGAAAAATGAAAGTCGAAAATCTAACACTAACTAACTTTAATAATCGCAAATTCAATATTCATACTTATACTTTGGAAAATAATCCAAATTTAGCAGAAAAAAAGCGACCTTTGATGATCGTGATCCCAGGGGGGAGTTTTGATCATTTATCACAAAGAGAAGGTGAGCCAGTGGCATTGAGTTATAATGCTTATGGCTTCAATAGTGTGATTATGGATTATAACTTAATCCAAGAAGGCCCAATTTATCCTGATGCTGCTTTGGATGTTTTGACAACAGTTAAATATTATCGTGATCATGCGCAAGACTATAATATTGATCCTGAAAAAATTGTAACGATTGGTTTTTCGGCTGGCGGACATGTGGCAGGAAGTGCCAATTATATGGCTAATAGTAAAGAATATAGTGAAAAATATGGATATCACGTTAAAGAAGTTTTACCTAATAAAACTATTCTGGGTTATCCATTGGTAAATATTGAACATATTGGCTTTCCTTTGCCTCAAGGTGCGGAGCAATATTTACCGAATGATCCTAAATTGCGTGATACAGCTTTAGGTGTAACACGTGAAACACCAGCAACTTTTGTTTTCCAAGCATGGGATGATCCAATTGTTCTTATTTCAAATTCAATTGAATATATAAAATCTTTAAATGATCACGATGTGAGATGTGAAGCTCATATTTTTGAAAAAGGAAAACATGGTTTTTCATTAGGCCGTTATTCCACGATGGAAGAAGGGCAAAGTTGGCAAGACAATCCTCATGCTGCAAAATGGTTTAATTTAAGTATTGAGTGGTTGACAGAAGAATTGAGATAAAAAAAACGATCCAAATGGATCGTTTTTTGTTAATCATTGATTGAATTTTTGTTTCTGAAAAAGAGAACTTCTTTTCCGGCTACCTTGTCCCCAGAAGATTTGTAAACTGTTAAGCGAATGGCTTTGGCAGTTACGTCTCTTAAGCCAACAACCTTATTTTTACTATCTGCCTTCCAAGTTAAACGTTCTCCATAATAAGAGGTAAAGTTTTCACCATCGATAGAAATTTCAACCCCAACTTCAATTGGATCGGATTTGTGATCAATATTGCGTGGGACATAAGTCATTCGACTTAATTTTTCTGGCTGACCAAAAGTAAAGGTTAAGGTAAGTGGATGATCTTCACTAACGCTTTCAGTAGTTTCCCATTCACTAGCAAGTTTAAGATCAGTTAAGTAGTTCAGAGGATGGTGGGCGTCACTTTCTAAGTTACTATTTACTTGAACGTTTTTAATTGCGTAATCAAGCGCAGAACGTTTAGTAATTGCACCAAATGGGTCTGACCATTCAGAGACTTTATTTCCTGAAACATAACGAAGACGCATGATGTAGCGAGTATGTGGTTCTAGTTCATGGAAAGTAAATGAGTCTCCATCAATTCCATCATATAAAATGCCGTTAACTTCAATTTGAACTTTATCAGTTAGCTGAGGCCATGAGACAGTTAAAGAATGAGCGGTAATCTTTTCAGGATCAATAATTGGTTGCTTAGGTGAACGTAAAAGTGAATCTGTAATTGCGTGCACTAAAGTTTCATTGCCGTAATTAAAGTTTTGAATTTCAATTTCAATTTTTGAATCAGTTACATCCCGGTTTGCAAGCTTAATTTGTAAAGCAGTTTGCTTATGCTTAGGATCTTGATACTGATCAAATTGAGGGGTCCAACTAAAGTTAGTGTTGTAGAAATAACCTTCTTTAGCATGTCCAAAAGTATCAACTGTGCCGTATTCTTGCATGTTGATTTCTTGATCATTAATTCTAACCGTTACGCGATCAGGA
The DNA here is from genome assembly GCA_949888035.1 of Lactobacillus johnsonii. Classification (GTDB taxonomy): domain Bacteria; phylum Bacillota; class Bacilli; order Lactobacillales; family Lactobacillaceae; genus Lactobacillus; species Lactobacillus johnsonii_B. Next base: position 30,577 of record CATLCE010000007.1, on the reverse strand, counting down.
TAAGTGTCACACATAATGTTCAAGTTAGTAGTATTATTGGTTTCCATGCCAGTATAACTGCCTTGAACTGGATCGATGGTGACTTTTAACTTACTTGATTCAAGATTTGAAGTAAGGTGAGTTTCAGTATGATTGTGGCTAAAATCAGTAAAACCATTGTCATCATAAAATGTGATCTCGCTCTTACCTTGAGGATAAAGTAAATAGTTGCGATTACCAAGTTCGAAAATAGAACCACCCCGTACGAATACTGGTAAATGCCAGATAGGGTAGGATAATTTGTTAAAGACGCGGCCCCCGAGGTATTTCTTTCCCGTAAAAAGATCTACCCACATAGTTCTATGATTTGGTAAATAAAGATTGTCCTTGCGACTGTTGCCATTACCATCTTCACGACCATTAGTAATTGGAGCAATTAACAAATTTGGCCCCAGCATGAATTCATGACCTACTTGAGAAGTGTAGTTAACTTGTTCATGTGGAAATTCAATAAACAAAGCTCGCATAATTGGTTCCCCTAATTGTGCTTGGTAAGTTAAAGTGTAGAGATAATGCTTTAACTGTTCTCTTAAGTTGAGATAAGCTCGATTGATGCGGGTCATTTTGGCGTTATAAGCAAATGGAGTTTTGCTGAATTTTCCTTGATTATCGATACTAAATAAAAGTGGGGTAAAAGCTTTCCATTCAAAATCACGAATTGAAATTTGGGCATTTCCACCACCAGCGGTACCATCCACCGCACTTCCTAAGATGGGTTCTCCAGAAAGATTTGAACCTAAAAAGCCGGCTACTTGAGTTGCAATGTTTTCCCAATTACCCCCAATATCGCCAAAGGCCAAAGCGGAATTTCTTTGACTCCCAGCAATACCAGTATTTGAGAGAATAAATGGACGCTTTTTCTTCAAGTTCTCTCTTAAAATCTGCTTATCCTTGTTTAATAATTGTGCATCACTAGTATTTGTAGCAACAAATGAGGAGTTATTAGGAATGTTGTCACTTTCAGTTGTCCAAATGCCAGGATCGACCTTTTGAGAATTTGCATAATTGTTAAAACTAGAAAGAGCTTGTGGATCAACCTTTTCTACGCCGTAATTTGGAATAAACCACCCAAGGTCGAAGCGTTCTTTTTTAAAACGATCAAGCATTGCGCGAGCCGAAAATTGATATTGATCTTCGCCATTGAGGGATGCTTTACCCCTGGCATTTTCAGGATTGTCAGTAGTAACATAATAAGTTTCATCTTCGTACATTTCGGCGTTACGTTGCTTAGCTTCGCTTGGTTGCCAAAGGGTAGACAAAAAGTTACCAGCATATCCTAACTTAAAGGCATACTTAGGTGGCATTAGTGGTCTACCTGTTAGAATGTAGTACTTGTTAAGGATATCGCTTGGAGAATTTCCAATAATATAGAAATTGTCAAAAACTCGAGTGTTATGGCTTAAAATTGTCACATCATTTTGCTTACTACCAAAATCGTAATGACCAAGAGTAGTTGTGTTTCTTAATTCACCAAATCCAGCATTAGACCAGAAGAAAGGAACTTGAGTTAAAACTCCGCCTTTTCCTTTAATCTGATCGCGCTTAATTTCGATTTCTTTACCTTTATGGCTGAAATAACCATTTTGCAATCCACCACCAAAGTAGAACTCATTCTTATTTTGATGAAGAATTTCTACGGAATCTGTATTACCGATTTCAAGTGGACTGGCTTGTACTAAACGAGTATGGTGGAGAGTTTCATCAAAAACACTCATAATCGCTGGCTTTTGCTGGAAAATTAGTTGATAGTTACCAGTTTGAATAATTAAAGAGTCGCTTGTAGCACGAGGGCTAGATTTTTCAAAAAGATGGTTGTCAAATTTAGAAAGATCAACAAATGAAGTATGCGATTCGTCAAAATTATTGTCCGGATCAAGGAAATAACGAAAAATCCCGTCACTCAGAATATAAAGACGCGCAACTTCTCCGGTCGCATAATGTAATTCATAATAATGATCACGTTTATTTGCACCGATCAGTTGACCTAATTGATGTCTATTCATTTGCGTATCTTGTGTCATATTTCTTTCTTCCTATAAAAACTTTGCTAGTCCCATTATAACCAAAAAATGAAGATTTTTTTGATCAAATATCTTAAAACTGGTAAGTACCAATGGGATAAGCTAAAATGAAGATGGAAGATCAGATTAATAATACATAGAAAGAAGCAAAAATATGACATACTATATTCATGCTGATAAGTTCTTTTTGGAAAATCGCACTGAAAATGGCGGTTATTTAGAAATTCAAGATAATGGTAAATTTGGTTTTTACTATCCAGAAAATAAAAAGCCGGATGGAAGAATTGTTGATTATAGTGGAAAATGGGTTGCTCCCGGATATGTTGACACACACATTCATGGCTCTTTAAAAGAAGATGTGATGAAGAGCGGTTGGGAAGGAATTGATAAGATTTCTAACGGCTTATTAAGTGCGGGAGTAACTTCATGGATGCCTACTACTATTACTGCTTCAAGCAAGACCTTGACCAAGATTTGTGAAATGTTTGCAAATTATCGTGGTCAAGAAAGCGGTGCCAAAATTCAAGGGCTTCATTTTGAAGGACCATTCTTTACGGAAGAACATGCCGGTGCAGAAAATCCTAAATACATGACAGATCCAAGTATTGAAGAGTTCAATAAATGGCTTACTGCTTCTGAGGGGATGCTTAAAAAGATTTCGATGGCTCCTGAAAGAAAAGGCGCTAAGGAATTTATTCGTGAAGCCGTTAAAGAAGGCATTGTGGTTGCTTTAGGCCACTCAAGTGCAACTTTTGAACAAGCTGTTGAAGGTATTGAAGCTGGAGCAAGTATTTTTACTCATACATTTAATGGAATGCCAGATCCAAGCCACCATTCAGCTTCAATTTCTAATGCTGCTATGGCTTTAAACAATGTGACTGATGAATTAATCTGTGATGGTCACCATGTTCAAGTGCCAATGGTACGTGCTTTAATTAAGGCAGTTGGTCCAGAACATATTGCTTTAATTACAGACTGTATGGAAGCTGGTATGATGCCAGATGGGGATTACATGTTAGGTGAATTGCCAGTTTATGTAAAAGATGGGATGGCTCGTTTGAAGGATGGCGATAATTTAGCCGGTAGTATTTTACAATTGAAAGATGGAGTTAAGAATGTCGTTGACTGGAACATTGTAACTCCAGAAGAGGCTGTAATGATGGCTAGTTATGTTCCTGCTAAGAGCAGTCACATTTTGGCTAACTGTGGTTCAATTATGCCAGATAAAGATGCGGACTTCTTGATTTTGAATCCAGATATGACCTTGTCAGAAACCTACTTAGATGGTGTTTCAAGATACAAAGCTTAATCCAAAAAAGCAAAATAAAAGTCTTATCTGCTGAAAACAGATAGGACTTTTTTAGTGCAACATTTTCTTGAAAGCGCTTTACTTTTTGAAGAAAATCAGGTATATTATAAGTGTAAAGAATGAAAGAAATACATAAAGAAAAGGTGATTCCGATGGGCTGAGAAGTATAGTTAGAAGAGATTGTGAAAGGCTTCGTGATACCAATGGGCTAACTAAAGCAATGCAGTCAAAGAAGTGACAATTTATATAAGAGCCTCGTATAAATGAGGGTGAAATAATTAATAACAGTTAACTCACTTCGCTAACAATTATTAAAAATATAAGTAGAAAGATCAACTTTCATGATAAATAATAGAATACAAAAATGACCTCTTACTAAAGCACAATAGTAAGAGGTCAATTTTTTTAATTAATAAACTGCACCGTCATAGAAGCCAAAACGAGGATTGTTGAAGTCATAATCCTTTAAGTTGCTCATCTTAATAGCATTGTCACAAACGCCCCAGCTCATTAAGTTGATTGGCTTGCCATAATATTCGTCTGGAATAACAAGTAAAATGAATTTACCGCGGCTTAATGCATATCCTAATTCCATTCCGAGACCAACATCTTCTTCATCAGGTAAATAAACGCCCAACATAATGTCGCTAGTTTTAATACCTACTAAATCATTGTGGTAAGTTGCAGAAGCCCATTCAATATCATGAAGGTATTCCGGATGTTCATCAACGCGGATACCCTTGTATTGGTTTTGAAGAGGAACATAACTGTTTTCAAGATCAACAGTAGGATTTTCCTTTAAAGCTTCCATAGCTTCTTTATAAGCTTTGTTTTGCTTTTCGTTGAACCAACCTGCGCCAAAGTAAACAGTTTTTGTTTTTGCCATTTGTATCTCCTTAAATAAAAGTAAAATTACGTATTAATTAAACTTTATCATGTTTTTAGTTGAAAAAAACGTCTTGATCTTTTACCGTTGAAATAGTAAAGACAAAAAAGGGGAAAGTAAATGACGAATTCAAAAATTTTTGCGCGGGACGCGATTTTTATTAGCAATCAAGACACGCAAGACTTAGTTTTAAAAGATACTTATGATGAACTTCTAAAAAATGGATATGTTAAAGGAAATTTCTTGGGACATATTATTGAGCGTGAGCATAACTTTCCCACTGGATTAAGCACCAAGACTTTAGGTAAAAACTTGCCTAATATTGCAATTCCTCACACTGAAGGCGAATTTGTCAACAAGCGTTTGATTGTGCCAGTAAGCTTGAAAAATCCAGTAGTTTTTAATAATATGATCAAACCTCAAGAAAAACTAGAGGTAAAGTTTTTATTCATGCTTTTGGATACTCATCCAGATGGTCAAGCTGAACTATTAAGTCAAGTGATGGATTTTTTAGCAAAAACTCCAGAAAAAGAGTTACAAAATTTGTTTAGCTTTAAAGATCCTGATACAATTTACGAATTTTTACTTCAAAAATTCTAAAAGAAAAGTTGCCCCGGAGGACAACTCTTATTATTTTTCCAAATAAATTCGGCGCAGATCCATGATATCGCTACTTGAAAGATGCATCACATCGCGCAAGTAATTGTTAATACTACCGTAATCGTCATTGATGATTTTAATAGCGTGATCAAGATATTCAGGATGAACACTTTGAATATCGCGAATAGATTGTAGAATATTATCATTCTTACCTTTAGATTTTTCTCGAGCAATTAAACCATCGATAAAGTCTTTAGTAGTGATATTGGTAAGTAAGTAATCTTTTTTAATATCTCTAAGTGGTACACCAAGAGCTGTTAAAGCTAAAAGAGCCCCAAAACCAGTTCTATCTTTTCCAGCAGTACAGTGGAAAATAAGTGCGTCACCATCTTTATCATTAGCCAAAAGTGCATCAAAGAATTTACGGTAAGCTTTTTTAGCAGAGTCACTTTCGATCATGTCTTCATAAGCGTAAAGCATATGATTAAAACCAAAGTTCGCGTCATCTTTTGATTGAGTTTCAAGATCATTGATACTCTTTGATGAATTGGTTAAGTCTTCACTAAAAACAGGATCAAATTCATACTTTGCGCCTTCTGGAACTCGATCAGGTTGCTTATCAACTTCAGCTTGACTTCTAAAGTCAACTACGTATTTAACTCCGTAATCTTTTAAAAAATCTAAGTCAAATGGAGAAAGATCGGCTAAATTTCCAGTTCTTAAAAGTTTGTGGTTTTTGATCTTTTTACCAGACATAGTTTGATAGCCGCCTAATTCACGGAAGTTGCGACCACTAGTAACACCAATTAATTGATTAGTTAATTTTTCGGACATAAAAAATCCCCCTTCCAAAGTAAAAACATTGTCCTTAATTCTAACAGCAAACATTGAAAGAAACAATTATCTAAAAGTAACAGCTTTCAAAATTATGCTAAAATAAAGTAAATGGAAACTTATCTAGGAGATGAAGAGTATGGCAGAAAAGAAAGAAAGTATCTTAGTACCTGTTGATGGTTCTGAATCAGCTGAAAGAGCCTTTGATAAAGCAGTTAAAATTGCGATTGCTGATAATGCTCACGTTGATGTGTTAAATGTCATTGATACTCGTCAATTTATGGGTGAAATGCAAGACACATTAATTTCTGGCGACACTATTTATCAAATGACTCAAGATGCAGAAGAATACTTGAAGAGTTTGAAGAAGTGGGCTCACGATAATTTCAACTTTGATGATATTGATTACCACATTCGTTATGGTAGTCCTAAACGTATTATTTCATATGACTTTATCAAAGACCACCATGACGACTTAATTGTGATGGGTGCAACTGGTTTGAACGCTGTTGAAAGAATGTTGATGGGTTCCGTTACTGAATATGTAAACCAACATGCATTGGCAGATGTATTAATTGTTAGAACAGATATTGACAATAATCCAATTAAGCCAACTATGAGAAAAAATTAGTTTTTTTAGTCTGAGCGTGCTCAGACTTTTTTGATTGGAAATTTTTTAAAATAGTACTTGCTAAAATCCGAATGTTTCTGTTATCATCATTACAAATGAACGTTGATAAAAGAAAAAGGGGGAATTAGTTGTGCACATCAAAAGAAATACAATTGGAGTGAATTGCATTTCTGTGGGCACAGTGGTCCCTTTTTTTGAAGACGGCATTTTTGTTCGTTTTTTAATAGAAAGTTGAAGATAGGCTTGATATGACACTATTTGAGTCATGTTGAGTCTTTTTTGTTGCCATTTTTCTGTCGTAGGGGGATAGAATGAGAAAACTAAAAAAGGTACTATTTACCATAATTCCTATTGTTTTGGCGGTTGTCCTTTCAGCTTGCTCTAATAAACAAAAGAGCGAAAAAAAAGATTTTACTCCCAAAACTTTAACTGTGGCTTTTGTTCCAAGTCAGGCCGCGAATAAGCTCGAAGCTAGAGCTAAGCCAATGGAAAAAATGCTATCTAAGAAGCTAGGAATTCCGGTTCATGTGACAATGTCAATTGACTATACGACTGTGGTAGAAGCCATGAAATCTAGAAAAGTTGATGTTGGTTTCTTGCCACCAGATGGATATGTTTTAGCTCATAAGCAAGGAGCTGCCGATGTCCTTTTGCAAGCTTTAAGATTTGGCGTTAAGCAACCAGGTGGGGAAGCTACTAAGAATTTGGTTAATTCATATCGTGCAGAAATTGTAGTACGTAAAAATTCTAAGATTAAGAGCTGGAAAGACTTGAAGGGTAAGAAGATTGCGGTTCAAACGCCAACTTCTTCAGCTGGTTATGTTTATCCAGTGGCCGAATTGCAAGAAAAGGGCTTGAATGTTTTAAAAGATTGTAAATTAGTAACTGTTACGGGTCACGATCAAGCTGTTTTGGATGTCTTAAATGGGGATACTGATGCGGCATTTGTATTTGAAGATGCACGTAACTTGGTTAAAGGCGATGTGCCAGACATCATGAAGAGAGTTGTACCAATTTACTTCACTAAGCCAATACCAAATGACACGATTGCCGTTAGAAGTGATATGAGTCCAAAATTCAAGAAGAAACTTGCTAAAGCGTTTATTGAAATTGGTGAATCTAAAGAAGGAAAAGCAATGATTTCTTCACTTTACACCCACCAAGGTTATGTACCAGTTAAGGATTCAGACTTCGACGTTGTACGTAAATACGACAAGATTATTGAAAAAGAAGAAGATGGAAAGTAAGGGGTATGAAAAAATGGCAGATAAGCCAATGATTGAATTACGAGATGTCCGTAAGGTTTATGATAATGGGACCGTAGGCCTTAACGATATTAATCTTAAAGTTAACAAGGGTGAATTTGTAGTAATCGTAGGGTTATCAGGTGCTGGTAAATCAACACTTTTGCGCTCAATTAATCGTCTACAAGACATTACTAGCGGGGATATTATCATTGATGGTAAATCAATTACCAAAGCAAAGGGAAAAGAACTTAGATTAATCCGTCGCGGAATTGGGATGATTTTCCAAAGTTTTAATTTGGTAAAACGCTCTAGTGTTTTAAGAAATGTTTTAGCGGGACGAATTGCATATTATCCAACTTGGAAGACGACTTTTAATCTTTTCTCAAAGGAAGATAAACAAAAGGCCTATGAAGCACTTCAACGTGTAGATTTAGCTGATAAGGTTTATACTCGCGCGGATCAATTGTCTGGTGGTCAACAACAGCGTGTTGCAATTGCGCGTGTTTTAACTCAAGATCCTAAAATCATTTTAGCTGATGAGCCAACTGCGTCTCTTGACCCACGTACTTCAAAGCATGTTATGAAGGATCTCAAGATGTTAAATCAAGAATATGGCATGACTGTAATTGCTAACTTGCACAGTGTGGAACTTGCCAGAGAATTCGGTGACCGTGTGATTGGGGTACGTAAGGGTGAGATTGTTTATGACGGCAAGATGAGCGAAACTCCAGAATCCGTCTTTAAGGATATTTATGTAGACAAGGAGAAGAAGAATGACTAATTCTGACAAGAATTTACAACTCCCAAAAAGAAAATTCCAAATCATGAATTTGGTTTGGATTGTGGTGTTAGTTGCAGGCTTCTTCTTATCTGTCCAAGATACCGATACTCACATTAGTGATTTGTTTAAAAATTTTGGCCAATTTAGTGATATTTTTGTTGAAATGTGCCATCCAGATTGGAACTACTTTTCCACTGTATTAAATCCATTAATTGAAACCATTAAAATGGCGATCTTAGGTACATTTTTGGGTTCAATCATCGCTTTTGTTTATTCATTTGCAATTGCAAGAAACATCGTTAAAAATAAAATCGTAGTTGGTGTATTAAAGATCATTATGAACATCATTAGAACTGTGCCTGATCTTTTACTTGGTGCGATTTTCGCTGCAATTGTAGGTATTGGACCATTGGCCGGTGTTTTAGCTTTAACAGTATTTACTTTTGGAGTAGTAGTTAAGCTCTTCTATGAAGCAATTGAAACTATTGATCCCGGTCCTATCGAAGCTATGGTGGCCGTTGGGGCAAATAAGCTTCAAATTATTTGTGAAGCAGTGTTGCCACAAGTTATTACTTACTTTATTTCTTATGTTTTATACGCATTTGAAATTAATGTCCGTGCATCAACTGTTTTAGGTTATGTAGGAGCTGGTGGTATTGGGGTTCTTCTTCAAATTAGTTTGGGAAGATTCAACTATGCCCAAACAGGCTTAATCATCCTTGTCATCTTCTTAGTAGTCTTCATTATTGACTACATTTCATCTAAATTTAGAGAGGCGGTTATGAAATAATGGATACTAACACAGTAAAGAAATTGCCAGTCAAGCCCGTTAACATGAAAAAACGCGTTGGCTACTGGGCAACATTTATAATTACCGCTTTGCTAATTATTTGGTCCTTTACAGGGATGCCAATGAAACTTAGTCCCAACTTTTACAAGTTGATTGGATCAATCTTTTCTGGTCTTTTCCATCCAGAATGGAAATATGTTTATAACGGAACTGGCGAAGATTTAATTACTCAATTATGGCAAACCCTTTGTATTGCCTTTTTAGGAACATTTATTTCCGCAATTATTTCAATTCCATTTGCCTTTTGGGCAGCTAATACTAAGCACAAGAAATGGTTTGTGAGTCGGTCAGGCCACTTCATTTTGACAGCAATCAGATCATTCCCTGAAATTGTTTTGGCGTTAATGTTTATTAAAGCAGTTGGACCTGGTGCGGCAGCTGGTGTTTTGGCCTTAGGATTCCACTCAGTAGGGATGCTAGCTAAATTGTTCTCAGAAGCAATTGAAAACTTGGGTGATGGTGCCAACGAAGCCATTACTGCAGTTGGTGGTTCTAAATTTAATATTGCTATGTTTGCGACGATGCCAAACTTAATGCCAGCTTTAATTTCAAATACGCTTTACCGTTTTGATGTTTCGGTTCGTTCTGCATCAATTCTTGGTTTGGTAGGTGCTGGTGGTATCGGTACGCCATTGATGTTTGCTTTAAACACGCGTGATTGGAATCGGGTGGGCATTATCTTACTTGGAATTATTGTAATGGTAGTCATCATTGACTGGATTTCAGGTTGGATCCGTAAGAAACTTGTTTAAAATTAATCGCTAAGGAGTAGTCCCTTAGCGATTTTTTGTTATAATATAGGATGAATTTCGAGGAGGGTTTTATGGAAAAACTAGATACCATGATGCTTGCCGATGATTTAGCTTTATCGCAAGATAAAATCTTAAGCGGCGAACAACACTTTGATGCAGATGCAGTTTATAAAGTAATCGATGGCTTGAATGTCCTTAACAATCCAATTAAGGATTACTTCAATATGACTGAAGAACAATATTACGAAGCAGAAAGTGATCACAAGCTTACTTTAATTAAACTTTCAAACAAACTTGTAGACTTACATGATCGTATTTTGACTAATCATGTAGATGGCTATGTTGATAAAGATGAAATCAATTTAACTTATAATCATGAAAATCCTTATGAAGATGATATTTATAATCCTGAAATTGATTATCATGTTATCATCTACAGTCTTAAGGTTATTGGTGCCGTTCAATCCATTGCGGCAAAAGATTTAGAGGAAGTACTATCTAAAGATGCTGTCTTATCACTAGGACTTGCGACTTACGCTTTAGAACATAATGCATAGTTTTTTCAAGTCGGTAATATGACCGACTTTTTCTTTGTCTTTGAGGCGAATGATATGAAGATATTTAGACAAACTAGAGGCTTAGTTGACAAAATGATGGGAGCAAAAAAGCGATCATCTTTACACCGTGATAGTAAAATGATCGATCCCATGCAAAGTTTTACCACGATTGGTGAGTATCATGTTGATCAAAAAGAGGATACTCCAGGGGGCAAGCCCTATGTATTAACAGTTTATAAAGACGAAAAAGGGGTATTGCATCAAGCATTAAGTCCTGAGAGTACGCAGAAACTCGCACCTGAATATGTTAGAATGTTTGATAAAGATTTAGGGCATTTCCGTGCCTTTAAAAATACCGAAACCGGTCGTCGTTATCAAGTAGAACGCTACTTGGATCAGTTTACTGACGAGGTAAAAAGCCATATTCGTGAAGGAGAAAATTCAGTTAATATTAGTGTGATTACTGATACTCACTTCAAGGATAAAAATAGTTCTGATTTTTATGGCTGGAATGGGTTAACCCATGTGCGCGAATTTTCATATTTAGATGAATCAGGCTTGCTTAATTTGAAGGCTCACTTAGGGGATTGGATTGATGGTTCCGATGCCGGACTTGTAAGTGAAAGTGAACTTTATAAGTTAAAAGAAGCATTTAAATCTGATAAAATTCCCTACATGATGATTAAGGGAAATCATGATGAAAATGATAAGTTCGATGAACACCATGATTTAAAAGCATCTTTTCCTGAAAATGAATTTGAAAATATCATGTGGCCAGATATGTATAAACAAGCGCGGATTCACTATATTTCACGTCAACATGGGGTAGGATATTATGATTTTGATGATGTCAGAATTATCTCTGTTAATACGTCTGATCTTCCTTATGAGTTAGACAGCAAAGGCCAAAAGAAATATGATACTAAAATTACTTTAGCGGTTAGAGAAGATCAGATGGAGGAAATCATTGAGATCTTATCTAAGTCCTCGGGCAAAAAGATTATCTTTATGAGCCATGCTAACCCAATTAACCGTAAAGGATCCAATGCGTTGAAATATAATGGCCGCTCTCTTCATGAATTACTGGTTGCTTTTAATCAAAAAGAAAAAGGCCGCATGCATTCAAGTGCACGCGTTCCACCAGAATTTAGATTGTCTAATGATTTTGATTTCACCAATATTAAAGACGCTCGAATTATTGCTTACTTCTGTGGGCATCGCCATCGAGAAGATCAATACCGCATCAATGGTATTCAATATATTTTGTTTAACTGTTCTGCTTTAATGGGACCCAACCATTCCTTAACTACAAAATATAATAAAAATTGGAATCGGAAGATGGATTATAATAATGAATTTGCTGGATATGTAGTAAATGTCGATCTAAATCGCCATCGTTTACAAGTCTTTGGTTATGGTGCCGCTTCCAAGAGAAGAATATTTTTTATTTAGTTTAAAGAAAGACTAGAGCATTTGGCTATTAGTCTTCTTTAGCTTATAATAAAAAGGTTCGATTAATATTTAAAAAGAGATTGATAATAAAATATAAAAAGGTAAATTTAAGGGAAAGATAAATATGTGCGGAATTGTTGCTTTTTATGATCCAGAAATAAATGATAAGCAAGCCGTTATTGGAAAAATGATGGCTACTATCAAACACCGTGGACCAAGTTCTGACGGTTACTACACTAATAACGAAGTTGCACTAGGCTTTAGAAGATTATCTATTATTGATCTTCGTGGCGGTAGTCAACCAATTTATAATGAAGATAAAACACGTGCAATCATCTTTAATGGTGAAATTTACAACTTTAAGCCTTTGAGAAAAGAATTAATTGATGCAGGCCACACTTTTACTACTAAGGCAGATACTGAAGTTCTTTTGCACGGTTATGAAGAATGGGGTATGGATGGCTTGCTCAAGCGTGTAAGAGGTATGTTTGCCTTCCTTATTTGGGACGATAATAACAAAACTCTTTATGGTGCGCGTGACTTCTTTGGTATTAAGCCAATGTACTACAGCAATCAAAATGGTCATTTGCTTGTAGGTTCAGAGCTTAAGAGTTTTTTGGAATATCCAAAATTTAAGCGCGAATTAAACGTTGAAGCAGTTAAGCCATATCTTATGAACCAATATAATGACCTTGATGAAACTTTCTTCAAGGGAGTTTACCGTTTCCCAGCTGGGCATTGGTTTGAATATAAAGATGGGGAAATGAAGACTCACCAATACTGGGATGCAGAATACAAAGAAAATAATTTAAGCTTTGAAGCTACTGTAAAAAAGATCAACGAAGATCTTAAAGAAACAGTTGATTTGTACCGTAATGCTGATGTGCCAGTTGGTGCATTCTTATCCGAAGGTGTGGACTCAAGTTTCTTGACTTCACTTCTTAATCCAGATGATGTTTTCTCTATTTCATTTGATGATTCTACTTATGATGAAGCTTCAAAGGCAAAGGCATTGTCTGACATTAATGGCTGGAATTTCTTCAGTGATAAGGTAGATGCTGATGAAGCCATGCATGACTTTCCGGAAATGCAATATCACATGGATGAACCTGATGCAAACCCGTCAATTATTCCATTGTGGTACTTATGTAAATTAGCTCGTAAGCATGTTACTGTTGCTCTTTCTGGTGAAGGTGCCGATGAACTTTTTGCAGGATATGTTAACTATGGGATGCACACTCATAACGATGTGATTAAGGTCTTTACTTCAGAACTTAAGAAACTTCCTAAGAAGAGTAAGATTAAGCTTGCTCATAAGATTAAGAAGATGCCTAATTTCCCAGGAAAAGTTCACATGTATACTAACTTGGCAGAACCTAGTGAATTCTACGTTGGTCAATCAGTTATCTACGATATGGATTACCCAACTATCTTCACTTCCAAAGATGCGAACGACATCTTGCAACCAAGTTACCGTAACAAGTTAACTGTTAACGGCATCTACCAAAAGGACTTCAAGAAAGTTAAAAATATTGATAACGTTAAGCAAATGCAATACATTGACTTGCACCACTTTATGCTTAACGATATTGAACAGAAAGCCGATAAGATCTCAATGGCTCACTCACTTGAACTTAGAGTTCCTTACCTTGATAAGAAGATTGCAGAACTTGCAAATAGTATTCCTACTAAGTATTTGGTTAACCGCCATGATACTAAGTATGCTCTTCGTAAGGCTTCAGAAAAGGTATTGCCTGATGAATGGGCAAAGCGTCCAAAATTAGGCTTCCCAACTCCAATTAAACAATGGCTTCAAGAACCACGTTTCTACAAGCAAGTACGTGAACTCTTCCAAGCTGATTTTGTAAATGATATCTTCGATCAAAAGAAGATTATTGCTTTATTGGATGATAACTACAAGGGTGACGGTTCACATCGTCGTCAGATTTGGGCAATTTATACCTTCCTTGTTTGGTACAAATTATTCTTTGTAGATTACAAGAATACTGTTAAGAAATACCAACATGTTCAACCAGAAGTTGCAAGTTTGATCTCACAAGGTAAGTTACTTTAATTAGGGAGTTTTTTTGAGAATAATGACTAAGAAGTTTACGCCAATTTTGCTTGGCAGTGATATTAATGTGTATGGAATGGCTCGTTCATTTAACGAAGCTTATGGAATTAAGGTTAAGGCACTAGCTGATGTTCAACTTGCTGCTACTCGCTATTCAAAAATTGTGGATGTTGAAATTCACCATGGTTTTAGTGCCGATCCAACTTTCATGGATGTAATGCACAAGAAGATGGAAATTTACAAGAATCACAAGGAACCTGTAATTTTGATCGCTTGTGGTGATGGTTATGCAGAATTATTGGCAAAGCATAAGGATGAATTGAGTGAAGTATTCATCGTTCCCTACATTGACTATGATTTGTTGGAAGTCCTTATTTCAAAAGAAGGCTTTTACGAAACTGCAGAAAAGTATGGCTTACCATATCCAAAGACTAAGATCATCACTATGGATGAATACAAGGCTAAGAAGCACTTAGATATTCCATTTGATTATCCAGTCGAATTAAAGCCAGAAGATCCTGTTTCTTGGCTTAATTGTCAATTTGAAGGTCGTAAAAAGACCTTTACAATTCACGATGAAGCGGAACTTGCTGATATCGTAAATAAGATCTACACTCATGGATATAAAGAAGACTTGATCTTGCAAGACTTTATTCCAGGGGATGACTCTAATATGCGTACTTTGAATGCATATGTGGATAAGAATCATCAAGTAAAGATGATGTGTTTAGGTCACCCACTTCTTGAAGATCCAACTCCTCAATCAATTGGTAACTACATGACCATCTTGCCAGAATATGATGAAAAGTTATACGAACAAGTTCAAACTTTCCTTGAAAAATTGAACTATACTGGTATGGCTAACTTTGATATTAAGTATGATGAACGTGACGGTGAGTACAAGTTCTTTGAAATTAACTTGCGCCAAGGTCGTTCAAGTTTCTATGTAACTTTAAATGGTTACAACTTAGCTAAGTGGTATATTGATGACTACGTAGAAGATAACTTGAAAGATAAGAAGACCGTATATGGTAATAAATTAAAGTCTAAGCACGTTCTTTGGCTTGGAGTACCAAATAAGATCTTTAAGGAATATGCTGTTGATAATGAAGCAAAACGTACAGCAGAAGAATTAATTCATGAAGGTCGCTATGGTACAACTGTCTTTTATGATAAAGATCGCAACTTTAAACGTTGGCTTTTAATGAAATACATGTTCCATAATTACTACTCAAGATACAAGCAATATTTTGAAGTTAATAAGGGACAATACTTCGAAAAGAAGAATAATTAATAAACTAATTGAAGTAGGGTATTCAAAAAATATCCTACTTTTTTGTACAAATTTTTAAAAAAATAATTTTTATTTGCTGAAGGTGGTTCACGTCGCGATTTTGCTTAATACAACTTATAGATAGCGAAGTTTATATAGAATACAACATCTTGTAGTTATGATATGATTTAGCTATGTCATAAGGAGTAGTGAACAAAATGCTGAAACAAGAAATTAACGCACGCTTGGAAGATTTAACAATGCCAAAAACCTTCATCAAACGGGATGGTGCTAAATATCCTTTTGAAATTTTTAAATTGGAAATGGTACTTCACAATTTAGATCTTGATGATGTCAAAGTACCTATCTTGGCAGAAATTATTTCTCGTTTGTCTTCACAAAATGTAAAAGCGGAAGAAGTAGCTCAAGCTTTTCACGATAGCTTAAATTCTTTGGGTTACTTAGATGAAGCTAAGAAATATGTGACATACCGCCAAAAAGATCAAGAAGAATGGGAAAAGCAAACCGATACTAAGAATCGACTAGAAAGATTAGTTCATAAAGATCCTACTATCGTCAACGAAAATGCTAATAAAGATAGTGATGTCTTTAGTACCCAGCGGGATTTAACTGCTGGTGTGGTAGGAAAGACCGTCGGTTTAACTATGATGCCTGAACATATTGCTAAGGCTCACTTACGTGGTGATATTCATTGGCACGACCTTGATTACACCCCTCTTTCACCTATGTCAAACTGTTGCTTGATTGATTTTAAAGAAATGCTTACCAATGGTTTTAAGATTGGAAATGCCTTTATGGAAAGTCCAAATTCAATTGGGGTAGCTACTAGTCAAGTTGCGCAAATCATCACTAATGTCGCATCTAGTCAGTATGGAGGATGTTCTTTTGATAGAGCGGATCAAGTTTTAGCCCCATTTGCTCAAAAGAATTATAAGAAGCACTTAAAAGCTGCCTATGAATTAATTGATGATAAGGATAAGGCGGAAGCATTTGCTAAAAAACGCACTAAGAAAGATATTTATGATGCAATGCAAAGCCTAGAATATGAGATCAACACGATGTTTTCTAGCCAAGGTCAAACTCCGTTTACTAGTTTGGGATTTGGCTTAGGAACTTCTTGGATTGAAAAAGAAATCCAAAAAGATATTCTACGTATTCGAATTGCTGGCTTGGGCAAGGAACATCGAACTGCGATTTTCCCTAAATTGCTTTTTACTATCAAAAAAGGCCTTAACTTACATCCAGGTGATCCTAACTATGATGTTAAAAAGCTAGCCATTGAATGTTCAACTAAGAGAATGTATCCCGATGTATTGATGTATGACAAGATCAAAGAAATTACTGGATCATTTAAGTGTCCAATGGGTTGCCGGTCCTTTTTGCAAGGATGGAAAGATGAAAATGGCAAAGAAGTTAACTCTGGGCGCATGAACCTCGGAGTAGTGACGGTTAACTTGCCACGCATTGCCATTGAATCACATGGTGATATGGACTTATTCTGGAAAATCTTTAATGTACGGATGAGAACAGCCCATGAAGCATTAAAATTTAAAGCTCATCGCGTAACTGAGGCTGTTCCAGTAAATGCGCCAATTCTTTATCAATTTGGTGCTTTCGGCAAGAGATTGAGTGAAGATGGAAATGTAAACGACCTATTTAAGAATGGTCGTGCAACTATTTCTTTAGGGTACATCGGTCTTTATGAAGTAGGAACTGTATTTTATGGACCTGATTGGGAAAAGAATAAGGACGCCCATGACTTTACTGTCGAAATTGTCAAAAAGATGCATGGATTATGTGCTAAATGGGAAAAAGAAGATCCAAACTATTATCATTACAGTCTCTATTCCACTCCAAGTGAAAGCTTAACAGACCGTTTTTGCCGTTTAGATACAAATAAGTTTGGCAAGATTAAAGATATTACTGATAAGGATTACTATACAAACTCTTTCCACTACGATGTGCGTAAGCATCCAACTCCATTTGAAAAATTAAGTTTTGAAATGGATTATCCAAAATATGCAGCGGGTGGTTTTATTCATTATTGTGAATATCCTAACCTTAAGCAAAATCCGGCAGCTTTAGAAGCTGTTTGGGACTGGGCATATGACAAGGTGGGATATTTGGGAACTAACACTCCAATTGATAAATGTTATAAGTGTGGTTTTGCTGGGGAGTTTAAAGCTACTGCAAAAGGTTTTCAATGTCCCGAATGTGGAAATCATGATCCTAAGACTTGTGATTGTGTTAAAAGAACTTGTGGTTATTTAGGAAATCCTTTGAAGCGTCCAATGGTTCATGGTCGTCATGAGGAAATCGCTCATCGTGTAAAACACATGAATCAAGGGTTAGAAACTCAAATGGCAAATGACGAAACTAGAAGAAATGAGCAATACTAATGCCAGAAAAAGATCAGAATAATCAAGAAGGACCTGATACTCGCAATAATTTGATAAAAATTAATGTGGGTGGAGATACGGTTTTTGTTAATTCAAATCAATATAAGCCTAAAAAGGATATTAAACCTAAAAAAAGATTGACTCAAAAAATACCAAAAAATCCTAAACCGGGCGAATGGAAGACAGAAGATTATAGTTTGCATAAAATAGCTGACTATAAGCCTTTCAATTTTGTAGATGGTGAAGGAGTTCGCTGTAGTCTTTATGTATCAGGATGTTTGTTTGATTGTCCTGGGTGCTATAACTTAGCAGCTCAAAACTTTAATTATGGTCAAGTTTATACACAAGAGCTTGAAGATAAGATTATCGATGATCTTTCACAAAGTTATGTACAAGGCTTGACGCTCCTTGGCGGAGAACCATTTCTTAATACCTGGGTTTGTTTAAAGTTAATTAATCGAGTTCGTAAGGAATTTGGAAATAAAAAAGACATTTGGTCTTGGTCAGGTTATACTTGGGATGAATTAATGCAAGAAACTCCTGACAAAAAAGAAATGCTTTCAAAGATTGATATTTTAGTAGATGGTCGATTTTTGGAAAGTAAGAAAGATTTAACGTTGCAGTTTAGAGGTTCCAGCAATCAGCGAATTATCGATGTTCAAAAGTCGCTTAAAGCTGATAAAGTCATTATTTGGGATAAATTGGAAAGATAATTGAAAGGAAAGTAAGGGGAGACAAGCTTGTTTTCCCTTTATTTTTTTAGGTAAAGATGCAAGATAAAGTAAAAATCGCAGATCAAATTATTCGTAATTTGCAAGATGTAGAAGATCCGGAATTGTTTGTGGATATTGTTAATTTGGGGTTAATTTATGGAGTGGATATTGAAGATAGCCATTGTACAGTGACAATGACGCTCACCACTATGGGATGTCCTTTAAATGAGTATTTAGATCAAGAAATTAGAAAAGCTGTTTTAAAAACTCCAGGTATTAAAAGTGTAGATGTCAAATTAGTTTGGTATCCAGTTTGGTCAACAGATCGGATGAGTGATGCAGCTAAAAAAGCATTAGGAGTT
This sequence comes from Lactobacillus johnsonii, assembly GCA_949888035.1. GTDB lineage: Bacteria > Bacillota > Bacilli > Lactobacillales > Lactobacillaceae > Lactobacillus > Lactobacillus johnsonii_B. The sequence continues at coordinate 11,776 of CATLCE010000007.1, read as the reverse complement.
GGAAAAATTAACTCTGAGAAGTCCTATTCTGACGAAAAACTTTTAGATTTCCATACTTCAATTAAAACTTTTGCTCAAGAGTATCCTGACTTTGTCCAAGATATGTATGATATTGGATTTACTAGAATCAAAATCCCAGGGATGCTGAATACAGTTGGACGGGTGATGAATTTGGAATTAGGATCTAAAGCTATGGGTTTTGATATTGAGGATATTAAGAAGAAGCTTGAGGAGAAGGGATATAAATTTGATGAAGGAAGATAGACAAAAAGCAATTTTAGAAATTTTGCATTACATTCATGATGGCGGTGATTTTGATACAGCTAAAAAGATGTTTCAAGATCGTTTTGATCAAGTAGATGTCTCTGAAATTACAGAAGCTGAGCGTGAATTAATTGCTGGTGGGCTAGATCCTAGTCAAATTCAATATTTGTGTAATGTTCATGCGGAAGTGTTTAAGGGAAATATTAAGCAAAATGAACTAAATCTCGATTTTGAAAAACCGGGCCATCCAGTCAATACGTTAAAACTAGAAAATATCGTAATTAAATCGTTGATTAATGACTATCTCTTACCTAATTTAGAAAAATGGGAAGAGGATCCAAATCCTGAGGTAATCACCAAAATTCAAAAAGCACTTTCAGATTTAGCGACAATTGATAAACATTATAGGCGAAAAGAAACTTCTATTTTTCCAGTAATGAATAAATATGGAATTACAGCTCCGCCGGAAGTGATGTGGGGAGTGGATGATGATATTCGCAACTTAATTAAAAATACACAACATCTAGCAAATCAAGCTCATCCAGAAAAGCGGTCTTTATCAGATGCAATTAAAAAGGTGAGTCATGAAGTGTTAGAGATGATCTTTAAAGAAGAAGAGATTATGATTCCAATGCTTGATGAGGTTGCCACTTCTCAGGATTGGTATAACGTGAAACTTGAGGAAAAACAAATCGGCTATACTTTGATTGCTGCACCGATGAATTGGAAACCTAAAATGCCGGAAACTACTTCAGGCGCGATTTCGATTGATAAATTAACTTCTTTGGTAATTAATTTTAAAGAAGGAAGCTTAGACTTGAAGCAATTAGAAGCAATTTTAGATATTTTGCCATTTGCTTTAACTTTTATCGATAAAAACGATAGGGTGGCATATTTTGGAGGGGGTGCATCTATTTATCCCCATTCAAAAAATGTATTAGGAAATTCAGTTTTTTCCTGTCACCCAGCAAAAAGTCGCCCAATTATTCACCGTATTTTTGATGAATTTCATACTGGAAAGAAAGATAAATACGAATTTTGGTTTGAACCCCGAAAGATGGGTCGCTATCTTTATTTGCGATATTATGCAGTAAGGGATGAAGAAGGAAAATACTTGGGTTGTCTTGAAGTAGCTGAGGATGTGACAGAAATCCGTGCAAAAAAGACGGAAAAGCGAAAAATATAGCTTTTTTCGCCTTTACTTTTATTGAGGGCTAATGATATTATTTCGAGGAGAACAGCAATATTAAAAGTTAATACTATTTTCATACTGAGCGAATAATGAGTTATACTAGTTATTAATAGCTTTCAGTAGAAGAGAGGGTACGATCGGACAATGGTGAATTCAAAGGATATAGGTATAAAAAGAGAGAAAAATCTGCTAGAGACTTTGCAATTTCTGATTGATGGTGGCGACTATTCTAAAGGCTCCTCTTTTTTAGAAAAAGCAAAGCGTTATCAAGCAGCGGCCTGTATGGTTCCTGGCCATCCACTCTATACTTTTAGACAAGAAAATGATCAAATCACTAATTTGATTCAAAATGAAATTTTACCTCAATTAAAAATTTGGCAACAAGATGGTAAAGATAGTGCAGCTTTAGCTAAACTTCAAAATGGTGTTGATCGTTTACATGATTTGAAAAATCATTATTCACGTAAAGAAATTTCAATTTATCCGCTTCTTGTTAAAAATGGTCTCGCTAGTGAAGAGCAGACTTCAAAATTGTGGCAAATGGATGATGATGTTCGAGATTTAGTTAAAAAGGTCGCATCTGTAATTCGTCAAGATCCAATGCCGGATAAATATTTTATAGAAGCTTTAGTAGAGAAAATGGCTTATCAGGTATTAAGACTCGTTTTTCAAGAAGAGGCTGTTTGTATGCCGCTTTTGGAAGATGTTGTTTCTACTAAGGATTGGCACATTGTTAAGCAAGATGAAATTGAAGTCGGATATTGTTTAATTGATACTCCTCCAAGATGGGATCCAACTAAGGAAGAAATTGAAGAAAATCAGCTATATTTGGATCAAAAATCAGATCTGAGTAAACAGATAGTCCAGGCTTTTCATAAATATGTTAGTCAACTATCGCATATTGATACAAATATTAAGTCATCGGATATTTTAAAGGGTGATGAAAGTTATCCAATTGGTGATTCGAACACTGGACCAAGTTTAATTGTACCGAATATGAAAGATATTGTGGTTAAATTGGAAGTGGGATCACTTAGTTTGAAAGAGATTCCGGCGATTTTCAATGTGTTGCCAATTGATCTAACATTTGTGGACGCACATGATCGAGTAAAATGGTTTTCTAATTCCGATAGAGTATTTCCACGAACAAGATCAGTAATTGGACGCCCGGTTATTCGTTGTCACCCACCGAAAAGTATTGATAAAGTGTTAAAAATTTTAGATGATTTTCACAAAGGATATTCAGATAGTGAAGACTTTTGGGTAAATGTAAGAGGTCGAATTATTTATCTATCTTTCTTTGCTGTGCGGGATGCCCAAGATAATTACTTGGGTTGTCTAGAAACAGTTCAAGATATTACTAAGTTTAAGAATATCACTGGTACTAAAACATTGGAAAATAAAGAAAAATTTGATAAGAAGTTAGAATAAGGAAAAATGGTGACTCTTCACTTGAGTCACTATTTTTTGTTACACTTAGGCAATTAACGAAAGGAGAATTTGAATGAAAACTGAGCGGGGGAATTTTAATTCAGATACAGAAGTTAAATTGCACTGGCTAATTTTAGGAGAATTAGTTACGTGGATTGGAGCTAGTTTTATTTGGCCGTTGACGTCTGTTTATTTAAATAAGCAATTGCATGTTAGTCTTTCGATGATTGGTGTCGTACTATTTTTCAATTGTGCGGCGAATATCTTGGGGTCAATTATTGCAGGACGGCTTTATGATAAATTAAATCCTTATCCTCTTGTTTTGTGGGGATTAGGATTGGATGCAGTGGTGCTATTTTTGATGGCTGCTTTTCATGGTTGGCCGGAATATTGGATATGGCTAACATTAACTGGATTTTTAGGGGGATGGAATGGTACCTTAATTAATTCAATTGCGACTAGTTTAAAGAAATATCCCGGACGATATGTTTTTAATATTTTGTACTTTTCACAAAATCTAGGGGTAGTAACGGGAACTTTGATTGTAGGATATCTCTATGACTATTCGGTAACGGTCTTGTTCATTATAGCGGCGTCATTATTTGTAGTGGCTTTAGTTAATGCAATCTTCAACTACAAACCAATCATCGCCTTTCATCAAGAGCGAGTTAAAAAAGGCCAAAGTGGTGCTAGTCAAAAGGCTGAACCAATGCCAAAACGCAATTTTATTATGTCCATGGCCTTTTTCACTACTTTGGCAGTGACTTGGTTAATGTACATGAACTGGGAATCTAACTTGTCAGTTTATATGGTTTCACTGGGAATTCCATTCCATCTGTACAGTTTATTATGGACACTTAATGCTGGAATTATTGTGGTCATGCAAGGAATCTTGGCACGTTTCCCTAAAATTTTCAAAAATATTTTCCATCAAATTATTTTTGGAATTTGCATGTTTTCAATCTCATTCATCACATTGGTTTTCGCTAAAGACTTTGCTCACTTTGCCTTGTCGATGGTTATCTTAACTTTGGGTGAATCAACTGCGTTTCCAGCTATTCCCGCTTATGTAAACGATTTGTCACCTAAATCCAGCAAAGGAAAATACCAAGGATCAATTATGGTTGCTAGTGGCGTAGGGCGCGCCTTTGGTCCACTGTTTGGTGGTTTAGTGATTGATCGTGCAGGTTATATTCCATTTTTCTGGGTAGCGGCGATTGTGATTGCCTTAATGATTGCTTTAATGGTGCCACTTTATGCAAAATTGCATAAGAAACTAACAATTTATAAGTAGAGGAAGTATTTTTGAAATAAAAATGATATTATTAAACTATGATAATTTTGATTTTAATATTAAGGAGGATTTTCCTGCATGAATAATAAAATAATGGTTCGCGGCGGGGCTGGCGACATTACCAAAGCTGATCTGAATGCCCGTCCACAAGATAATTTATATTTAGCTGTTAACTCTAAATGGCTCGAAAACACTGAAATTCCATCTGATCGTTCTCGAATCAGTAGTTTTGATGGAATCGATTTGAACATTGAAAAGGAATTGATGAGCGATTTTGCTGATTTTGCTAATGGTAAAAAAGAGATTCCTGATGTGCCAAATCTTAAAAAGGCTGTGGAACTTTACAAGCTTGCTCGTGATTTTGATAAGAGAAATGCGGATGGCGCTAAGCCAATTCAGGCTGACTTGAAGACTTTGACTAGCCTTAATAGCTTAGCTGATCTTAATGAACAGAGTGGTGAATTATTTAGAAACTTCGCTGTTCCATTCTCACTTGATGTTGATGCCGATATGAAGAACACTAAGATTAATGTGCTTCAATTCGATCGTCCTAACTTGATCTTGCCAGATACGACCACTTACAAGAGTCCTGACGCTAAGAAGTTGCTTGACATTTATAAGAAGCAAACTGTGGAGCTTCTGACTATGGCTGGAATTAGTGAAGAAGACGCTGAAAAGTATGCTCAAAATGCTTTGAAGTTTGATGAGCGTCTTTCAAAAGTGGCTAAGTCTTCAGAAGAGCGTGCAGATTACCCTGCAATGTACAACCCAATGTCAATGGAAGACTTTGAAGAAAAGATGACCTCATTTGACTTTGATCATCTTTTAGGTGAACTCTTTGACAAGAAACCTGAGAGAATTATTGTCATTGAACCACGCTTCTTAGATCACTTTGAAGAACTTGTTAACGAAGATACTTTTGAAGAAATTAAGGGTTGGATGCTTGCTAAGTTTATTAATGGAGCTGCAAGTCTTTTATCACAAGATTTCCGTGAAGCTGCCTTCCCATTTTCTCAAGCTTTATCGGGTCAACCAGAACTCTCAAAGGGTGTTAAACAAGCTTACTACATCGCTAACGGCTTGTTCAGTGAAGTAGTAGGTGTTTACTACGGTCAAACTTACTTTGGTTCTGAAGCCAAGGCTGACGTTGAAGACATGATTCATCGAATGATTGATGTTTATGAAAAGCGGATCAGTGAAAATGACTGGCTTTCAGAAGATACTAAGAAGAAGGCAATTGTTAAGCTTCGTGCTTTGATCTTGAAGATTGGTTACCCAGAAAAGATTGAAGAAGTATATGATCTTTTGCAAGTTGATCCTGAAGGTAGTCTTTACTCAAATGAAGCTGAAGCTGGTCGCGTTCTTGTTCAATACAACTTAGACAAGCTTTACAAGCCAGTTGACCGCAGCGTATGGCTTATGCCAGGAAACTTGGTAAATGCTTGCTACGATCCTCAAAGAAACGATATTACTTTCCCAGCTGCAATTTTGCAAAAGCCATTCTACGACTTACATCAATCACGTAGCTTGAATTATGGTGGTATCGGGGTAGTTATCGCGCACGAAATTTCTCACGCCTTTGATAATAATGGTGCCAAGTTTGATGAATTTGGTAACTTGAAGAATTGGTGGACTGAGGAAGACTTTGCTGAATTTGAAAAGCGGACTCAAGCTGAAGTTAAGCTTTTCGATGGTATCAAGTATGGTCCAGTTGTTTTAAATGGTAAGCAAATTGTTTCTGAAAATATTGCGGACCAAGGTGGCTTAACTGCTGCAGTTGAAGCTAATAAGGGCGAGAACGGCAATATGAAGGAAGTCTTTGAAAACTTTGCTCGTGTTTGGGCAACTAAGCAATTGCCAGAAAGTATCAAGACACAAGTTTCGATTGATGTGCACGCACCGGGTCCAGAAAGAGCCAATGTTCAATCACAATGCCAAGAGGAATTCTACAAGGCATTTGATGTGAAGCCAGAAGATGGTATGTGGCTTGATCCTGATAAACGTGTTGTGATCTGGTAATTTTGGATAAAAATAAAAAATCTCTCCGAATTTGGAAAGTTTGGAGGGATTTTTGTTTGATTGTTAGTCAAAAGTAAATTTTGTTGGTATAATTGAATATGAAAAAAGAAGCCATTTGGGCAATGACTTCTTTAGTAGAACTGCAAAAGCAGTGACAATTATAATATTTATTGATAAAAATAACTGCCAGCTATACCACAGCTAAAGCAGTTATTTTTTCGCTGATCGTGAAGTTCAATAATTAATGTGATTATAACAAAATCCCACCAAACTAATTTTAGTTTGATGGGATTTTTGATTAGTCGTTATTTTTCTTCATATTTGAAAAGTCCTTTGGGGCAATTCGTTTAATGTATGAAGGATGTGGTTGACCTAAGATCAATGGGACACGTTCAACCACGGTATCCGCATATTCCAGGCCAAACCAGCTAGCTGGGTTGGAGGATAAGTTTTGAAGCCAAACACGAGCTTCGACCATCCATTTTTCCCAACCGGTTAATTGAGTTTGTGGACTGATAACATCGTTCACGATAACGAATGAGAAGTCACCTACATCACGTCCAGGAGTGGTTGTGTATTCCTGTGGCTGTGGCTCAATAGTGCCGTCAGCGATCAAATCATGGACGATCTGACGAATGTAAACATTTACGCTAGTTTGCTTCTTGAATCCAAGATATAGCTGAACGTTAATTACGTTTTTAGTTCCATAAGTGTTAACCGCATATTCAGCAGTGAACGGTTCGTTAGTGACGTTAACAGTTACAAACCAGTATGCCTTAGCACGTTTTGGTCGTTTATCCAAAATTGAATACAAGATTTCACGCTTGATAAACTTGTTGTACTTAACCTTAGCCATGTAAACCAAGTTAGTTGCATAAGTTGGGTAATCTTCATCATGACTCAAGTTCGTCAACATGCTGGTGTATTCATCAAGTCGTACGTAGGCGTTACGTGATTCGCGCTTGTCGCGGATCTTGTTTCCGTAATACCAAACATACATAATTGCCAAGATAAAGCCAGCAATAACTAATGAAACGTAACCACCGTGAGTAAACTTACTCAAACTTGAGATCATGAACATGACATCCAAGAAACCAAAGAAGATCAAGAATGTCCAATCCCAAATTAATCTTTGGACGCCTTTTCCACGCATTCTCAACCATTCATAAAGCATGATGGTCGTCATCAACATTGAAATAGTGATTGACAAACCATAGGCTGCTTCCATGTGAGCCGAAGTTCTGAAGAACAAAACAAGTGCAATGGTAGCTGCACAAAGCATTTTGTTCACAGATGGAATATAAATTTGTCCTTTTTCGGTTGATGGATAAAGGATGTTCATTCTAGGTAAGAACTTAAGTCCACTAGCTTCAGCCACCAAGGTGAATGAACCAGTAATTAAAGCTTGAGAAGCAATAACGGCTGCGATAGTTGCAAGCACAATGGCAGCTAAACGAATATTGCTTGGGATAATTTCAAAGAACGGATTGAAGTCACCAGTAGTGTGGTAGTTAGGGTTTTGTAAAATCCAAACTCCTTGCCCAAAGTAGTTGAGTGATAAACAAACAAATACATATGGCCAAGAACCGATGATGTTACTCTTACCAACGTGACCTACGTCGGAATAAAGAGCTTCGGCACCAGTAGTTGCCAGGAAGATCGATCCTAAAATGAAAAGTCCAGCTTTATTATATGGACTAAACAACAACTTAATTGCGTAGTATGGGTTGATAGCTTGTAAAATTGACCAGTCTCCAGCCATATTCATAAAGCCGACAATTCCAAGGAATGTGAACCAAACGAACATAATCGGTCCAAAGGCTTTACCAATAATGCTGGTTCCCATGCGCTGAATTAAGAAGAGGAACAGCAAAATGATGATTGTAATCGTAATAACCATCGATTGCGTGTTTACGGGGATGTTACCTTTACCAAATTCCATCCCCTTCAGCCCTTCAATAGCAGTAGTAACAGTAACGGCTGGCGTTAATGTACCATCGGCTAAAATGGCCGCTCCCCCAATCAGAGCTGGTAGAACTAACCATTTAGCACGCTTTCTGATCAATGCATATAAAGCAAAGATCCCACCTTCACCGTGGTTAGTCGCTTTCAAAGCGATAATCACAGTTTGAAGAGTAGTCAATAAAGTGACAGTCCACAATACTAATGAAATTGAACCGACGATAAAATCACGGTTCACATTACCAATGCCGCCGTTTCCGGCAACGATGGATTTCATAACGTATAAAGGACTCGTCCCAATATCACCATAAACGATGCCGACCGCGATTAATAGTCCGGCGGCGGACATCTTTTTTTGTGTATTCTGTGTCATATTAGTACTTCCTCGAACGAAAATATTAGTCCCGTTTGTAAAAAAGGAATGCCTGAGAGACATTCCAATTTCTAAAACATATCTATTTTCGTCTATTTAACCTAATGTTTCAACCCCTAAATGAGGATTTTTTTACTATGTTCTCATAGGATTTATTGCTTGACAAATTTGAAGAAAAGTTGCTAGGTGAGAGGGACAAGGAAAATAGGTTGAGGGATGGAAAGTAGGAAGAGGCTATTTCTGCACTGTATAGGAGTAGATTTGTTCGGTTGTTTGACTTTTTTGTGGTAAAATATGTCTGAAATAAAAAAGAAGTGCTACGGCAATAGCACTTCTTTAGAAACAGAGCCGTTTGTTTAACGGTGGATTAGTAATGGTAAAAGAACCGCTACAGTTTGTCCAAAAACGTTATAGCGGTTTTTTTAATTTCACTAAAAGTGAAATTCTTTGATAAGTTGCTTCAAGGACTTCAACATTTCTTGTGTAGAATTTAGAAGCTTAGTTACTTCTTTAATTATTACATTCAATGTCCAAAGCACACTCATGAGCATACTCATCAAACTAATCATGAACCATATGAAATGATCCATTAAGTTTTGGAAACTCCTTTCTTTAAGATTCTTACCAAGAATTTAGATTTTCATTGGCATCATCTCCTAGAGGAAAATTTCCACCGCTATATTAATTTTTCTGTTTCAATAATATTGTATCAAAGAAAGAACGATTTGAAGAAAATAGATTTTTTATGTAAAAATGCTACAATATTACTAGACGTTAATTAGTAAATATTGCTAATCAATTGGGCTGCCAACATTTGGTACTTTGCGCTTTTGATTTTGGTACACCGTCAATGTATCACTAGCCAAGCGCATTGGGATAAATTATAAAAATACGGTCGTAATGACCGTATTTTTTGTACAAAAAAACACCCGCAAAATGCAGGTGTCTCAATATGGTCTTCAATTATGATAAAGAACCAGGAATCTTCTTACGACGAGCTTCGTACCAGTCAGCCCATGATTCATAAGTAGTCATGCTTTCTGGATCGATGTCTTCGTCCTTCTTGATTTCTTCTAAGATGTTCTTGAAGTTGTAATCATGATATTGCAAAACATTCTTGATCAAAGTCTTGCGTGGGAAGTGAATGTTCACCATCAAGTAGTGGTTGATGTCCACAACGTTGTGATCAGTGTCGTACAAGTTCATGATTTCCAAGTCGCGTTGATCGAATTGTGCAATGTAGAAGTTAGCGAAAACCTTCAAGTAATCAGGTTGTTCCTTGAACACTTCAGGGGTCATAACAACACGATTTGGTTCAGGCATAACAACCTTTAATTCATCGTTTTCTTCTTCGTTTGTATTAGTGTTTTTTTCTTCTTCAGTCAAAGTGCCGCACTCCTTTAAGTAAAATAAAAAATACTAAAAAGCCAACTGTAATTCTACCTAGTTTAACAGATAAAAGCAACTGTTGTCTACTTCTTCAGATAGGATTCGATGTCTTCCTTAGTGATTGAATCAACAGAATCGTGACCATTATCGGCAGCCTTGCGGTACATGTTGATCACGTCTTGTGGACTCCAGGCGCTGGAATTGTAGCCTAAAGAATCCATGCGCTTCTTGATTGCGTCAATGGTTGGCTGGGTGACTTCTTCGCCTTTAACCTTGTGGTCGCCCATGGCGCCCGCGCCGTTCTTAACTTTGCCAGCGTTACCGGTTGATTGCTTAGAAGATTGCGTCTTTTCTTCTGAACTAGAGCTGGAAGAAGCAGGGCTAGCAGTATTTGAGCTGGATTGAGAAGCAGAAGAATGTTCCTCACTTGAGGTTGACCCTGATTCAGCAGAACTTGTGTCTAGACTCTTGCTTGAACTAGATTCCGAGCTTTGAGAACTAGAAGTAGATTTAACAGTTTTTTTCTTATTTTTACTATTATATGTGGCTTTTTGAGGAGTGGATTCTGAATTCTGTGAAAATTGCTTGGTGTAGAATAATCCGCCAGCTCCCAAAATTACCAAAATACTAGCAATGATGATGGTGGCCCGTTTCATTATAATGGCCTCCTTTTTTGTTTTTTCCTTATTATAACAGATTCGAAATTCAACTAATTTTAGAAAAGTAAAATTCTTGGTTACAGATTACAGCCTTCAGACGTTATTAGTGGTGTAAGATATCTCGCGCGTGATTCTTATGAAAATTCATCTATATTCCCAAAAATGAAGGACGGAAAAACAACATGGAACTAATTGAACAATCAGTGCAATACACTTTCAACAATGAAAAATACACCGACGGATTTAAGAAGCGTATTTTGAAAAATGTAAGAAAAGATGCGACTGCGGAAGGAATTAGTAAGGTGGGGGATGCAATCTCTGGCCTTCAAGGTGATAAGTTGGGCGCAGCAGTCTTAATTCAAAAGCATGGCGTGGCGCTTGTGAGCGATAGCGCAAATTAATTATCCACTTAATGAAAATAAAGAACTAAAGCAAATTTAAGGAGAATCATCATGGCAGAAACTACTAAAACTTTGAAGTTAACATTTTTAAATAGTAAAAACAAAAAGACTAACTTGTCTGTGGCTAATCCATTAGAAAATTTGGATGAACAAGCAGTACGTAAGGCGATGGATGTGATTAGCGGGGCAAATATCTTCGAAAAGGAAGAAGTGGATATGTATAAGACTCCTCAGTCTGCTCAATATGTTGAACGTGTGGTTACTGATGTGTTTAACGATGCTGAGGACAAGCAAGATTAGTATTGAGTTATTGTTGCAGATCATAGAATTAATAAAAGTTCTCAAAGTCAGATTAAGAATGCGTAAATGAAGAACTCGAAATGTTACTAAATGAGCAAATTTTGTTAATATTTTGTAAAATTTTTAAAATCTGTAATAAAAGAATTTAAGATTTTTAAGGCGAGGGGAGACCCTCGCTTTTTACTGATATATCTGCCTTTGCGCCTAATTATGAAAATTTAGATCGTTATTTTTAGGCCCAAAGTATTATTACAAATGTGTTTTGAGGGGTATTTGCGCTTGCGTTTTTGCTTTCAGGTTAGTACAATATGAAGCGTGGTAAGTAATAGGACGGCTTGTAGGCAGGTGGTCTGTACGCATGCTGACCCTTCAGCATGTTCAACTACCTCAGGAGAGTTATAAACTCCTGCCTCATGCTCGAATGGTTTTGTACATTATAGACCCTTTTTTTACTTGCTGAAGCCTTCTGCTCCTATTGCTAGTTTTTTGTTT